>JANRLC010000031.1:0-55715 GCA_033762955.1 Verrucomicrobiota bacterium | reverse complement strand
AATATGGGTATCGCCCCTACAGCAGCATTAACTCGCGGACGAGTTTCGCGATGGGAGTAACAAGGGGTTGGCAAGGTGGGACAGACATTCTTGTCTGTCCTCGGAGGAGTTGGTAGCTGGACAGACAGGAATGTCTGTCCTACATTATGTACGCCTTGTTCTTCAAGAGCCAAAAAGCACGCCGGCGTGTTTCGCGATGGGAGTAACAAGGAGCCTGGTTCGGCTCCTGCCTTCTGCCTCCTGCCTTCTGCCTTTCCGACTTTGTGCCTATGTGCCTTTGTCCCTTTGTGCCTACCATCCGAACCATACCCAGTGCGATGCCGTGGGCTCATGTGTGGTTGCGCCTTCGGCGCCGAATAAGTCCACTGCGCTGTGGTATACTCTAAACGCATACTTAGTTACTCCCCATCCCTATTCTCCACGTTCTCCCCTTCCCTCTCCGGCATATTTGCTGGGAGTTCATGGGGGAGAAACCAGTAATAACCTGCCATCCAGATGCAGCGGGCGGTTTGGTAGAGCAGGACGGGGCCTGCCACGGCACCGAGTGCGCCGAGAATAATTGCAGCAGTATTCCCAAGAACACCCAGCAGCCAGAGAAGCGCGATGGGGGCGATCCATCCGAAGGCTACCATGCCGTACAGGATTGCGAGGTAACCGGCGTAGAAACCGTCCTCTTTGTCGAAGTTCATCCCGCACTTGGGGCATTGCACATACATCTTGAACCGGGAGCTGAAGAGTGGCTTCGCTCCGCAGTTCGGGCAGGAGTGGTGTAGTCCGCGCTCCATAATTTGCTGGCGGGTAACGGGCATAGGGGCGTTTATGGATTGGCTATAAGCTAGAGTCTATTCTAAATAAAAATGGCATGGGTCTCAGGCCGATCTCAGGCCTCGGGGTCGAGTCCAAGCACCGTGCGAAGGTCGTCGAGATCGAGCACTTCATTCAGCGTCTCTTCCTCGACAATCGCTCCGGCCAGGGAGGCTTTGCGTTTCTGCATGGCGCGGATTTTCTCCTCCACGGTGTCTCGCGCTATCAAGCGGTAGGCGATGACGGTGGATGTCTGGCCGATTCGGTGGGTGCGGTCGATAGCCTGGGCTTCCACAGCGGGATTCCACCAAGGATCATAGAGTATCACATAGGAAGCGGCGGTGAGATTCAGCCCGGAACCGCCGGCCTTCAACGAGATGAGAAAGACCAGTGGGTCTGGAGAGGCTTGAAACTTGTCCACGAGGACCTGGCGATTCTCGGTCGCTCCGGTAAGAATGAGGTGGGCCCATTCCCGCTTGTTCAGCTCCTGCTGGATGAGGTCGAGCATGGAGGTGAATTGCGAAAACACGAGGACCTTGTGCCCTTCTTCGCGCAGTTCCTCCAGTTGCTCAAACAGAGCATCGTGTTTGGCGGAGTTCAGGTTCTCCGCATCCGGGGCGATGAGGCGCGGATCACAGCATATCTGGCGCAGGCGCAAGAGGGATTGGAGAATGTTGAAGCGGGACTGGTTAAATTCCTTGGAAGACTTTATACCGAGCAGCATCTGGCGCGCGCGCTTCAGCTCGGCATCGTAGAGTTTGCGTTGCTGGCCATCGATATCACAGAAGACATCCTCCTCGATGCGCTCAGGCAAGTCTGTCGCCACCTGTCCCTTGGTGCGGCGCAGCATGAAGTGGCGCACGCGCTGCCGCAGGCGGCGCATGGCGGTTTCCGAGCCCTCTTCCTTCGTGGAGTATTGTTTCTTAAATGCAGCCATGCCACCCAGAAGCCCAGGCTGCGCGAAGGCAAACAGGCTCCACAAATCCATCAACCGGTTCTCAATCGGAGTGCCGGTCAGAATGAAACGGTTCTCCGCATCGAGCTGGCTGGCAGTCTGCGCCGTGAGTGAACTGGGGTTCTTTATGTTCTGCCCTTCATCGAGGATGACAGCCGTCCAATGGCATCCGAGAAAGAAGTCCGACCGGTTCCGCAGCATCGCGTAGTTGACTATCACCAGTGTGTGCTTGAGGAATTCTTCGGTATCTTCCGTGTCTTTCGAGAAGACGGCTACATCCAGCCCGGGCGTGAATCGTGCGGCCTCCCGCTCCCAGTTGTAGGTAACGGACTTCGGGCAGACCACCAGGAACCGTTGCTGGGCAGTCTTCTCGGGGCGAGGACCCTTTCGCGCTGGTGTCTTGTTCATCCATGCAATCCAGGCGAGCGCTTGCACGGTTTTGCCAAGACCCATGTCATCCGCCAGAATACCACCGAAATGATTCTCTGAAAGAAAGACGAGAAAGTGAAAGCCATCGAGCTGGTACGGGCGCAGTGTGGCCTTGAGCCCCACGGGTATGGGAGGGCGCTCCACCGCTTGCAGCTCCTGGGCGCGCTGCTGGATGCGCTCCCTTGCGGCATCGGAGAGATGCTTCGCTACATCAGGCGAGGCCAGGTGGAGTGCGTGAAAGCGGACTTTGGTGGCGGATGTGTCCTTCGCATTAATGGTAATACCCAGCGACGCAGCGAGTTTATTGTCATCCTCGTTTTCATCAATAACCAGCCGCCGCCACCCATGCCTGGCCAGGCGCACATAGCGGCCCTTGGCCTTGAGCAGCAGGTCTATTTCTTCCTTTGTGAGAGTGGTATCCTCCACCCGGAGGGCCACACGCACATCGAACCAGTCGGTGTCACTCACTCCGGTCTCATCGAGTATTATCTCGCTGAAGGCACGAACGGCAGGAGCGTTAAACCCAGCGAGTTCAGGGCTGAGCAGTATCTCTGTCTCCTTCGGCATCCTGGAAAGCCACTCGGGGAACTCGGACGAAAACTTTGCAGAGCAGGGTCGGCTCCAGTTACCGTTGAACTCCTGTAGCTTGAATGGGACGAGAAGTTCAGCAGCACGATTGGCACTATCAAACTGCGGGTACTTCAGTTCGGATTCGGGGCTGGGTTGGTTAATGGGTAACTGCCAGCGCCTGGCGGTATAGATATAACATGTCTTACCATCATCGGATACGGCATCAAGCACCACATTCAGCGTATCATTGTCTCCATAGATGGGTTTTCCAATCGAGCAACGCAGGCGCGGACGCAGCGCAATTGTAGTGATGCGTGCTCCGAGCGTATCTGGAAGCCTGCATTTGACTGCATGGAGTCGCACTAACGAAGAGGGATCATCCAGTACTTCCTGCGGCACGAACTGGGCAGAATAGGCTTGAGTGTGCGTACCCATGGGAACGGGAGCGGGGTGGGCCAGCGCACCGCTGAGCAGGAGCGTCGGTGTTCCTGGGAGTTCCATCTGCACTCTTAGCGGCTTGCCACTGCCATCGACGACGCGCATCGACCAGGGCTCCGGAGAGCCTTTCGGTGCAGGCACAATCTCCCAGCGTGCTGGTTCGCGGGCGATCTGGATCTCATCACCGTCCTGGTTGACCAGTTGTGGCGTACCTGCAAATTGACGAACCGCTTCCGATGCCAGCGCGTAGTGATCCGATGTATAGGATAGCGAAGTAGGTGGTCGCCATGTCCCGTACGATTCGACAACGGTATGGAGCAGTTTTATAACGGCGAGTTGCTTCGGGTCAATCACCCCAAAGTCCGTCAATTTCGTATTCTGCAGGGCCGCTAGCTCTTTTTTGTTTAGCGGAATGAACTCATCTTGTGGATCAAAACGTATCTCAACCACCATCCCTTTCGAATCCAATCGCAGGCGCAACTCCTGCCCCTCTTTCCATTGGTATTTTCCTTTGTTAGGCTGATGCAGTGAATCTAGGTCCGATCGGCTCACTTGAATATCCTGCAAGCGAGACTTCCAACTATTCACCGTCTTTTGCCGTTCATCAGCTCGCCAGTGGGTGGTGATGCGTTCGATGAGTGCATAGTCGGTAATAACACCCATGAAGGGAGGGATTTTGCAGCCAACCCAAGTAAGTCCTACGGCCATCAGCTTCCAGAAATCCTCCAGATTATCCGGCACTACTCGTGACAATGTGGGCGTCAACGTCCTCATCCCATAAGACATGGGAGCGTTGAGGGTCGCGGGCAGGCGAAGCTCCAGTATTTTCACGTCTAAATCCATCAGAGCAAACCCGTGGTTCCCGTAATTCCCATAGCTCCGATTCCTTGCGTAAATATCAGCCAGGTTGTGAATGAATTGCTTCTCTGAATCCTCCAATTTTCGACCATGCAGGTTAGCCAGATGCTTGACTAAAAAATCTCTTTGTAGAGCCGGCGATAAGCCAGCGTAACTAATGGGAGCCGGCACCGGAGCGGGAGCGATGGGTGCGTTGATTTGGGTAGCTGAAGCTGAGGTGACTGGTGCAGGTATCGTTGGAGTGACAGATACGGTTTCCGATGGCGTGCTGAATACAACAGTCAAATCTGTCGGTTGTAATTGTGCCTTTTTCAGTGCAATCTGGGCTAGTGCGAACATGTGTGGGCAAAATTCGGCCTGTTCGCAGGAGCACGATCCATACACTTCATACACGCCTCCATTCTTCTCAAAAAGCAACTCGACGTCAAATAGCTCAAGTTTGCCAAAGTTATCGTCTTGGACATCCTCATTATCGAATGTGCCTTCGATATAATCTTTCTGCGGTTCATAAGCAGTCAGGATACCCGAACCAATATACAGTTTACCCGCTTTCTGTGTGCTTGGATCAAACTGTTTCACATAGGCAAGCAATGCGCGTTGCTGGGCGAAATTCATCGTAGGCTCATTACTTGGCTTCATGTATCTTTGAGGCGGGTGTAATTCAAATGACGCAGGAAGACGATAAAAATACCCACCAGCCGAGTAATCGGAGTATTTGGAGTAATTGGGGAGAACGGATTCATTTGAAAGACAGGATCACACATCCTGAAGTCGTGGATAGGTGATGCCCCGACGACCAACAAACATCCAACAACCGCCGCCCCGCCACCTACTGCCCGTACGTGCTGTGGTAGCGCCCCCACCACTTCTCGATCTCGGCAGAGGGGAACGCTGCTATAGGACCCAGCGACCGGGCAAGAAGCAGTGTCTTCGCGACATCTTCGACCATCACGGCGGCCTTGAAGGCCTTACCCGGGGTTTTGTCGAAAGTAAAGACCCCGTGCTGCCCCAGCAAGATGGCGGGACCGCGCCCCCGGTACTGGAAGATGGCATTCGCTATGTTTTCACCTTCGTTGTCGATGTAGGGAGTACAGGGAATCTCCGCGCCAAACTCATCTGCAATCGCTGTCAAAGCGCACGGGATACTCTGCCCCACGGCGGCCCAGGCCGTGGCGTAGTTTGAGTGGGTGTGAATCACTCCCCCCAATGCTGTATCCTTAAGATACAGCAGACGGTGATGCACGGTATCCACACTCGGCTTCATGGCGGCCACAATCCCATCCGGCACCTCGCTTGCCTCAGGTCGTGAACCATCCGCCAACCGCACAACGGCGAGGTCCTCGGGTCGGAGTGCATCGTAGTCGATGCCCGACGGCTTGATGAGCATCAGCCCGCTCTCGCGGTGAACACCCGAGGCATTGCCACTGTGCATGGTCACGAGGCCCGCCTTTGGCAGACCTATGTTGGCTTTCCAGACTTCGAGACGGAGGGATTGGAAGGAGGGCATTTTGTAGAAAAGCTATCAGCTTTCAGCTATCAGCGGTCAGCTTGTTTGCTGTTGGTTGTTAGATTTTAGGTTGTTGAGTGATTAGTTGAATGAGCTATCCGCGGTCAGCGTTCAGCTTGTTACGGCGTAGTTTAATTATTAGAGCACTTAGCATGCGTTTGATTTCCACAATATCTTGCTCAAACATGCCATAGGTTGCTGGATCGGTATAGGTGAGTTCAGATGCCAAGAAAAGCTGGTACTCGAACTCCGATGCAGAACCCATGGCAATTTCACAGAATCGAGCCAGTTCGACATCAGTACTGCGTCCACAACCTTCTGCAATATTGGTTGGAATTGACGCGGATGCCCGACGAATCTGAGAGGTTAACCCATAGTTCTCCTCCTTTGGAAAGCTCTGGGTGATCCGATAAATCCCCATTGTTAACCGGTGGGACTTTTCCCATACCGCGAGTTTACGAAAATCTTTCATTGTTGCTGATAGCTGACCGCTGATAGCTCCCGGCCTGTATTTAGTGGATACCAAGGCACAGCGGACATATTCCGCGCCGAAGGCGCAACCACTCTTGAGCCCAGGGCATCGCCCTGGGTATGGATTGTATTATTATTATTTAAGCCCTGTAAGGGCGATACCTGTCTTTCATCTGGTGGGGTTTTCGCCCTTACAGGGCTCATTGGTAAAGGGGATAACCGTACCCAGGGCGTTGCCCTGGGCTTATGAGTGGATGCACCTTCGGTGCGGCAGGATGCCATGAATTTTACGCTAAACACGTACGCGATTTTACGATACTCTGAATGCTGACCGCTGTAAGCTGACAGCTCCCAGCTTCTTTAGAAGCTCACACACTCCCACCCGAGGTAGCGGAAGGCATCGCTGATGCCGCGGGCGTAGTGACCACGGTTTACGGCGACATGGTGCTCGAAGCCGTTGCGACAGCACCAGTTGAGCAGCTTCTGCAGTTGGGGGACTTCGATAACTCCGTAACCGCCGAAGGTGTTGAGCTTGTCTGCGGTGAACTGGCCTTCGCCGACGTAGCAGGAGATTTTCCCGGCAAGGTCGTCCGTGGATACTCGGCAATAGCTCATGGGACCTGGAGCAATCTGGCCCACAATGGTCCCATAGGAGTTCTCTTTGCCAACTGACCCGGCGATGATTGCCTGGTAATCCATGCTCGCCTCAACAAAGATGTCTTTGGGGAGGTTCGAGCAGTGGAAGATTACGCACTTGTCCGGGTCATTATCAAAGTTGTTGTTCCAGTCCACAATCGCACTCGCCTTGCCACTGGCAAACTGGAGCGCAAGCATGCCGCACATGCCAGTGATGTCCACCTCACAGGCGCTGGGGATGAGGCTGTTGCTGGACATACTCATGAGCGTGCAGGGTACGATGCCGAAGAACTCTTCCAGCGCTGTCCAGCACTGGATGGCGCTGCCAATGAGCTGGTTCTTCTGCATCCACAAATCGATCTCCACACCCATGCGGGCCATCTTGAGAAGGCTCTCCACAGGAATGCCCTGGACGGAGACGTAGCTGGTAATCTCGCGCAACTTCGCAATAACCAACGGGTCATCGTCACGGCGTTTCTGTACGTTCCCAAACAGTTCGTACATGTCGAGGACTTCGACGGAAATACCCGCGCGCTCAAGTAGCTTCTCGCTGAAGCGTACGGTGTTGAATGCTGCAGGACGTGCGCCAATGGCTCCGACCCTGGCATTGCGGAAACCCTTGACGATACGGCAGGTGGCACCGAACTGCTTTAAGTCTTCGGCAAACTCCGGGGAGACGGCGCAACTCGTGTGACGGGTGGTCAGCGTAAAGTTGATTCCGTACTGGCGGAGGTTGTTGCAGACAGACATCTTCCCGCAGAAGCTGTCGCGACGGTGGCTGATCGTCATCTGCTTGGACTCATCGGGGAATGCGTGAATGAGTACCGGGACATTCAGATTCGCCCAACGCAGGGTATTCGCAATAGCGCGCTCATCGCCGAAGTTGGGCAGAGTGACCAGTATGCCATCGATCTCGTGGCGATGCGCATCGAAGAGCGCGGCACACTTGCGAGCCTGGTCGATGGATTCCACCGAGCCATAGGGGGAGTCATCCTCGCCTAATAGAATGGTATTAAATCCTGCCTTGGCCAGAACGGAGAGTATTTTTTCGCGACCGTCCTTGCACAGATGCGTGGGAAAGAATCCCCGGTTGCCGATGATGATGCCCAGTGTAGTTTTCATATTAGCTTGTTAGCCATTAGCCTTTAGCTGTTAGCTTGTTGTTAGATTAAATTGTTGGTTATAGTGGTCCTTCAAATGAATAGGTATCTTCGTTGCTCTCTATTCTCCGCTCTCTCGTCTGATAGCTGAACGCTGACAGCTCAAAGCTACTAGCTAACAGCTAATAGCTAATGGCTAATAGCTAACAGCTACACTGCCCTCAGCTTCTTCAATGTACGCATCGTCGGAATCTGGTGGCGTCCCAGTAGATCGTGGAGGCGGCAGTACTCGCTGTAGAGTTGATTATAGATGGAGGTGTTCGCGCCAATCGGCTCAAAGCGCTTCTCACGGACACGGGCCATCTTTGCTGCGGCAACGGAGATATTGGCATGATATCCGGCGGCGACGGCACCGTGCATAGCGGCACCGAGGGCACAGGTTTGCTTGGAGTCGGCGATGGAGATCGGGCGGTTAATCACATCCGCATAGATTTGCATGAGGAAGTCGTTCTTTATCGCCAGCCCACCGCAGGCAAAAACTTCATCGATGGGTACTCCGTGCTCTTCAAAGGATTGAATGATCCTTAGCTGACCAAACGCAGTGCTCTCGATCATGGCCCGATAGATCTCGGCTGGAGTAGTCGCGAGATTCAGCCCAAAGATGCACCCACTGAGCGTGGTATCGACCAGGACTGAGCGGTTCCCATTCCACCAGTCGAGAGCGAGAAGTCCGCTGCGTCCAGGCTTGCTCGCCGAGGCCAGCTCCACCAGACGGGCATGGACGCTGCCTTCATCTGCGTTTTCCGGCAAGCCAAGTGCGTGGCGCGGGCATGCGTTTTGCACAAACCATCCGAAGCTGTCACCCACGCAACTCTGACCGGCTTCGAAACCCCAGAGGCCGGGGATGATGCCGTTTGCCACGGCTCCGCACATGCCCTCTACCGGCTGGAAACCGTTGCCCAGCACCATGGAACAGGTACTGGTGCCCATGATGTTTACCAGCTTTCCGGGAGAAGTGACCGTACAGGCTGGGACGGCGGCGTGGGCGTCCACATTGCCAATCGCTACAGGAGTTCCGGGGTTAAGCCCCATCAGCTTTGCCATCTCTGCTGTAAGCCCACCAGCGCGCGCTCCGAGTTGGTGCAGTTCCATGGAGAGCTTGCCATAAACAGTCTCAAGCTTCGGGTGCAGGGCTCGGAAAAACTCCGGGCTCGGGTAGGCCCAACCTTCACCGTAGGGATAGACCCACATCGCCTTATACCCGGCGGCACACACGGAGCGCTTCTCCTGCCCGGTGAGTTGCCAGACAATCCAGTCCGCCGCCTCTATCCAGCGATCCATCGCATCATAAACCTCCGGTGCATCGTGGACGACTTGGAGCAGCTTCGAGAAAAACCACTCGCTGGAGTACTTCCCCCCGTAAACTGTGGCGAAGTGCTCGCCCCGCTGACGGGCGATTTCATTGATATAGTCTGCCTCCGGCTGAGCCGCGTGGTGTTTCCAGAGCTTTACCCAACTGTGCGGGTTGTTACGCAGCTTTGGGTCAAAACAGACCGGGGTGCCATCGCTGAAGCAAGGCAGGGGGCTGGACGCCGTGAAATCCGTGCCGATACCAATAATCTGCGCCGGCTTCACCTTTGCCTTTGCCAGTACCGCAGGCACGGCAATTCTTAGCACATCCAGATAGTCCTTCGGATCTTGCAACGCAGTGTCTGGCTCCAGTGGAGTCTTCGTGCCGGGAACGCACTTTTCTATCACCGCGTTCGCGTAGGGGTGGACAGCATCCGCGATTTCCTGGCCGGTATCAGCGTCAACCAGTAGAGCGCGGCCAGAAAGAGTACCGAAATCAATACCCAAGGCGTACATTTTCATCTAAAAGCGTGGGTTAAAGGAGAAACAACACAACAGCATCCGAATGGGCTGTATTTCGTCAGATATTCAGACCAATTCCAACGCTCCTCAAGTAAAATACGAGGTCACCTTGTGTGGACATCGGGTATTTGTGTGATAAACGAGCAACACAGAGCGGGCTGCAATCCCCATTGCAGCCCGCTTGTGTTTACCAGAAAGTATCTGGCACACGTATCTCCCCTAATTCTGTGGGAACTCCCCACATTATATAGTATGTTTTAGAATCCCCTAAATGATCTTAAAACATGGGTGCATTATAACGCATAAATGCAAAAATGTAATTGCCACCTTGCGGATTTTTTTTGCCAATATGCGTCAGTTATCTGCAGCTCCTCAATATGCCCTTACCCAGGGTCCCCTAATAGTGAAATCTAAACTTAGTAAGCACCTAAATGGTGCTCCTACTCCTGCGTCCGTACAGTCCCCGCGCTTAAAAAAACGTATAGCTCTAGTGCATAAGTACCCATTTCGGTATGGGCAGCGGTTGGTGGCTGGCATCGTCCGCTATGCAGCAGAGCATCCGCACTGGGAAATAGTCACGCCCTATTTTAATACCGAGGCTGCACAGGTTATTGCGAACGCGCCCAAGATCGATGGCATACTTGCCTCCATTTTCGACCACAAAACCTTGAGTAATGCGGCGCTGGCAGGCAAACCCATCGTCGAGTGCTCGAATACCGTGTACGACGCGGCTGTACCCCAGGTTTTTTCCGATGAGGCGGCGATTGGCCGCATGGCTGCACAGCATCTCCTGGAGAAAGGCTTGGTAAACTTCGCCTACTGCGGATATGCGGGGCACAAATATGCACTCGAGCGTGGCGATGCCTATGCGCAAGCCCTCGAGCGCAGGGGGTATGGCTTGGTGGGTAATTTTCAAGGCCCGTGGGAGTGCGCATCGGGTGAGACTTTCCTTATTGCCGACCTGCGACGCTGGCTGGAGAGCCTTCCGCGCCCGGTTGCCGTGTTCTGCTGTACAGACTATCGTGCGCTGCAGCTTTATCAGGCTGCCAGACAGGCGAAGTTAAACGTCCCCGGAGACATAGCAATACTCGGCGTGGACAACGAGAGGGACATGCTGGCCCTTTATGGCATGGAAATCTCCAGTATTGAGCAAAATGTAGAAACCGTGGGCTGGGAAGCCGCGCGTTTACTGGACGAAATGATGCACGGAGCCCCGCGCCCTACGGCTCCGCTACTCGTCAGCCCATTGGAATTGATTCCTCGGCTAAGCACGGATGTTTCCCTGGCGAGCGATCCGGTAGTCACCAGGGCACGCGAGCTAATCCGGGCGCGAGCCCTCGGTAACTTCAATGTGAAGGACTTGATCCACGCCATCGGTATCTCACGCCGGTGCCTGGAACGACGCTTTCAGGCGACAGTTGGCACCTCCCCGAGTGATGAGATTGCGCGCGTACGACTTGCACGCGCTCGAGAACTCCTGGTGAACACGAATATGACACTCAGCGAAGTCGCAGACGCCCTGGGCTTCTGCGAACAGCGCCAGCTAACCCGCCTCTTCAAAGCACACCTAAACATCACCCCCCTGCGCTTCCGCACCCAGAATAAGGGCAAGTGAACGGCAAGCGAACCGATCTGTCCGATCCGCCCGATCATCCCGATCCGCCTGATCCGCACCCCCAAAAAAAGGCCGCCTCTCATAAGAGGGCGGCCTTCTGAAAAACTGCCAGTGCTGTAGACTACTCGCTACACTACTCGCCGATCTGGAACCGGGCGAAACGGCGGATGACAATATTCTCGCCCATCTTCGCGATGTTCTCAGTCAGGAGGTCCTTGATCATCTTCGGGTCCTGGCTCTTTACGAACTGCTGTTCGAGAAGGCAGGCTACGGCATAAATCTTATCCATCTTGCCGCTGACGACTTTTTCAATGACATCGGCAGGCTTACCCTGAACCGAGGCCGCAGCAATCTCGCGCTCCTTGGCGAGAAACTCAGCATTGACCTGATCCCGAGAGATGAACTGTGGGTTGGCCGCAGCGATCTGCATGCAGATATCCTTGGCAAGCTCCTTAAAGCCATCCGTCTTCGCCACGAAGTCCGTCTCGCAGTTCAGCTCGAGAAGTACGCCGATTTTCCCACCCGTGTGGATGTAGTACTCTATCAACCCATCGCTTGCAGCGCGGTCGGCTTTCTTGACGGCGCTAGCAGCACCCTTCTTACGAAGGATGGTGATGGCGTCATCAACGTTGCCGTTGGATTCGACGAGTGCTTTCTTACAGTCTACAAAGCCTGCGCCGGTTTTAGCCCGGAGGTCGGCTACCATTGTTGCAGATATTTCGCTCATGGTCTTAAGTTTAGAAGTTAAAGTATGGGCAGGACAGTCCCTGCTTCGAAAGTTTTCCGCTTAGCGGCGGCGAAGACGGCGACCACCCTTGCCATCATCCTCTTCCTCGTCGGGATCGGTGGAGAAGGTTTCCGGCACAATATCATCCACAGCAGCTTCCGCAGTGCGCACAGTCACGGGGACCTGCACTTCGGTGATGGTTTCACGCACAGGGACGACTGGCTTTGCACTCACACTCTGGCGGACTTCGCGCTGGGAGATACCTGTCTGGGCGGCTTCCATAATGGCATCCACTATAATACGGATGGACTTGATGGAGTCGTCATTGCCCGGGATCGGGTAGTTCAGGATTGTCGGGTCGGCATTCGTATCGACCAATCCGATCACCGGAATCTTCAGGCGAATGGCCTCCGCAACAGCGATGGCCTCATTCTTCGTATCCACTACAAACATCGCAGCAGGCAGGCCCTTCATATCCAGGATGCCTTCAAAGTTGCGGTTATTACGCGTCATCTCGCGGCGGATCACAGACTGCTCCTTCTTCGGGAGCTTGGCCAGAGAGCCATCATTCTCCATCGACAAGTACTTCTTGTACTTATCGAGGGACTTCTTGATTGTCGCATAGTTTGTCAATGTGCCACCGAGCCAGCGCGTCGTACAGAAAGGCATCTGGGCTGTGACTGCCGCTTCCTTAACAATGTCCTGCGCCTGGCGCTTGGTGCCGACAAAGAGCACACTGCCACCGGCAGCAACGATTTGCTCAATCGCCTGAGTTGCCTTCTCCAGGCAGTTGTACGTCTTCTCTAGATCGATGATCGAGATACCGTGGCGATTGTCGAAAACAAACTTCTTCGACTTCGGGTTGAAGCGGCGAAGCTGGTGACCGAAGTGAACTCCGGCGTCGAGCAGGTCTTTTGCTGTGATATTCATTATTCTGATTGTGAACTAAACCGCATTGACTGGCGGCAAGCCATGCCCGCTGGGGGTGTTGGCTTTGTGTTCTATTCTTGGGATTTCGTGATACTTGGTTGGTCCCGCAGATGCCGTAGGGCAAAATAGGGAAAAGATAGAAAGAACCAGCTTACCAGCACTTGTGCAAGCGGAAAATCTGAGCTGGGGAAGCATCGCCAGTGCGTCTCGAAGTCGTTGCACTCAATTTGCCCACCAATAAGAGGTCTTGGCCTTATAAGCCAGGGACCAAGCGATGTTTTTTGATTCGGGTGATCGCCAAAGGGATTGTGTGGGTTGAAATATCTAACATCGGAGGCACCGAGATCACCTTCCACGGCGTTGTAGCGTATCTCGGAGCTGCGAAGTTGGATATTTCAACCCACACAATCCCATAGTCACTCACCCGTAGACTTAGACATCGCTACGCACTTGGTGGATAAAGCCGCGTCCTATTAGCGTTGCACAAAAACAGTGCGACGACTTGTTATCGTATTGGTCCTCGTTCTTACCAGGCCACATTGTTCGGCCCACAAGCAAACCGTCGCAGAACACAGACCTTCCCGGCGACAATACGCCGAGCGACGTAACCCGCTCCGTTCGATTTGTTCAAGGGCTTCTACCCGTTTCCTTCGTCTCCAAATCACATTGTGATTTAACATCGCCCTATCTTACCCGCTTTGTCTTCCCGATGTAAGGGGGGCAACTTTGTTGCGCTTACGATGCGCCGACCAATTCCTCCACCCAACTACTTCGAAATGCACCGGGTCTACGGCATCACAATCGCTTCCTTATAGTTTTTCCATTCAGTTTGATCCTCGCGCAAAACTAGAGGGAACGAGTTACGGTTGGTTGCGAACATGTGACCATTACACGAGATCCAGATTAGGGATTCGTCACCAGCGACAATATTTATCCAGCCCATCTTGTCAGATAACAGAAAGGGAAAGTGATTGTTACATAGCTTACCGAGCCATTCCGATGAGTAGCAGTCGTTGTCCAGATAGGTGATCGTACCCAGGAGTGGGTCCACATAATTCCCCTGCGTTAACTGCAATTTCACCTCTTTATCAGCGTTCAGATCGTATGCGGCTTGTGCATCAAAGATCGTGGGCCACAGCTTTACGGGGATTAGCCGATGGGGGCAGAAGTCCACAGTCACTTCCGGCGAATCGGCAGTAAGTCCGAACTTCGCATTTGCCAGGAGATTGATTAGGCCCACGGCTGCCCAGTGATCGTCGGACGACAAGCTGCCATACTCTTGTCCGCGAGGAACTAGTCGCTCTTCAGACACATATGCCGTTCTTGGAATATAGACCACTCGTGCGGGTCTTGACGTGAACCGCTTGTCGAAATACTCGGTCATCCGACTAATCTCATTCTGATTGGGAAGAATAATACCACGGTAAACTGCGTAACAACCATGCCCCAGAACAAAGAAAGCAAGAATGTAAATGAGGGTATCAACCCATCTGAGCGTCATCTTTTTCAACAGCGGTTCCAAGAGTGCGTGCATGGCGAGTACGGTGACACCACCTGCCAGCACAAAGGGTGCATGCATAATGCGAAAGGGCACGTAGGGGAACTTAATCACCCACAAGGGTAGAACAACGACAACGAAAGCTCCCATTATAACAATCAATCGCTCAATGAACTGACTCCATTGCCGTTGATACAAAAGCTTCGTCATCCAAGCGGTGAATAGGCCGAGAATCACTATACCAACAGCAGTCCGTACTTGTGGATGGGTAACTCCAACCCATCCGGCCAGCGCAGGTATCAGAGCTTGATTGAATACGACATTAATCCGCTGAAGGAAATCAAAATACAGCCCCCCTCGAAGCATGGATGCTTCATTTCCCGTCACGTAATGCCCAATTGCACGTGTAATTCCCAGATATAGGACAAGGCTGATACCGATAATTATCGCGGATGCGATCCATGCCCGCCGGGCTGTACGGTCAGCCGGATTTTTCAGGAGTATGAGTGTGGCCGGGATGATAAATAACGCAATTTGTGGCTGGTAGATCATTAAGACCACTAGTAAAACCAGAATGGATACTATAATGGATGAAAGGGAGAGTGACCGTTTCGAGATCAGCATCCAGTTACACCCCAAAGCCAGTGCCGACGCCCACGCATAGGGGAATGTTACTGCAAAAGTGAGAAAGACTCCAGTGGTAGGGTTGCACAGGCCAAAAGCTATCAGTAGCAAGCGAAGTGATGGTCGTAGCTTCAGCGTGTCCGTAAATGCCAGAAACATGCAACCAAAAGCAACCAAACCCGCCACACTCAATAGGCGCACCAGAGCAATATCCTCCACTACCTGACAATAGGCCAGCCCATGGCGAATCATATAGAACAGCACGGGTCTGCCGTCCTTCATAAATGCGCTTTGAGAAGGATCCATCTCACTTCGAGATCGTACGTGCGCAAATGCCAGATCATCGGCATAGCCATATACAAACCCCATCGCCCCGATGACCAAGGCCAGTATGTAGAGCAACAGCCACGTGTTTCTTATAACCCAAGCCCCATTGATGGTATGTTGTGCCCAGTTACCCAAGTGTAATCGCTTGCAATGCATTGTCATCTAGAATTATGACAACATAATGGTGATGCAATAACTATTCACAGAGAGGTATGCACGGATCAGGCAGATCAGTCTAATCCGCCAGATAGGACCGATCCGTACTATTAGTTCCATTCTTCATAACCATCACTTGATCACTATGTCCGGCGATTTCAGAGGGGTCATGGGTCACGTAGAGCAAGGGGATGGAGAACTCCCGGCACATCTGGAAGAGGCAGGGGAGAATCTTGTCCTTGATCGATTGGTGAAGATTGGCCATCGGCTCGTCGAGGAGGAGAAGTTTGGGCCGAGTAAGTGCAGCCCTGGCGTAGGCGACGCGCTGCTTCTCTCCGCCGGATAGCATAGTCGTACGCCGATCAAGGAGCGGCTCGATCTCGAGTAACTCGACGATGCTGTGATAATAGGCAGGGTCGCACTGACGCGCTCCGTAGAGCAGATTTCTGCGCACGGAGAGATGAGGCAACAATGCCAGGTCTTGCGGCACGTACCCGATGTTTCGTTTCTCTGGCGGGACATGTAGCTTATTCGCCACGTCGGTTAATATCACATCATTGATCTTAATGAAGCCCGTTTCAGGTCGGCGCAGCCCTGCGATTATCTCCAGGAGTGTGGTCTTGCCGGATCCAGATTGCCCGAGGATGGTGGTGATCATTCCGGGCAGTGTGATGTCCACACTGAAGTTCATGGCACCGAGAGTCAGCGTGATATTATGCAGTTGAACAGTCATGGCTTCAGGGTCGACGGCAGAGATACTCACCCACCCAGGTACAGATGAACGCTATGATGATGGAGACCAGCACATACATAAGCGCGATCTCATCCTGCCCTAGTTGAATGTTATTATAAATAACCACCGCGATGGTCGTGGTCTTTCCGGGAATATTTCCAGCCACAAGGATGGTGGCCCCAAACTCTCCCAATGCCCGGGCGAATCCCATCACCATACCCGCAAGTATGCCATTGCGCGCAAGGGGAAGTGTGATCGTGAACCAGACTCGCAGCGGCGAGGCTCCGAGGGTGCGCCCCACTTGCTCCAATCGCACGGGGACTGCCTCAAACGCCACTCGCGCGGTGCGTACAAATAAGGGGAATGCCATAACCACCATGGCGATGACCACTGCTCTCCAGGTGAAGATAACCTCCAGCCCCAACTGTTTAGTAAGAAAGCCGCCCAGAAGACCGTTGCGGCTGAACACTTTCAACAGTAACAACCCGGTCGCAACCGGTGGTATCACCAGGGGTAAGAATATCAACGTCTCCACCAGCGATTTTCCCGGCCACCGCTTCTTTGCTAGCAGCCATGCGGTTACGGTGCCGATGGGTGTAACCAGCAGCGTGCTTAATGCAGCCATTCCCAGCGTGAATCGAATGATTAACCAAGCTTCGGAGTCCATCACGGTTTAGTGAGTACCAGAAAACCTTGTTTTTCAAAGATTGTACAGGCAGATGGTGACTGAAGGTATTGGAGGAAGTCGCGTGCGCCTTCCGGATTCTTACAGGCTTTCACAACCACGAATGGATAAAGTATCTTCGGGCCTTCCTCTAGGGGCACCGACCAGGCTATCCTGACGCGTTTGGATATAAGGGCATCCGTGCGATAGACCATCCCCGCATCGGCATTCCCCGCTTCCACTGCAGCGAGTGTGGCACGTACATTATCCGTAAACACCAGTCTGTCGTTTATGGCATCCCACAAGTTTAGCTGTGTAAGATACTGCTTTGAGTAAGTACCCACCGGAACCAACTGTGGGTCTGACAGCGCAACTCGCTTGAAGCGTGGTGCAGCAAGGTCCTGGATGGAGGTAAACGCCACCTTATCATCGATGGGAACGACTACCACCAAGGTATTGGAAAGTAGATTGAGCCGCGTGGCATTCTCCAATAGATTGAGTTTCTCCAGCGCATCCACCCGGGCTTCGTCGGCAGAAATAAATAAATCTGCGGGTGCCCCTTCCTGAACCTGCCGCCCCAGAGTGCCCGAGGCACCGAAGTTGAAAAGAATCTTGTTTGACGATTGAGCCTCATAACTCTGCTTAATCTCGGTTAACGCATTCGTCAGTGAAGCAGCCGCGAAGACCATGATGTCTGCGGCTTGCAGATGGAGTGAAGCCAACAATAATAGTGCCGTCGCGTAAATTCCTGTTTTCATAATAGTGCTTACAATGACCTCGAGCAAACGAAGTTAAGCTAAGGGAGTACTGGCTTAGTGACAGTCACATTCACAAGGTACGGTTACGTTATCTTTACATACACAAAGTTTATCCGGGGTCACTTCTACACTGCTTCTTTCGCACCCTTTCTAGTATATTCATAGTTTCCTGCATGAATGTGGGAAGTACAGGATGAAGCGCAGGGTCTGATTTACCGCAGTGCAATTCTCTATCTGCCCCCTGCCCTCCCCTTCCAGCCCCTGCCAATCATTTCCTGAACCGCTTGTAGTCTATGTTATACTTATGGACGCGGAGGTTCATGATGCGCTCAGTCAGGCCCAGATTCTTGGCGGACTTCGCCATGTTACCTTTACTTGCTTTGAGTTCGGAAACAATCAACTCGTACTCGAGGGAAGCCAGCGCCGCATCGAGATTCCCCTGCGGTTTGGAAGCCTCTTCCGGCCCTATTTGCAGTGTGGGTGGCAGGTGATGGGCTTCAATGGCCTGCCCCATGCAACAGATGACGGCACGCTCTATACAATTTTCCAACTCACGTACATTGCCCGGCCAGTGGTACCGCATTAAGAGATCAATGGCCGCTGTTGTGATTCGGTTGATGGGTTTGCCAGCGGCTTTGGCATAGCGCTCCACAAAGCTGTCGGCCATTAACAGCAAGTCAGATTTTCTATCGCGGAGCGCTGGTAGATAAATAGGGAAAACATTCAGCCTGTAATACAAGTCCTGACGGAATTTATTCTCTTCGATCATCTTCTCCAGATTACAACTGGTGGCTGTGATGATGCGTACATCTACTTTTATTGGTACGTTGCCGCCGACACGTTCGAATGTCTTCTCTTGAATAACGCGAAGCAACTTGACCTGCACGGTTGCAGAGATATCGCCAATCTCATCGAGGAATATAGTCCCCCCATCGGCCAGCTCAAACCGTCCCTTTCTCATGGCAATGGCTCCGGTAAATGCTCCCTTCTCATGCCCAAAGAGTTCGCTCTCTATAATGGAATCAGGGAGTGCAGCACAGTTAAACTTAACAAAGCTCCGCTTATTCCTCGTGCTCTGCTCATGCAGGGCATGGGCTACCAATTCTTTTCCCGTTCCGCTTTCTCCACGGATTAGCACCGTGGTGGTACTATTCGCCACCTGCTCAATATGGTGATAAACGGAGCGCATGGCATTGGAGTTCCCCAGCATGTTCTTGGGACGGAAATCCACTTTAATCTGCTCCTGCAATCGCTCGTTCTCGCGGCGCAGCTCATCCAGTTTGTCCTCTGTCAACCGATGGAAATGCACGGACTGGGCGACGACGGTGGCAATGAGCGACAGCAGCCGGGTATCCGCATTTAAGTCCGTGGTTTCTGTCTGGTGCCGTTCAGCACTGAGAGAACCGACGATATCCTCGCCAAACTTGATGGGGACAGAGATCAACACCACGGCGGAAGTGCCCGGGGTGGTCTGCGTATCCAGCGCACAAGTGAGGTCCGTCGGAATAGCTGTAATCATCGCCTGCCCTGTGCGGACTACTTCGTCTATCACGGAGCGGCAGAAGGCAAGGTGTGTCTCCCGCTTGTGCCCATAAACCTTTAAATCCACCGTTTCACTTATAGCCCACTCTTCATGGCGTCTGCTACGGATCATAATAGTACCACAATGCAGTCCCATAATCTGGGCCATCTTCTGCAAGACAGGGAGCACCACCTCTCTTAATTCCAGACTGCTGTCCATGGAAGAAGAGATGGCGAACAACAGATTTAGCTCATCCAGTACGCGGCAGCGTGGGTTCACACCACCTCCCGTACAAGAATACTGCTCGTTCCCCATTCCGCCGCAACAGGATGGGCAGTCATGCTGGTTGCATTTCATCCCGGCTGTTGAGCAACTTCTATTCCAAACAGCACCACGCCTGGAGACTTGGAAAAAATAGGACGGGCTATTGCCGTACTCGAAAGCAAGGAGATCGTGCGCCACACGACCATTTCATTATTCAGCTATTTCCTCAATGCAGAAGGATGCCTACGGCATCCAGTGACAAGCACTGATTGGTTCCCGTCATTTTCCTGTTTGGCCTATGGGTTTCTGCCGAACAAACAATCCGGAGCCAACCCGATTGCCCGCGGAACGCCAATCGGGGTACCATTCCAGCTTGGTGGGCTTCTCGGAATCCTTGCTGGTGTTGTTCAGGATCAGGTTCATCCGAAAGGATTCCCAACGCCCGCCTTGCATGCCGTCCAGCCAGGCATCGGGCAGGGTAACTTCAACATTCCAGCCAGAATCGCAGCGTGAACATTCCCAAGTCAGTCCCTTGGGGAGCATTTCCTTATCCTTTTCACCGGGAACCAACAGCGCTTTCTTTGCATCTTCCGTCGGTGAGAAGCCCAGTAGCAGAAAACCACCCGGTTCGTTCTCACCACCCCCACGACAGAGGGTGGATTCGTCCGCGGGGCGTGGATCGATCCGCAGCTCGATGCCATCTTGTTCCCAGGGAAACTTCGCCGCATCGGCTACGAGGGTGGCATCCTTCACTCTGGCACTGAAGTGGATGGCGTCCGCGCTATGCACCACCAAGAAATCAATCCGCACTCCGCCAACGGAATCAACCAAGGTTTGCATACCGTAGGCTTCGGTTAGCATGGCCGCACCGGGAGTGACTTCCGGGCACGGATAGGTGGGAAAGGGAGAAGTCCCGAGGACTTCGAGTGTGCTCTTCTGCCCATTCCACAGGGTTTCCACCGTAGTACGCCCAGGACCGACGGCACGTAGCAAGCCCGGCTCCTTCTCATCCAATCGAGCCACGGTGGCATCTGCAACGGTAAGGGCAGGCAGGCACGGGTTATAATGACGGCCAGAATTATCTTCGAGATGGCCGACTATGACGGCCTCGATTCCAGCGCTTGCGAGGTCGATACGCTGTCTGCTGATTTCACTATTTACAGCCTGAATACGATACCCACTCCATCCCTTGTTCTGGGGACCCAACAGAAACGCCAGCATCTCTGGCGCCCGTTGACGACACGCCGCAACCGCATGCGTTTGCCCATAGCCTATATGAAACAGTAAGTCGTCGCCCTCTGTCCACCCTGCTTTGACAAGGGCGCGGGCCAGATGGAGCGAGGGCAGCAGGTTATCTTGTGTGTCGCCGCTATCTATCCAGAAGCGAACCGGGATAGGCTTTGCCGCTGCCACGGTGGCGGTGAGACTCTCGTTCTCCAGCCACATTGACGGAGCAAAACAACCGGCAAAACCGTACACATCGGGCTGATTCCACGCCATCCAGAATGCCGCGAACCCACCGAGGGAAAAGCCTACT
The DNA here is from genome assembly GCA_033762955.1 of Verrucomicrobiota bacterium. Classification (GTDB taxonomy): domain Bacteria; phylum Verrucomicrobiota; class Verrucomicrobiia; order Opitutales; family Oceanipulchritudinaceae; genus JANRLC01. The sequence continues at coordinate 34,720 of JANRLC010000031.1, read as the reverse complement.
ACTCCAGTGTCTTCTCGTCCCGGTAAAGTACGAAAACGCGCATCAACGAAGGGCTTAACGGAGGTCCGAATCCAGTCTGCATAAGCGGGCAGCCCGCCTTCACGCTTTCCCCACTTTATCACCAAGTCTTTCTCGCGACTTGTTGGATTCGCATTGAGCAGGGCCACAAGGATCGCAGGGCGAATCTCGCGGGAAGAAACCAGCTTGTCCCGGATGCCATTTAAATCCATTCCCGAATCGGTTTTGTCGAATCCGCTGAAAGCGCCCTCGCCATCGTGCACATAGATCACCGGATAGCGCTCCTTGGATTCGTAGTAACCCTCCGGCAAGGACACCCGTACTTCCCTCGCCCCCGTAGTGAGACTATCAGCAGGAAACCCCGGGAATGACCATATCCGCTCCACCGGTTGCACCGGGCTGGCAGTGTAGGGCGCATTGATCACGCCCTTATCCGTTTCTGGTTGTGTTGCAAGGATGGATGGGAGAGCCATAAGTGCCGGGAAAACAAGAAGAGTTAGCCGTAGTTTCATAAATTTCTTCCAACTATGCACGCAGGATGATGGGTGCAAAGAAAGAAATGGGCACAACCTGGCATGCTTTTACCGGCACAACCCAACCCCTTCAGAAACCCTTATCGCCACCTACTTCGGCAACTCTTCTCGCAGGGCTATCCTCGCCATACGATCGAGGTCTCCATCCGTCGTCGTGGCAAGGAATCGCTTGCGGTAAAGCTCGTCGTGCAGGATGTCCACGATGGCAAGCATCGGTGCCGCAATTAAGACTCCAAGCACACCGAAGATAACGACACACAAGAGCATGGAAAAGATGACTGCTACGGGATGGAGTTTCATCCCCCGAGACATTATATAGGGGAGTATAATATTGTTCTCCAACGCTTGGATAGAAACATATGCCATCAAGACAAGCAGTGTTGTCATCCCGCTATTGCTCAATGCGAGCAAAAGCGCGGGGACTGCGCTGAGGGTCGGTCCCACAAAGGGAATAGCTTCAAACATACCTGCAATCAACCCCAGGACCAGTGCATCCATGAACCCGAAGATCGGCCACATCAGTAGAAACACCAGAACGCCAATGGTAAGCATACCGAGCAGGGTGGAGCCAGCCCAGCCAGGGACAAACGCTGCGATGCGGTGCGCGATGGTTATTGCTTTATTATGGTGGCATTCGGGCACGAGAGAAAAAAGGGCACCGAAAACCGGATGCGGATTCAGCAGGGTGAAGATTACGCCAAACACGACGGTCACAAACACAATTAACATCTGTGCCGTGTTGAACGCCACGTTTGTGAATCGCCCGATTACTCCCTGAATCATCTCACTCAATGTGGACCGGATGGATACCGGTTCCTTTGCCTTGACTGGCACAGCTACTGGTGTAGTTAACGGCACGGATGCCTTGGCAATGCGGGGCGTAAAGATGATCGACGGTTCCGCTTTGGTTTGTCCCTCTGCTTTTGCTTCCTGGGCGATTTCTGTGCGGACCTCCACTTGAAGTTTTTCTTCGGACAGCACCGCTTGCTGCTCCATCTTAATCAAGGGCTTTTGCAGCCGTTCCCAGTAGGCGGGAAACTTATCGACGAGTTTGGTGACGGTAGTGCTCATCGGCCCGAAGAATGCCCATCCGGTTAACCCCACAATCATCGCAAATGCGAGTACTATAAGCGCCGTCGCACGACGCCTCCCGCCTGTCCAGCGCCGCAGCCGTGCGATCGCGGGATTCAGAGCCAGTGATAGCAAAATGGTAAGCAGAAGCGATAGCACTATGGGAGCCAATACCGAAAACGTCTCGAAAAAGACGAATAATGCGGTCGCCAGCAGCACATAAAACACCCCGCCATGCGGTTTCGTCAGCGGGCGTGGATCATTGGGGCTGCTATTTTGCACTGGTGCCATTGCAGAAGTTGTTTCGGGGTTGTTTGCGTTGCCGAATATGATGCACCTATCGTAATCCGAATCGCGTTTATGTACAATGGGGTGTTGCCCCACCTGTGGGTGGTGTATCGATTATGTAAGTATAAGAAATATCCCAAGGGATTACTGCATCCGAGCGGGATGCCAAGAAGCGTATCCATCCGCAACTGGTCTGCTTCCGCCTCCTGGTCGCTTCACAGTACCCGGTGGATCACCCGCTTCGGCTCTCACTGCCTCAGCTCTCCCCGACCAAGCGCAGGAGTAGAGAAGGGACATAGAATGGAGAAGGCTCAATGGAGAATGGGGAGGTGGCACCGATTTTTATGAGTTTCGCTACGCTCCACCCTTCGCTATCCACGTACACACCGTTGGCGTGTCTTCGCTTCGTTTGGGGGACATATTGCCATGATTTTACGCCAAACTGATTCACCCCAACGGGGCGACTGGATACCTGCGGCATCCGGTATAATCTACGCTAAACACAAACAAAGCAGGAACTCATACGTTCTCCATTAGGTAATCACAACGGCTTCGTACTTCTCCGGCCATGCGGACTGACCGCGAAAATTCTCGATACGGAGCCCCTCCACGTTGGTGCTATGGATGGCATGGTTGAAGTAGTCCTGTTTGTTATTCCCCCACACGACCTGACAGTTGCGGAGGGTGACGTCGGTGGCATTCTTGAGTATGATCCCGGCGGTGGCGTGCTTGATCATGATATTCTCAGTGCATAGTTCGCCTGGATAGGGACGCAGATCGAGTTCGCCGCCGGCATACTCGGACCATTTATCTATTTCAATGCGCACATTCTCCAGAACCAGTTCCTGAATGCGGGTCTTGTCCCAACCATAAATGAGAGCACTGTTCTCGGAACGGCAGAGGATGTTGGAGAAGCGTACGTTCCGCACGACGCCAATGGCGTCTTCATGAGTCCATGGTATCGCAACCAGATAGATCGGCTCACCCCGTCCCCACCAGGCAGGATGGTAGATGCGGGTTTCGACAATCATGTTTGAGAAGATGATGTTCTCTACATCGCATCCGTGGCTGAGATGAATGCCTACTCCGCGATGACTATTCTGGATGGTCAGGTTATCGAAGAGCATGTTGCGCATCGGAGCCTTCGCTTCGCAGCCGATGTTGAGCGCAAAGGAGAGCGACTCGAGGATGCATCCGGTGACGGTTATATTTTCACAGGACTTGGTTTCGCCACCGCGCTGATTGGGCATCGCCTTGATGACGATGGCGTCGTCTCCCGCTTTGACATAACAGTCGCTGATGCGGACATTGCGGCAATTGCAGATATCGATGCCGTCATCGTTGGGGATCAGGTCGTCGTTAACGATGCGGATACCGCTGATCACTGCGTCCTCACAGCCTTCGAGGGTGAGTGTCCACTGGGCGCTCTGGCGGATGGAGATATCGCGGATGGTTACATTCTTGCAATCGTAGAGAATGACGGGAGCAGGGCGCCAACCGCCGGGCTTCTTCTTGTAAATGTGCGGGAGTTTCTCGGCAAGGTAGTGGGGACCGCGTCCGTTAATTTCACCGCCACCGATGATGGCGATGTTCTCCGCGCCCAGGGCGCAAACCATCGGACAGCGCGGCATGGTAAAGTCTTCCCGATGTATACTCGGCTTGATGACCGCACCGGGCTCAAGGTAAAGATGGACATTGTTCTTCAGATAGAAGGTTCCGCATTGATACACCCTCCCAGCGGGCACGAGGACCACGCCGCCTCCGTCATGGGTGCATCGATCAATTGCCTTTTGGAAGGCGGGTGCGTCGTTGGCGGTATCGTCGCCGATGGCGCCAAACTCCAATACATTATAGGTGGCCATAGTTTGCTCTTGAGTGGGGGTGAGCGGTTTACTCTGTCCGGTGGCAGTAAATCAGTCTTCCGACAGTTTTATCTCACTGGCAAGAATGAATTTGCGGAGCTTGCACGGGGGATTACGGTGGGCTGTAATTATTCCATGATCGTATTCGATGTTGATGGCACGTTGTTGGGTGGTGAGCAGACGGACTGGGCCTGCTTTGGCGCGGCTTTTGCAGAGGCAGCGGGATTCGAGCTGACGGAATCCTTCTTTGCCACGATAAAGGAAGTTACTGCGAAAGCTATTGTCCACGAAGCGCTGGCCAGTCGCCCGCAGCATGAGAAGGCTGCGATGGAGCAGGCCGTTTGTGAGGGCTACCTGCGTCGGCTGGAAGCGGCCCACGCGAAGAATCCTGGCTGTTTCCCAGCGACCGAAGGGGCGGTGAATCTCATGAAAGCACTACAGTTCCGAGGAATACCCCATGCGATAGCAACCGGAGACTGGCATAAATCCATAACATTCAAGCTGCGTGCGGCCACCATACCCCACGAGAACCTACCCCTGGTGACCTCCTCCGACTATTACAGCAGGGCAGAGATCATCGCCGAGGCGGTTGTCAGGGCTGGGGGCTCACTAAAAGATGCCGTGTATGTGGGTGACGGGCTCTGGGACCTTCGTGCCTGCCAAGCTCTTGGGATAACCTTTATTGGTATCGGGCATAGACGGGAGAAGTTGCTGGCCGCCGGCGCTCAATGGGTGTTGAACGACCTCCACCCGCAGACCGTTTTCAGCTTGTTACGCGAGATGCAGAAAGTGACCGACCGATCGCCAGAATGACGGGGGGCGCACAAAGCGCGAGTTGGATAAGGGCGCGCTTGTAAGTTACCATAAATAATGTCAGCACATGCCTATGCGTATCAGTAAACCCTTCATCATGCTGGCGGTATCCCTCGCGCTGGCTGTTACCAAGACTCACGCCGTCGATAAACTTCCTCTGGACGTTTTCACCGCTGGCAGCGAGCTGTATAACATGAAAATATCCCCGAGTGGAAAATATGTCCTCTTCGGTACACTGATCGGGGATCAGCGCAGCATGTTTGCACTGGAACTGGACAACTTTGCCCTGAAGCCAGGTATCCCACCGCAAAACAGTGACATTGATACCTTTCAGTGGGCAGACGATGACCACATCCTATTTCAATTGGCTGAAGACAAGAAAGTACCCGGTGCGTTTTATACCATGGATAGGGCCAGATGGGATGAAACTCGTGTACTTCCGCCCATTAATGGCAAACCTGGTTTCGGATGGATTTATTTTAAGACTGTGCGTGTCCGTGGTCTGGATCCCGTTGAACAACTGGCTTATGTAACTACCGGGAGTGACGACGGCGGGCTGCGCCAGGAGCTTCTTGCAGTCAATTATCGAACCGGTGCTATTAAGCCATTCGATGAGGGAAAGGCCAAAACCTACACCCGTTGGCTCTGCGATAGCAAGGGGAAGGTGCGGCTACGGTATGAGTTAAATTATAAGGACCTTTTAAAAGATCGCTTTACCCAGGTTTATCAGCGGGCGAATGACTCGGATAAATGGATTCCTATAGAGATACCCGGCAGTCTGGAACCAGAGCGCTATGTCAACGCGGAGAAAGATTTGGTATGCAAAGAATTTCGCAGGGATGGTAGCACTAGGTATGTCCTCTATAATTTCGCAACCAAATCTACACAATTACTGGACTTCCAGACCCCGCCCTACAACGATTCAACACCGGAGAACGATGCCCACTTTATAGTCACTGGTCCGGATGATAACCTGGCTGGCGTAAGATGGATAGACGATAAACTGAAGGTGAAGTGGTTTCTACCGCTCTACGCCTCTATACAGCAAACCGTAGACAGCAATTTACCAGATACCATCAATGTGATCTCCTCAGTTAATGACGCGGGGGATCGCATGATTATTCGCGCCTTCAGTGATAAAGAGCCTGGTAGGTACTATTTGTTTGATGTAAAAAAGCGGGAGCTTCGTTTCCTGACTCAATCCAATTCAGAAATTGATCCCAAGCTTATGGCACCGATGCTGCCGATTGACTTTAAGGCAGCGGACGGTGCCACGATCTACGGCTACCTCACCACGCCACTCGGCGAGAAGAAACCAGCGCCTCTGGTAGTTTATATCCATGGGGGACCTAGTGCCCGGGACGAATGGGGGTTCGACTCGTGGGTGCAGTTTCTCGCCAACCGGGGGTATGCGGTTTTACAAGTCAACTATCGAGGGAGCACTGGGTATGGGAAAGACTATGAGCTGGAGAAAGTGGCCGACATACACGAAAAGCTACCCCTCGATATCGCTGGTGGGGTGGACTGGGCCGTCGCCAATGGCTACGCGGACCCCAAACGCGTGGCTGTAGTTGGGGGGAGCTTCGGGGGTTATGCGGTCATGCATCTGCTGACTTCCCAGCCGGACAAGTATCGCTGTGGCATCGCCTTCGCAGGGGTCTTTGACTGGTTGAAAATGGTACGAGATGAGGAAAAAGGCACGATCGGCGGCGAGTACTGGCGCGCCTTCGCGCATAATCCCAAGAAAGACAGGGATGTCCTTAAGAAAATCAGCGTTATCGATTTGGCGGATAAAGTACAAGTCCCCGTATACCTCATCCACGGCGTGGACGACTTCACTGTCGCGGTAAAGCAAAGCAAAATGATGGCTAGCGCCCTGAAAGATGCAGGGAAATCAGTCCAGACCTTGTATATCAAGAAGGAGACGCACTACTTCCAGCGCAGAGAGAGCCGGCGCAAACTGCTGGAGGCATGGGAAGTGTTTCTGGCAGAGAATATGAAGTAATTCCGTCGCTGCCCATGCCATCCCGAACCGAACCGCCAGCCCAAGCCTACACCCTGTCCAAGGGACGTCGGTTGGATGTACATGAGTATGGCGATGCACGGGGGATTCGGGTGCTCTTCTTTCATGGCTGGCCATCGAGCGGGACACAGGGCGAATTGATTGATGCAGCCGCGCGGAAATTGGGTATGCGAATTATCGCTCCGAGTCGCCCGGGGCTCAGTGAGTCCACCTTTGTGCCCGATCGCCAGTTACTCGACTGGCCGGGTGATGTGGTGGCATTACTTGACCAGATGCAGCTCAAGCAAGTACATCTCCTTGCGGTTTCCGGTGGTGCGCCTTACGCCCTGATCTGTGCGGCAAAAATTCCCGAACGCTTGTTACGCGTGGGGATTGTCAGTGGTGCCACGCACCCTGATTTTCTGCTCAAGTCGCGTGAAGTACTCATTATTTATCGTCTCTTGATTAAACTCTATCTCACCAGCCCGGGAGTCTGTCTTCGCCTCCTGGCACTGACTGCAAGAGGAGTCCCTCTACCCGTTGCGCAGTTCCTCATGCCACTCTTCACCCCATTTCTGGCGCAGGCGGATCGCACGGCGATGAAGGATAAGGAGAAGCTGCGGCTTATTCTAAATTCCATCCACGCAGCGCGGAAGATGGGTGGTAAAGGTATTGCCCACGATGGCACCCGGTACGCACAGGATTGGGGCTTCGCTCTCGAGTCCATCTCGATGCCAGTCCAGCTATGGCATGGAACACAAGACCGCAACATCCCCATACATACCGTGCGAGAAGAGTGCCAGCGTATGCATCATGCCACACTGACCGAATTTCCGGACGAAGGCCATTACTCGCTTCCGCTGAATCACACAGAGCAGGTTTTGCGGCATTTTCTGTGAGGAGATATAGATTCAGCGAATTCGTAGGCGGGAATGAAAGTTCTGAACAAAAAGTGAACTTCGATAGCCTTCCATTTGTTCTGGCATTTGTGTCTTGCACGTACAGGATGTTGGAGCCATTCAAGTAATCGGTTCTGGAGATGGACAAAAGGCCTGTACGATTAAAGGATATTGCAGCCAGGCTGAATATAAGCACGGCGACCGTGTCTCTGGCGCTTAGTAATCACCCACGCATACCAATCGAGACGAGGCGCAAAGTAGAGGCGATGGCTTCAATGCTTGGCTACCAGCGCAATCCACTCGTATCCCAGTTGGCGGCAAATCGCTGGCAATCGATTAAGGATCACCCCAGGACAGTCATCGCATTTATCTGGCTGGATAAGCTTAAACGGTCGATTAATCACCCATGGTCAGGCGTAATCAAGGGTATAGAAGCGGAGGCACATATTCGGGGTTATCAAGTGCAGCTATTTAACCTGTTCGACTATCCATCGTCAGCGGCACTCGATCGCATTCTTTACAGTCGTGGAATACAGGGTATTATTGTGGGTCGTATCTATGACAAGACACCGCGGCTAAACTTGCAATGGACGCGCTATGCCGCAATCTGTTGCGGTTCGTCGGTGTATCGATTCCCTCTGCATGGCGTTGCGCCGAACCATTTTACCGTAATAGAAAAGACCTGGGCGAGACTCCGCAGCTTAGGGTATAGGCGAATAGGAGTAGTGCTCGTCAACATCTCTCACCGATTACAGGATGACGACCTGCGAATGGGTGCTGTAATGGCTGAGCTACAGCATTTGAAACCGGATGAGATTGTACCACCTCTGTTTATTCAGGGCGCACAAGTGGAATCAATCCCTGAGTGGTATTCAAGACATCGTCCGGATGCGGTTATCGGGATGAATAGCTCCGTATGGGAAATCCTAACCCGTGTCGGTGGTTGGAACTGCCCTGGAGATTTCGCTTTCGCCAACCTACATCTCCAGGAGAACGATCAGCAGAGCGGCATAGTGGACATGGATACCAGGCTCGGACAGTCCGCGATTCAACTTTTGGTTACGCAATTAAGTTTAAATCTGCGTGGCACCTCACCTCTTCCCATGTGGCATGAACTGGAACCGGAATGGGTGGAGCGCGGCACTTGCCCACCCGTCGTCAATAGAAAGAAGTATCGCTAACAGGATACCGTTGGTTACTGCTCGTTGCCGCGACCACGAGATGCAAGAAGCCCTCCCCTTGCGAGGGAGGGCTTCCATGTAACTCTTGTAACTCCTGTAACTCCTATAGTATTTATCCCAGCCTAATTATACTGTCAGAAAGATGAACGGTTCTTATTTGCGCCTGCGGGCGATGGCTACAAGCAGGATTATAATCCCGGCGAGTGCGGCATAGGTGGATGGCTCGGGAATGGAAGAGACGATCTGGATTCCGTTAAGTGCTCCGTTACTACCATCCGGACCAAGAGTCCAGTTTATGGTTAAGCCGCCTGCAGTGGGCGTAAGGTTGGCAAACTTAACAAAATTATTTCCCTCTACAAATACTGAGCCGTCTCGAGGATTATTTGACGTCTGTAAGGAATTCCCGGCAATAGTAAAAGTGCTTCCCTGGCCACCGTTGTCACCCATACCGTAGATGAAGAGATCGTACGATGCGCTATTGTTAAGTCCAGAGATGGTAACAACCTGGTTGTTTGTACCCGAGTTGATATATAAGTAGTCATTCAGCAAGGCATTACCGCTGCCGGAATAACCGCCACCCATGTCAGATACGCTTATTCCCAAGCCACTTGCTGCACCAGTGGAGTCGAGAAGATTGGTGGCACCAAGATTGGGCATGCCGCCAAATGTGTCATTACTGATACCATTCCACAGAGCGGTCGCACCAGCCGGATCCGTTGCTGCTGCAAGCCCTACGAATGTGGCACCGCCACCATTATTGGTGGAATTAAAGTCCACATTGACGATTATCTGAGCCTGCGCTGCGGTAATGCCTAGCAGGCTGATTGTCAGGATTGAAACGATTGTTTTATTCATGAGTACTATTGATTTGGGAGGTTGCTAGAACTCCGTCATCCAATTCACCGAGGTTAGTGACGACGCGATGAGGAGAAGCAACATGGACAATACCTTAGAACATCCAGTGACCTCAGCAATCAGCCGAATAGTTAATCGTTAACCGTATATCCAGACACGTTCAGAATGAATCCTGACAGTAAATATATCGAGTAGTTACAAGACCAGAGTCTGGAACGAGCGGCTGGGAAGGGTGAATAATTCTTTCCGCCCTGCTACGGACAACTCCACACCAAGAGGCTCCGTAAAGGGGTTCTGGATGACGACAACCGTCGAACCGCCCCGGGGGTTGGCAAAGGCCAGGGCGTTGCCACATAAGTCACCACTCAGCCGCATAACATGACCACCAGGTTGTACGAACTGGGCCATGTGTCGGAAAACGTGAAACTCCGGGTTCCGCGTGATTTGTCCGGTGGCAGGGTCTGCTGTGATTAGCGCATTCTGCTTCCAGCCCCAGGTACTCACGCCACCAGGGGCCAGTACCATGTTCCAGTAACAGTAGCGTGAGACTCCATTGCCCAGATAGTGACGCACGAGATCGAAGATGTAGTGCGCGTAGTCCCAACTATTCTGCCCGTCCCCGCACTCATTCTCAGTCTGCATCAATGGCAGGTCTGGCCATGCCTCATGGGTGCGCTGGACAGCGGCCTTGCCGGCCCATTGGAAGCCAACACCGGCAATAAACCGCCGGGCTGCCTCGTCGCGCAATACCGGATGAATCCATGTGTTATAGTCGGGTCGTTCTATGGTGCCCAACCAAATCGCGGCCTTCTCACTAGCCTGCTCGAAACACGGGCCAAGGTGGTCACGAATGAAGTCGCGCATACGCTCCGCGCTGAAACAATGCGAGGGAAACTTCTGGTCGGAGTCCGGTTCGTTTTGCACATGGACCTGGGCAATGTCGATGCCCGCAGCACGGTAGGCGCGGACGAATTTAAGGAAGTACAGTGCGTAGGCATTTAGGATTTCTGGAGTCCAGACAAGTTTGCCAAAGTTATAGGACTTCGGCGTTTTCATCCAGCTGGGAGGGCTCCACGGTGATGCAAACAGCTCAATTTCGGGATTGAGCGCCAGTGCGCTACGGATGTAAGGGATGAGATACTTGAAGTCGCGCTCGATACTGAAATGCTCCATGGCGGTGTCACCATCCGTTTCATTCAAGCTGTACCATGTCTCGGCGTAATCGTTGGCGCCGATCGGCAGGCGTGCGAGATTGAGCCGGAGTGCACCCTCTGGAGAAAAGAGATCGTGCATTACCGCGGCCCGGTCTGCATCGGAGACCTTCCCGCCAAGGGCAATCCACCCGAGTTCATTAAAGCAACCGCCGAAGCCGTGCCACGCTTGCATGGGTTCTCCTGTAAGATTCAGAACTCCGCGCAAGCGAGTGTTAGTGCCGTCAAGACGACCTTCCTGCCATGGCTTATCTTGTGTAGTGAGAACGGAATGTGTAATCATAAGAAACATTGTTTAGGGATTAGCTTGATTGATAACCATCGAGCTTTGTGCCCCGGTTACCTTACAGCGCATGCGAAAGGAACGGAGCGCTGTCCAGATAAATCTACTCAGCAACGATGAACTGGCTGGATGATTACCCGCCCAGCGGAACACTCTCCGTATGCCTGTCTGGTAATGTTTCGCCCTCGTACCACTCGCCTTGAATCAGCATGATTCGTGGGTACTTTAGTATCCCTTTTTGGTTGAGGTGTATGAGTTGTGCCAACAGTTCTACGGTACGCGATACCCTTAGGCTGCAAAGGTCGTCCATGGCCGAGAGACGTTCTTCTCCGGGACTGTGAGAACGGTGGAGATAGACGAAGCCGGCTGCTTTTGGAAACTGTATGCCCGCTTCATCCATCAGGTAGTAGGCGCGGATGTTGCTGGAAATGACCACATCTGGTTGATTCTCATGAAACCATTCGCGGAGAGGCTTACCATCCGTCTGGTTCGGCTGAAATGTCGCCGTTGGCAGGATTGGTAATCCAAGCATGCTTAATTTTTGCCCCGCAATAAAGCAACCGCTGACCAGTGCTTGGTTTATCACGCTGTTCTGATGGTCCATCAACGCGATTCCAATTCGCTTGTAACCACGTTCCAGAGCGCGATCGATGGCTTTGAGCAAGGCATCAAACCAGTCATAGCGTACCCGATTGCACAGTGGCAAATTGGTGTCCTCCCCAAGTGCCACATGGCAAAAATGGGACCATTCCAGATTGATACGGGATTGTTCCTCATCTCCAGTGAGAATGAGTCCCTCGATGCCCCGGTGATAGAGAACTTTGGACAGTTCGCGTCCGCTGGGATAATCAGAAAGCCAGAAACAGTCGAATCCAAACCCCAGCTCTTCGGCGCGATTACGAACGACCCGCATTTGTGCCTGTGATCCAACGCTTCCACAATACTCAGTCCGCGGTGCCAGTATGATGTAAGCGAGATTTGCCACCGTGCGCGCACGCTGCTCGGGCCATCGATGCGCGGCAAGTACACTCAGTGCTGGGTCAGGGCGATAGTGCATGGCTTCTACAGCTTGTAACACCAGTTTCCGCGTATCTGGAGAAACTTTCGGGTGATTCGAGAGCACCCGGCTTATCGTCGATTGCGAGATGCCGAGTCGGTTAGCTATATCGCGATGGGTGATGCGAGGTGCCTTTGGTGAATCAGCATGCACAGCAGGCTGATTGCCTCAATCGATTCTGCTTGGCAACCTAATTTCATCGCATCCCCTTTGCGATTAATTACAAGCCCATGGATTCACTATCCCTCAATATTTTCCAAAAGTTGGTACTCGCAGGTGCCTTGGGAATGGCCATTGCCTTCTCCGGCTGTACTGCACCGACAGTTTCCGAACAGCGCCTGCTCGCCAAGCCATTGATGACTTTCTCAAACGAGCTGACGTATGGCTATCAGAGTCAACTCCAAGCTCAGATCATACCAGGACTAGCCACCAGTGGAGGTTCTCAAGCAGCAGGCTGCACTAGTTGTAAATAGCATAAATAAACTGACCATGCCATTTGTCACAACTCGCAGAATGACCATCAGCACACGGCGTTCAACCTGTCGGTTATGGATATCCACAGGGACACTGTTACTTGCCAATCTTGTTCCCTGTCCTCTTTGGGCGGCAGCGTTTCTCGAAAATACCACATGGCAGGTGGACGCAGCCGCTGAGGTGGCCACTACCCAGGATATAACCCTGGCGCAGGGCACTTTCCGGGGCACAGCTACTCATGCCGATACCCGGCTGGACATCACCATCAATCAAACCGGGTATCTCATCGACTACGAACCCGCACCCTTTGAGCTTAAGTATGCGGATTTTTCACCGCATGATAGCCAGAGTATCAATGAGACACAGACCGCGGTACAGGCGCGATTACGCGAGGTGTTGGGACCACGCTTTACACTCATGGGTTCGCTTGGAGGGTATCAAGGATACGCCGATTTCAGGGATGTGTGGCTGGCCGAGTATTATCGCCAAAAGTTCTCTGGATTTACCGCCTATTCACCGCGGGTTTATACAGAGCCAAATCCGCGTGGGTGGAACCTCTCCAGTGGAGTGCGCATGGAATACCTGCCTGGGTTGGGGTTTGCACAGATAGACATTGCCTACGCATCCACTGAGATTGTGCCCAGTTATGTGGTTGAGGTTAATCCCGCCACGGGAACGGCTGGGTTAACCATCGGCAATGATGCCATCACAACCACAGCGGCCACACTCACACTTGAAAATATCGTATCCCGCTACACGAGATGGAAGAATACGTTTTCTGTGACTGACACTACTGCCCGCGAGAAACGCTATTCTCTTGGCACTGCGATGAACATTGCTTTGGGGGAATATTTTGTTTTCAGACCCGAGCTAAGCTGGGTTACGGAAGAGCCGAACTATACGGTGAAAACGATCAGCGGGACACTGGAATATGAGTTATCCGCCCACTGGCAGGCAAACCTTGCAGCACGCTACTACACTGACACCGGAGAGAAGCTAAATGATGGCCTGAATACGACGGCAGCTCCGGCACTGCGCAGTAGCTCATATGGTGGCGGGCTGCGCTGGGTGGGTGATAATCTCACTGTAAGCCTGCAATTCAGTCATGTAGTTGCACGCTACGAAGCAAGAAATGTAGCACTCGACTCCTTCCAGCCTCTATTTCGAAACCGCCAATGGCACCTCGTTCAGATGGCATGCACCATTCCTTTTTAGCACTATCGACCTAATCACGCCAACTATCCCCTACAATCCATGAAAACCTCACAGCTTGTCTCAAATCTATTGTTCGTAGCATGCAGCCTGCTTCCGCTCATTACACATGCTGAGCGCGCATACCCTCAATACAAAGTCGGCGATATCGTGAGTAATGATGCTGTGTTTCGTGACTACATAACCAAGGAATCCAAAACCCTCCATGACTTTGCCGGTAAGGTTATCATCCTCGATTGGTGGTCGTATTGGTGCCCGACTTGTCTGGCATACACAGATAGTCTCTCTGGCGGGTTGAGTTCGCCGTATAAGAAGAAGGGTTACAAGAATAAGAATGGGGTGGAAGTGCTCTTTGTCTCCATTCACATCGATTACGGTGTAAACATCGATAACATCATTAAGAATAAGCTCTTCCACGAGTTTCTTGAAGAGATGCCGCCGCAGTACCTTCTGAAGAGCATGGCCAACTATCTTCCAGACACCAACTACTACACACGGCCATTGATGACCATTATCAATGGCGTACCCGATGAGCCCAACCACGAGCAGTGGGAACTACTCTACCTCATGCCAGACACCGATATTTTGCGCCAGAAGACACTCACGGATGTTATTGAATCGATTCAGCCTCCAGTTGATCACTCATTTCAGGCGGTGAAGTCTGTGTTTTCAGATTGTGTGAAGCTCGATACCAACTACTACCAATCCACCTGGTATGGCGCATTTGCGGACACTGGATGGCCCATGCTATGGAGTCCGGAACATGGGTTCCAGTACCTCTTCCCTTTCAGTTCCGACGCCATGTGGATATACGACTTTGCGCTGGCGGATACAGGCGCTAGTGGGTTTCTCTACACAACGGGCGGCTACTACCCGTTCCTATTCTCGGCAGAAACAGGAAACTGGTTGTACTATGTGAAAGGTTCCGGAGATAGCCAGGAACATACCCGTTGCTTCTACGATTTCGCTACGAACGAATATCGCACATTCTGAAATCATAAGTGAAGTGATTAAGCAAGGTACGGACATCCTACTTAACGTTTAGCGAGCACAGTTACCGGAGCCGACCTTAGTAGAACGACGTACAGTCTGAATCACGCCTTGCTGCGTGCGGTTACTTTCTTCGGTCGCAGGGGTGGGCCTGTTCCCCGGTCCACCCATTCAGGTTCGAGTTCGTGCCACAGAAGAAACCTAGCTGGCTCCTATAGGGGAACCACTGCATTCATTGTTGCACATCAATCTCCCTCCTACGGGACCCGTGACTGGAGCAAGTGGACGGGTAGGTGATACAAGACGTTTTCCAGAACGAGGCCCAATGCAGGTTTATTTGATGCTGAGGCTGAAGATCAAACAGGGTGCGACGGCAATCCAGAGAAGCAAGAGGGGCCATATTCTGCCTGCGCGTAGGTTGTAGTCTGAAAGTACCTTCCCTAATGGAAGTCGTCGAAGCACCAGACCCATGAAAAATTCGAAGAGAATGGTTAAACTCACCCAGAGTATGCCAATCCAGATCGCTTCGTATTGCGAGGATGGTCGCCAAGTATGAATCACAAACCACATGAACGCCCCCATTAGTACGCCCCCAATCGCAGTGGAAAGCTGATGAGCCCGTAGCTCAGGCATGACCTTGCCATAAGTCCCCTCCCGCAGCGCACCGTTAATCACGGCAATAATCAGCATAATGAACCATAACAGGACGTATATTAGCATGGTTGTTTCCGGGTTGTGTTGCTATAGGCTCAACTGCATTTGCACGAATGCATGGGGTAGATAACCAGCAGTGTTCAACGAAGTCGATGTAAAGAACGAGTGAGATGAGCTGTGTTGCCACGAGCGGTGCATGGCGAGGTTCATGGCGGAAATCAGAACTTATACCCTGTCGCGGACTAGGAGCGGGGGTTGCTATGGCATCCTGCCGCCACAAAGTGGCAACTTTGGCCAGAGGGGTACCAGCTAATCACCGGCTAATTACTGACCAAGGTGGACCAAGCCAAGCTCTTCTTCGCTGTCGGCGAAAGCCAAAAGCTAAGGGTGAATGCCAATCGCTACCAGCTACACCTTGTACACCCTGTCCGCATACCGCATACAATAATAGGCGCGGAAGCGGCGGCTGTTACGGGGGCGGTCGGGGTTTGTCAGGATGTCATCGCAAGTGGGCTGGTGACAGAGACGACAGCCGAGAAAATACACCTCTGTGCGGAGCCACTCCAACTGCAATGTATTGTAGTGCCGAAGGTCTACCGGACAATAAGCTTGAAACACATCCAAGTCCTCTGAAGAGAACTGATCTACCTGTCGGATGATGGCTTGATCATCGGTGGAGGTAAAAGACTGGAGTTCGCAGACCATGGGATAAATAGAATTCGTCGCTACCTTATATTATCGGATGGCATGGCCTTGGGGTAAAATCCCGACACGTTTTTTACCGTGGGTTTACACATAAAAAGAGCCTCCAGCTATGAGTTCGTATAGCAGGCACTTGATAAATTGCAAGAATCCTCGTGATTAGTAAGACTTTTAGCTGGTTGAGAAGAAAAGGGGCAGCTAATGTCACCCAAGTGCCAAGGATTCTTCATGTTTGAGTACACTTTTGAACTGGCTAATGGGCGCCAACTGCAATTTGCCATCGACCCGCAACGGGCCTACACAGGGGAAATCGATGCTGCAGACCACGTGGAATGGGCGCGCCTGGGCTACCACCAGTGCCCGAGCTGCCCTTTCTCCACGGACCAGGTACGCCACTGCCCGGTGGCGGTCGATATCCAGCCGATCATCGACGCTTTTGCGGATATCGCCTCCTCGGATGAAGCCACCGTCACCGTGCGCGGACCTGAGCGCGAGTACAAGCGCACCTGCCCTGTCCAGCGGGGGCTGAACTCGATGCTCGGCCTGGTAATGGCGACGAGTGGATGCCCCATCCTCGGACGGCTGCGGCACATGGCAAACTTTCACCTCCCCTTCTCCACTCAGGAAGAGACGCTCTTCCGAACCGTGGGCTCCTATCTCATACGGCAATACTTCGTCTTCCGCGCAGGGGGCGAACCAGACCTGCTCCTGACTGGCCTCGACGCGCAGTACCGCGAACTTGGCGAGGTTAACACCTCCTTCGCTGAGCGCATCCGCCATGCAGCACCGAACGACGCCTCCGCGAATGCGGTCGTCCTCTTTTGGTCGCTCTCTTTTCTGGTAAACTCCTCGCTGGATGAACAGATGTCCGAAGAGAAGGGCCTGTTTGCCTCTGATGTGTAGGTAGGGTAGGCACAAAGGCAGATTGCAGATTCCAGATTGCAGATTGCAGATTTCAGATTTCAGATTTCAGATGGCAGATGGCAAAGCCCCTCTTCTGCCTTTCCAACTTTGTGCCTTTGCGCCTCTGTGCCTTTGTGCCTTAGCTAGTGCCTCTGTGCCTACTACTTCCACTACCCCTACTTTTCTTGCCTCCGTCGTTGCCATCGTCACAAATCTTGCTTTTCTAACAGGATGAACCCGCTTTACGATCACGACGACGATGATGATGACAACGATGAGCCCAAGACTCCCGATGCTGACAAGGCACAGGCGGGCAGTATTGGCATGGTGATGCAGAAGCGCTTCCTGGATGAGCGCAAAGTATTCTTCTGGGGCGAAGTGACGGACAAGTCCTGTCGCGATGCCGTGGAGAAGCTGCTCTATCTGGAAGCCGTTGCCCCGGGCAAGGAGATCACGCTCTTTCTAAATTCACCCGGAGGCTCCATCACGGCCGGTATGGCAGTGTACGACACGATGAAACTGATCACATCGCCGATCAAGGTAATCGTGATGGGTATGGCGGCCAGCATGGGAAGTATTCTCCTCTGCGCCGGTGCCAAGGGTAAGCGCCTCGTGTATCCCCACTCGCGCGTACTCATCCACCAGCCCCTAATCACCGGGCGCATGATGGGTGTGGCTGTGGATATCCACATCCAGGCGCAGGAAATGGAAAAGCTCCGCTCCGAGCTGAACCTCATCCTCGCCAATGCCTCCGGCCAGCCCATTGAGAAGATTCAGAAGGATACCGACCGCGACTTCTACATGAACGCCGAGGAAGCCATCAAGTACGGCCTGGCCGACGCGATCGTGACTGGTATCTAGCACGTCGAAGATTAGTTCATTTATCAATCAGCCAGCCTGCCGCAATAGTCGGAGACTGGCTGATTTGTTTTAGCCTAATAAAGGAAAATGGCGGGTGCCTTCTCAACCATTTTAGGGGATGCCTACGGCATTCTGCCGCCGTCCCATCGGGACTCCGTAATTCCCATGCCGGGACGGGGTTGCACCAAGTATGTCGGTTCACCCGTAGGGTTAGTGAGTGTTCGAGCCGACATCGTCTCGAAGCTTCCTCAAATAGCCATTTCTCGCGGTTCTTGCCAATTTTCCATTTTCCACTTTAGGTTTATCATAGGTAAATCGCGCCATGAAGGCGTTGTTATGTATTTTGATTATGCCGGATGAGATTATTGCAGGCGTGAATGAAAATAACCTGAGGCTGAAGGGCGTTTTCCTGGCGGAATCTGAAGTTATCGCCGCGATGGATGAGATTTGCATTGGCTTAACTTAAGTTATCGCCGCACGCTGGCTTGTTTTCGTCACGCTGAACGACGTTCTCGCCACAATCTCATCTGTTCTCGTCACCCGTGATGAAGTTTTGGCCGCCTTCATTAGAAGATACTTTGTCATAGAGGGAATTATCGTTGCCTGCTCGCCTGTTTAGTTTCGGACGTGGTCAATTCTCCTTCTACGAAGCTCTGTTTTGGAGTGTATGACAACGATTCCGGGGACCGGACGAGTAATTTCTCCCGCAAAAAGGTATCATCTCAGGTCCAAGTGCAAAGTTCCGAACTCGGGTTGTACTTATGAAAGCGACCATATCATTCATTATTTAGCTATTCAGGTATAGGCAAGATGACTGTAGTCCTATGAATGAGTTATTCACCTCTATTCCAGCGATACAATA
Source organism: Verrucomicrobiota bacterium (assembly GCA_033762955.1). Classification (GTDB taxonomy): domain Bacteria; phylum Verrucomicrobiota; class Verrucomicrobiia; order Opitutales; family Oceanipulchritudinaceae; genus JANRLC01. The sequence goes on along the minus strand of JANRLC010000031.1, from coordinate 15,989 downwards.
AGTAAGCGTATCCACTATAGTAGTTGGATAGACTTCACCATATATCCGATATCATGCTTTGGAAATAGGTAATATTTCATAGCATCTAGGACAGCTCCATACATGATGTAGAGACCTGTCTCAACTACTTAGATATTGTGCCTAAGCCGATTGTAGTATTTCCTACTTCTTCATTTAAGGTACCGACACTTGTTGGTGACAAGCCTAACTCCTACAAAGTATTGCCGTAAAGCAAGGGTAGATGCGCATAATCAATGATCAGCAGCGTAGATTGCTGGGGTAGGCGCCGTATAATGCATGGAACTTGCCGAACTGCAAGTGACCGTCAAAACAGACCATGCCGGGACGTGAACTGACTGCTTGGTCGGGAAAAGCAACCTCATGCTTATCGTATTGCGATGCATGGTGCGGAAATGTGACTCTACGGAGTACTTATAATGCTGAGCGGTGTTCGAAACAATCCCTCGCGACAGCTCAACAGTGCACCTTGTGGAGAAAACATTGCTCCGACTCCCCTAAACATCCAAGTGGGCGTGGAATTCTGTATCTACCGCCAGGTAAATGATGTTAATCGCGTGGAAAATGGTGTGTGCCGCGAGGTAAATGGTGTGTACCGCGAGGAAAACAGAGCGTACCGGGTGGTAAATGCTGTTTGACGCTCGAGAAATCGGGTCTGTCATGACGAAAATGTGGTTCGGAATGGCAATAATACCCCGTGTTCTCCCCAAAAAAACAAGCAAGCCATCAGCGTTCAGCACTCCGCATGCTATGGGCGGGATATACGCCGCAAAGACGGACGACGCAACTCCGTTGAGCCCGGCAGGGGCGCTGGATCATCGGTAATCTTTGGCGATTCGACCACGCCGACCACCGCGCCCTGCCGGGGCGGATAATATGGGGTACTCTTATCCGGTGGTTTTCACCACCGGCTAATCTCCGATGGCCCTCTGGGCCAAAAAATGGCCAAACTCCAAGGGATGCCTACTGCATCCTCCTGCCTTCTGTTGTTCCGAATCTGTGCCTTTGGACCTGTGTGCCTTTGTGCCTACAATAACTTATATATCATACTACCTGGGCCGTTGGCCCAGGCTAATGTGTGGTCGCGCCGTTGGCGCTACATGGAGCGCAAAGCACCTATACCACAGTCCTCTTCGGTCTTGGGTTCATTCTACTTCCCGGTACTCGCTGGTATTCTCTTTGTTTTCGTCCTGACTTTAGGATGTCTGCACTTAAAACAGCCAAATGACTTCAAATGCACCACCCAGTGAGGGGATTGACAAACGGCACAGGAAAATGCGATTACCGCAGCCATGCGTTTACTCTCGCTTCCCCTACTCTACTGTACTTTCTCAATCACGACGCTCTTCGCCGCAACTGCGAACAACACTATGCGCTCATCTACCACGATCGATCCATCTACTCCATTCGAGGTCGAACTAGTCACCGTCCCCAAGCATCCACCAGAAGGCATCATCCACTGGCAGGAATCTGGCAAACCCGATTCCGGAACAGAGCCGCTCTTCACCGTAAGTGATGAAGATATCGAGGCCCGGGGCTGGTTCGCCACAGGAGATGATGGGCTGGGGTTCCATATTGTAGTTCGGGATCCCGTACAGAACAATGAATTCAACGAACGCAACCTCTGGCGCGGTGACTGTGTGTACCTGAGTTTTGATGCGCTGGCAGACTCTACCGATTTTTCCGCGCCAACTGACCGATGGCAGAACGATGATGGCATTCTCCTCCTCGGGCTCGGTACCGCTGGGGCTGAGGGGCAGTTGACAATGTCTGGAGACTGGAGATTGCGCGGCAAGACACTGGCGCCGGAGCAACTCGCCATCACGCGTGATGAATCCAAAGGGGCAACCATCTACACCGGTACCATTCCCTGGGAGTGGTTGCATAGTGGGCCGGGAATCAGCAGCCAGATTGGTCTGGCAGCAACCATCGCACACAAGAATAAATCCGGGCGCGATCTCTCCTGGGGCGCAATGCAAGCAGATAACGGTCGTCCTCGCGCACTTCACTACTTCACCCTTGCAGCGCCCGTGGACGATTTCATTTCCATCGCGCCAGTCGTGACCGATCTTTACAATGCCGATGACAATGCGGTGGTTCGCATGGCGTTCAGCAACGGCAAGTCAGCAGTAGTGACGCTCTCACTGGGCGACAAGAAACAAGAGAAGCGGCTACAGATGGACGTCCAGTCCACGCAGCTGGAAGTGCATCGCCTGTACTGGAAGGTTCCAGCCAAACTCGTCACTCCTTCGGACTACCGTCTCGATATAAAAGTGAAGGTCGACTCGATGGAATCCGCTGGAACGATTCCGCTGGTGAATGATGAAGTGGTCATGGCGCGGTTTACAGCCCGGGTGAATTCATTGTTGGAAAAATCTACATCGCCAATCGTGACCGGACATCTGCGCTCCACACTGGCAGTGGTCGGTGATGCGTACCGCCGACTGGAATGGGAACGCGGGGAGCACCCTGAGCAGGTGCAGGCATTTATCAGCGCAGCGGAACGTATCCTTGAGAAACTGCCACGGGAGCAGGTGGACTTTGCGGATGCCGTTTCGCGCGGGCTGCCCTGGGTGGTGGCTTTCGTTTCAGAGGCTGATGCCACGCTCCAATACGCCTCCTTGCAACTACCTTATAATTGGGATCCTCTGAAGAAATACCCACTGGTTGTTTACCTCCATGGCGCAGGTACGGACAACCCTATTGAGGGGTTAACCACAGCCTTTGAAAACGCTCATCAGGACACCCTCTTTCGCAACGAAAAGATCGATCCGGTGAATATCCCGCCCATCCATCAAGCATTTGTTCTCGCTCCCTGGGGACGGGGAAACTCCGGCTACGCACACGCTGCAGAGAGCGATGTCCTGCAATCTATCGCATTGATCAAGCAACACCATAAAGTAGATGCTGACCGGGTTTATCTGACAGGGTTTTCCATGGGCTGCCATGGTGCCTTTGCAATAGGGTCCCGCCACCCGGATCAGTTTGCAGGCCTGCTTCTGGCATCGGGCTTTGGTTCATGGAGTGATACCGGGCTGAAACCACTCTGGAAGAATCTCTCCAATACGCCGCTGGTAGCATGGATCGGAAGTCTGGACCAGATGGCGGAGGATGCCCGACGATTCTCAACCGAGGTGACAGCGGCTGGTCTCGATTTGGATTTCACGCTGCTGCCCAATCTCCCGCATACCTACCCCTACAAGCATTTTAATGACGGGGTGGCGAAGTTGCTTACTCACCAACGCAAAGTGCCCACGGAATTTGAATTTGTGAGCGATAATCCCAAATATCAGGGATGCTGGGGTGTGCGCATGGCTACATCAAAGCGGTTCGCAAACCAGCCGATTCCTCATTTCCACTGCGAAGTGAAGGGCGGAACAGTTACCATTACCAGCGAAAATACAGAAGGCCTGCAGTTTGATCCCCTGCCACTTGGGTTAAATACCGTCAAGGAGCTGGTCGTTATCTGGAATGGCACCGAGTGCTTTCGCGGGGCACCGCAGCTAGTCAGCTTGGGCAAAGGAGCGCGAGTCTCTCACTAACCAAAGAAGAGCGGTGCGCTCAGGGCGAGTCCGCGGGATACTGAGAGGAAGTTGTCGAGCGAGCGGAGTCGTTCTTCGCCGAAGCGCTGGGTGAAGATGCGCCTCACGGCAAAGGACTGCGAAGTGCCACCAGTGAGGAAGACGGCGTCGATCTGGTCATCGGTTAACCCGGCATCCTTAATGGTTTGGGAGATCGTGTCGGAGAGCTTGCCAAGAATAACACTCGCCAGCTCGGTGAAGCCCGCACGGTTCAGGCCAGCCTGGAGATCGATGCGGGGCTTTTGAAAGCGAATCATCGACCCGCCTTTTGTGGAAAGCTCGATCTTGCCGTGCTCTATTTCCTGGAAGAGAGCGAAGCCGAGGTTCTGGTTGATCAGCTCGATCATCATTTTGAAGCCAGCCGGGTTATCCGAGCGCTGCACCATCTTCTCAAGCACCGCCATGATACGCTGGTCGGCGGCCAGGTAGGGAAAGTTCTCCCAGCGGCAGATGTCGTTGTGCGCCCAGTTCGCAGCAGGCAGCACCTGGGTGCTCATATAGTCCTTATAGGTCGCGGTGCGCCCGAGGAGCGGGGTGATCTTGTCCCACATGATCTGGGAGTCGAACTTGTTACCAGCGATGTCGATACCGCCCGTAGCGAGGATATCCGAGTCGCGGTCGAGTTTGTGGCTGGCCTCGGGACTGAGCCGCATGATGGTGAAGTCCGAGGTACCGCCACCAAAGTCTCCCACAAGGACAATCTCGGGCTTGGTCAGCGTAGCCTCATACGTGAGCGCGGCGGCAATGGGCTCGTACTGGAAATGGATTTCGGTAAATCCCGAGGCGCGCGCCGCCGCCATCAGCCGATCCTCTGCGAGCTGGTCGCGCACGGGGTCGGAGTTAAAAATGACGGGCCTACCGAAGACCGCGCGTTTCACGTCCTGCCCGGTCACCGTATCCGCCTTCCCCTTGAGGAACCGGATTATCATCGAGGCGAGGTCCTCGATTTGGTAAAGATTCCCATTGATATACGTGCCGTGAAATGAAGGGTCGGATAGCACTGTCTTGATCGCCTGGAGTAAGCGGCCCGCCATGCCCTCGCGTATGTAGCCATCGATGGCCTCCTGCCCGATCACACAACGCTTGCGCAAGTCCACAGCCTGCGGGAAATACATCAGCGAAGGGACCACGGTGCTAATTCGCGGGTCGGAGACCAACTGGTTCGTGGCTTGATTCAGTATAGTAACCGCCGAATTGCTGGTGCCAAAATCGATCCCATAGATGTAGTCATTCATCGCATAGAGATAGCATCTACCACACTAGAGGCAAGGCGCAGTGTAGATTTTTAGTAGCTGTTAGCGCTTAGCTCTTTAGCGGAGAATGATGGACGGAATGGACGGGAATGGACTGGTATGGACGTGCAACTCTGCCCTCTTCCTTCTGCCTTCATTCTCCATTGTCCATTCTCCATTTTCCATTCTCTGCCTTCTCCATTCTGCATTCTGCATTCTGCATTCTAACTACTCAACAAGTACCGCACGCACATCGCGCCCCAGGCGTGGCACAGGCTGGATCTCGGGGCAAACTCTTCCCACAGGGTGGTGGCGCCTTCATCGATCATACGCCCATAAATGCGCAGGCATAGTAACCGCGCTTCCTCGTGCATACCATGCGCTGCGAGGGCGCGGCAGAAGAAGCCGAGGGATTGTGGCGTATTGCAGAGGACGACACGGTCGCGTATCGCGGCTTCGTCATCTGTAGGCGTGCAAATTAGGGGCGTAGTCCGCTTCATCCAGGGCACGTTGTACACCTCGCGGAGACAGGACTTCAGGTTCTCAACGGCTTCTGCGGGAGCGAGCATGCCGCTGGAGACCGCATAACCCGTGGTGATCTGGTTGTGGCGCGGTGCAAACCATCGCCGAAGCGTAGTGGCACGGGTGGCGGCAGCGCGTACCTCCTCATAGCTTGCGGTTCCCCGACTGGAAATCTCACCAACATACACCGATGTGGCCGCGCCTTCAGCCCATTCGGCCTCAGTACCTTCTGCCTTCTGCCCTTCCGCCTCTGCCCCTTCTGCCATCTGCAATCTGGAATCTGCCATCTGCAATCTGCCATCTGCCTTCTGCCTTTCCCCTTTGTGCCTACCTTCGCCCTGTTCCTCCAGGGCGATATAGACTTCCCAATCGATACGATTGTACGCGACTTCAAGGAGAAGTTCGCCGCCACAGAAGCCCTTTGGCAGTTCGCAGCGGGTTGGGTTAAAGCAGTAGGGCCTTGTCCAGGGACTGTCGGCCCGCCCTTGCCAGAGGAGTTCGCCGTTGCACCACAAGCGGACTCCGTCTGCCATGGCGAGATAGAGGTGCGATGCCGTGCCTTTCCATTCGATACGCAGGGCAAAGGAGCCGGGCTCCACACGCTCATTGGCGAAGCGTCCCCGGTCGGCTTCGTAGTGGTAGTTCCACCAGGCATGCTGGTCATGCTCCGGGCTGCTGTCGGCATCCAGAATACGTCCGTCGTGCCAGAAGCAGTTACGCCAGGCAGCGCGGCGTTTATGCCAACGCTCTTCGTAGTCGTATGCACTGGCAACACCGAGGGCATTCGCAATGAGAGACAGGTGTCTCCACGCCGATGCCCATAAGGCGTTCAGTGCCGCCGAGTGGGGGAACTTCGCGAGCTCAAAGCTGTTGCACAGAAATATCCAGCCGGGTACGTCGCACAAGAGGCCGTTCCTATCCTCATACTTGGTAAATGCCTCTACGCCAGCCAGTGCCTGGGGGTAACAGAGTGCCAGCGTCTCGCGGTCCCCAGTGTACTCGTAGTACCGCCACAGGGACTCTGCGAAACTGATGCTAAAGTCTGGTATCACGCCAAAGCCGGGAGGGCTCGGGTAACACATACGCAAGACTCCGTCCAGCCCTGCACCGCGCCGGAATTGGTGCAGCCAGCGGCGGAAGGGCTCCCAGGTGCCAAACAGCAGCGGGAACGCCTCCATGTACGCGGCGGGGTCGTTATACTGGCCGCGCTCGCGCCGTGGGCAGTCATTCAGGAGGTCGTCGCAGCACAGGGTCACGGTGCGCGCGGCAGCGGTGAGGACTGCCGACTCCTTCGCAGTTAATCGTGCAGCGGATGGGCTGGCCCGCCAAACTTCGAGGAGTGGACGATGGTACTCTCTCACGCGCAGACTGCGCACTGTCACCCAGGCTGGCAGCGCCAGGTAGCGCAGTGCGCGCTTGTCAAAGGACTCCCATCGCCGCAGCCCAGTTGGCAGTTCCAGAATGTCCCGGAAATCGCCTCCCGCATAGGCGAAGTCGGGTAGCCCCGTTTCTGTAAGCGATTCCCCTTGCAACAGTTCGCAGGTACCGGATTGCGTTGTCTCTAATTCTACTTGGAGAAAGCCAAACACTTCCCCACCAAAGTCCCACGCCTGCCAGCCATTTGCCACGGACGCACAGTGCGCCTCCCAGATTCTGCCACTGAAGGTAGGTAGGTCGCTGGGCATCAGCTTCTCCCGCCCCAGAAGCGGATACCGCGCCACGATCTCCGGTGCTTTCCAAGAGGGATTTTTGTCCGCATGCAGCCAGGTGGAGGGCTCTACCGTCAGGTCCACATGCTCGCCAAAGTAGTTGCAGTGATGCAGTCGTGGAGCGCCGGGGAGAAAGCCCGGTGCCTGCGCCGCACCCCAGTGATTCCTGTCCGCCAAGTCCACAGACCATCTATCGCCCGAGGCACTTCCACGCAGCAGAAGCCCTGCGAGACAGGCTTGGTGGGACTGGTTGGAAATCCCCGCATGATACGCTCGAATACGCAGCCGGTTCAGCCCCTGTTTGAGGTGCCCCCGCAAATCCGCCACGTCATAGTACTGGTACGGAGCCACCTCCCGAGGTGGCCCATGCAAAATCCATTCCCCATTTACCCAGAGCGTGTACCACGTACCACAGGAGAGTGCCAGCACCGCATGCACTGGCAACTCCGGCAACTCGAGATCACAGGCGAAGTCCGCATACTGGTTTGGCTCGGGCGTGAGTGCCTCTGGCCACCACCACTCGGCACCGGTGAAATCGATTTGGGGAGTTTGCATAGGGCTGATAGCTAGCTTTGAGCTATTAGCCATTAGCTTTTTGCTGTTAGGAAGGCAAATAGGTTTTAATTTGGCGAGTGGCTGGGGCGCATCTCACTTTCTGGACATCGATTTGGTATCCGGATTTTAACCACACGAAACTCACTAAAATGTAAAAGCAGAGAAAATCTTTGGAGTTCTGTACTGTCCTTACCCGGAATCTCTTTCGTGCCATTTAGTGAATTTAGTGGATAAACTGCTTATATTCCCATCCCAATCCCCATCCCAACAGAACCGGGACAAGATTGTCCCGGCTACACTTTGAATGGGACACCCTCAAGGGGGCGGTGTGCATTCGGTGCAGATAGGCACAGCACTCTAGATTACCTGAACAGGGGTCGAGAACAGCGGAATCAGCGTTCGAATGGCCGGCAGAGACGTCTAGAATAGTGGAGTCAGGGCTGGAAAGGTTGGCAGAGGTGTCAAAAATAGTGGAATCAGCGTTCGAAAGGCTGGCAGAGGCGTCAAGAAGAGTGGAATCAAGGTATAAAGTCCGACATGCAAGGTCCAAAACCCATCGACAAAGCACAAACGTCTGTGCGAAATGAAGTTCTTTAGCTGTTTGACGTGGCACGGGCATCTTGCCGTGTGTCTTTCAGCATTCGTCACAGAACCCGAACATGGGCGAGACACCCATGCCACCCGGCAATCGGCTTTCTTCCTAAGCACAATGACTTCGAAATGCACTGCAACCCCTCCTCGCAATAAACCATGGCGTGACATTTGTCACAATTAATGCCATTGCATGAGGCATGGCTGGTTTTGACGAACATATCGTCCGCGAATATTTCGAGTTGCACGGGTTTCTAGTCCGGCAGCTCCGCAAGTATCAGGTACAGTCTCGCAAGAAGCTGGCGGAGGAAGAGATTGATCTACTGGTTTATAATCCCGCCTACCGCAAGGGGATCCGCGCGCCGGAATTCATGCTTTCCTCCAGTGAATTACCACAGATTCACCGCGCCATGGTCGTCATCAAGGGCTGGCACTCCTACCAGCGATTCACGCCGACCATGCTGGCAAACAGTTCGGAGATTCTGCAATTTCTGGAAAAGAATGTTCTCAAGACGGCAGAGCAGTTCTTCCCAGATACAGACGACGAGTTCGCGGCTACGGGTGACTTGCTGAAGATTCTGGTCCTACCCGGTCTGCCCACCCAGGAGCCACACCATAGCGAAACCATACGCCTGCTACGGGAGCGCGGAGTGGACGGCGTCCTCTCCTTTCGCTCCATGCTCCGCGACATCATCGCTAAGGTGGAGACGAACCTTAACTACCAGAAATCCGAGATCCTTCAAATCATCCGCCTCTTAAAGAACTACGACCTCATCAAAGACCCCCAGCTTGAACTCGGAATCGGGGAGAAAGCTGCTCAGACTTTGGCCAACTTGGGGAATCCCAGAATGCCCCGGAAGGGCAAAATGTCGGTAGAAAATACAGCCTTATAATCCCTGCGTACCGTCGGGACGCAACCCTGCCGCTTTCCGCTAGAGCATAAACGACGAAGCACGAGTGGGTACACTCGTGCTTCGCACACTGAAATAAAACTAGCCGTTCCGGACTATAGCTTGCCGGTGATGGAGAGTGTCACGAGATGGCGGTCATAATCGCGGGCGGCGACGTTATAGTGGTTGTCACCCTTGGAGAAGCCGTACTCTACGCCGGTGCTGAAATTATCGCTAATCTTATAGGTAGCACCGACCAGGAACGTATGCTGCCAGTCATTGCGGAGTGCGGGGAAATCGTAGTCTGAGCCGAGACTGTTGACACCCACCTTTACCTGCAAGTCGCTGCCGAGTTTGCGCGTGTAGGTAAGGTCATATTTGTAATCGAAGAGGGACGAGCCGCCAGAACCGGAGAGCCACTGCCAGCCCTTTGTGGTGAAGGTAATGGTGTCGTTCTTCGTCGGCGTCAGGGATAGGGAGCCTTCCCAGTATGCCGTGTTCATGGAGTTATCCCTGAAAGTAGCATCAGTCTTATTGCGGTCGTACGCGCGGAAGTCCGGGCCGGCCAGTACGCTAATCTTCATCCAGGAGATGGGTGTAGCCTCGATACGGGCGAGGATTCGGTGGTAATTGTTGCAATACCGAGTCTGCTTCGGGGAGCCCGGGTATTGGACGGTATCCGCAAACTGGTAGCCGTAGCGGTGCCCCAGGCCGACAGTCAGTTGCTTAGAAATCGTATAGCCGACATCTACGCCGAGATTGAAGTCATAGCGGTTGATGTAGTTCTGGTGGCCCTTCATGCGGATAGTGTTAAGGTCATTCTTCGTCCAGCTCAGGTTGGGCTGCACATAGAAATCACCGAACTCGACCTTCATCGAGTCATTGAATCGATACTGCACCTGCTCGCGGCGGTCGCGCGGATACGAAGTGGCGTAGGCACTGAGGGAGCTATTCGACACCGGAGTCTCTTTGTTGCCATCGATAATGTTGATGCTGTTGTCCAGGTTCCAGGAGATGGAGTCTGCTTTGCCTTTCCAGACATGGCTGAACTTATAGGTGCCATAGTCTTCGGTGCTGGCCGACTCGTACCAGTTGAGCTGCACTTGGAGCCCGAAGGTGCCGAAGTCTCCTGCATTGAAGGCAATCTTGGGCGCGACTGTCGTCACCAGCGAGGATTGTATGGGGACTGCGGTAGCCGCGGGGGCATTATCCGCTGTCTCATTGGAATAAAATACATTGCTGTCGTAGCTCTCTTTGATTTCCAGAGAAGCATCGAACCACTTCGGCTTATCATAGGCGGTAACCATGCTAGTGCCGGCTACAATTAGTCCAAGAATTAGTCCTGCTGAGCGTATTTGGTGACAGTTCATAGTATGCTGGGGGTTGAATCTGCGTTTGTTGAGCTACGCAATGTGAATTTTGTGTCACGGTTGCGAGGATAATTTGCAATTGGGCTACTCACAGTGCGCATGGACGACATGGCCATGGTCTCTGTATGAGCATTCGCGCGCAGGATCTGGCCACCGACAAGCGCGCGCAATTGATCAACCGCCTGCCCCATTTCGCGGGCTCGGTCTTCCAGGTCACTCGAGACCGATGCGGTGTCTGCTGCCCGTTCTACACTGGAACGGATGGTCTCTTCATTCTCCTCGGCTGCCGTGGTGAGGGCGTGAATCGAGGAACTCTGTTCCTTGGAGGAGACTGCTATTTCCTGGATAATGGAGTCCACCTGCCGTGCCTTGGTCAGAATCTCTGTCAGGCTACCACTCACCAGTTGCCCCATATCTGCACCGAGACGGCTGTCCTGAACCGCTTTGTCGATGCGGCTCGAGGTCTCCCGGGCTGCACTGGAACTGCGAAGGGCGAGGTTGCGCACCTCCTCGGCGACCACGGCGAACCCCAGTCCAGCTTCACCCGCGCGGGCAGCCTCCACGGCTGCATTCAGTGCTAGAATATTGGTCTGAAAGGCGATTTCGTTGATCGTATTGTTGATCGTCGAGATGGCTTTTGATGACTCGCCAATCGCCTTCAGCGCGGTATCGAGGCGATTCATGTGATTGACACCGCTCTCTGCCGAAGCACGGGTCTGGTCGGCCATGGTTCTTGCCGTGGCAGCACTCGTAGCATTGTTTTCGGTTTGCAGGGAGAGTGCCTCCAGCGATTGCAGCGTGTTCTTAATCGCTTCCGCCTGCGAGGTCGTGTCCTCCGCCAGTGCTTCCCCTGAAGCGTGTACCTTTCTGGCAGCTTCGAAGGTCTGATTCACTCCGGATTGTATGGTATCGCTCACAGAGGCGAGCGTTTGGGTAATGTTGCGGGTAATGATCAGAGCCGTGATCCCCAGCGCACCCGTCACAATCAGTACACCGACTGCCAGCCATCTAAAAAATGCGATCTGCTTGTCCAGTTTCGTAGCTCTTTCCAGCGATGAGGATCTTGCGCGGGCTGCATCCTCGGCCATAATACTCGTAACCCGCGCAACCAGAGGCTTTAGCTGCTTTAGGTAAACTTCACTCGCTCCATAAGAGTCCGCTGTCTTCAGATGACTCACACCTGGCTGAAGCTGCTCGCGGTACGCCTGCAATGTGTTGACCAATTCCACGGCATCGGATGGAAGCTTCGCGCTAATGCGGTCCAGCTCGTCGTTGCAGGTGGTTAATTCCTGCAGCATCGCCACTACAGGCTCCCCCATCATGAGCAGGATGATGGTGCGATTATACGTGGCATCCACCTGACCAATGGCCTGACTGAGGTCGGCCCTGATTTGCATGCTTTCACTCTCCAATTCGGATTGGCGGATGTGGCTGCGCTGTTTCTCCACGACCAGACCAGCACCTATCAATAAAATTATGAAGATGACTGTATTGAGGCCGCCGAGAAGCAGCAGTTTCCTGCGTATGGTCATTTATACAAACCTGTTACTTGGTGGGGTTATCCTGATACTTGCCTGAACAAACAATGTAGATGTGGCCGTCGCTCCCCGTAACTTTGGAAAAGTACGTGGTCTTTGGGTGTATGCCACTTTCATTCGGCTTCTGGTAGAGGTAGTCCACCCAGCCCGTGCCTTCTTTCAATGCCCGCTCCACGATCTCGTCGCGAAACTTCTTCCCCTTCACATCGGGTTTGCCTTTTACGCTCTTGCCCACCAAGTCCGCCCGGGGATGCGCCACCATGAGCACATCCGGGTCGTAGATAAAGACGTAGAGTGTGGGATTTGCGGCATCCTTAAAAGGAGCCTCCCCCTTGTTTATCTTCGCTATCGTCGCGGTTGAGTCATGCGCCAATTGTTCGCCAGTGAGTTTGACCAGAGCCATCACTTGATCCGAGGTGATGGAGCGTTCCAGCGTATCGCTAGGCGCGGGAGTTTGAGCGGGAAGCGATCCCGGCAGTTGGCAGGCGAGTGCAAGCAGGATGACAGTATGTATTTTCATGAGCGTGGTCGGTTTTTGTGACAGGTTGATGAGGCATTACAGCCTATTTGATTCGGAATGGGCATAGTTTTGATCCGTACCGAGGCGTTCAGACTTGGTAGTCTTCAGTGTGACGTTATGCAAGCTTGAGCCTCGTGCATTTGGCATACTCATGGGTGTGCGGGTAACATCTCTTGGTTCGTACTCCGATCTGGCAGGTATCGAACCTGTATTTTGGGCGACATTTCCATCGAGAGTTGCTACATCAGCCGTACCCATAACTACTGTAACCAGCTTGCCCACCATCTGGTGCATGACAGCCGATTGGGCATTCAATTGTTCACTTGCTGCCGCAGACTCTTCGGCTGCTGCCGCATTCTGCTGCACTGTAGCGTCCAGACTGGATATGGCAGTGCTGATCTGTGCCAACCCCGTGGTTTGTTCTCGGGAGGCGCGGGCGATGGACGCGACCAGGGTCCCAAGGGTAACGGAATCATCTCGAACAGACTTGTACGCTGAAGTAGTTTGCGCTACACGGTCATCGATTCCACGGATTTTGACTACCGACTTGTCTATGATATCGCTGGTACTGCGTGCTGCATCTGCGGCGCGACGAGCCAGCGCACGAACTTCATCAGCAACCACAGCAAAACCTGCCCCTGCTTCACCAGCCCGAGCGGCTTCCACTGCTGCATTTAGAGCCAGTATGTTAGTCTGAAATGCGATTTCGTCGATGGTTTTGACGATCTTTTGAATTTCAGCATTGTCCCTCATTACTTCTGCCATGCTGCTTCGAAGACCATCGAGAATGCTATCCACTTCAGTATAGGTTTGTGCCGAGTGATTGACCAGGGCTTCGGCTCGTTCCGCTTCGCCATTGTTGCGCTGTGTCATCGAATTGATTTCTTCCACAGACGATGCCGTTTCCTCCAGGGCAGCTGCCTGTTGTGTTGCGGAGTTCGACAAATCTGAACCGGACTTGGAGATGGATTGCGCTCCCATCGATACCTCATTCGCCCCATGTCGCAACTCTGTTGCCACATACATAATCGGTTTGGTAATTATTCTGGAGAACCATGCAATTAAACCCATTGCTGCCAGAGTTATGGCTCCTGCCAGAGTGTAGGATGTGTTCTGTACCTTCCTCAAGGGTGCTCTGTACTCGTCGGCATCCATAGACGCCGCTATACTCCATTGCTTGACTTGCACAGGATAACACGCAGCCAGCTTATCGATGCCGGTGGAAGACGTATAGGCTTGGACAACCGTCTTTCCGGTGATCATCTCATGCGCGAAATCCTCAGCACCTTTCACAGTGGTAAAGTCGAGTTTCATAACACGATCCTTATCCGGGTGGGCAATCATCAGCCCTTTTGCATTCACCATGAACGCATAGCCCTTTTGCCCGATTTTTCGCCCGCAAACCAAGTTATTTAATTTACTGTGCAACATGGATAATCCAGCCAGCCCAACAAATTCTCCTGACTCAGAGTATAGCGGCGTACAGAAAACTAATATGGGTTCACCGGCCACTTTGGAGAAGACAGGGTCGTCTATAACCGTGGCCCGGGTACTCCGTGCTGCCGCAAGATAGGCGCGTTCGCTGACATTTAAGTTATTATATACCGACGAGTCTCCGCTACCCAATGCACCAGAAAAAATGAACCCGTTGCGGTCACACAACCACACTCCTTGAAAGTGCCCGCCTGCTGAATTGAGGTAATCCATCAGACGCTGATTGACCTGCGGTCTATCTGCGTCCGTAAAGCCGCCGCCGTTTCTCTTTGCCAGAGCCTCTTTTACATAGTCCTGTGACGCGAGTATCCGCGATGCAGCAGCATGAGTCTCCAGCAGCATGGACACTTCTACAGCCTTCTCCTCTGCAATCGCTGATAAACGTTGACTTGCTTGCAATTCCATTTCCGAAGCGACCCTGCGCTGTGTGAAAGCGATTGTGATGATTAGTGGCAGTGAAACAAGAAGCCCTACTCCGAGAAGTAGTTTTCGCTGCAAACTGAATTTGGCTATTCTTATTGTGCTCAATGCGTGATACTGGTCTATGGGAAGTTCGCTAACAACTGATCTCGGTTGGCACGCCCCCCACCTTTAGAAGTATTTCCTTCTCCAGAATGTGAGCGATCCATGCAGGTAGCGAACTCTGCTACGCAATCAATTGCCGCCCTCAGCGCGGGCGCTTCATAAATCCGAACTGCTGCTTTACCCGCACGAGTGTGTCTGGAGCCAGATAGCCGTGAAATGGCATGCTGATCACGGCACTGCGGGGACCAAGGATGGTGCCCGGCTGTAGCACACTGTTGCAGCCTACTTCAGCAGCGTCGCCCACCAGTGCGCCGAGTTTGCGCAGGCCAGTCTCCACCCGGGAATCTGCTGCAGTGGTCACCAGCACCTCGTCCCGTGCAAGTTTGAGGTTCGCGCAGATAACTCCTGCCCCGAGGTGTGCTTTGTTTCCCAAGACCGTATCGCCCACATAGTTAAAATGCGCCGTCTCCACGCCATCAAGGAGCAGGGCGTTCTTGTATTCACAGGAATTCCCCAGCGTACAGCCACGCGCGGCGATGACATTCCCCCGGATATAGGCACTTGGGCGGATATCGCACTCCGGGCCGATCCAACAGGGACCCTCGATCACCGCATAGGGCGGAAGCTTCACCGTGGGATGCAGATAAACCTGCCCTTTAACATGCACTCCCGGCGGCAAATCCGTGCGTAGCGGGTAATTCGACCAGTCCAGCGCTTTTAAAGCCACCGCGATTCGGCGCACCCACTCCCATGGGGCTGCATTATCCGCAAAGTGCGCACGAAACGCCACCAGTGTTTCCGGGAACTGCCAAAGGTCCGAAGCTATCATGCCCTACCGTTGAAGAAGTAAAGCACCGATGGCGACGAAATTCCGAAGCGCCGACTTCGGATAAAAATGGAGCGAGCGAAGAGATTCGAACTCTCGACATTCACCTTGGCAAGGTGACGCTCTACCAACTGAGCTACGCTCGCAACCAAAGAAAGAAGGTGTGTTTATGCGAATCAGCCTTGGAAGTGTCAACAGGTTTTTTGGAAAATGTGAAAGAGGGTACAAAGATGCAAAGGCACTAAGCAGGAAAGGCAGAAAGCGGGGTGGTAAATGGGAGATCGGGGAAAGGGGGACGAAAAGGATTGAGAAGACGTGAAGGGACAGAATAGTGCAGCTGGAGCAAATGCCCTTCCTTCTGCCTTCTTCCTTCTGCCCTATTCACCTCTGCCCCCTTCCCATCTGCCATCTTAAATCTGGAATCTTAAATCTGCCTTCCTTCTGCCTTCTGCCTTCTTCCTTCTGCCCTATGCCCTATGGTACAGGTTCAGGAGATGGTTTACGGAATAGGTTCAGGAGATCCTTTACGGGTTGCGATGCAAGGTTCAACAAACAAGAACCATGCCAACAATGCCGTGGAACACAATAAAAACAATGGATCGACGCTACCAATTTGCC
>JANRLC010000030.1:0-7027 GCA_033762955.1 Verrucomicrobiota bacterium | reverse complement strand
GGCGTCTCCAACTCCCACGGGCAGCGCGCCTACATAATGGACCAGGCCAGACAGCGCGGTCTCTCCAATCTCGAAATCCGCACGGCAGACATGAATGCCTTCGACACCGAGCGCCACTTCGACCGCGTGGTTTCCATCGAGATGTTTGAGCACATGAAGAACTACAAGCTGCTCATGGCCCGCATAGCAGGCTGGCTGCGCGCGGAGGGGAAGCTCTTCGTACACATCTTCACGCACGACCGCTTCGCCTACCCTTTTGTGGACGCCGGCGACAAGGAGGACTGGATGGCGCGCTACTTCTTCACGGGCGGCAACATGCCCTCTGCCGATTTGCTGACCTATTTCCAGGATGACTTGAAGCTGGAAACCCAATGGAAGCTCAACGGCCAGCACTACCAGCGCACCCTGGAGGCCTGGCTCGAAAAGCACGACGCCGCCCGCGATGCCATCATACCCCTCTTCGAGCAGTGCTACGGCAAAGACGTAGCCCTCTGCTGGTTCCACCGCTGGCGCCTCTTCTACCTGGCCTGCAGCGAGCTCTTCGGCTACCGCAACGGCGAGGAGTGGTATGTCTCGCACTACAGGTTTGTGAAGGGGAAATGAGGCGGGGAAGCTGGTTGAGATGGGTTCACCACAGAGGCTCAGAGGGGCATAGAGGGGACTTTACGTGTCTATTTATGAGGCAGTTGCATCCCTTTTATGCTGCTTCAAAATCCTAACAATTTTTTATAGACTATTTAGCATTACGCATTATCACTTTATCAAATGCGCTGTATCTGTAAGCATATAGTCCATTCTTAAAAACGTTGCAAAAACACCTAAAGGTACAGATTCTATGCCTGACTCACTGTCCCTGCTTGAAAAACTCCTGTCTTGGTTTAGAGAATATGCCCGTCCTGCTCTTGTTGCGACTGAAAAGCCGGAGCAAATCCAGCAGTATGACCAACAGGTGGACGCTCTGAGCCAGCTCAGAGATCGACACACTGAGCTTTTCCCGATCTGTGTTCTTGGGCAAGCGCGTGTAGGTAAAAGTACGCTCATTAACACCCTCGTGGCAGAGACAGATATAGTTGTGCCGTCTGGCGGAGGGGACGGGCCGCTTACAGCCAATGCTCTGCGTGTCCGTTATGGCGATACGAAAAAGTTTACAGTGCGGTATCACGGCAAACAGGTGATCAATCAAACGCGATTTATTCTAGAAGCAAAACTAAAACGTGAAATAGGGAAGGCAAATGGCAAAGCAACTACCCCTAATGAGACTGAGGTACTCACCGTAGTCGAGACGGACATAATTGAGGAGATAAAGACCTATGAACAAGGTTCAGAAAGTGATCAAAAGACCGCGACAGAGGAGGCAGTGCGACGGGCAAAGCTACTCGTCACTGGATCACAAAGTGAAGAGCGTGAACTAGCCTACCTAATTGATGCACTCTGTTGGGTGCAAGGGATTCAAGCGAAACACAACACCAATCTGAACACCGAAGATACCACCCGTTTATGCGAGGTTAAGAAGGCAGTTGAGTTTGGCAGCGCAAAGACATCAAGGAGTTTTTCTAGTGATCAGACATGTGACTTCATAAAACAGCTACATCTGCACGCATGTGGATACCTAGCTCCCTTGATTGCAGAAATGAAGATCGAGTGGCCATCCCCAATGCTACGCGACGGTCTGGAACTAATAGACCTTCCTGGTATCGGTATACACAACGATCTGTATGAATCAGTAACAGCTCGCTTTCTTAGAGAAGAGGCTCGAGCCATTATGTTGATTACCGACTCGGGCGGACTTCGCCAGAATGATGCCGACCTACTTCGCGACTCTGGTTTCTTGAATAGGCTTCTCCACTCTAGTGACGATCCTGAATCTGACCCGGTATCACTTATCGTGGCGGTTGTGAAGATTGATGACGTTGCAGTGGAAAACTGGCGCAATGACAAGGCTGCAAATGGGGGCAAAGCACAGCGTACTAAGGCAGAGCACTTCGCCTTAGTAGTGGACAGCCTTCGTGCCAACACAGCACGTGCCCTAAAGGATTTTCTTACCGAAGCTTGGCGAAGCGAAGATGAGGCTTTGCAACGCGAGAAAGCAGCGATAATAGAGCGCCTGAGCAACAGTGTACAGGTGTTTCCGCTTTCTGCGCCACAATACCGCCTAATTATGGAGCAAGACGTGGACGACAAGCCCTTTTTGTCGTCCATTGAGAGCACCCAGATTCCTGCGCTTCGACGGGCAATCATGCAGGTCACAATTGCCTGTCACCGCGAGAGGGAGGCGCGGCTTCGCGGTGCATCCGCCCGTTTTTTTGGCCAACTGCGGGCACGCATGAACCTAGCAGCCGCTCAACTGTCTGACGAGAAACGTGCTCAGTACGATCGCGACGCGATGGAAGCCCAGCTAACGGAATACCTCGGCCCACTTCAGCGTGAGTTCGATACTCGAAGGGGCGCATTCAGGGCTTATCTCCGCCAAACCATCCCAATTCAAATTGACGATAAGGTATCGAACGCATCCGTGATAGCTCAGAAAGAAATTTATTCATATCTCAATGGTCTTCGTGGTGCCCACTGGTCTACGCTGCGTGCGGCGGTGAGACGCTCTGGATCATACTTTGGAGCACGACATATCCAGCTCCCGCACGATTTTGCACTTAAATTTGAGGAACCCGTGGCTCAGGTATGGAGCACAGCTATCTTGCAAGGTTTACGGCGCGAGACTTCGAGTTTTTCCACCTATCAGGCCGATCTATTGAACGAAGTATTGCTATGGGCAAAATCGAGCGGTATCAAGGTAAAGATCAAACTACTAGAAGCTCTAGTAGAAGATGTACAGCAACAAAAAAAGCGTCTCAATGCGGTCGGTAAAGAGGCAATTGAAGAATTGCGCGCCACCGTACGTTCTCAGTTGCTTCAAAAGATCGAGGGACCGATCCGCAAGCGGTGCGAAAAATTTGTCAAAGATGGCGATGATATCGGCCCGGGCGTGAAACATCGAATTTTGAATATGTTCGCAGAATTGGCAGAAGATGCAGTGGCCAAAGCGAAAACTCCAGCTACTGATTTGTTAAATAGCCGATTCAAAGAGGTGGAAAAGGATATCGTAACTGCCTTCGAGGAGCACTCAAATCCACTCGAAGATGCTGCAAACGCATTGCTCCAACGGTTTGAACACCAACTTGAGCACGCTAACCGGAAGGCTGCCGAAACACATTCCCAACTACTAGCTGCAGTCGCAGCTATTCCAGACCAACTAGGTGAATTCGAGACAGATGCTGCATGAAAATAGTAACCTATGAAGGCGTACCCCATGTGGTGTTGCGCGAAAGAGAAGACTGGGGAGTTAAGATTTTCGACCTAGTATCTCCGCCCCGCCGTTTGTGGGCTGACCAAAGTGCTCTACCTCCACTTCTCCGCACTGAGATTGATCCCTACCTAACAAAGCCTTTGGCGTCACCCGCAGAGATGCTGTCAACTCCATTCGAAAAGGAGAGCTGGACAGCATTAAGTCGCCGAGCTCTTGCCAGACTGGAAGCCCTAACTCTATTGGCCGAAGATCCACAGCGTCGCTTAGACGCCAGAGAAGTAGTCACTCTGGCACACCAAGTAAGCTTAGTTCGGCATATTTTGGATCAAGAGAAGTTTAAGCGTGTTCTGATCGCAGACGAAGTTGGATTAGGGAAAACCGTCGAGACTGCGCTCATTATCAAGGAACTGCTTACAGTTAATCCTGGTTTGCGAGTGCTGTATCTTGCTCCAGCTCGACTCGTTACAAATGTCAGTCGTGAATTCCGTCGCATGGGAATGCCATTCCGCGAATGGAAGTCACAAGATTCAGATGGAAATCTAGAAAAGGATGATCGCCTTATCGCAAGCATTCACCGTGCAATTCATCCGGCGCACCGGGACAAGTTTATTAAAGGCCGTCCCTGGGACGTATTAATTGTTGACGAATGTCATCACCTTAGCGATTGGGCACTTGGTGGTGGTGACCCTGTGGTGAAGTATAAATTGGTGCGTGATCTCGTGGAAGCCCAAGGAAATAATGGATACCTGTTTTTACTTTCTGGGACTCCACATCAAGCTAACAAAGCTCGCTTTGAAAATCTGCTCAAGCTTCTCCTAGCTCCTGGAGAGCAGGAAATAGAACTAGCTGGCAGAGTTATCTTTCGCACCAAAGATGACGTTAGAGATTGGAACGATAATCCGCTCTTTCCTCTTCGGCAGGTTAATAATCCTATCATCTGCGAGGTAGGTGATGCGTATCGTGCATGGCTGAGTAGAATCCACAGTTTTTTTACTCCCAATGAGTGTGATATCAGCGAAGTAAAGCGGCGTGCTGCTGGATGGCGCTGCGCGCAAGCCCTACAATGGGCAACTTCAAGCCCAAACGCCGGACTTGGTTACCTAATCCGTCAAGCTATACGTAACGGATGGGAACTTGATGACGAATTGAGCCGAGCCTTGGCTGCTATGCGCCCATACCGTATGGGGGCGAGAGATGAGCCGTTGCCCATGCTCTATCAAAGGATCAGAAAAGAAGTACAGCGTCAAATTGACACTGGCGATTTAGAGGACATTGAGGAGGATATTGCCCAAGGACTCTCTGAACGGGAACGAACAAGTCTCGCTAATCTAATTCGTGCGGGCGTTGATTTGGTTACTGATGAACGTCAGCCCAAGTGGGAATCGCTTTGGAACGAGGTAATTTCCGTTTCTAATGGAGAAAAAATTGTTCTGTTTGCCCAACCCATTGAGACAGTCCTAGCACTCGCCGCATGGCTTGAAAGGCGCACAGGTATCAAAGCGGCGATCATTATAGGCGGGCAGACCGATGCGGAGCGTGATTCAGAGGTGCGGAGTTTCAGCAATCCAAACGGTCCCCAGTTTCTAATCTCCTCGCGTGCAGGTGGCGAAGGGATAAATCTTCAGTTCGCTCGACGCTTGGTACATCTTGACGTGCCGTGGAATCCCATGGACATGGAACAAAGGGTAGGGCGCGTGCACCGCTTTGGCTCGATTCATACTATCCTCGTTGATACGTTGATTGTCCGTGACAGCCGAGAGGAACGCATGTGGGCCGTGGCACGGCAGCGTTTAGAGGTGATTTCGAGGACAATGGTGTCGCCTGATCGTTTTGAGCTACTGTTCTCACGCGTTATGTGTCTTGTGCCTCCAGAGGAGTTGCAGCAAGTGATGCTTGCTAACGCCTCCCCAATTATGGAAAGATCAGACGAGGCGCGGCTGACACAAATCGTTGAGCGAGGATTCACAAATTGGCAGGATTTCCATCAACGCTACTCAGAAACTCAAAGGCATATTCGAAGAATGCCATCTGGTCTTTCTCGTTGGGAAGATTTGGAAGCCTTTCTGATCCGTCATGCAGGTGCGATAAAAGAATCCAGTGTTTCGGTAACTCGCTTCCGTCAGACAGGAAATGCGGTACTCCCTGTAACTGAACCAGCTCCAGTGGTGCGCTTGAAATCTGGTGTCTACGGATTAGTTGGCGATTTTGAAGGCAGCCCATTGAGCGGCGTCTTGGCTCACCAAGTGACACGGCTCGGTCTTAACATACCTTCTGTCGCCGAGCATCTGAGAGCATGTGTATTAGAAAGTGGTCTGATTGGTGCAGCCCATTTACGATGGCCAGATAACACTGAATCATTGATATCCACCTTTGGGGCTAACATACTTATATACGCATTCATTCGGCAAAAAATACAGCTTGATACTGCTGGAGGAGCAAACGATCTCTCTACAGAATTGTTTATTTACGGTGGTCATGAAGACAAAAACCCTGTTCGGTATTCTGAAGAGGATCGTGTTTGTCTTTTACGGTCATTGCCTAATTGTTCATCGAGAACCAAGTCTAGTCTAAAAATTGCTCCCGAGAAAATTGTCGCGATGGAGAGGGAACTGATGCAAGAGCTAGCGCGACCATCAGAAGAGGATATAAAATCCCGCACTCGTTCGGCAGTTTGGCCCATATTAGTCGCCCATATCATCAAGTGAGCGATTCAACTAACACCTTAATCACAAAGACATTCACCACCCCCTACTCCCCGGGCCCGAGCAGCTCGGGAGTCGTACCGGATTCGCCGAAGACGTAGTAATAGGGGTAGACGGATTTGGCGGTCCAGCCCCATGCGGTGGCGGCGAAGTTGTATAGGAAATAGCCGTTGGCTTCGGAGGCGTCGGGGTGGTGGATGTAGAGCCAGTCGCCTACATGCCAGGAATAGACGAAGGGGTAGAAGAGGTCGTAGAGGAAGCCGAGCTTATTATACTTAAAGCCGCTGCCGAAGTCTGCGGTTTCGGAGTCGGTGAATATGGTGGGGAGACCAGGGGCAAGCTGGGTGACGGTGACGTCTGTGCCCGCTATTTCAAAGACCGCTGTGCGGTTGTTTGTGGTGCGGTTTTGCTGGAACTTGAGGGTGGCTGCCGTTTCGCCTGTGCTGAGGGCTCCTGCGGACACACTGGCCCAGCCGGATGTGGAGCGCTTGATGGCTGTCCAGCTTGCAGTGGGGCTGCTGGGGGTCACGTTTACTTCGATTTCGGCGGCGGCAGCGGGGATGACAATGCTGGTGGTGGCCACTTCGAAAGTGAAAGGCGCGATGCCAGGGACGGTGCCGACCAGAGTGGTGATGCTTTTCGCAGGGAGCGTGAGGCCGAGGGAACCCGAGGATAGCGGTTCGACATCGGGAAGCTTTACAAAATTTGTGGTCTCTGTGGTTTGATAGGCCTCGAAGGTACCAAAGTCGAGGTCTTGGGCGAGGCTGATAGTCTCGTTCCGAACGGTGGCGGAGCGGTTCATGAGGACGATGACCATTTGATCGGTCTCGAAGTCCACGAAGGTGGCGACATCAAGTTGCTGGTTGGTAGCGGGGGTGGCGGCTACGCGGACCATGCCCGGGCGGATGTATTTGCAGAAGTGCTGGAAGACGTAGGATTTTTTCTGAGGGACGCCGTTGTCGAAGAGTTCTTCTTCGTGGAGGGTAGATTCGTGATTGGCGAGCCAGTAGGTGAAGAGGCTGGC
>JANRLC010000029.1:0-92789 GCA_033762955.1 Verrucomicrobiota bacterium | reverse complement strand
TACGTGGCTTTCGACGTTCCGTCCCTCTGGGACGGGGTGCGTTTTGATGCCTGTTTCTACCGACATTGTGTCCCTCTGGGACAAATCCAACTCACCCATAGGGTTAGTGTCTTTTCGAGTCCACATCATCTCTACACTCCCTTAATTAGCCATTTTTCACGGTTCTTGGCATTTTTCCATTTTCCCCTTTAGGTTAACTACTTACTCCTATCTACTGGAGAACACGATGCACATTTGCACCGGATAGAGTTCATTTTGTATGCCACCAGGGCATCGCTTACTGCGGTCACGTTTCCCATGTGCAGTAGTTCGCTCAAGCAGCGATTGGTTACACTGGTTTAGGATTTCACGGCATAAGCCAACTTTACCTTCCATGGGGCGCATTTACGCACTTCGAGTAGGTCTTGTTCGATTTTTCGCATGGCTTTTATAAGCTCTTGGAGCACCAATCGTTCGGATGTCTCCAAATCATGCAGGAGTCGCTTGCTTGCTGTGGCTACTCTTCGGATCCGGATCCGCGCAGGTGATACCGTCGTGGAAAGGGATGCAACAACCTGTGAGAAGTACCAAATGGCAGTGGAATAGAATGAAATGGCCTGATGGGAGTACCAAATGGTAGGTGGAATCGGTTTATAAACCTGTGAGAAGTGCCAAATGGTCGTTTTGTCGGGTTAAAAACCTGCGAGATCGGTAAAAAAACATGAGAGGAGTCCTAAAAGGACGATTTAACGCAATAAAACCACGAGAGGAGGGTCAAAAGGACGATTTATCGGTTTAAAACCCTGAAAGGAGCACCTAGAGACGTGATGTATCGACGTAAAACCCTGAGAGTAGGGTTAAAAGTACGAGAGGAGGGCCAAAAGGACGATTTGTCGGGTTAAAACCACGAAAGAAGGGCCAAAAGGACGATTTATCGAGTTAAAACCCTGAGAGTAGGGTTAAAAGTACGAGAGGAGGGTCAAAAGGAAGATTTATGAGTCCAAATGGTGAAGAGGTGATGGCAGAAATACAAGGGTACAGGGCGCTACAGGTGTGGCGGGTTCCCCCGGTGAGTTCCTGTTGTTCCCCCCGGGTGAGTGGGGCTGACATTCCTGTCTAACCTAGAAGTTCTGGTCCGCGGGAGCCCAAGTATCGTATTGCTCGGACACTGCTTAGCGGGGCCTTGACAAAATATACAAATGCATGATTTTTTATTTGTAAAAAAGTAAAAAAATTGTTTACTTTTAAATCATGGATGACTGTTATTGCGAAAGCACGGCTCAGGCCACGCCCATCTGGAGTCTGTGGGAGTGGCGGGCTCATCCCGAAGCATGCTGCGGGATGACTGTGTCTGCAAATCTGTGCAACCCCACCCTGCAAATGCACAGCAGCAGGCATTCACGTGGCAATAGTTCTCCTTTACCCCGATAAATCATCAACCCTGATTGTCATACCCATGTCCAAATCAAAACCCTTGATCCTGATTGTCGAAGACGAGAAGGAACTCGCTTCCCTTATTGCCGAACAAATCGAAGCCGCCGGGATGGTAGCGCAAACCTTTCACAGGGCGGGTAGTGTTTTGCCATTCCTTTCCCATAGTTTTGCGAATCTGATGCTACTCGATATCTCGCTGCCTGATATGACGGGTTTCGCACTGGTGGAGGAGTTAAAGAAGCAGAACCATAATGTGCCGATCATCTTCCTCACCGCGAATACCTCGGAGATTTCCAAGGTGAAGGCGCTTGAGATGGGTGGTGATGATTACGTGACAAAGCCTTTCAGTTTTCCCGAGCTTATAGCGCGTATCCGCGCGGTGCTTCGCCGGGCAGAAACGGCGCATGATACCCAGATCACGCAGAATGCATCACTCAATCAGGAAACATTCGACTTCTGTGGTGCGCAAGTACACCCGATCCGGCTCGAAATAGAGTTTCCGAATGGAGTTAAAGAGAAGATAGGGCGCAAAGAGCTGGGCATTCTTACCTGCCTGGTCTCAAATGCCAGCAATGTGCTTACCCGGCGCAGTCTCATCCATGCAGTATGGGGAGTGCATGCGGATGTGCGCAGCCGCTCGCTCGACCAGTATATCGTCAAGCTTCGCAATCTTTACATCCAACACAAATGCTCGCTTGATGCTTTCCGGACGATTCACGGTGTGGGGTACCTGTACGAACCAAGCCCGACTGTGGTGAACAAGCAGAAGTAATAGGGAATGGTGCCAAAGTATGATTAGAATTATCGCTATCTTACTCGGCCTTCTACTCACGCAAGGTCTGTTTGCTGAAGAGACCGATATATCCCCGGGCATGACGCTTTCCGAAGCCGAAACCGGACTTAAGGCAAAGGGGTTCCCCTTCGGCTCTGAATATACAGTGAAATGGGTGCCGCCAAAGGGGATGGAGTACGTGTATTGCCGTCTGGACAAACAGTTTACGATGGTTCTGGTTGTGGACTCCAGTGAAAAGGAAGTGCTCGGAATCCTTATCCATTGCCCGAGCCGGTCCAAGACAGACCCAATGCTCCTGCATCCCATTGCGGTAGGGCTGGCATCATCTTCTTACTGGCTTGTTTTCAAAAAGGATGTCAGTCAGACAGGGGAGCCAATACCAGACACTATCCCCGTGGAGATACTACCCGTGAACTTGTTCGACGAAAAGGGGGAGTTAAAGACCAGGCGCCGCTAGTCTTCCGCGGTTTAGGTTCCTGCGATCTCTCAGGCGAGATAGGAGGGCTTGGTGGATTTGCCACCGGATGCTTCCACAGCTCGCGATAGTGTACCTTTTAAGCGACTCAGAGTAACTGGCTTGGCCAGGTAATCATTATAGCCAGCGGCAAGGCAGCGCTCCTTCTCATCACCAATGGGCAGTGTTGACAGGCCGACCACCCAAGTGTCCTTCATGGGCTGTGGCAAGACTCCCTGGCGAAGTTTGCGCAAGGGTTCGCCTACATCCTCGGAACAGAGGTGAACATTGATGAAGATAATATCCACCGCCTGCGACCGCAGCACATTTTGAAGTGAGACCATGTCCGGGAGGGCAACCGCTGTCGTGTACCC
Source organism: Verrucomicrobiota bacterium (assembly GCA_033762955.1). Taxonomy (GTDB): domain Bacteria; phylum Verrucomicrobiota; class Verrucomicrobiia; order Opitutales; family Oceanipulchritudinaceae; genus JANRLC01. The sequence continues at coordinate 89,755 of JANRLC010000029.1, read as the reverse complement.
AAGCTGTTGCAGCCCATCCAGAGTTAGCTGGCGGCCTGTTGGCTCATGATCAACGACGGCACAGCGCATGGGGTGGCGGGCAGAGAATGTGTCGTCCACCGAGTTATCTGCGGCGGGTTCGGATGGGGCGACAACCTTGTCTGCGGACTCCAATGCAATGGACACAATAAACGTAGAGCCCTCTCCTACTTTACTCACACACTGGATGTCGCCGCCCATCTTTTCTGCGAGGCGCTTCGAGATAATCAGCCCCAGGCCAGTGCCCCCGTGTTGACGGGTGGTTGAGGAGTCGATCTGGGAGAATGGCTTGAATAGGCGATCAAACTTGTCCACCGGAATCCCTATACCCGTATCTTCGACGGCAATTTGGATTTTCCAGAGCCGTCCATTCTCTGTAGCGGTGCGAACACGAACATGCACGTGGCCCTCCTTGGTAAACTTTACCGCATTGTTGATGAGATTGAGCAGAATCTGCCGAAGCCTTAATGAATCCCCAATAAAAACGCCCCCGGATGCATCCTCCAAGGTGTAGTTAATCTTAATCCGCTTGGCATGTGCTTTCTGGAGGACAAGTTCCAGTGCCTCAACCACGGTATCCTCCATCCTAAAGGGCACGGATTCCAGGGTGATGGCACGCGACTCGATCTTGGAGTAATCGAGTATGTTATTGATGAGTTCCAGGAGATCTTTTCCGCTTCGGGAGATGATCTTGATGTACTCGCGCTGGTCGGGAGCGATCTCCGTCTGCCCCAGAATATCAGCAAACCCGAGAATGGCATTCATGGGAGTGCGTATCTCATGGCTCATGATGGCAAGGAACTCGCTCTTGGCCATATTGGCAGCATCGGCAGCGTCTCTGGCGTTCTTTAACCGCTCTTCATAATCGTGCCTGTCCGTGATGTCATGCGCTACCCAGGTGACGCGGCGCTCATCGCCGCTGGCTGCTATCATTTGCATGGGCGACACCCGCCCCTCGAATAGCCGTGAGCGGTCGTCCCATCCCGGATATTCTACAATCTGGAGTGCTTGTGTTTCCAGTGCTGTTCTGACAGCTTGCATCATTCTAGCCGCTACATCAGGTGGATGTACATCCGCCAAACATCGCCCGAGCAATCGCCGCACATCATTGTTCGTACGAACGATTGCCGATGAGAATACATCGATGTAGCGCCCGCTCTCGGTGATGACGAAGGACATGTCGGGCATGGCTTCCATGATGGTGCGCAGCCGCTCCTCCTGGCGTGAAATATTATCTTCGCGGTGTTGATGCTCCGTCACCACGGCGGCGAGCACCAGTGAAGTACTGGTCAGAACTCCTACAAAAACCCACAAGTATCCGGGCGGTTGGGTGATAGTGTTGGTGGCATCCGGGCCGAGTACGTCCTGCAGTTCCCAGACAGCGAGCAAGGAAATGATCAACGCGCCAGCGGTCGCACCGCGTTGCCCAAAGCGAATGGCTGCCCATGCCTGCAGGGGAAACATCGTCAACTCCAACGGGTAACGCAGCGTATCCGTGGGCGCCCAGTTTCTGAATACCATGGCACCGATCGTTATCAGGCCAGACATCCAGATAAGTACTTCAACCGCCTGCCTGTTCTGCCAGTTAAGCCGCGTTTTCGCATGCCATACCAGCAACGGGGGGGCCAACACCAGTACACCGAGTGCGTCTGCAAGCCAGCGCACTGCAGCCAAATCAAAAAAATCTCCGTAGGTCTCGGGATCATACTGATAGAGTGCCCACGATGTCAGCCCGGAGCTGATGATACAGTTCGCGATGACCGCCATCCCCAGAAAGGCCATCACATCCTGCAAACGTTCCAGGGATGAGTTAAACTTAATGTAATCTAGAACGCCGACTGTTACTGCCGCCCCCAAGGTGTAGGCCAGTGAAAACAGAAGGGCGAGGCGGATATCATCAACTTGCACATACTGGCTGATGAATGCGCCGATGGCGACAGCAGGCAAACCCCACACTCGCATCTTGATGGCGATCAAGATGCCCAATCCCGCGGGAAGCCAGAGCAAGGGCGTCTGCTGGGAATCCTTCACGAGCATCTCCAATCCCAATCCGGCCGACACATGGTAAACCACCACGCCCATCGCGAGGAAGCCGAGGTTTTTGGCAGTTACCAACAAAGATTTTCTCGTAAGCTTCATGGGGTGGGATGGACCATTCTGGTAGATTGTGACTGGCCTGAGAACTGATTTGGGGAATGTATTCTACGGTAGTGTGTACAAGGCAAATAGGGTGTATCGAACCTCACAATGAAATGTTAACAAGAAACGGTGGAAACTGTCCATCGCGATATACGGAATCCCAGAAAATCAATCGCCAACGACATGCGAGCGCTGTAGCCGTCTGGATATAGTCACAGGCTCGCAGTGTTTCCTGCGGTCAACCCCTGCATCTCTCGTGTAACGCGAGCGTCTGCTAGCTGCGCTTTGCCAACAAGCGGTAGGTGGAGTCCAGTTCCGGGCGGTTTGGCACGCTCAGTCGGAGCGTGAGTGTCTTGAATGGCGCATCGGGTATCTGGAACTGCACTTCAGGCCCAATGAGATTGTGGTTCGGCTCGGGCGCGGCAAACTTCCACGACGCGGCGGTGATGACTGTGCCCTCGTCGAGTTGCAGCGTGGCGCGGACTTCACCGGGCTTCCCCTTGGCATAGCTGTCGTTGAGCAGCGCAAGCTGGCACGTAAAGACTTCGCCTGCTGACCACGTGAACTTCGGGATGCGTGCGCTGGCAAGGACCGGGCGGCACGCCGCTTTGACGGCTTCGAATGCGGGCTTCTTGCGCGCCGGCCAGACGACGATGGAGTTGTTCGCGGCACTCGGCCAAGGTTCATTATAGCACCAGTTCAGCGCCATGGAGCTGCGGGGCTTTTGCCTGCGGGACTCCTCGAACAAGCATTTGTAGCCCTCGCACTGTAGCCACTCGCCATTAGCGACCAGCTCTTCCAGCGAGGCGGGCACACCGAAGTAGCGTTCAATCGTGCTGATGAGCAGCCAGGACTCGGCATCGCCGTCCCACGCCTTGTACGCATGATGTGTCTCCCAGGCCGTGCCGGGCTTTGGTGGGAATAGCTCTGCTGGCGGGATAATCTCGCGGAGTATTTCCACGGGTGAGGGGCCGGGCACCCCAAACTCAGTGTACGCAGTGGCTTCGTAGCGGACAAAGATTTGGTAAACCTCGGTTTTGTCCGAGTTCGCAAAGCGGTAGTCCCCGTGGCGCACACCGAAGATGGGCGAGGTGTAGATGTAGGGCGTGTACTGGTCGAGTTCGTAGCAGTTGCGGTTCAGCAGGCGCAGCGGGTGGGACTGCTCCGTCATCCGTGACCAGGAATTAAACAACTCGTTCCCGCCACACCAGAGCACGCGGCAGGGGTGGGGCTTAACCCGCTGGATGATACTCCGCGACTCTTGATCAAGCACCTTAAGGTAGCCCGCATCATCGGGATGGCAGTTGCAGGCTTGCTGGAACTCCTGCCAAACCATCAGCCCAAGGGCGTCACACTGCTCATAGAAGCTGTCCTTCGAGACCATGGCCCCACCCCAGACGCGGAGCAGGTTAAAGTTTGCCTCCTTCGCCAGCTCCAGCAGGGGCCGGTAAGTCTCTGCGGTGATCAGCCCGGGGAATATTTCCGGCGCGACCCAGTTCGAACCCTTCGCGAACACGTGGCGGTTGTTAATCTCCACCGTAAACGGGCACTCGCGCTGCGTCGCCGGGCATTCGCCGGGTCGATCCCATGCCCCTTCGTGCATCACGAGGCGCACGCGGCGGAATCCCGTCTTCCAGCTCCGTTCATCCAGTACTTGGTGCCCGGCAGAGTAGAGTTTAACCGTAACCGTGTAGCGGTTTTGCGGTCCATGGTCGTGCGGCCACCAGAGCTGCGGTGCAGGCAGCACGTTGGTGAAGACCATCTGGCGTGCGGCCTCGGCGGACTGCCGGATAACCATCGTGCCCTGTGGTCCATCCAGCACCCACTCTACCATCCCGCCACCGGGTGCCTCGGCCAGGGTGACGTACAGCTTTATATCCGCCGCCGACAGGTCATCCGTCAGGATGTAATCCAGTGCCGCGCTCTTAATGTGCGCTGCGGGGCGAATTTCCAGCCGGGTATCATCCCAGATACCGAGTGGTATCAGGCGGGGATGCCAGTCCCAGCCCCAGCTCACCGCAGGCTTGGCCGATTTGTTCGCCGGGGCGCGATTGGTGGTGCGGTCTCCGCTGTCCGGCGCCGGGTGGATGAGGATTTCCAGTACATCGCCAGGCTGCGCCTTGCCAGTGAGGTCCAGCTCCACCGGGGTAAACATCCCTTCCTGCGCGAGCAGCACCTTGCCCCCTAGGCGGATGTCGAACTTGTAGTCAATTCCCTGGCTTACGAAGTACAGCTTCTGCCCCGGTGCGAGTGTGGGGTACTCCAGCACAGTGCGGTACAGCCAGTAGAAGGCCTCCAAGCCATCGTACTGCTTGCAGTTGTCACCGTAGTTCCAGTCCGGCCACTGGTGCGCCCGCGCCCAGTCCAGTTGCACAGCACCCGGCACCGTGGCGGGGACAAATGTCTCCGGTAGCACGGTGCTCTGGCTGGTTTTTCCTACAGTGAAGGCGAGTGGCAGAGTGGTATAAGGCATGGTCAAGCGGAACCGATGGTTGATGCTGTGCAACTGCCTCGCTTACAGGAACACCTTCACCTTATGCTTCTTGCCATCGGGCTTAAGTATCTGGCTGGATGTGCGGCGCCCATCGAGGTAGAGTTCGCGCACGCCACGGCAGCCGCCGGAGGTGTTGTCGATCTCTATCTCATAGCGTGAGCCACGGAACACGCGCACGACCTTTGCACGCGGCACCGAGGCGGTGAGGCAAGGGTCAATCAAGAGGCCATCATAGTGGCGGCGCGCACCCAGAATCCACTCCAGCACGCCCTGCGTAAACCACGCACAAGTGCCGGTGCGCCAGGGATACATGCTCATACCGGGCCATTCATCCGTGCGGCTATAACAATTGGTGAAACTAAAGGGCTCCGTCTTCGAGTTACCCACGGGATTCCACGGGCTGTCCGGTGCCACCTTCAGCCAGGTGCGCCAGGCCTGTTCCGGGCGCCCCATCATACAGTCGGCCACGAGCTTAAACCCTGCCGCGTGGTTGTAACAGCCGCCATTCTCGGCGTAGTACGGACGCGAGGCGGAGTATTTCCCAATCCGCTCGTCAAACTTCGTGAATGCAGGCTCGCAAATCGCAAACCCATAGGGCCCCTCAATGTATTTATCCACCGACTCCATGCACACGCGTGCCCGCTCCGGCGGAGCGCTCTGCGAAAGCACTGCCCAGCTCTGCGTATTGATGAATATCTTCCCCTCGGGGTTCACCTTCGAGCCCAGCGTGTAGCCGCTGCCAGTCAGCGTGCGCACATACCACTCGCCATCCCAGCACAGGCGGTTAAGCAGCGTCATGAAGTGCTCGTGCAGGTCGTTCGCCTCGCGCTCGATGGCGGGCTCGTTCCGACGGCGTGCCAGTTCGGCCATTTCCACCAGCCCGAGACACAGTTGCTGGGTAACCATCACACTCTCGCGGGCACCGGTCTTCTCGCTCGGTTCGAGCCCATCATTCCAGTCCGCGTGGTGCTGGTCGCACAGCCCGTGGGAGCCCACATCCTTGCTCATAAACCGCATCGCGCGGATCATATGCTGCCAGATCGGCTCCTTAAGCTCGCTCTTATAGTAGCCCACTTCCTGATCGAGCAGGGCAAAGTCGCCACTCTCCTTGATAACCCACGGAATGCAGTGCAGCATCCATGCCGGCTTGTCGCTGTATTGGTGGAGATTCCACGGACGGAAGCCGTGGGGCACACAGCCGTTCTCATACTGCGAGGACACCGCACGGAGGATGTTTGCCCGCGCCATGGGGTAGTCAAACAATGCCACACCCATGTCATTCTGCATATTGTCCCGGAACCCGCTCTTATTGATCAGGTACGAAACCATCTGCTTCTTCGAGAAATTATTAATCAACGCATCCCGCGTGGCATTCGCCAGCCCGGTATCAATGCTGAACGCCGACCTACGGCTCTCTTCCAGCTTCGCCTGCTCCGTGCAAGCCGCGTCCAGGCTCTCCGGCGTAGTGCGCGCCACCACAGCAGCCACATCATCCAGCCCCGAGCACTGCCCGAGTAGATAATCCACGCGCACGCTGCCCTTCGCGGGCACCATCACCCGTACCTGCACTGCCGCCGCACTATCCGGACCGCGATACGGCAGGTTGTTCAAGTCGCTCCCATCCAGAATCACCGGAGCCGCCAGAGAGAACGCCGTCCGCGTGAAGAAGTCCCGGTACCCGGTGCTCGCGACATACTCCGTTTTATTCAGCGTAACCAGGTACCCCTTGAAACGATCCGTCGGCACACTACGCTCGCGGTTCTTCGCATACACGCCACACAGCTCTGGATGGATTTCCGTGTCATTATCCTTCCACACACCGCCACCACTCGCCGTGTTACCCGTCAGTTGGAACATCGCATAAAGAAAGACCGACACGCTCCGCTCCTTCGCCGTCGTGTTCTTAATAGTCACCGTATGCGCCTCGAACAGTTCTGTCCTCGGCACAAACACGCGATGCGCCACCTTAAGCCCCTTGTACTCACACGAAGTCTCGGTAAACGCAGGCGCAAAGCGCGTCTTCACATTCCGCACCGCCGTCGGCACCGGCTCACCACTCGGGCAGAAGACCACCTTCGTCTCCTCATCGCGCAAGTACACATACTTCGAGTCATAACCCACGAGATTGCACGTATTGCCCGCATTATCCCGGAACACCACCGGCCCATCGCCGATATTCGACGTTTCCGCGTACACTTCGTGCTCACCCGGCTCGTTGAAATGGATGTTACTCCACTTTCTCGGCGGCGTAGCCGTCAGCAGAAAGCTGCCATCCTTGGCATCAAACATACCGTAGTCGGCGATTTTCTTGGTACTCTTCAAAGCAATAGTAGGGTCCATGGCAATGGGGATTGAAAAATGAAACAAATGGAACGAAGCTGCAAAATTCAGCAAATTGATTGCCACAGGGCAAAACAAATCGCGTAACGCAAGGCAGAAGCGACAGAAGTAAAGTAGCAGAGGTAGGCACAAAGGTCCAAGGACAGGCAGGCACAAATGCAGGTAGGCACAAAGGTCCAAAGGCACTAAGGCACAAAGTCAGCAGAAGTATCCATTGTTGAGCGAACACAACCCGTTGCCTACCACAATAAAGCCGACGGGTGCCAAAACAAAGCCGTCGCCCAACCATAACAATCCCATTGCTCCCATTAACAGTCCCATTACTCCCATATAAAACCCACCGGGTACCAAAATAGAGCCGACGGGTGCCAAAAAGGAGCCGACGGGTGGCATAAATCAGCCTGCGGGTACCAAAATAGAGCCGACGGGTGCCAAAAAGGAGCCGACGGGTGCCAAAATAGAGCCGACGGTTGCCAAAAAGGAGCCGACGGGTGCCGAAAAGGAGCTGACGGGTGCCGAAAAGGAGCTGACGGGTAAGGAAAACGAGCCAACGGATGACGATATAAGACCATTGCCCGTTTGGAATACACCATCGGGCGACATGATTAAGCCGACGGATGGCGAAAAAGAGCCGACGGGTGACGAAATAAGACCATCGCCCGTTTGGATAACACCATCGGGCGTTTGGGTTTGGCCATCGGGAGACTAAATTGTGTCAACGTCCGTTTGGATTTATACAACGCACGTCGATTACACAGCAACGCGTGACGATTACACTGCAACGCGCGTCGAAAACACACCAACGCGAGATGAAAACACAGCAACGCGCGGCAAATACAGACCACCGCGCGACGAATTCACAGCACACCGTGACGATATCACACCACCGCGCGGCAATAACAGGGCATCGGGTGGCCCATTAAACCCCTTGAACGATCCTATTTTATCAACGGACGTCGAAAAAAACACAGGAGCGCGGGCGGCTCGCCCGCTTCTTCAACCCACAGCAAGGATGTTGCGGTCAACGAGGAATAAGATGCGCTTCTTGGCACCCGACTTCCACAGCCGCCAGATGATCTGGAAGGCGGTGTAAGTCTTGCCCGTGCCGGTGGCCATGACTAGCAGGATGCGGTTCTCCCCTCGCGCGATGGCTTCCACCGTGCGGTTGATGGCGATGAGCTGGTAGTAGCGTGGAGTTTTCCCGGCGCCGTAGTCGTAGTAGTCCTGAATGGTGACCTTTTGCTGGCCCTCCGTCCAACCCTTGGCGGCACAGTAGCGGGACCAAAGCTCGTCGGGCGTCGGAAACTGGTCGAGTGGTATCTCCCTGGTGACAGTTCCGCTGGTGACGGTACGATCGTGCTCAAGGAAGGCGTCGCCGTTGGAGCTGTAAGCAAAGGGTATGTCGAGAATCTCCGCGTATTCGAGGGCCTGTTGCATACCCGCACCGATGGTGTGGGTGTTGTCCTTTGCTTCGAGGATAGCGAGTGGAAGGTTCGGTTTGTTGGAGAGGATGTAGTCCGCCTTCTTTGCCTCGCCCCGTTTCACCGTCTTGCCACGAACAATGACACGACCCTTGGTGAAATAGGCTTCCTCGCATATTTGCGTCATTACATTCCACTTGTCTCCATTGGGTCCAACCAGTGCGGGGGTGATGAACTTGGTACGGATGTCCGCTTCGGTGAGGGATTTCTTATTCATGCAGCGAGACCGGGTTTGAATACGATGGGATTACAGCAATCCCAACACGCTGTTATAGCAGGCACAACCTTAATCTGACGTTATTGCAGCGTATTATGCGTGCCCCGTGTGTGATGTCATCGCGTTTCTTCACTGCTTCTTCCTCCGCGCTCTCCGCGCCTCCGCGTGAGTCTCCTTGAGTTGCATTGATGTGCTATGTCGAGGGCGACGGCATTAACGGTGGATTCGTTGAGTCGGGGCTCATGGTCGAAATTGGTTCACGTGGAGTCGCGGAGATGCGGAGACGCGGAGGTGAGGGAGATGGAGATTGTTGACGACGTCTTGTCCGCTGCCTTGGCATCGTGAGTGGACGGTGCTCAGAGCGGCCAGGATGACCGCGTTCCCAGGGGTTGAGGCAACGGGGGAGCGTGCAGTCGCGTCCTGCCCGCTGATACGGGAATTGGGACAGTGGGACAGACATTCCTGTCTGTCCTTGGTGGTTTCGTTTCTGAAAGGACAGACAAGAATGTCTGTCCTACCTTGCGCTCCCTTATTTCGCTGATAAAAATCCCATTTATCCGGTTCCGTGTTCACTATTTTATCCCTGACCAATAAAGGATTCTGCTAATAAGGCACGTTGGGTCCATAAGTTATCATTAGAGCTCACAAAATGGTATATTTAGTCGCTTTTATTCCGCCCAATTTTCCCGCTAATTCCACAACTGTCATAAAGTGTAATGCCCTGTAACCCGCTATAATGGCTACTTCCAGAGTTATGCCATTGCCGGAATGGCTTTCCATGCGGTTCCGGAAGCGCTGCATTTCTGGATATTCGTGAATTTCAAATAAATGAAAATAAATCTTGTACTCTTCGATAAAATAGCGCAAATTACACCCATGCTTCACTGCTTGGTTAGATTATCGTTCATTGTATTAAGTAGTGAGTCCGCCGTCGGGTGATTCCAACAAGATAGTTAACGCTATCGTACGGATGCAGAGCCCCGTGCTTTCGGTTCGCAAGGACTGGAAGAGATTTGATGATGGAGAGACTTGAGACGGTTTCTCTGGAGAATAGGCCCTGTTTTACTGGTCAACAGCGCAAGTACCAGTCGTTCACGAACGAAGAAAGTCTAAAAACCGCTGCCGGAAAATTGAGGCGCGGGGTGTGGGTTCTGAGCCGCAGGGGATGGGTCGCCAATTATATGACCTCGAACTGCAAGGCCGGCATCTCAGGCTGGAGGCATGGTGTCTCTGGCGCTCATATCCTGTGTCGCCAAAGTACGGTGGCATCAAACGAAAGCGAAAAGTCTATGAACATTAATATTATAAAAGATAGTATACCGATTATTACCAGCTTCGATCTCCATCGAGGCGAGTCGGACAACCTGCTGGGATCGGTCAAGGCGATCAAGCTGAAGAATAACTACACCCTGGCAATCCAGGTGGCCAATACCGCAGCGTATACGGGCCTGGTTTATCAGGATGGCGAGATTCGCGGTGACCTGCGAAATGCGACGGCTCAGCGCGACCAGGCGCGCGAAAGTCTGGTCACCCACACGGTACAGTTCCTCCAGATCATGAGCCACTATGGCGACACGCTGGGTACGGAACGCAAACTGCCGAAGGCACCCTCACTCACGACCGGACAGGTAGCACTGTCCCAAATCGCCACCGCGGTGGGCTCCATCTGGACTCAGGTAGATGAGAGTGGCTCTACCGAACTGGCACTCCCATTGGTCTTGGGCGATGGGTTTTCCAAGGAACGGTACCTGTCCGAACTGGAGGCACTGAATAATGCCTGCACGCTAATGCTGGAAAAGCGCCGCGCACTGGCAATTCTGCGCCAGCAGCGCGATACGCTCCTCAAGGATGTAATCAAACCCCGCCTGAGCGAGTACCGCACCCAGGTTAAAATACACTTCCCGAAGAATCACTGGCTGCGCACCACCCTGCCAAAATTCAGCACCTCTTCGGGCTCCAACCCGGATGCTGTAGTAGTATCTGGTGCGTGGGATACGAACACCCTGAAGGCAACTCTGCAATGGAACGCTTGCGCCCACCCCGAGCTCGACCACTACGAGGTCCGTGCATGCTCCGGGAGTGTTTACAAGACAGCGGAAGATTACAATCTCGCAACCCTCCCCAAGGAACAACTCACCTACCAGACCGACGCCGGCCTGGCAGCCATGGGCAGCAGCATAGCCATCAAGGTTTACCCGGTCACCAAGAAAGGCCGTACCGCAGGGAGCAATACGCTGAAGATCACCCGCACCTCCAGCAGTGCGGTAGCGCAGGCAGCGTGAGTCTGGCCGGGGCCGCGGCAGACTGCGAGCAAGTGCTCCGGTGAGTGTATAGACTAGATTACCATGATGAAAAAATGCAGCGGGCGGGCCCCATAAAGTCCCGCCCGCTTTTTTTGTGCCCCATTGCGGCAGCGATGCTCCAGAAGTCCAGACGTCCCGTAAAGTCCAGACGTCCCGTAGGTCGGATACAGCCCGGCGGGCTGTCGGATATTAGCCGGTGGTGCAAACCACCGGTTGCATCGCACAATAATGAATTGCGCCCCGGCAGGGGCGCGGCAGGGGTTTGGCCAATTTATGGCCCAGAGGGTCATCGTGCGTCTCGCTCTAGTATTGTAGCCAGAGCGTCTCTGGCTACCTTCGATAACGCCAAACACCAGCGAATCCCAAAGTTTGGCTCCGACTAGATAAATCAATGCACCGTTGATCGCAAATAGGCGGACAAGAATGTCCGCCCTCCGTTGGTATAACAGCGGACAAGAATGTCCGCCCTCCGTTGGGTGTTTGAAGCAAACGGAGAGCGGGTTTTCTAACCCGCTCCCCAGGTTTCAACCTGGCCCCTATGCCACAGTCCGCTTGGGTTCATTCGGCTTCATAGGATTCGCTGAAATTCCCTCTATTTTCGTGCAGACTTCGAGATGCGCTCGAATCTATTCCTGTTCCACTACTACTATTGCCAAATGCGCAACGAGTTCTATGGTACAGGGCCATGAAACTTTGCGTTCCTGCACTTTTTTGCGCGGCAATGGCCTCGCTAATACTCTCCGGTTGTTCATCCACGTCGGACTCCTCGACGGGTTACCAGGGCTCGCCCATTGTAGGGCTGGTGGCTGGGCAAACTTACCCGGATGAGTATCTGCAGAAGGTTGAGAAGAACAACCGGGAGGCGAACGCGGCGGAGAAGTTGGAGCATAACAAGCCCACCGAGCGCGCGTATAACACGGTGAGTGGGAAGTATGAATTTGTCCCGAGCGATACCGAGCAGCGCTGGAATGCAAAGGAGCAGCGCTGGGAGTTTACTCCGGCGCGCAACTAGAAATACACGCGAGGTCATCGGCTCAACCCATCAGACACGACATCGGTCCACGCGTGAAAATACTTTACCCGGTTCTGGAACTGGCCCATCAGCGTGCTCTGGAGATTCTCCGCCCCAATGATGTGGCTGTGGATGCCACGGTGGGCAATGGCAACGATACACTGCTTCTCGCCAAGGCAGTGGGGCGGGGCGGCCTCGTTTACGGGTTCGATATTCAAGAAACGGCCCTGTCAATTACCCGGCAGAAGCTCATCCACGCTGGCGCGGTTTCGCAGGTGCGCCTTATCCACGACAGCCATCATAAGCTGGACACCGTTTTGCCCACGGCGCTCCATGGGCATGTGCGCGTGGTGCAGTTTAACCTCGGTTACCTTCCGGGCGGTGACCGTGCCATCAGCACCCGCGCGGATACCACGGTGAAGGCACTCGACTGTGCTCTTCGCGTGCTGAAACCCGGTGGATTGCTTAGCATCGTGGCCTATACCGGACATCCCGAGGGTGCAAAAGAGACGGAGGAGCTCCAGCGCTGGCTGCATGCCCTGCCACGCATGCGCACTCAGCTCTGGAAATCCCCCCCGCGGCCGGAACGCAATCACCCGCCACAGCTTTTCCTGGTCTATAAGGGCGCTCCGCATCGCATCATTACACGGCTCGTCAGGCGCTGGCTGCAAACGCGCACTAGCCGGGCCAACGTACAGAAGATCCAGCGGAATCTGGGGCTTTCATGATATCATTTTGGATGATAGTCGCAGCGATCGCACCGGTCTTTCTCGTTATCGCAGCGGGGTGGGCGGCGCGTCATGCGGGCTGGTTGACACCGGAAGCCGATGGCAGCCTCCTGCGGCTGGTGATGAACCTGCTCTACCCTGCACTGATCCTGCACTACACGCTGGGGAATGACGCCCTGAATCAGGCGGATAATCTCGTGCTCCCGCCGTTGGTTGGATTCTTCACCGTCGTCCTTGGCTTCGGTCTGGTCTGGGTGCTGTCCCCTTACTTTAGGATAAAGCAGCCCGTGGAGCGGCGCACTTTCGCCTTCACCACAGGGCTTTATAATTACGGCTACATCCCCATCCCACTCGTAGAGCTGCTATTTCGCGACCGGGACACTGCGGGCGTGCTTCTTGTCCACAACGTCGGCGTGGAGGTCGCCTTCTGGACAGTTGGCATTCTCCTCGTGTCCGGCTCATGGAATCGCGAGAGCTTAAAGAAGCTGATTAACCCGACCGTTATCGCACTCATCATCGGGGTAACGCTGAATCTCACCCACCTCGGAAAAGAGGTGCCCATGGCCCTGCGCAACGGGATTGCAATGATCAGCGCCTGTGCGATTCCCATCGGCCTCATGCTTACGGGGGCCACACTGTGCGAGTTGACGAAGGATAGCTCCTTCAAGCGCGATCTGCGCCTGCCGCTGACCGCGATACTCTTGCGCATCGGCATCCTTCCGGTGCTATTCCTGCTATTGGCGAAGTTCCTCCCCTGTTCCGAGGAGCTGCGCCGGGTGATTGTCATTCAGGCCGCCATGCCCGCAGCCATGTTGCCAGTCGTCGTGGCGCGGCATTACGGGGGTGATGCCTCCTGTGCGGTGAAAGTGGTCATGGCCACGACCCTGGTGTCACTCATCACGATTCCCCTGTGGTTATCCCTTGGGCTGCGGTTGATCTTTCCTGGGAGTTAGGTTCGGAAGGTAGGCACAAAGGTCCAACGGCACAGAGGCATTAAGTCGGAATGGCAGGTTGGCAGAAGGCAGAAGGTATGAGAGATCGAATGCCTTATGCATCTGTTTCCTGAATGCAGGAGTCCGGTGGATGCCTACGGCATCCCTTGGAGTTTGGCCAATTTATGGCCCAGAGGCCATCGGATATTAGTAGCCTGTGGGGCAAACCACAGGAAACCGAACCTATGTCCATCGCGGTAGAGTTGCGTCCCGACGCAACGGGCGGGACCAATGAAGGTCCCGCCCGCTCATGTATGCAAGTTTCTTAAACGGACGTGCCAGTGACCTACGCCAGACGCTCCATCAGCTTTTCCAGAATCTTCTTCGCCGATTCCGGAATCACTGTGCCGGGGCCAAAGATGGCGCTGGCTCCGTGCTCGAGAAGGAAGGCGTAATCCTGGGCGGGAATCACTCCACCGCAGACGACCATGATGTCCTCGCGGTCCAGCTTCTTCAGTTCCGCAATGAGAGCGGGCAGTAGCGTCTTGTGACCGGCGGCGAGGGACGACATGGCGATGACGTGGACGTCGTTCTCCACGGCCTGGCGGGCGGTCTCCTCTGGAGTCTGGAAGAGCGGGCCGATATCCACATCGAAGCCCATGTCTGCGTAGGCTGTGGCCACTACCTTGGCACCGCGGTCGTGCCCATCCTGCCCCATTTTCGCAATGAGGATACGGGGACGGCGGCCTTCTTTCAGCGCAAACGCGGAGACGAGATTTTCAACGGAGGTCATGGTGTCGCTCTTGCCGAATTCTGATGCATAAACGCCGCTGATCGAGCGGATTTGTGCCTTGTAGCGACCAAAGTGCTTTTCCATCGCATCGGAGATTTCCCCGAGGGTGGCGCGGGCTTTGGCGGCTTCGACTGCGAGTCCGAGCAAGTTGCCATTTCCGGTGCGGGCGCACTCGGAGAGGGCTTCCAGTGCGGCAGCTACGGCGGCACTGTCGCGATCGGCCTTGAGTTGGTTAAGGCGCTTGATCTGGGATTCGCGTACGGCGCTGTTGTCGATGTCGAGAATGTCCAGCGGGTCTTCGCGATCGAGGCGGTACTTGTTAAGCCCCGTGATGGTCTCCGCACCGCTGTCGATACGGGCCTGTCGGCGGGCCGAGGATTCCTCGATGCGGAGCTTGGGCAGACCGGCCTCGATGGCCTTCGTCATACCGCCCATGGACTCGACTTCCTCGATGTGTGCCCAGGCGCGCTTGGCGAGGGCATTGGTCAGAGCTTCCACGTAGTAGCTGCCGCCCCAGGGGTCCACCGTTTTGCAGATGCCGGTCTCGTCCTGAAGATAGAGCTGGGTGTTTCGGGCGATGCGGGCCGAGAAGTCCGTGGGCAGGGCGATGGCTTCGTCCAGAGCGTTGGTATGCAAGCTCTGCGTACCGCCGAGTGTGGCGGCCATGGCCTCGATGAGCGTGCGGGCAACGTTGTTAAAGGGGTCCTGCTCGGTGAGGCTCCACCCGCTGGTCTGCGAGTGGGTGCGGAGTGCCATGGACTTCGGGTCCTTCGGATTGAACTGCTGCACAAGCTTCGCCCAGATGAGACGGGCGGCGCGCATCTTCGCCACTTCCATGAAGTGGTTCTTACCCTGTGCCCAGAAGAAGGAAAGCCGCGGGGCAAATGCGTCGATATCGATGCCTGCCTTGATCCCGGTGCGCAGGTATTCCAGACCATCGGCGAGCGTGTATGCCATCTCCAGGTCGGCACTGGCTCCAGCTTCCTGCATGTGGTAGCCGGAGATGGAGATGGAGTTAAACTTCGGCATGTTCTTCGAGGTGAACGAGAAGATGTCCGCAATGATCCGCATGCTCGGTTCCGGCGGATAGATGTAGGTGTTGCGCACCATGTACTCCTTCAGAATATCATTCTGAATGGTACCAGCCAGCTCCTCCATTTTCGCTCCCTGCTCCAGCGCGGCGACAATGTAGAACGCCAGTACGGGTATCACGGCGCCGTTCATCGTCATCGATACGGAGACCTTGTTCAGCGGAATCTTGTCGAAGAGAATCTTCATGTCCGCAATCGAGTCGATCGCGACACCGGCCTTGCCCACATCGCCCACTACGCGCGGGTGGTCGCTGTCGTAGCCACGGTGCGTGGCAAGGTCGAACGCAACCGACAGACCCTTCTGGCCCGCAGCGAGATTGCGACGATAGAAGGCGTTGGATTCCTCGGCGGTGGAGAAGCCTGCATACTGGCGCACAGTCCAGGGGCGTGCCACGTACATGGTGGCATAAGGACCACGAAGAAAGGGGGCGATACCGGCTTGGTACTCGGTATGCTCCAGGCCTGCGGAGTCCTCCGCAGTGTAGAGCGGCTTGACGGCGATGTGCTCCATCGTGTCCCACACGAGGTCCTCGGGGTTCTTGCGAGTCTCGGCCTTGAACGCAGCCTTCCAGGCTTCGTAGGAAGGCTTTTCAGCAACCGGAGTGTAAGTGAGTTTGGTAAAATCGGGTGTATTCATGGCGATAATAGCTATGATGATTAGTAGGCGTTAGAGAACACCGAGTTGTTTGAGCAGCTTTTCGTTCAGCTCGTAGTTATTCACGCGGACGTTGACGAAGTCATCCGCCCCGGCAGCGCGCCAGGCGGCTTCGTTTTCAGCGGGGTTGCCGGCGATGATGACGTACGCCTTTGGATTGGCGGCCTTGACGGCCTGTGCGACCGGCACCACGCTCGTGGCATAGGTTTCGTCACTGGATGTAATCACTACAATTTGCGCGCCGGTGGCGGTAACGGCGGCGGCAATCTCGGCGGCGTCCTTGAAGTCGCGGTCTGCGAGGACTTCGAAGCCACCGGTCTGGAAGAAGGCGGTCGTCCAGTCCGCACGCACGCGGTAGTAGCGGCTGGGCCCGATGTTCGCCTGGAGAATCAGCGGGGCTTTCCCATCTGCCGAAGATTTGGTGTAGGCGAACACAGCTTCGCGAAGCTTCTCAAACTGTTGGGACGCGCGACGCTGCAGTACAGGAGTGATACTCGACGTGGACGGATAGTTAAACCGGAGGATGCGGGAGATTTCTCCGATGCTAGCACCGGCCTCAATGGCAGCTATTGCCTTCGCGACGACTTGTGGTTCGGCGGCTTCGAGCAGGCTGGAGAGGCGGGCCATTACGGTGTTATGAAACTCATCGCCACCACTGGTACGGAAGTCCTCGATGGCGCGGGCACGACTCTTTTGCAGCGCAACATAGTCGGGAAGATGAGCGTCGAGGGGCTTCTCCTTGCCGTTGGAATAAAGGTTCACGCCGACAACCGAGTCGCGGCGCTTCGCGATATTACCGGTTTTCAGTTCTGCCATTTTGGCGACTTCCGCCTGGGGGAATCCACTTTCCAGAGCCTTTGTCATACCGCCGAGGGATTCCACTTTCTGGAAGAGTTCCCATGCCTTGCGGGCCACCTGATCGGTCAGCCACTCTACATAATACGCACCACCAGCAGGGTCTATCACACGGTTCAGCCCGCACTCTTCGCTAAGGATAATCTGGGTATTGCGGGCGATGCGGCGGGAGGTCTCATCCGGCACACGGATAACTTCATCAAACGCTCCGACGTGGAGGCTGTCGCAACCGCCAACCACCGCCGAAAAGGCCTCCGAGGTTGAGCGGAGGAGATTCGTGTAAGGATCGAGACGGGACTTGTTAAAGAGAGCAGTGCGGACATGGACATGCACGGACTTGGCGGCATCATCTCCACCAAAAGCCTCGATTACACGACTCCAGAGGAGGCGGGCAGCGCGGAGCTTGGCGATGTCCATAAAGAAATTACTATCGCTTGAGAACGCTATGCGCAGGTGCTTTGCCACGGTGTTTACCGGAACGCCGCGCTTGCCCATCTCGCGCACGTATTCGACAGCAGTGGCTAGGACGAAGGCAAGCTCCTGGATGGCGTTCGCACCGCCATCGTGATAAACATGACCCTGTACGCCGATGGTCTGAAGGTCCGGTGCATGCTTCTCAGCATACGTAGTGAGAAGCGCCATCTCGCGGAAGGCACTTTCCAGGCTTACGGAGATTTTTCCGCGCAGTGCGAGCGAGTAAAGCGGATCGATCTCGATGCAGCCGCTGAGCTTTTTGGTCGGTACGCTGCGCTTCTTTGCAAGAGCGAAGAGGAGCGCTGCAACCGGCAACCCGCTGGAGCCAACACGGAAATAAAGCGGGGTCTTCTTGATATCGATACCAGCGAGCGCCTTGTCCAGGTCGCTCAGGTTTGCCAGGGAAAGCCCACAGGCAGCCACCAGTCCAGGAGTGGCCACGTCCGGGTCCAGACCGGAACGGGTGGCGAGATCGAGCAGGATGTTCAGCTCTGTCTGCCCACGCGCAAGATCGTGAAGGGCTGCGCGGTTAAATTCCTCCGGTGTACCGTAGGGTAATTCCTGGGAAACATCCCAGCTCGTAGCCAGAGAACCACTGGCCTTGCGCCCGCGAACCCGCGCGCCCATGCCCGGCAGATCGCCCACCTGTGGCAACTGCGCAATGTCTTCCTTGCGGTACAGAGGCTGAAGGTCAATACCCTCATAAGTTTTCGTAATCAGCGCCTTCTCAAAGGGCGCTCCTTTGAGTAACTCTTCCGCCGCCTTGCGCCAGTCTTCGTAACTGTGGGAGGCGAAGTTATCTCGCAGGTGCAGGTCTATCTCTTGCAATTTTGCCTTGTTTTTCATACTAGGGAAATTTTAGAAATTCGGAAAAGTACTACAGACTTCTATATAGGTTGTCATTACAGTCGGGGAGATCATTAGTAAAACTCATTGTAATATTCTATATTTTTAGCTTTGCTTATAGACCTGAAATTGGCAAAATCCAGACAAAAAGTAAAACCAGTTAACAATTTCCATTGACCAAAGTACGCCATGATTAAGCAAATCGACCATCTTGGAATCGCGGTAAAATCACTCGCGGAGGCTATTCCTCTCTATGAGAACGCACTGGGTTTAAAGTGCGAACACCAGGAGGAAGTAGTCTCGCAAAAAGTGCGCACCGCCTTCTTCCATGTCGGCGAAGTCCATATTGAACTGTTAGAGCCGACCAGCCCGGAGAGCCCTATTGCCAAGTTCATAGAAACGAAAGGCGAAGGTATTCATCATATCGCATTCCGCACTGATGATATTGGCGCGCAGCTGAAACAAGCCGCCGGCGCTGGCGTAAAGCTTATCCACGAGGTTCCTTTCGAAGGAGCTGCCGGAAAGCTGGTTGCATTCCTGCACCCAAAGTCCACCCGTGGCGTACTCACCGAGCTTTGCGCAGACAAGAACTAGACTGGCTCAGATAGAGCATCACCTATAACAATTTTATTTCCATGGCCATATCACCAAAATTACTAGAAGAACTCGCAGCGCGCCGCAAAGCTGCACTAGCCAGCGGCGGCGAAGCCAAACTCAAGGCACGCGCAGACAAGGGGCAGATGAGTGCCCGCGGTCGTCTCGACAATCTATTTGAGGCTAATACCTTTCAGGAGTTCGGAATGCATGCCCAGCATGCCTGCCGTTCCTTCGGAATGGAAAAGCAAAAGTTCCCCGGCGATGGGGTTGTGACAGGAACAGGCTACGTTGACGGCCGCCCGGTTGCCGCCTATAGCCAGGATTTCACGGTTGGTGGCGGTGCTTTGGGCCGCATCCATGCGAAGAA
Source organism: Verrucomicrobiota bacterium (assembly GCA_033762955.1). GTDB lineage: Bacteria > Verrucomicrobiota > Verrucomicrobiia > Opitutales > Oceanipulchritudinaceae > JANRLC01. The sequence continues at coordinate 70,413 of JANRLC010000029.1, read as the reverse complement.
AATTGTAGATCTCATGACGTATGCAGGTCAGGCCGGCATGCCGATCCTCACTTTTAACGATTCCGGAGGAGCGCGCATTCAGGAAGGTGTGGACTCACTTTCCGGATACGGTCAGATTTTCTTTAAGAACGTGTACCTCAGCGGTGTTGTACCACAAATTGCTATCATAGCAGGGCCTTGTGCCGGTGGAGCTGCTTATTCACCCGCTCTGGCAGACTTCCAGATCATGGTGAAACACCCGAACGTAAACATGTTCATCTGTGGGCCGGAAGTTATCAAAGCCGCCACCGGAGAGCAGGCCGCCTTGAATCAGTTCGCGGACGCCGCAGCGCATGCAAGCATCAGTGGTAATATTCACCTTGTGGCAGAGAGTGATACCCACGCCATCCAGCTTGCCAAGAAGCTCCTCTCGTACCTTCCCTCGAACAACTTGTCCGATCCACCGCATGCCGCAGCACACGCAGTAACGCTGTCGCGCGATGAGGCGATGAATGACATTGTTCCCGACGATGCGAAGAATCCCTTTGACGTAATGAAGGTCATCGAGCGCATTGTTGATGGTGGCGATTATCTTGAAATCCAGCGCGACTGGGCCAAAAGCATCATCACTTGTTTCGCCCGGATCGATGGCATCGTAGTGGGCATCGTGGCAAACCAGCCCAACTACAAGGCAGGTACTCTGGATATTGATTCGTCGGACAAAGCTTCCCGCTTCATCCGTACCTGCAATGTCTATAACATCCCGCTGGTCTCGCTCGTTGATGTTCCCGGCTTCATGCCCGGTCTGGCACAGGAGCGCGGTGGAATTATCCGCCATGGTGCGAAAATGCTCTTTGCGTGGGCCTCGGCCAGCGTACCAAAGATCACAGTTATCATGCGCAAAGCCTACGGAGGCGCCTATCTCGCCATGTGCAGCTCGGATATGGGAGCAGACCTCGTCTTTGCCTGGCCTACTGCGGAAATTGCAGTGATGGGTGGCGAAGGTGCCGTGAAGGTACTCTTCAAGAAAGACATTGAAGCCTCGGACGATCCAAAGAAGAAGACAACGGATCTCCTTGAGGAGTATCGCACCCGCTTCGCTTCGCCCTATCAGGCGGCGGAGAGTGCGATGATAACCGATGTTATCGAGCCTGCACAGACACGCTCCACCCTCGCCATGGCGCTACGCAATACGCTTAACAAGCGTGTAACCCGTCCGCCGAAGAAGCATGGTAATATTCCCTTGTAGTCCTGGCTCTAAAATTTTATCCAGCTATGATGAATTATTTATCCATACTTGCAGCAATAGATAATGTAGAAGGGGCACAGGGAAATCAGTTGATTCTCGGCATATTGATCGGTGCAATCATCGTGGCCGCCCTCTGGTGGTACACGGTGGTCTCTAATCGGAACAAGTCTGTCGAAGCCAAACCCAGTGGGCAGCCAACAACATTGGAACCCGCAGCCACACCTGCCATGCAGGAGAGTCTATCCGCAACAGCTGCAGCTCCAGTCGCTGATGCTCCCGCGGACGCTAACTCTATTTCTGCAGAGCTGGTGGCCGTCATTACGGCGGCAGTCCATGTTGCCGTCGGTGCTGGCCACCGCATTGTCTCGGTTCGTCCGGCAGAGACTTCCTGGTCACAGGAAGGTCGCCGCCAGATATTTGCATCTCACAGTATTCGCTAGTTCGCTCATTCACGCTACTATTCACAGCTATTAATTAACACCATGTCCAAGAAACTCCGTATCACGGTCGAAGGTAAAGCCTACGATGTCACCGTTGAAGTCATAGGCGAAGATACTTCCGCGCCCTTTCGTCCCGCACCCGTAGCATCCGTCCCGATGGCTGCCTCTGCCCCCATCAGTGCCCCGGTGGCTGCACCGAAATCGGGCGCAGCGAAGCCTGCCGCAGGCGCGGGCGATATTCCCAGCCCTCTGGCTGGCAAAGTCGTTGCGGTCAACGTGACTGTCGGGCAGAAAGTTGCCGCTGGCGATCTTGTAGTAACACTCGAAGCCATGAAAATGAACACGATGGTAACCGCGCCGAGCAACGGCACAGTTACCGCGATAAAAGTTGCCAGTGGCGACGCCGTCGAGGAAGGTCAGGCTCTTCTTTCTTTAAACTAGAATCGCCATTTGCCTGAAATAGGGCACTCTACACGGTTCATCCATTGTATTATGAATCTTCCTTTTCCTATTCTCTCTGCGGACGAAGCTGCCGCACTGATCAATAATGGTCAAACCATTGGCTTCAGCGGCTTCACCCCTGCTGGAGCTGCCAAAGCCGTTCCCCGTGCCATTGCCAGGCGCGCAGAAGCCGAGCATGCGGCAGGTCGCCCATTCAAGATCGGTGTTGTCACCGGTGCCAGCACAGGAGCTTCGCTTGATGGTGCCCTGGCGCGTGCGGATGCCATAGCCTGGCGTACGCCCTACCAGTCCGACAAGGATCTGCGTGACCGGATTAACAAAGGGCAAACCAAGTTCTTCGACATGCATCTTTCGATGCTGCCGCAGTACGTCCGCTATGGGTTTCTTGGAAAGTTCCATCATGCCGTGGTGGAAGCGTGTAATGTCACCGCGGATGGTGAGATCACCTTGACGACTTCGATTGGGGCCACACCCACCTTCCTGCGGGTAGCCGATAAGATCATTATCGAGCTGAACAGCTATCACCCGAAGGCACTCAAGGGTTTCCATGATATCTTTGAGCAGGACCTGCTGCCCTTCCGCCGCGAGATTCCCATCTATGCCGCGGATGACCGCATTGGTTCCCCTGTTGTCAAAGTCGATCCATCCAAGATTGCGGGAATTGTACTGACGAACGAGCCGGACGAAGCCCGTCCGTTTACCGATCCAGATGCGATTACGATGAAGATTGGCCGCAATGTGGCTGACTTTATCTCCGCCGAGATCAAGGCAAACCGCATCCCGAAGGAGTTTCTTCCCATCCAAAGCGGAGTGGGAAACATAGCGAATGCCCTCCTCATCGCCCTCGGTGAGCATCCCGGCATTCCTGCCTTCAAGATGTACTCGGAAGTGATTCAGGACTCTGTGGTGGATCTCATGGACAAGGGGCGCATCACTTTCGCGAGTGGCACTTCGATGAGCCTGAGCAAAGACTATCTCGATAAGGTTTATGGGAATCTGGATGGGTATCGCTCGAAAATGGTGCTTCGCCCACAGGCGGTTTCCAATCACCCGGAAATCGTTCGCCGTCTCGGTATCATAAGCATTAACACCGCACTTGAGGTGGATATCTTTGGCAACGTGAACTCTACTCACGTGCTGGGTAAGGACCTGATGAATGGCATCGGTGGCTCGGGTGACTTCACCCGCAACGCCTTTATCTCCATCTTTACCTGCCCCAGTGTGGCCAAGCGTGGTGCGATCAGTGCGATTGTTCCTCTCTGCAGCCATCTGGACCACAGCGAGCACAGCGTACAGGTGATTGCAACCGAGCATGGAGTTGCCGATCTGCGGGGTAAGGACCCCTACGACCGCGCACGCGCCATCATCGATAATTGCGCTCATCCGGATTATCGTGTCGACCTGCATAAGTACCTCGGTACCGTTGCGGCTGGGCATACACCGCAGACCCTCTCATCCGCATTCGCCATGCACACCCAGTTTATGAAAACGGGCAGCATGAAGGGTGTGAACTGGGAGGCCTTCGACGCCGAAGCACCTGCAGCCTCGGCAGACTAGAAGACGATTCATTCAAGTCTTAAGGACTTCTTTCAAAGCGCGTCATCCAACAGGGTGGCGCGCTTTTTCGTGCTCACTCAGGGTCACTCCACGGCTACCAAGACCCCGCTCATTCCATTCGCCAGCGTGAAGCGCTGACCCACGGACACCCCTGCAAGGCTCTGCGCGAGGGGTGTCTGTGGTGTGAGCACAGTGATTTCCTTCCCCTCAACCTCTAGTGTCATACCGCCTCCCATGGGTGCGAGGAAGAAGCACTCGGTATAGTTTCCCATGCGACAGTGTAACAGAGCACCTGGTTCGAGTGTGCTGTGCGCTGAGATGAGAGGTTTGCGAATGCTGCGAAGTAAAGCCAGTGCCTCCGTAAGCTGTCGCACTTGGGCGGCCTGCCCTGCTGCGAGATAGGATGCCTCAAGCCCCTGGGTATCCCACTGGGATGCGGCCTTGGACTCGCTATCCGTGGCATAGCTGGCCGCGTCTTTCCAAGCGCTATAGGCGGCCTTGAGTTCTGTTTCCAAGGCGAGTTCCAGCGCGGTGTAGATCTGCTCTTTATTCATGCAGAAGAAGCCCTGTTATGCCGTGACTGGTGTGCGTTTGCGCATCTGCCATATCCCCTCTGTGATATAGATTACGATGGCCGTCCAGATGATGGCAAAAGCCATCATTTGATGACTGCTGAACGGTTCGTTAAAGAGCAGCACTGCCAACACGAATTTCATACTCGGAGTGAGGTATTGAAAGATACCTGTTGCAGTAAGCGGGATACGTTTAGTGCCATAGATGAAGAAAAGCAGGGGGACCACGGTGATCACACCAGCAGTTGTACAAAGAATCCACTGGTTCGCAACCGGTAGCAGGGTCACAGTCGCCGTGCCGGTGAGATGCAACCATGCCAGACCGAATGCCGCAAAGGGAAACATCATGGTCATCTCCACGGCCAACCCGGCAAGTGCTCCTACAGTGCTTCCTTTCTTGATCACTCCATACATGCCCCAACTTCCAGCGATGGCCAGTGCGGCCCAGGGCACTTTACCGTAGAGAACCACCATCCAGCACACGCCTGAGGTGGCAAGCAGCACGGAGAACCACTGCGTGGGCCGAAGTTTTTCCCCAAGAAAAAGGGTACCAAGTGCTGTGTTTAGAAGCGGCACGAGAAAGTACCCCAAAGAGGCGTCCAGCACATGCCCGTTTATCACCGCCCACAGATAGACACCCCAGTTGATGGCCAGGAACACTGCACTGGGCACGCCCTTGGCGATTCTGCCGAGGCTCGAGAAAGACTCACACCATTGTTTCCCTGCATGGGTGCGAATCAAAAACGGAGCCATGCAGAGCAAGCCCCAAACAACACGGTGCGCGGTTAACTCCACCGCACTCATTGAATGGAAGAGTTTCCAGTAAAGCGGAAACACTCCCCAGCAAAGAAAAGCTGCTACAGTGGCCCAGTAGCCCATGTTCGTAGTGGTTATCAGGCTTGGTTGGAATTAAGCCAAGCACCGTGTAAGGCTCACTGGCTTCAGCACAATTGGCAAGGAAGAAGCCTCACTTTTCAAATTTGCAGAGTTGCCACTCCTACAAGCCAGCGCCATGGTAGCGACATGAAGCTATCCTTCTCTCTTTCACAGATCGCCTTCGTAGCACTGCTACTTGGCCTCACCCCGGCGCTAGCCACGGCTGAATCCACCGCTACCGATGCCGCATCGGCAGTAGTGGAACCTGCTCCAAAGATCACCGTTAAATCTCTTCTTGAACCCGACTACGGTGACACCGCTACATTCCTCAAGGCCATCGACTCGGCGAAAGAAAAGGGTACACCCGATCAGCTCTTGCTGGAAGCTCGCATGGTCTATCCCTTTAACACAGGTGATTTCTCCAGCTACGAATCGTTGCTCCCATTAGTTGAGAAAGCTGCGGGTACTTGGGATTTCTCCACGAGTGAACTTTTTAAAGAAAAGGACGGTCTCAACGCGCTCATCAACGTCATCCGCGCTTCCGTTGCCCGGGACAAGGGTGATATGAAGTCCTTTGAGGCTGCAATCAAGGAGGCTTTCTGGCTCGACCCGACACTGAGCACTGTTCTCACCAAATGGATTGGAGACTACCGCACAGAACAGAATATGAAGAGCCTGCGCCTTCCCCTTAACCTGGAGATATCCACCTCGGCGGGAGAAAAGACTACCCTCGCAGCATTGGTCAAGGGCAAGAAGGCCATTCTGATAGATTTCTGGGCCACCTGGTGCGGCCCGTGTGTCCGCCTGATGCCCGAGCTGCAAAAGAAGAGCGCAGCTCTGGAGCCACAGGGCGTGGTCGTTGCCGGTATGAATACCGAGGGCGTGGACAAGGCAGAAACCTTTCGCAAGGACAAGAGTATCACCGTAACTCACTGGCTGGTGGAGCCAAAGGGCGAGCCCTACTCCCGCGCACTCAAGATAGACTCCATCCCCCGGATGATCCTTGTTTCTCCGGATGGCGCCGTTCTCTTTAATGGCCACCCTCAGGACACCCGCCTGAACGACGCCCTTGAAAAGATTGGCGTGAAGCTCTAGGGCTTTGATCGGTCCGATCAGTCCGATCCGTCCGATCCGCCCGATCACTCCCATTCACCGAGACGCTCGCGCAGCCGCTTCAGCTTCTCCTCGAATGCACCGCGGTTAGATTTATAGTAGATCGAACCCGCGACTACGCCGATGCCTAGTAGCAGGATGAGCACGCCGATGGTGGTCATTCGGAAGGTGCCATCCAGGCGTACAACCACTTTGTACACGATTGCAGCAAGCGTTACGAGTAGCCCACCAAAGCCAACCATGAGGTATATCTGTACGCGCAGAAGGCTACCCATGCCCATGGCCAGCAGGCAGAGGATGAGGAGTGTTAGGTTAAAGACCAGCGGGTAGCGACCATCCAGCAGTGCATAGTAACCGCTGCTACTGAGCATAGCCAACACAGTGATCAGGCGGATGCGATTGCGTGTGTCGTGGTTCATGTCGCCGCCAAATCCATGGAGCAGAGTTAGAATACCAACTCCGACCGGGAGCGTGTAGGCATGCAGGACCCGCAGCTCGAGCTTGCTCCAGAATAAGAGAAGGACAAATGCCACGAAGCCTGCGATGGCTACGACGGTGTAGGGCGACTGGCGTTCATCGCGTCCAAGGAAGAGAAACATCAAGCTATTAACCCCCACAACGAGCAGCGCCAAGTCCGTCCCAAGCCCGTGGAATAAAGTCCAAACAATCGCGAGTACGGGAAGTATGAACAGCGTGCCCAGGAGCGTGCGGTTCGTCCCGCGCGGCTGCTTGTCAATGAGGCGCTTGGCACCTGTCAAGCCGCAGCTCACTGCGAGACTCGTCCATACATCATACTCGTACGACCAGAATGGGGTGGTAAGGATGAGGTGGCGACGCAGTGCGATGAAGAGCGCGACCACAGCCAGCTCTGCCAATATACTGGGCCAGATGGCGTGGGGTAGTTCGCGACTGATCCGGTACCAGCCAGCCGCGAGTAGACCACAGAGCAAGCAGACCAGCGCCAACTCGCGATTGGCAAAACCGGCTTCGTAATTAACCCCGATGAGTGCCAGCGTAGCGGTGAAGGCGACTCCCAGGATCGCCTGCTGAATCCGTATTCCGTGGGTGCCAAGCAGGGAGAAAATGTGATGATACTGCCGGGGTTGCTCGATAGCCCACTGGTTCATGCGCCCCGCGCAGTTAATCTGGCACCAACGGGCCGTACCACCCACCGCAACCAACGCAACCAGTGTGGTGAGGATGGGCCAGGGCGCGAAGGCTGCCTCGACTCCTAGGAGCTGCACTTCGACTTGGCTGAAATAGACAAGCCAGGGAATCACGAAAATAAATAGTGCCGCTGCAATGATCTGCTCTCCCGTCGCTGGATGCCGGGTCTCCCTCGGGGTGAACGCGCCCAGCACGGCCATGAGTGCGACTGCGCTCAGTCCCACCACACTCGAAGGGTGGTGATAGACCACATGGGTCATGCCCAGCATAAACAGGAGCGCGGCCATTATGCCCATCTGTGCTGCGTTCACCCGGTCTTTAAGCACGCAGAAACCAAGCAACGCCGCGCCCCATACTCCCAGCAGCACCCAGATTATCACTGAGCGGTCCAGATAACTTGGGACCATGAAGTCCGCATGCAGTGCCACCAGTAGCAGCAGCGCAGCCACGGCATGATACCACTTAATGGAGCCTGCTATTCCCTGATGTATGAACACACTGGCCGATGCAGCCAGCAGCAAAGCGACTTGGTAGGTATCCGATTCGTAGTGACTGAGGCCGACGGCGACGACGATCTGCGTGCCTGCCAGGAGCCAGCGTCCCCACCACCGCCGCATTCCAGACCAGTCTTCATCGGTTATTCCGCTGATCTGATGCACGACACTTCGAACCGGGGAATGTTGATGGCTTGCGAGGATGAATAAATGCGCAAGGGTTACTGCCACCCATGCCGCTGGTAGCGGGTGGAGAAACGGCGAGAGTCCGGGCCAGCTCGTCACTGCAAAAAAGCTCCCTGTCATCAGGGCGAGTCCTCCATAAAAGGAAAGCCACGCCGTGCCACCCAGCCCATGCATGCGAAAGAAGAAGACGGCGAGCACGAGGATTACAGGGGCGTTATAGTGGTAGTGCGCAAGGTCCAGCGCGGTGCCCGGGAAGAGCACCATCTGGAAAACAATTCGCAGACTATAGAGCGCGAGGATGATGAAGCCCAGGATTGTTGCCGGTGTGATATACCGTTGTGCGTTGAGTTGCCGGGCTTCGTCTCCGCGCAGACCCAACTCCGCGCGCAGATAGAAATACAGCGCAGGCGCGCCCATCGCAATGAGTGCCGTGTAGGGCTGCCGCAGTGCGGGGATGACGAGCATGCCGCACCAGAGCGCAAGCGTGATGCCGAGGTGATGCAATCCCTCGAAGAGATTCACGAGCGACTCCTGTCCAGTCTCCGGGAACTTCGCAGCCCGGCGGAAGTACTGCGCCGCACCCACCGCCAGCAGCCCGGAAACGACGAAGCGAGCAGACGTTATGGTGGAGAGATTGGGGTGGGTGAAATAGTTGAATGCAAGTAGCAGCAGAATCAATCCGGCTGCGATTACACTGCCCTGACCGATGCGCTGCTTAACCAGTGCCACCGGGGTTAGCCACGCTGCCAGTCTGCCTTCAATGAGGGAGATAATTACCCCGATACTGATTAAGTGTGGCACGGACATCCCATACTGTTCGGCCAAGCCACTGCCCAGTAGATTGACCGCGAGACAGTTGCCCAGAGCAAGCACCAGCGCCGCGCCTATACCATAGACTTCGAGCCGCCACAGATACGCCAGTAGGCCGAGAGTAACCGCACACAAGAACGGTGTAATCATCTGTAGCGGAAGGAGACGATACTCCGCCAGGAGTGCGTGGTTAATAACGGCTAAGATTACGGCTAGTGTAGCCGCCAGCAGAAACCAGAAGGATGCGGGGATTCGCTGCATCCACAGCGGATACGGACCGGCGAGCATCAACGAATAGCGGGTGTGTAGTCGCCTGCCCAGCAAGGACAGAGCCGCGAGCACGAACCCGAGCACAGCGAGTAGCAAGGGCTCCATTGAGAGGTGGATTCGATCCGCCGGGTTAACCAGATTGCCCAGTTCTGCGATGTGAGCAAACTGGTAGGTGAGTAACGCCGCGATAACTGAGAGCAATCCGGAGCGCTGGGCACGTGCAGTGAGCAGTAGTGCGACCAGCAGCAATAGCATTTGCGGGATGGTGAGTGCGTAGTTCCAGGATAGCTGTAGGTGCAGGCTCGCCTCAAGGCTGCATAATAAGACAAGGAGTACGCTCCCTGCCTGGAATGGCACCGTCAGCCACCGCATTCGCTGGTGGAGCGATGGGGTACGCTCGAGCGCGATTTGTACCACCTGTATAACGAGAACGAGAAGGAGTATAGGGGTAAGACTGCTCTCTATAGTCAAGCGTTTGAGCAGGGAGAGTGTGCCCGGTGTGCTGAGGGCAAGCAGTGCGGTGACCGTAAGCAGAAGCACACTGGTGCCATAAACCTTACCCTGCTTCACCCAGCCATGCCACAGACATTGGCAAAGGACAAAGACACCAAGGTAGCTAACATGCGCAGGCTGCCCCCGATCCACTAGATAAAGCGTGAGCATCCAGCAGATGAGCAGACTTGCGTAACGCAGTACAAACAGGGTGGGTTTTACCAGGAGATTAGTGATCCACTCATGGCGTTTCGCCTGCCACCAATAGAATGGCAGAAGGAGTTGCAGCAGCAATCCGGTTGCCAGAAAGGGTACCTGCACATTGGGCCGGGGTATCCATAGATCTGTCAACAGGACAGCGGTTATGAAGAACATAATCCACCCGAGATGCACCATGACATTGGCCCAGCGACTGGCACGGCAGTGCACAGCCAGTAGCGTCCAGACCAGGCTGGAAAGCGCGAGGGCGATATACGAATTCCGTCCGAGTGTATTCGAGTCCAGCAACCTTACCAATGTCCAGGTATCCATCCGAATGACCTGAAACAATGCGGTGCCCAGAAGTGGAAGGGTAAACAAAGTGGCGTCCATCCGTAGAAACGGAAATGGTGTTCTACCCAGGAAACGGTCTCCTGGTGCGAGCTGTTTCCAGCAGGGCCATTGTTTAAGATAAAAGGTGAAGAGCGTGATTGCGGTTGCGCAGAGCATGCCACCCAGTCCGCTGCCCCAGCGCAGGTAGGGAAACCACTGGGTGAACTGCGCCTTTATCTCTGGAAAGAGCACCGCTAGAATGAATGCTGCCATCACGCTCGGTACAAGGGAGCGGGAGTGCCAGGCCGTGATTGCCAGGACCAGTGTCATCAGTATCGGCCCCGTAATGTCCATCGCCACGCGATACCATAGAATATCGCCCGGCATGTTCTGCTCTATCACCACGCGGATGACCATCGCGGCAACGGCTATCGCTCCATAGACCCACAGCACTGTGGAGCGTGCTTCGATAAGCAACGGAGCGGGACGCATTCTTATTAGCAAGAGCCAGAGGGAAGACAGGACCGCCAGGCCAAAGACAAGCGTGTTGCCGTGGAGACTGCGCCCATTCATGTCCACACACCCCAGATACGGCAGCGCGAGAGCGAGAAGCATCATCGTGGTATGCACCCAGCCCAACCGCTTTTCACCGGCAGCACGCCAGCCGAAGAATGCGGCGATCGCCATCAGATAAAGCGCCGTGTGCAGTGGCTCCGAGCGGTAGTGCCACTGCGAGAGAAGTGCTACTACTGCGGTGATCACCAGCACCACTGCCTGAAAGTCCACCAAGACTCCGGCAAGCGTCTCCATACTGCGTTGCCGGGCGACTCGCCGCATGACACCGAAGCCCAGTCCCGCAGCGAGTCCCAGTGCAGGCAGTAGGTTTAGCGTTTGCGACTTCGGGAAACCATCCAGCAACCCCGTTGCAGCCACGCCAAGCATCAGGAGCGTGAGCCCGATCCATTGGTGAATAACGCCACGGCGCTGCCCTGCTTGATACAGCCAGATACTCCCTGCCAGCAACAGAGCGATAATACGTAGTGGTGGGGAAGCCCATGCCATTAACAGCCCAAGCAGAAGACAGGCAAAGCCGAGAAATGACTCCTCTCTGGGGCTACTCGTATTCGTGTTTATGTCTATATAGCAACGCTCCAGAAAGAGGATAAGACCGCCCGTTAGCAGGACCATCAGCGCATACGTACTGGCAGGTGGCAGGTGCTTCATCGACCAGTGCAGGAGGACAAATACTTGCACAAAAGTCATGGCAAGCGTGCCAAGGAAGAACCAGAGTACACGCCGGTTAGTAATCATCTCCGTGGTCATTATCTGCCGGGAGAAACACCAGCAAGCCAGGGCCACGGCAGCGAAGCCGAGGTGGAACCCGATGGCGAGAATTGGGCCGGTGGACAAGCTTTCCGGTCCACTCAGGCTATGCGTTAGCGGACCGAGTACCACCAGGGAATTGAGCAAGAGAAGAGTGCCGCCAAGCATCAGCCCCAGCCCCTCATGCACCGCACGGCACCAGCGCCGGAGCTGCCAGCCAAAGAAGCCCGCGTAGCCCACGCTCATCAGAGGGACCACCAGTGCTTTTGCAGATACCGAATCGTCATTGCCCATGAGTGCCAGCACCATGAAGTTGATGGGCAGGAGCCCTATGGCCGCCGCTCGCAGCATCGCCCCTGTGCCCTTGAGCGTGGGTGAGCGAGCCTCCAGCCACGTGCCTGTGCGTGCCAGTCCGCAAGTTAGTAACGCGAGCAGTACCGGCATGATGGTGTACCGCACGAGCCAGTGTTTATCCCACGTGAAATAGGCCAGTAACGAGGCGCCGATTACCACCATGAGCAGGCCGGCGAAGATGTACCAGTTCTCCGTGATAAATGGCTGCACATGCTTCTGCCAGGCGGTCTCGACCGGGGGCACGGTCACCTTATGAGACAATAAACTAACAGGCGAGTTTCGCGATGGGAGTAATGGGGGAACTGGTTCTACTTCTGCCTTCTGCCCTCTGCCTTCTGCCTTTGGCAACGGTGGTGGCAACGCAACTGGCACCGTCTGCGGCAGAGGCGGTGGCATCGGCACCCCACGCAACTGGTTGACCTCACGCTGGCTGAGATACTGTCTCCAGTAATCGATGAGTGCCTCGGGGTTGTTCTTCCGTGCGCTCTCTTTCACTTCGCTTACCAGACCGGCGATGACTGCACCACTCGACTCCAGAAGGAGATGCCCAAGGAGTTCTACAGTTCGTGGATGCGATGCCTTGACTGCCTGTAGCTGTGACTGTTTCTGCGATGAAATATCGCGATGGTTCACCAACCAGAACGACCAGTTATCCCAGTTCGTATATTCCCGGATACCGAACCGCAGCATCAGTAGCTGCGCAGCGCGGTCCTTCGCCCACTCATCATGGCACAGCGTGGGAATTAGCGGAGCTACGCGATCCGTCGGAAAGGTGAGTGCCCGGTCCAGCAGTTGCTCCTGTCGGGTGCGGTCGCCTGCCGCAGCCGCAAACTCGGTGCAGACTACCTCGCAGAAACAGTCGGCATCGACTGATTCCACAGCCACTGGATCGCTACTCACACAGACACGGCGGGCAGCATCCAGCCACGCCTTACGTTGGAACTGCAGCTTCTCGAGCACCTCAGGTGACTGGCCACTGGTCGCCTCCAGCTCGAGGAGCTTCCACTTGCTTCGATTGCCACGGATGTTCTCGAGGAGTAGATTAAACTGCTTACCCACTTCGGCACAAAGCTGGGGCAGCGTCTCCTCTTTACCCTGCACCAGGCACCAGGCTTCGACGACTTTCATGACGTGCTCAAGTTCCGCAACCGTTGGCTGATTGTTCTGCCAACCCAACGGAACCTGCGCGGGTAAATGCGAGAAATCTGGAAATGCCGCGCGGTCGATGGTCGTCAGCTTCCGGTCCCGCCGGTGCATAAAGCAGCGATGCGCCGAGGCAAGTTGCGTACGCTGTAGCTGCATGGCCAGCTCCATAGCCCCGGGAATGTCCTGTCTCGAACTCAGCAACACGATCAAGTCCGCCCTGGAGAGCGGCTCCTTCTGCTGCTCCGCAAGCAGTTGACGCATAAGCGGCATCACCTCATCCGCCTGTAGCTTCCCCGCCGCCAGATAGCGTACCAGAAGGATGATTAACTCGTGGTGTTCAGTAGAATTCATGGATTACGACCTTTCCCCGTGGGTGAAAGCATTCAGACTGCAATTACCCTAGAAAGGAAAATGCCGGATGTCCAACCCTGGTCGGTGCATTTCGAAGATGTTAATTTATTCCGGACAGTACCGGTCGGCGCTCCCAGGTGTTTGGCGTTATAGAAGGTAGCCAGACCGTCCCGGTCTGGTGTATGACGTCCCATTACCCGAGCGAGACGGATACACTAGGGACGACGTCGATACGCCCAGCGACCCAGAGACCAAACCGAGACGGTGGAATCCGAAAGGGATTCTGTCTTTCACATGCTTACTCAGGATAGCCCGCTCCGCGAGCAACCCAGGGCAAAGCAACCCTCGTCATTATCATCCCAATTGCATGGAGGTTCTGACTGTATTTCAAGGGAGTATCCTTCACACCATGGCCAATGACACCAAGGCGGAAATGCATGAAGGGGATACCGTGACCATTCCGGCAAATGTATGGCATAACGCGACCAACATTGGGGACAAGGAAGCGATTCTTTTCATCGTATTCTCCTCTGCCAACCGACAGACCGTGGGCGAGTAAGGAGGTCCAGCCGCCTCTACGGCTGATGACTGGCCCGTCTGAAGGCTCCAGGGCGCGCATGCCAATTTCGCGGAGGAAGGTCACGCCCGCTTCGCTCAAGTCGCGAAGGCGCGAAGAATCGAAGTCGCCCGCTTTGCGTCTTTGCATGAAACTATGAGCACAAGGGCTTCAGGACCGCATCTTCTCTGCTGCCGAAGAAGAGAGCGCGGCGATCGAACGACTCGAAGAAGGGAGCGCGGCCAGCTTGGCCGCTAGGTTGGTCGCTGTGGGTTGACGAAGCGGGCGGGCTGCCCGCGCTCCTGTGTGTTTTCGACGTCTGCTGGTAAAATAGGATCGTTCAATGGGTTTAATGGGCCACCCGATGCCCTGATATTGCCGCGCAGTGGTTTGATAGCGTCAGGGGGTGCTGTGTATTCGTCTCGCGTTGCTGTGTATTTGTTGAGCGTTGGTGTGTATTTGTTGCGCGTTGCTGTGTATTTGTTGCGCGTTGGTGTGTAATCGACGTGCGTTGTATTAATCCAAACGGACGTTGATCTAATTTTGTCTCACGATGGCCAAACCCAAACGCCCGATGGTGTTATCCAAACGGGCGATGGTCTTATTTCGTCACCCGTTGGCTCTTTTTCGTCACCCGTCGGCTTAATTTTGTCACCCGATGTTGTATTCCAAACGGGCGATGGTACTTTTTCGTCACCCGTCAGCTCCTTATCGGCACCCGATGGTGATATTTCGGCACCCGTCAGCTCCATATGCGTCACCCGTCGGCTCCTTTTTGCCACCCGACAGCTCCTTATTGTCACCCGTCAGCTCGTTTTTGGTACCCATCAGCTGCTTTTTGGCACCCATCGGCTCGTTTTTGGCACCCTTCAGCTGCTTTTTGGCACCCGTCAGCTCCATTTTGGCGCCCGTCAGCTCTGTTTCGGCACCCGTCGGGTTTGTTGTGGCACCCGGTGGGTTTTCTATGGGAGTAATGGGTTTTTTAATGGGAGCAATGGGATTGTCTTGTCACCCGTCGACTATATTTCGTCACCCGTCAGCTCCTTGTTGACACCCGTCAGCTCTGTTTTGGCACCCGATGGCTTTAATGTGGCACCCGATGGGTTTGCTTTGGCACCTGAGGGGACTGTTTTGGCACCTGAACCCATTATTTCTTCGGGTGAACTGTTTAGTCAGGGCTATTTATCCACGAAAAGCACGAAATACACGATTTGGATTCAGGATTTGGGGCTCTGCGGAGCTGCTGTTGGGCTGATTTTCGAGGGGTTCATGTATTTGGTGGTACCTATTTCTGTGATTTGCTGGCGCCAGACCTTGTATCGGTTTCGTGTATTAGTGCTTTTCGTGGTTAATAGGTTACGGTTTGGCTTGTGTCCGGTGGATATTCACCGCTATAGGGCCTCAATGCCGGAAAATACGCTGCGTACCTATTTCGGGTTCGACCGTTTTCGTCCTCCCCAGGACGAGATCATCCGGCATATCCTTGAGCATCGGGATTTGCTTGTGATTATGCCGACGGGGGGAGGGAAGTCGCTGTGTTATCAGCTTCCGGCGTTGATACTTCCGGGGATTACGCTGGTGATTTCGCCGCTTATCTCGTTGATGAAGGACCAGGTGGATGCGCTGCTGAGCAAAAATATCCCCGCGGGGTTCATTAACTCGAGCCAGACGCTGGAGGAGCAGCGCAGGCAGCTTGGGCGGATGGAGTCGGGGGAGCTGAAGCTGGTGTATGTGTCGCCGGAGCGGTTCCGGGCGAAGGGGTTTACGCAGACACTGGCGCGGTGTGAGATTGCATTTGTTGCGGTGGATGAGGCGCACTGTCTTTCGCAGTGGGGGCATGATTTCAGGCCGGATTACTTGCGGATTGGCAAGGCGATTCAGGAGCTGGGCAGCCCTCCGGTGGCGGCGTTCACGGCGACAGCCACGCCGGATGTGCGGGGGGATATTCTGAATAGTTTGCAGATGCGCGATCCGGTGGAGATCGTGTCCGGTTTTGCGCGGGAGAACCTGACTTTTAACGTGGTGCCGCTGGATACTAAGGTGGACAAGCTGGAGCATATCCTGGAACTCATCAAGGAGCGCGGCACGGGTATCATTTACTGCGCCACGCGGAAGAGTGTGGAGTCTATTTGCGAGGAGTTAATCGCGCATGGGGTGCGCAAGCTGGTGTTCTACCATGGGGGGATGTCGGATATCGACCGGAATAAGGCACAGGAGGACTTTATGTCGGGGCGCAGCCATGTGGCGGTGGCGACGAATGCGTTTGGGATGGGCATTGACCGGTCGGATATCCGCTTTGTGGCGCACTATGAGATGCCGGGCAGTGTGGAGGCGTATTATCAGGAAGGCGGGCGTGCGGGGCGCGATGGGAAGCCGGCCGTTTGCGAGCTGCTCTTTAACTACTCGGACAAGCGGGTGCAGGAGTTCTTCCTGGAGGGGGCGAACCCCACGCTGGAAACCATTCGCGAGGTGTACCGCGTACTGCGGAAGGAGCAGAATAACGAGCACGAGATACACCTGAGCATCGATGCGCTGGTGGAGAAGTTCCCGGAGAAGGTAAACCCGATGGCTGTGAGTACGGCGCTGAGTTTTCTCGCCAAGCAGGAGGTGGTGGACCGGTTTGACATCCCCGGGCAGAGAGTCCGGGGCACGCGACTGCTCCACCCGGAGCTGTCGCCGGAACGGTTAAAGCTGGATACGAAGAATTTGCAGGACAAGCGGCAGCGCGACACGCAGCGTCTGGAGGCGATGGTGAAGTTCTGCTTCGCGAAACGGTGCCGGCAGCAGTGGATTCTGGAATACTTTGGTGAGCACGACTCTGCGCCGTGCGGGCGCTGCGACTATTGCCAGTCGGTGGGGTCGCCAGAGGGGCGGGACCTGAAGTCCGAGGAGCTGGAGCTGGTGCGCAAGGCGCTCAGCGGGGTAGCACGGATGTCCCGCCGGGTCGACAAGGATACATTCGAGCCCGGTTATGGCCGCAGGAAGGTTATCCAGTGCCTGATGGGGAGCAAAGTGGAGGGAATCGCAGGGACTGCGCTGGAGAAGCTCACGACGTTCGGACTGTTGAAGGATGAGCGGAAGGGATTTGTGGAGGAGCTGTTTGCCGCGCTCGACAATGCCGGACTGGTGGAGATCGTGGACGGAGAATACCCGTTACTCGCATTGACAAAGAAAGGCGTGGCAGTGCTCTTCGGTCACCAGAAGTGCCGCGTGGAGTTCCCGTCGAGGAGTGAGACAACGGAGAAGCGGGTGAAGACTGCAACGGGTGGAAAGAATACACTGCGATTCGAGCCAGAGGCCGTGGGCAAGAAGTCCAAGAAGGGAAAAGCGGGCGCAAAGGGGGCCGCTGCGAAAGGCGGGGCCGACAACGCTCTGCTCAACAAGCTGAAGGTGAAGCGCATCCAGCTCGCGGCGATTCGGAAGGTGCCGGTGTATAATATATTTCCCAATAAAGTGCTCGAACAGCTCGCTGCGCACCGTCCGCGCTCGATCGAAGATGCGATGGAGTTCGACGGCATAGGCGAGGTGAACTCGCGCAAGCTCGGGCCGTTTATTGAGATAATCCGGGAGTACCAGGGGTGATGGGGGAGGGGAGCGCGGCGGAGCGCATGGGGCGCTACTTTCTCGTAACAACAGGTTTCTTACGCGACGGAAAGAGGGTCGTGCAGAGTTCGCACACGGTGCCATCGCAACCACGGGCGGTGCAGTGCTCGCGGCCATAGTAAATGATCTGGAGGTGGAGGCGATTCCATGATTCCTGTGGGAAGAGGGACTTTAGATCGCGCTCGGTCTGGACAACATTCCGCCCCTCGGTGAGTTCCCAACGCTGCGCGAGACGGTGAATGTGGGTATCCACGGGAAAGGCCGGTACGCCAAAGGCTTGCGCCATCACGACGGAGGCGGTCTTGTGGCCGACACCGGGAAGTGTCTCCAAGTGCTCCATATTGGCGGGGACTTTCCCGCCATGGTGCTCAACCAGAAGCTGACTCAGGCCGCGGATAGCCTTTGCCTTCGCGGGAGCGAGACCACACGGGCGGATAATGGTTTGGATTTGCTCGACGGAGACTTGCGAGAGCGCCTCCGGAGTGTCACCCAAGGCGAAAAGCGCGGGAGTTACGGTGTTGACCCGCGCATCGGTACACTGGGCCGAGAGTAGGACGGCGACGAGAAGCGTGAACGCATCCTTGTGAAGGAGAGGAATGGGCGGTTGCGGGTAAAGTTCATCCAACCGTTTGCTAATCAGTGCGGCACGCGCATTGCGGGTCATGAGCGTGGTTCTATAGGGGTGGGTGTAAAAGGCAATTACACACAGTGCATTGATAGATTTACATTGCGCCCCGTTGGGACGATTCATTAATGCATGAAGCATGAATTCCCTGTCGCTTCGCGATGTACCCTGGAGTTGTGCTGGATCCTGGCTTAAGTTAACTGCCCGCACGGGCACGGATTTGGGACGTTTGCAGATAAGCAGTTGCCGCATGTCGCCGTATGCGCCGACCGGCAAACAATGGCCACACGACCTGTACGAGATCGCGCTGTACAAAGGGACGAAGGAGGTGCCCTACGAGTGGACGTGGACCGCGTCATCGCTGGTGCTGACTGCGAAGGGGAACAGGGGCAGCGTGACGCTGGGGTTTGCCGACCCTGATACGCTGGTATTCGAGAGCAATGAGCTAAAGATCTCGCTGTTACCCTGCAAGTCTGTCCCCATGGTCCAGCGAATCAGCGCCAGTGAGGGCAAGATTTATGACTATCGAGCACGCGCAGTCCACCACCTGCGCGGGGGAGAGGGGACGACGGTTAAACTCACCGCGACGACGACCGTGCAGGGCGAGACGGGACCCTTCCACGACATCCCGTACCGGGTGGACTTTACCGGAAAAGGCGCAATCCACGGGGCACTGCGCTTCACTCCGGTTGAAGGCGCGTGGAGTGAGAGTTTGCCTCGCGTAGCTGAGGCGGTCGCCGCCACAGAGGCGAACTGGCAGGCATGGTTGAAGAAGATTCCCGTGGTCCCGCCAGCACTTGAGGACGCCGCACTGGCTGCCTGGTACATCCTGTGGAACACCCAAATCGCTCCACTCGGGGCAGTAACCCGGCGGACGATTTACATGTCGCGCAACTGGATGAACCAGGTGTGGTCGTGGGATAACTGCTTCAACGCTCTCGCTGTGGCCCGGGCTGATCCCGAGCTTGCGTTTGACCAGTTGCGGGTGATGTTTGACCACCAGAAGAGCAATGGAGCGTTCCCGGACTCGGTCAATGACCTCTTTGCGCAACACACTTTTGTGAAACCACCCATCTATGGCTGGACATTCATGAAGCTGCTGGAGCGCGTGGGCAAGACCAAGGCAAAGGCCTTTGCGAAGGAAGCGATCGGCCCCATCACGCGCCAGACTGAATGGTGGTATGCCCAGCGCGACAGCGATAACAATGGCCTTTGCGAGTACTTGCATGGCAATGAATCCGGCTGGGACAACGCCACGATCTTTGATCAAGGCTACCCGACAACCGGCGCGGACTTGCAGGCGCATCTCGTTGTCCAGATGGAGGGACTCGCGACGATGGCGGATATCCTCGGCAAGGATGAGCTGGCCTCGGTCTGGCGTATGAGAGCCAGCGAGCACCTTAACCTTATGGTCAGCAAGCTGTGGCAGAAAGATAGATTTGTCTCCCCATTAAACACGAAGACCACGGCGAAGGATACGCAATCCCTTCTCGATCGCATGCCCATTCTGCTCGGAGCGAGGTTACCCGAAACCATCCGTAAAACTCTGGTAAAGGATCTTTCGCCCGGTGGACCATTTCTCACCGAGTGGGGACCAGCCACGCAAGCTCCCGGAAGCAAGCTCTATGAACCCGATGGTTACTGGCGCGGACCCATTTGGGCGCCAAGCACCCATCTGATATTCGACGGGTTACTCAGCGCCGGGGAAACCGCACTCGCCCGCACCGTGGCGGAGCGCTTCTGCGCCCTCTGTGGCCGTGACGGCCAGATGTGGGAGAACTACAACGCACTCACTGGCGAAGGATTGCGCTGCCCCGGGTATTCCTGGACTGCCGCCTCGTTCCTGCTCATGGCCGAGTGGCTTGCGGAGAATCCGGTGGCTTAGGATGCTCAGACTAATCAGACTGATCTTGATTGAGCAGTTCAGGATTGACTCCTTGCTAATAAATATCTGCCTTGTGCTTAGTACCAAATCGCTTATTATAGTGCCAATATCCCCTAGTATCCCAACCCATTAGATCTATGAAACTCACCCTTCCCTTATTAATTCTTGGTTTCGCGGCTCCCCTTATGGCCGGGAACTTGACTGTCACCGTGACTCCGTATCAGAAAGCATCCGGGTTCCTCGCTGATAGAAACTTTCGCTTTTTGCAGACCGAAGCCTACGTCTCCCCCAATGCAGCTACCCATATCTTAATTGAAGGGCTGCTCCCAGCATCTACCACCAATGCCAATTTGGTGAGTAGCGCCTACACCGCAATCAACATTGATACTGGAGTGGAGCAGGATGCCGGTTACGTAACGCTAGAACTCCCCGCATCTACACCAGAAGCAGGAGTAGTCACCTCTCCGATTGTCGGTATAGTGCAGCGCGCTGGTGCCTGGAGCGCGCAGACGCTTACTCCAGTCACGAGTAACATAGGCGGCTCCACAGGAGCTTCCAGCTACGATTCAACGGCGAAGACCCTGGCATTAACGCTGTCCCGCTCCGTTAACGGTAGCACACAAAACATCTCCGGAAGCGCCAACTATACCATCACCGATGCGAATACTGTGACGCTGGCACCGTTTTCGCTGACTGTGAATGCTGCCACCTTCGACTTCGCGCAAACAGTACTGAAGCGCAACGGCACTACATTCTCGGGCGAGCTGTCGGCCAATTTAGCTCCGGCCAACTTTGATGCGGATTCTGCGCTCTACTTCCTCTCCCTAATCGATAGCACCGACAGCGATGGCGACGGCATACCAGACTTGGCGGACAGCGCCATTGCGCCCCCGCCAACCAGTATTCTAGGCACTGCCACCGGGCCAAATCAGTTCTATGTAACAGGCGCTGGTTTCAAGTGGCAGGAAGAGATAGGTCATGTTTATGATGGTTTCTACCCCTTCGTCTTCGTCTTCTCTTCAGCAAACTGGATTTATATATTTGCCGGTGATTCAACTGAGGCCGGAGGTTACTTCATCTACGACTTTAATAAAGCCCAGTTCGGCTACACAGGCTACGACTACTATCCTTGGTACGCAGTTGTCCCGCTGACGGACCCGGCTGTTTACGTAGATATGGGTGCTCCGTAGGATTAACTGAAAGTCTCATTTTTTACACAAAACCGCAGAAATCATTTCTGCGGTTTTGTTATTTTAACAGTACAGCGGCATAGTCATATAGGGATACCCCCCATATTTTTATTGTAAAAAGGACTAAATTTTACGAATATACTCCGATAGATGTAGGATAGTAAGTCGCACCGTACTCTGTAAACGCTGTATTCCTAAGTGGTTGCCTATGAAAATATTACTCATCGAGGATGAGCCGGAGATGAGCTCACTCGCGGTCTCTCAGCTTGAAAAGCTTGGTCATGAAGTATTGACCGCTCACACGCTGCGCGATGCCTATGCCATTTATACCGTGGAGCGTGACAATCTGGACATGATCATCGCTGATCATCGCATGCCTGATGGCCCAGGAGTGGATTTTGTGCTCGATCTGAGCTATACCGAGGAGAAGACCAAGATCGCGATTGTCTCCGGGTGCCTGACCGGTACGGAGAAAAGACTGCTTGAGGGAAGAAATATTCCGTATTTCCAGAAGCCGATTTTATATAGCACCGTAGTCGCACAATTTGCGAAGAAAGCACCATCCACCTCAGCTCCGGTGGACGCTCCCTTGGTGGCACCAACACCGCCGCCTGCGAAATCAGTCACGCCGTTGATCTCCGTGAAGAAAGGCTTCACCAACATCTTGTTCTCCAAGTTCACCCTGGCCAAGAATTTGGAAGAATCCGAATCTCCGTTTCGGGCCATTCCACCGTCGTCGACTCCCAATTCAGCCGGCACACCGCCAGCGCAGCCAGTGGCAAGCCCACTGCCAGCGAGCCAAACTCCTTCGATTACTCCGAAGCCGATCCAGTTTGCTCCGCCTTCCACGAAGCCCATTCCCCGTCTCGTTTTGCCAAAGAAATAGGCAGATACTACTGGGGGATAAGCGGGTACCGTACCGCGTCATGGCGGTAAAGATTCACAAAAAAAGCCCCCTTTGCAGGGGGCTAGTAAATGGCGTAGGACGCACATAGGACACCAGATATTGCATGTATCAGCGGTACACTACTCCCTTGTTACTAGCACACACATTTCCCTAAACCGCTGATACCGGGGCACTGGATCTTGTGAAAGAAACTAACAGGAGTGGGTTTGTACGCAAGTCTGTTAAGCTTTAATTGTTCTCTTTTTGTGCGCATGAGAGTCGAAACATATCGACTAACTACGGTACAATTCCGATGAGTAGAAGGCTCAGAGCTATGGGCTAACAGCTAAATGGAAATGCTGGTTGTGTCTGGAGCGATGTACGGTGTAATATGGGTGTATGAGACGATCCCTGAATGCGCTAGTCATACTCTGTGGGTTAACGCTGTGTAGTGGTGCATGGGCAGCCGATGAGGCTCCTGTAACACTAAGTGTTGGCTTACCAGTGGAAGTGATGCGGTGGACATCGGCCACCATCGCTGCGGTGGATGGTCAGCGCGTACAGATTGCATTTATGGATTCGAATGGCTGGCGTGTGACCGAGTGGGTTAGTAGCTCGCAGTTGCGCATACCTAAGGAGAAGCCTGCCATGCAGACCGCAGCAGAGTCTTCCAAGCCTGCCATCAAGTTGACTCGTCCTGAGCGCTCGGAGTCGGTTAATGAGCCGCTGGCCAGAGCCGATTATACCATTGGCGAGGGTGTCGAGATACTCTGGCACGATAAGTGGCATCCTGGTTCCATCCTGGACGTAAAGGAGTCCAAGTTCAGGGTGAATTATGAAGGCATAAACGAGAGCTGGGACGAGTGGGTGCCTGCTACGCGCTTGCGTAAGAAGTCCACCCTGCCAAGCGAGCCTGCCACACCTGCCCCGAGTCAGCCCGCTCCGTAGCTCTCTTTATTTGCCGTGGTCTTTCGTATCGAGTACCTGAGCCATGGCATGGCAAAGCTCGCTTAGAAAGACTGGCTTCATGAGGGCGCGGTAGATACCTACTTGTTCCAGCGTGTGCTCGGTAACATGGATGCTGAATCCTGTTGTGAGGAGAATCGGAATGTCTGCGCGGATCTGGCGAATTAATGCGGCCAGTTCCATCCCTGAGTGGGTGGGCATGGTCTGGTCTGTTATAACTAGATCGTAGCGTTCAGGATGCGAGGTAAACAGGCTCAGGGCGCGCAGTGGGTCAACGCACACGTCCACGGTATAGCCGAGGTCGCGAAGGATTTGGGCCTGGGTGATTGCTATGCCCTCTTCGTCATCGACGTACAGGATGCACTCACTGCCACGGCGCAGGGATGCGATACGCGCTGGAGTGGGGCCGGCTTCACTTTGGGCTATGGGAAGCAGTATATGGAAAACCGTCCCGACACCTTTCTCGCTATACACGGAGATTTGTCCCCGGCAGGCGGCTATTATTCCATGAACTACGGATAACCCCAGCCCTGTGCCTTCGCCTGGCTTCTTTGTCGTGAAAAACGGGTCGAATATACGCGCACGCGTGGCCTCGTCCATCCCGTGACCGGTATCGGAAACCGTCAACCGGAGATAGTCGCCGGGTGCGAGGTTGTGATAGCGGCGTACTTGAAGGGGGTCGAGATTGAGCGCACGAATCTGTATGGTAAGTGTCCCGCCGTGCTCATGCATGGCGTGTGCGGCATTCGTACCGAGATTTACCAGTACCTGCTGGATTTTCACCGGGTCCGCTAAAATACGGTGGGTGATCTCCTCATAGTCGCGTACGATCTTGATGGTACTGGGTAAAGCGTGGCTGAGGAACTCGATGGACTCGCCGACACAGTGGTCAAGCCGAAGAAGTACGGGGCGGTTCTCCTGGTTGCGGCTAAAGGTAAGAATCTGGCTGACCAGATCGCGTCCGCGGCTGGTGGCATTGAGCAGGCGGTCGAGGTTGGCGGCCGCCATGGTCTCGTCTGCGATGTCCTTGCGGGCCATGGAAGCCAGCCCGTAGATGGCAGCCAGGATATTATTAAAGTCGTGTGCCACGCCACCGGCCAGTGCACCGAGGGCCTCCATTTTGTGTGCCTGCTGGAGCTGTTGCTGGAGCCGGTTGCGCTCTTCTTCGAGTTGTTTCTGGGCTGTTATATCTTTCGCGACTGCCAGGTAGTGGACAATCTTGCCGTCTTCGCCTCGCACCGGAGAGACCACTGTTTCCATCCAGAAATTATCTCCGCTCTTGCGGCGATTGCACAACTGTCCCCGCCAGTCACGGCCGGAGCTAATGGTTGCCCACATGTCGCGGAACACTTCGGGTGGGTTTTCCCTGGCCCCGAGTATCCTTGGGTTCAGGCCGATGATGTCTGCTGCACGGTAGCCCGTGATCTCCGAGAAAGCAGCGTTCACGTACTCGATATTGCCGCGTATATCTGTGATAAACACGAGGGCACTCACCTGCTCAATGGCGCGGGAGAGCATGCGCAGGCGGTCATCTGCAAGACGCTCTCTTGAAATGTCGCGAATGAACAGGAGCAGGGCAGGGGAGCCGCTGCTATTTGTGGCTGCCTCGAGGTTTATCTCTGCATCAAACTCATACCCGTCCGGACGGCGCACGCGCCAGATGAAGCTTACTGTGTCCCCCGCCAGTGCGCTCTCTTTGCGTGCGGCTGACAGTAAGCTGCTAGGTGTGCCACAGCGCTGGAGTTCCGGTGCGAATTCAAAGGGATCGCTCTGCAAGAGCCCGGAACGCGAGAGGCCAAAGAGAGAACAGGCTTCGCGGTTGATTGCGGTGCAGGTTTGCTCGATGAGAAGGATGCCCCACGGCGCGTGGTCCAGCAATCGGGAGGAGAGATGCTTTCTCGCAAGACGGGTATGCCTAGAGCGTCTATGCCGACGACGAAATGGATGATTATGAGAGTAGTCAGGCTCGGGATTCATGCTTTGGCGACGGTCATTGGAGGGGCTTCCTTAAAGTAAACGGCGTAGGAGTAAGGAGCACATCGCTATGACAGGCAGTCCATTTTCCATGCAGGGTAATCCCGTAATTGGAAAATGCTTCTGGAGCGTGGATAGACAGCGTAGTTCCAGTTGCCATGGTTGTAGTTATGGTTTCAAGCCACCCTGAAAAGTCAAGCTGTAGCCATCGTGGCCCGCAGCTATTTTTTATTAACTTCAAACATTCGCGTGACGTTGTCACACGGTATCCACCAATGAGCCATTATTTACACAGCATGAGCTCCATTGTAGGCACTAAGGTCCAAAGGCACAGAGGCACTGAGTCGGAAGGCAGAGAGGCAGAAGCGTCCATATTGGTCAGTCAATAAGGTCAATAGGGTCAAAGCTGAACGCTGATGGCTTCACTTGTTACTCCCATCGCGAATCTCGTCCGCGAGTTCGTGCTGCTAGAGGGGGATTAGCGACTGCATTCAACGCGCACTATCGGGCTGTTGTTTCTCTAAATCCCCGTAGAACTGTCTCAACGCTGGGAATATACTCGTCACATCAGCGTAGGGGAGGCCTCGCGCTTGAAATGCACTCGTTGATGACGGGTAGAGTAGGCTTCGCGGCAGAAATGCAGTCGTTGATGACGGGATGCAAACGGGTTGCGCATGAAATGCAGGGACAAATGACCGAAATCGGTGTTCTCGCGCCTGAAATGCAGGGACTGATGACGGGTAGCGGACCCCAAATGTACAAAATGCACTCATTGATGACGCGTGGCGGAGGACTAAATACCGAAATGCACTCGTTGATGACGGGAAGAGTACCCCAGGTGTCAGCTATCAAGGGTCTGGAATGAACTGGCATGGGTCGGGACGCTCCTTGTGGGGCGCTCTTTACACAAACTCTTGCACCAGATTGGGATAGAGGACGAGTCCTGCGCACTAGCAGAGTGCCCCATCGCCCTAGTAGGGGACAGAATCAGGTCTGGGCTTTACCAGAACGCAAAAGAGTGTCGTCCACTTGGGCGAACAACTGCTCCACGGCGAGCGATGCAGCAATCTCGCCTTGCATGACTGCTGTCTCCAAGCCTGGCAGGAGCGCCTGTACGGTCGGGTGTTGCCTGAAGCGTTGCCGCAGGGCTTCTTCTATCAACGCATGAAGCCAGGCGACATCCTGTGAGTGGCGGCGGGTGGTAAACTGACCGCTGATCTTCATGGTTTCGGCAAACTTCTGCACCACTGCCCACGCTTCCGGAACGCCTTCACCCGTGAGAGCCGAGACCGTGTGGGCATGGGTTTGCCAGCCTTCGGTTGCAGGCCGCAGATAGTGGAGCACGCGCTCGTACTCGGCGCGGGCGGCATTCGCTCGAGGGAGGTTATCGCCATCGGCTTTGTTTACCAGGATCATATCTGCCAGCTCGATGACGCCTTTCTTAATCCCCTGCAACTCGTCGCCCGCTCCGGCGATTAAGATTAGGAGGAAAAAGTCCACCATGGAGCGCACGGTGACCTCGCTCTGGCCAACGCCGACGGTTTCCACCAGCACGACATCGAATCCGGCCGCCTCGCAGAGCAGCAGCGTCTCGCGGCTCTTGCGCGCGACTCCTCCGAGTGTGCCTCCAGAAGGCGAGGGGCGGATAAAGGCCGTGTCCAGTCGGGATAGCTGCTCCATCCGTGTCTTATCCCCGAGAATGCTGCCACCTGTGCGGGTGCTCGAAGGGTCCACCGCCAGCACGGCGACCTTGTGGCCCTGTCCGCAGAGCCATGTGCCCAGGGACTCGATAAAGGTACTCTTACCAGCGCCCGGTACTCCAGTGATACCTACGCGCACGGCTCCGCCCGTGCGTGGTTGCAGGCTTTTCAAAACCTCCCGAGCGATGGCTGCATGCTCCGGGTTATTACTCTCCACCAAGGTTATGGCACGCCCAAGAATTGCCCTGTCTCCAGCGATTACACCGGCAACATAATCCTCAACTGAAAGCTGCCGCCGCTTAACCACGGGGCGGGTGGGGGTATTGGTACCTACGCCGGAGCCGGGCAGCCCATCGTGGCCGCCTACAACACCTGGCATCACCTCGGTCGTAAAGCCTTCGCCGCCCCCGGAGGGTACCCAATCGGGCAACTGTTTTTCTGAAGTAGCCATTGCGCTAACAGCGTGCGCTGGGGAGTCGCGTGAGCGCAAGTATTTTTTACGGCGGATGGAGACTTGTGCCTCTTTGTTTCACGCTTACAGCGCAGCTCATTTACTGCATGGTATGTATGAGAAGTATGGGATGCATGGGAGACGTATTAGCCATGCCTCCTACCCCACGACAATAATCGTAATCCCGAGCAGAATCGCTGTAAGAGCCGGTATCTTTTTCCAGCCATTGGCTTCGCGAAAGAGAATGATACCGCCAGCAAAGGCTATTAATGTACTGCCTCGGCGAAGACACGCCAGCACCGCGATCATCGCGTGAGGGTCTGCCAAGGCTGTGAAGTAGGCATAGTCTCCTGCCAGAAGCGCCAGTCCTATCAAGGGGATGCTCCAGCGCCAGTGGAACGTGGCGCGCGGCCACCACCGCCGCCACCAGCCATACGCAAGCGGGGCGAAGACCAATACCAGATAGATGGAGAACCAGCACTGCACCGCTGCCACGGGTATGTGAAGCGTGTTGAGGAGGTACTTGTCGTACAAGGTACTTACCGAGCCCATGACTGTACCCGCGACCATATAGATTATCCATCGATCCTTCGCGAAGTGAATGCCCTCAAGGCGACCTGCACGCGAAAGCATGGCAAACCCAATCAATGTCATCCCGATGCCGACCCATTGCCAGGTACCCGGTCGCTCTGAGAAAAGGAGCAAGGCACCCACCAATGTCCATAGCGGCCCGGTTGCACGGATTGGTCCGGCAAGGGAGATGGGCAGGTGCTTTATTGCAAAGTAAGTAAATACCCAGGACGATGCAACTATCGTGGCTTTCAGGAGTAGCCTTGCATGATCAAGTGGGCTCATCGGAGCGACATACAGTAGAGTGTCTGCCACTACTGCCGGGCTTACCCGAGAGATAATCCAGAAGGGAAGCCACACCAATGCACTGGCCACGGTACTGTAGAAGATGACAGGCAGCACGGCGTTGCCGTCCACTGCGTACTTCTTGAACAGGTCGTAGAGCCCGAGAAAGACTGCTGAAAGCAGCCCATAGAATATCCAAGCCATGGCGAGAAACCGCGTACGTTGACAGCCCGGGCATGCAAGCGCAAGTGTGCGACCTGCAACTTTTCGCTTGGAACTTTTTGGCATTGGCGACTGAATACACGCATGCAAGTTCCCATCGCACTAATTCAGAACCACTGTGTTGAGAACAAGGCGACCAATCTCGCCACCGCTGTGCGTCTGGTTCGCCACGCCGCGCGTGATGGGGCCCGTATTCTCTGCCTGCAAGAGTTGTACAATACGCTCTACTTCTGCCTGGATCAGGATACCCGCAACTTCGACTTGGCAGAGCCTGCGGATGGCCCCGCAGTGCGCACGATGCAGACACTCGCAGCCGAGTTAAACGTGGTGATTATTGTGCCATTCTTCGAGCGACGGGCACCCGGCATCTACCACAATACCGCAGCGATCATCGATGCCGATGGCTCTGTGCTGGGCTATTACCGCAAGATGCACATCCCCCAGGACCCGGGGTTTGAGGAAAAGTTCTACTTCACACCGGGAGACCTCGGGTACCGCGCGTGGCGCACGCGCCATGGCACGATTGGTGTCCTCATTTGCTGGGATCAATGGTACCCGGAAGCCGCGCGATTAACTGCGATGGCTGGCGCCCAGATTCTTTTCTATCCCACAGCGATTGGCTGGCTACCCGCCGAGAAGGCTTCTCTTGGCGAGGCACAGCATTGTGCTTGGGAAACGGTACAGCGCGGACACGCAGTAGCGAACGGCTGCTATGTCGCTGCGGCGAATCGCATAGGCCGCGAAGGGGAGACGGAGTTCTGGGGGCAGAGCTTTGTAGCAGACTTCTATGGGCAGGTGGCAGTGCGGGCCTCTCTCGATTGTGAGGAGATAGTGCATTACACGTGTGACCTGTCCGCGCTGGAAGACTTCCGACGTATCTGGCCCTTCTTTCGGGACAGGCGGATAGATAGCTACGGGGACATCACCAAGCGCTTGGTGGATTAAGCTGGTTGACGGGCGAACTACTTTACTACCCGATACCAGCCTCTACCCCTGTAAGCGTTGGCTCAATGCGGTCTGAAGCTGAGCGGCACGCTGCTCCAATTCCGTCACCGTCAAGGATTTGAGTGTTTCCGAATCGGTGTGCTTACCCAACACTTGCTCGAAGGCTTGAATCTGGCGGATTAAGCCCTCGACTAATCCTTCGTGTTGACCTTATGCCAGCCTTCTTGTTGACCCTTTTGCTGACCTTTGAGAATAAACTTTTCTGCTAGTGTCATGGTTGTATTCCGGATGGTTTCAGAGGCCTTCATCACACGCTTGGTTGCCTGAGCTGTTAAACGGGCGAACTACTTTACTACCCGATACCAGCCTCTACCCCTGTAAGCGTTGGCTCAATGCGGTCTGAAGCTGAGCAGCACGCTGCTCCAATTCCGTCACCGTCAAGGCTTTGAGTGTTTCCGTATCGGTGCTGTTATTTCCCAACACTTTTTCAAAGGCATGAATCTGGCGGATTAAGCCGTCAACTAATCCTTCATGTTGACCCTTCTGCCAGCCTTCGTGTTGACCCTTCTGCCAACCTTCGTGTCGACCCTTTTGCCAGCCTTCGTGCTGGCCCTTCTGCCAACCTTCGTGTTGACCCTTTTGCCAACCTTCCTGCTGACCTTTGAGAATAAACTTTTCTGCTAGTGTCATGGTTGTATTCCGGATGGTTTCAGATTGTATATTTTCAATGATATTCTCCGCTGTTTCTGTGTCAAGATTGCTCACTTGGAAGACATAGCGCAAGATGCGCTCCAGATCGGACGCGTTGAGCTGTATCAGTAACTTTTCATCCAAAATCACAGGATTGCGCCAGTCTTCGGTCTGCTCTGCTTTCATTACGCGCAAGGTCATCACGCCGAGTGGGGTACCAACCAATTCCGCGTAGGCTTGACGGCTTAGTTCTAGCAGGGAGAAGGTGAGATTAAGCGTATGGCTCTTGAACGCATCAGGCAGGCCAGTGAGGTTAAGCAAGTCGCTGAAATGCGGGGATGTGGTCCAGTGTTGGTGGTTCTGGGCCAGCACAATAGGGATAATCACGGGAAGCTTGAGGGCCGATGGGCTCTGTTTGCGAAAGTTCTGCCATATCTCGATCATATAGCTGACCAGGCGAAACGCTATCCAGCGGTCTTCCAGGCGCTGGTGCTCAAACAAGACGTATAGCAGGGATTGCTCACCGGCGAAATTGCTAATCTCATAGAGTAGGTCGCTCTCGCTGGATTTGAGCTTGTCATTGAGATGGCGACCCGGAAGCAGACGCAGTGTGGACCAATCCAGTGCATCGACCACGGTGGCGGGCAGGTAGTTCTTAAAGAACTCAATGGCTGTGGGAATATCCTGAAAGCTGCTTTTGAACAGCTTGTCATGGGGTTGATGAATCATATCCTCTGACATTAAACGATGATTTACGTGATTCGTTATGACTGTCGAGTGGAATTATGAAAACTGCACAGCCTTGTCCCCCGCATAGAGACTTGCATTGCCTCTAAAATCCAGCAACTTAGGCACCATGTGTGGAATAGTTGGCTATATCGGTAAACAAAACGCTTCATCCATCCTTATTGAAGGACTGAAACGCCTCGAGTATCGGGGCTACGACTCCGCCGGGATCGCATTGTTGGAGCCACAGGGCCTGCGGGTGCTGAAGAAGGCCGGTCGCGTGGAGAACGTGAACAAGCTCATTGCACCCATGGACTTGAAGAGCCGTATCGGCATCTCCCACACCCGGTGGGCGACACACGGTGGGGTGACGGATGCGAATGCGCACCCCCATTTGTCCAGTGATGGGAAGATAGCCCTCGTCCACAATGGCGTGATCGAGAACTACCTTTCGATGAAGAAGTTTCTCCTCAGCAAGAGGTACGCCTTTTTCAGCGAAACCGATACGGAAGCGCTCTCGAACCTCATCGCCTATCATCTAGCAAAGGAGCCCGCCGCCGAGAATGGCCGCAGCCGGTTGGAAACTGCCGTGCGCAAGAGCTTGCTGCATGTCGAGGGCACGTATGGGATTGCAGTGTTATCCACAGAGTGCCCCACCGAGATCGTAGGTGCTCGTAAAGGCTCACCGCTGGTAGTCGGCGTAGGGCATGGGGAGAACTTTCTCGCCAGCGATGTGACTGCCTTTGCTGGGCGCACTCAGAATGTAGTCTATCTCGACGATGGCCAGGTCGTGCGATTGACGGTGGACGATTTCAGCATCACTACAACGAGCGATGAGTCTGTCAATGCCGTGGTCAACGCGGTGCATTGGAATATAGAGGATGCCGAGATGGGCACCTACGAGCACTTCATGCTCAAAGAGATTTATGAGCAGCCCATCGCGCTGGAGAATGCCATGCGTGGGCGCTTTTCGGATGACGGGTCCACAGCCAAGTTTGGCGGCCTTAATCTGGATTCCCGCGAACTGCGCCAAATCGATCGCATTTTATTTCTCGCCTGCGGTACCGCCTGGCATGCCTGCCTCGTGGCGGAGTATTTGGTGGAGCGGTACGCACGCATCCCCGTAGAGGTGGAGTACGCGAGCGAGTTCCGCTACCGCAACGCACCCCTGGATAAGAACACTCTCGTATTTGTCATTAGCCAGAGCGGGGAAACCATCGACACACTGGAAGCACTCCGGGAGTCCAAGCGCAAAGGCTACCGTACCCTGGCCATCACCAATGGTGTCGGCAGCACGATCGCCCGCGAGAGCAACGGCGGAATCTATCAACACGCAGGACCGGAGATCGGAGTGGCCAGCACCAAGGCTTTTACCTCGCAGATTCTCATCGTCTCGATGATGGCCCTGTACCTCGGGCGTTTGCGCGATCTTTCCTTTAGCGATGGCACGGCCATGGTTCAGGCCATGCGTACGGTGCCGGGGATGATCAGCCAGATACTAGACCAGGCGGACAAGCTCAAGGAGATCGCGAACAAGTACGCATCAAAGAACGACTTCCTCTTTCTCGGCAGGCAGTCCATGTTCCCCATCGCGCTCGAAGGCGCGCTCAAGCTTAAGGAAATTTCCTACATCCACGCCGAAGGCTACCCGGCTGCGGAGATGAAGCACGGGCCAATCGCACTAATCAACCCGGAATGCCCGACCGTGATCCTGGTCCCCAAGGGTGAGGTATTTAAGAAAGTACTCTCCAACCTCCAGGAAATCAAGGCCCGCAAAGGCCCGGTAATCGCCATTACCAATGCCGGGCGTGAGTTCCCCGAGGGTGTGGCGGACGAAGTCATCCACATACCCGACAGCCACGAGTGCGTGCAGCCCATTCTCTTTACCATCCCCGTCCAGATCCTCGCCTACTACATGGCACTGGCTCGCGGTTGCGATGTGGACAAGCCCCGGAACCTCGCGAAGAGTGTGACGGTGGAGTAGGGGAGTGCGTGGCCCGAATGGGTAGCGTTTGTTCCTCAGCCCTAATAACCATTGCCAGTGTTGAAGTGGGCCAGAACGCCCGGAACGTTTCACCAAGGTCGTCACCTGCCAGATGCGACACGACATTCCCGGCGTCAGAGTGACGAATAAAGGGTCACGGACGGACCGCAACCCACACCTATGACTCATTTACGGGTCACGGACGGACCGCAACCTACACCTATGACTCATTTACGGGTCACGGACGGACCGCAACCCACACCTATGACTCATTTACGGGTCACGGACGGACCGCAACCCACACCTGTGACTCATTTATGGGTCACGGACGGACCGCAACCCACACCCATGACTCATTTACGGGTCAATGGCAGCCATCAGGCCACACCCGTGACTCTGGAGGGTGCCAATGGCAGCCATTGGCCGATGGTCGCGATTCCATACAGTTTCAAGCGCTGCCTTCTGCCTTGCAACGTTGTACTATCAACGGTTTACTACAGCGCTGTATCGATGATTTCCCTGAACAAACTCGTCCCCGGTTTCTCGCTCAAGTCACTTTGTCTTGCTTGCATGCTGTTAGTCGTTGGCACTCCGCTTGTGCATGCCGAGCTTTTGCCCATACCGGAGCGTGGCCGCTACCTGAAGACTGCTGAGGCGCTGGTGGATGCCTACATCGAGGCGAATGGGGGCAAGGATCATATTAAGACTATCAGCAGTGTGCGTATGATCGGCAAGGTGACGGAGGACAACGAGCAGAGCAAGGGTGCGATCACTTACGATGTAGTACTTATCAAGAAGCGCCCGAGCCTGCGGCGTATGATCCTACGCTGGCAGGGCCGTGCCATCCATATTGGCTACAATGGCGAGACGGCATGGCGCAGGATTGTTGGAGAAAATGCGGCGGAGACTACGATAATAACAGGTAAAGATGCCGAACAGTTCGCGGCGGATTCGCAATTTGATGGACCTCTCGTTCACTGGCAGGAACGCAGCATAAAGCTGGAACTGCTGGGGCTCGATATGATCGGACGCAGTGAGTGCTATGTTCTTCGTACTACAGAAACGAATGGGACGGTGACGGACACTTACATCGATACCCGCACCTTTACTGAACTGAAGGTTGTAAATGAGCGCAGTGTCGATGGGAAGGTCGAGAAGATCGAGACACTCATGAGCGGCTATCGCAAGTACGACTCTATCTGGCTGGCTATGCGCATCCAGCGGTCTGTGAACGGGAAAATAAGTTCCGACATGGTTGTGGAATCGGTGGACATTAACTTCGGGGTCTTTAATGACTACTTCGATCCGCCGAAAACTGATGGCGTGAAATGAGCTGGCGCGCTCGACAGCGGCGGAAAGCGCTCTTGCGCTGGGTTCTTTGGCTGCTTGTCCTGGGAGTGCTTTTAGTTGCGGGTGTTATCTACGGGTTACCGCTGCTGGCCAATCATTTTACGGGAAATGCCTTGGGTAAGCTTGGTTTCACGAGGCATGAGCTGACGTTTACTGCGGTCAGTCCGTGGTTCGCTCGCGTGGAGGCGGTGCGTCTCGACAAGGAGAATATGTCCATCACTGTCGAGCGAGTGAGTGCGGAATTCCTTCCCTGGGAAGCTGCCAAGGGGCGGGTACAAGCGATCACTGTAGAGGGCTTGGCAATTACACTGACTCTGCCCGACACCCTGGCGAAGGATGACCCCGCCCCCGCGCCGTTCAACTGGGACATCCCTGTCCTGCCGAAGCTAGTACTGCCTGCGGAAAGGATCACCGTGGTGCGTGGTGCGCTCATCGTAAATATGGGGACGACTTCACTCCGTGTTCCGCTTGAGGGCACTGTTTCGCCAGAGAAGGATGGCTTGCTAGCCCTTCTCCAGGGCCGATCAAAGACGATGGACCTTGCTGCAAAGGTGCGCCTTGCCAGCGAGTCAACCAGCATAGCGCAGGTTTCCTTTAAGCTGGATGACACCGCTGCCGCGCTCGCGCTGGCGCATGCTGCAGCCGCCGATAAGTGGCCGGAGACGCTTGTGGTTTCCCTTGACCCGGTGACACTGGAGACGCTGGCAGAACAATCTCCCGGCGCTGCGCCTATAGTGACTGCGGTTGTCGAAACTGCCAATGCCCACCTAAGCGCCAAGGGGGCGCAGGTCGATTTAGGGAAAACAGCTGCCGCCGTACGCTGGACTTGGGGCGGGCAACCAGCGTTCAGCGTGGGTAGCCAGGTTGCGATGACTTTCGGGGACATGCGGGTGGAGCCATGTCAAGTGACGGCGGGCTTAAAGGAAGGAGTCGCTTCCGCAAGTGTTTATCAGGCTGCATTTCGCTATGGCACTGAGGCTGCGGGTGTGATGAATCTCCAGCTACAGCTCTCGCAGATCGCTGATTGGAAGAGTGCAGAGATCACTGCGGACGCGGCCATTAGCGATTTACGCGCAATGGGTCATAACTTTGCCCCACTCGCGCTAAAGGTGCGGGGGCAACTGGCAGACTTCACACTTCAGGCAGAGAATGTCGCTAGCAGTGCCCTGGCAACGGCACGCTTCGGCGGCGTGAAGGCACAGGTAAAGGGCTTCCCCGAGCACCCACAGATCGAGGCGACTGCGCAGGCACTCGTCCGCCTGGACCCGGCTCAGCCAGCGGAGTTCCCTATCGATGCATGGATGGCGGTGGACTTGCCTAAGGGCAGCCCGCCTCGCGCGAGGTTTACCCTGGGAAATAGCGCGGATGGCCTGAACTTAGTCCTGAGCGGCATGGTTATCACGGGCACTGGCGGGTTCAGCATGGAAGGAGCATTGGACAATAACGCACTCGGTGGGTCCGGGGAATGCGCTTTCCCCTCGCTCTCGGTAAAGGCACCCCAGGGTACGGCGGTGTTCGACCAGTTTAGCGGTAGCATCCGCGCGAAGACGGCACCGCTCGCTGTGTGGCAATCGCTGGGGAAGGCTGCGGGCAACGGCCCGGCTGCAATTATCGGCCTGCTCCCCGATGTACTTGAATCCTTTCGCGCTGAGGGTGCTTCGCTGGGTTGGAATGATGAGGCGTCCCTCAAAGGATGGAGCGTGCAGGCGCAGGCGAATGCTGCGCAGCCCGGCTCTCCAACCTCACTATCCGCGCTGATGTCGGTGGATGCACTCCGCTGGAATCAACATACCTTGTCGCACCTTCAGGCTGACTTGCTCTACGATGGCGCTATTTCCCAGGTGCAGGCGAATGGCCTCTACGGCGACTACTCGCTTCCCTGGGCGGCCAATGCGACTATGGATGCCGCAGGCACGGGGAAATTCTCCTTCGCCAGTGGTCCTGTTAATCTGAATCGAGGGCTTCTCTTTGTTGGTCTGGTGCCTGCCCTGAACGATCTCGAGTTAAGTGGGCGCTACGCCGTTAACGCCGAAGGCACATTCGCGGGGAAAACCTACGCCGCGCGCGCATCCGTACTCGCCGAGAACGCTACCTTCCGGTTCGCCAAGAAGGAGATTACCGTGGAAGGTCTGAATGCCGACCTTTCCCTGGATAGCATTTACCCGCTGCACACCGATGGCGTTCGCACCATTACCTTTTCCCGCGTAACCACGGGCAAGCTGGACATCATCGACGGCATAATAGAGTTCCGCATCGATGATAACGAGACCATGGTCGTCAGTAAGTTCGAGTACGGTTTCCTCGGCGGGCGCATCATGTCAGCGCCCTTTACTGTCAACCCGGCCAAGCCCACGTTCACGCTCGCACTGGCCTGCATCGGGCTCGATATGGTCGAAGCGACCACGCTCTTCCCGCAGTTACAGGTGGAAGCCGCGGGGCTTCTCGATGGCGTGATTAGTTTCCGTATCGAGAACGGGCAGATTACCCCGCTGCCAGGCTATCTAGAACTCCGCAAGGGGATGCATGGCAAGATACGCTACCGCAAGGATGGATGGTTGACCGAAGGTCTCGACATCAAGAGCTTGAACTTTCAAGTAAACCGCAGCGTGGAGACAGCTTTTAACAACTTCGATGTCGAGTCGCTCCGCATCGATATAAAAGAAACCGTCGGGCGTGACGTCGGTGTCACTATTGTCTCATCGGGCAGTGGCTACGGGGAGACATTAAAGACAACCGTGCCCATTGGCAGCCTGACTGTGAACACAGAGATACCCATCCAAGACCTGATGGAGCTGCCCTTGCTGAAGATTTTCTCCATGATAGATATGGGGAAGAATGAATGAAACCTTTTCCTCACTTCCGCTGTCATAACCTCTAGCTGTATCACCCGATGTCTAACAAAGCACTACTTTCACTCGCCTTGCTCTCCGGGGTACTCAGTCTGGCTGGTTGTATAACAATCAAGACACAGCATGAGATAAAACCCATCCACCTGACCGTGGATGTGAACCTCAAGGTGCAACGCGAACTCGACAATTTCTTTGCAGACATCGACGCCGCGTCCACGACGCGCGACTATGAGGCTGCCAAACCCACACAGGAGCAAAAGCAATGATTCGCCGAACCCTTTCTTTCTTAACGCTTAGTTTGTTCTGCATAGCCGCCATTGGCGTGCCAACCATCAGTTATGCGCAGGATGCCGCCGTGCAGACTCGCATAAAGGACAGGCTGCCGCAGATGGATGCACTTCTGAGTGCCGGACTTGTCGGCGAGAACAACGAGGGCTTCGTCACCAGCCGTGGCGCGCTTAATCCCGAGCAGCAGAAGACTCTTTCCGCCGAGAATGCAGACCGCGCAGCGGTTTACACAGCCATTGCCCAGAAGACAGGCCAGCCAGCGCCCGTCATTGGCAAGCAGCGCGCCGAGCAGATTCGCCAGCGTGCAGTCAAGGGTGTGTGGCTGCAAGGCCCCGATGGTAAGTGGTACCAGAAGTAGTCGCGTTTAGAGCGAGTTCCATTCTTCTGGTTGACTTGCCCTCCATGCAGCGCCAAAGGCGCGACTACGAAGTCGCACCAAGTATTTACTTCGCGCCTGATTCTTCGTGCACCGAAATCAACCATAAAGATTGTATTTAATGGAAATTCGCCCCATTTTCACCGGTGCTGTCTAATCATCATGAAACAAATTGTTATTGTGACGGAAAATCGCCCGGGTGTGGTTGCGAAAATCTCTGAACTTCTGGGCAAGAAGGGCATTAATATAGAGAGCATCAATGCCGATGCGGTGGGTAATTACGGAGTGATCACACTCATGGTTGACCGGGTGGATCTAGCTGTGGCTTTGTTAAAAGATGCCAGCTATGATGCGAAGGTCGAGGATGCCTTGGTGGTAAATCTGCATGATGAACCGGGCGCACTGGCTGTCCTCAGCAGGCGGTTCCTCGATGCGGACATTAATATCCGCAGCATCCGGATTGTTCGTCGAGGAGAGGGCTCCACGCTCGTCGCCATCGCTACGAATCGCACGCACGAGGCCATGGACTTGGTTAAAGACCTGCTCCACGAGTAACTCTATTTTGGAAACTCCCGTACAGACTGTTACCGCTGAGGCACGACTGCTCGATTCACTGCTGAAGATCGGTCGGCTGACCGCCAATACCGAGGTGCCGGGTGAGGCCCTGAAGCTCGTGCTTCAGGAGGTGATGGCGCTCCTGCCTGCGAGCGGTACCTATATCGCCCTGCTCAATCCGGATACCGGGTTGTTTGAAATGGAGGTAACCACAGGCTGTTTGCAGGCTGTGGTCGAAGCTCCTCGCCACGGGCTGGGTGTTGCTGGATGGAGCGCGCTGCATGCGAAGCCCCTTCTCATACCAGACTTGAACCGCGAGCCAAAGTTTCAGGTATGGACAGGACCCGATGCCGGCTGCGCCATCGCCGTGCCCCTCGAGGAGCGGGGATTCGTGTCCGGTGTGCTCTATATCGAAGGCAGGGAACCGAACGCCTTTAACGCCGACCACTTGCGCGCAGCGGAGCTACTCACCCAGCAGTCCGCACTGGTGGTTAACCGCCTCTGGTTGCACAACCAGCTCAAGGATAAATCCCACCAGGTGAATGGCCTCGTCCGTGCCGGTCAGCAAATCGCTGGCCAGCATGCCATAGATGCCATCCTGCGCGCGCTCACTGCCGAGGCCAGGGCAATAACGGGTAGCCGTATCTGCGCACTCTTCATGCTCAGTGCAGAGGAGGACTTGCTTAACCTCAATGTCATGGACGGCGCGGAACCCCATGCAGAGGACGAGGCCTTTATCCGCCTCGAAGAGAGTGCGCTGGCCACCACTATTTCCCACCGCAAGCAGATCGAGGTCCTCGACATGCGGCGCATTGAGGAGCACCACTTCACCAAGCTTGCGCAGGAGATTCAGCTAACCTCTTTTCTCGCCAGCCCTCTGCTTGCGGAGGGTGAAGTCATCGGCGTGCTTATCTCCTACAGCGACCACCCCCACCGCTTCAGCAATGACGAGCGCCAGATACTTGCTGCCCTCGCCAGTCTCGGAGCCGTGGCGATCCAAAACAGCCGTCTTTACGCCCGCGTGCTATCCAGCGAAGAGAGCCTGCGTCGCAACGAGCGCCTGACCACCCTCGGGCTTCTGTCGGCGGAGATTGCCCACGAAATCCGCAACCCACTCACCGTGCTCCGGCTGCTCTTCGAGTCCCTCGACCTACAGTTTCCAGATCAAGATGCCCGCAATCAGGACGTTAAGATCATCGGCGAGAAACTCAGCCAACTTGAAGAGATTGTCACCCGCGTGCTCAACTTTGGGAAATCCAGTGAAGCACTCCACTCCCGCTGGGATTTGCAGAAGCTGGTGGCCGATACCCTTCAGCTCGTGCGCTTCAAGCTCAGCCAGGTCCGGATAGCGACGAAGTTCTCCTCGCCCGCCCAGCCACTACTCATCGAGGGCAGCAAGGGCCAGCTCCAACAGGCATTCCTTAACCTAATTATCAACGCCTCAGAAGCCATGCCCTCAGGGGGGCAACTGGACATCAACCTCTGCCAGGAATACAACGGTACACAGCCCATTGTGGCCCTCTATTTTAAGGATACCGGCAGGGGGATTCCCGAGAAAATCCGTCCCCACATCTTCGACTCCTTCCTCACTGGCCGCGCTGACGGCACAGGCCTCGGCCTCGGCATCGTCCAGCGCATTCTCGCAGACCACCACGGGAATATCGAAGTCCACGAAACATCCCCCGAAGGCACCACCATGCGCGCCTGGCTGCCGTTGGTTGAGTCCAGGCGGTGAGATGAGCAGAAGTCTGGCGGATTGGGGAGGGAGGGGCAGACATTCCTGTCAGCCATGGCGATTATAGTGAATGGGCAGACAAGAATGTCTGCCCCTCCTTATGACTCTTCTGCCTTCTGTCCCTTCTACTTCTGCTTCGCTTCCCCTTTATCTGGATTTTCGAGCGGATCTGGCGCCCAGCGGTAATTCACGGTGATCACCGAGCCAAAACTCTTCGCGAGGGCTTCGCCATGGAGGTTTATGGCGTTCGCATCGAAGTCCAGGCTCCAACCATTCTTCTCATCCTTCGCCACTGGCGTGTCATTGATTAACACTTGAATGGATACCACGAACGGGAGCTGCCGAAGAGAGAACCGCCGCTGCGCCACCTGGGAAATCACATCGCC
The DNA here is from genome assembly GCA_033762955.1 of Verrucomicrobiota bacterium. GTDB lineage: Bacteria > Verrucomicrobiota > Verrucomicrobiia > Opitutales > Oceanipulchritudinaceae > JANRLC01. The sequence goes on along the minus strand of JANRLC010000029.1, from coordinate 30,244 downwards.
CGTAGCCACCAGCGGACCGGAGAAATCTTCGCAGAGGCTGATGGCACTGCCGCCCAGCTCCTTCGCAGCACGCGTCAACGCTACACCGGAGATTTTTGTCACGCATCCCTTGGGGATGGGGTCCGGCGCTGTCACCACATCGAGCCGCACCAGACCTCTTTTACCCATTTTGGCATTGAGAAGGGCAGTCTTTAAATCAAACAACCGCTGCTGCAGCTCCTCAGGTTTCTCGCGAAGATAGTTTTCGTTCCTGCCCCCGAAGCTCTCGTCCTCATCACTGATGATCACAACGCTCAGCAAAGCATCCTGCCGGAAAAAACTCGCGTTCGCGGGATTCTTCACCGCTTCGATAAGCGGGAGAAACGCCGTCTCCGCCCGCGTGCCGCCCGTCCCCCGCGTAGTCAGCCGCGCAAACTCCTTCGCAAGGTCTGGTGTGTCCCGCGTAAGAAAAGGCTGGGGGAGCTTCCGTGGAGCCACCAGCTTTCCCGGCCCAGCCTCCATCACAATCACCCCGATATGGAAGTCCAGGTCCCGCTTGATGAACTGGTCAATATACGCCGCGAATGATTTTGCCAGCAGTGCCTGCTCCTCGCGCATGGACTTCGAGTTATCTATGACAAACAGCATATCCACCTGGCGCTCCACCCGTAGGTCAAACACCTCCGCCATTGGCCGGCTGTTCTCATAGGCAGTTTCCTGAATCACCTTCTCCTCTAAATCAATAATACCATCCGCAATCACCCCATCACTGGAAGTTTGCCCATGGATCATACCTGGCACTGCGAGTAAAAACAGACTCACACACGAGCCCATTGCGAAACGTCTGAACAGCAGGTTAATAACATTACGCATTACGGCAGTTTGTCTATCACCCAGCCCCATGAAAAGCCTTTTCAGAACTCCGGGTCGAATTATTTACACTTTATCCATCAACTATTAAGCGATTACGTCCCACAATTTACCCGTCGGGTGTCCCAACAAACCTATTCCCTCCGATAACAATCCCATCACTCCCATTAAATAATCCCATTACTCCCATAGATAACCCAGCGGGTACCAATACAATCCCATCGTCTGCCAAAACAAACCCGACGGGTGGCGAAAATGAGCTGACGGGTGGCGAAAATGAGCTGACGGGTGCCGAAAATGAGCTGACGGGTGCCGAAAATGAGCCGACGGGTGACGAAAATGAGCCGACGGGTGACGAAAATGAACTGACGGGTGACGAAAATGAGCCGATGGGTGGCGAAAATGAGCCGACGGGTGGCGAAAATGAGCTGACGGGTGCCGAAAAGAAGCCGACGGGTGCCGAAATAGTACCATCGCCCGTTTGGATTTTACCATCGGGTGTTAAAATAATACCATCGTCCGTTTGGAATTTGCCATCGAGTGACGAAATAAGACCATCGCCCGTTTGGGAAAAGACATCGGATGCCCTAATAGCACCAATGTTTGTTAGGATAGATGCAACTTGTGACGATAACACAGCATTTCGTGACGATTTCACTCCACCGTGCGACCATATCAGGCCATCGGATGACCCATTAATCCCGTTGATCGATCTTAGTTAACAAGAGGACGTCGAAAACGCCATCGATGGCCTCATTCGTAGAAATCAGAATACGCGCCATTCATTCGCATTGGCGTTGTAGTAGTAGTGCTCATACTGAAAAATCGTCCACACCCAAGATTTCTCGTAGTCGTCATACATCCATAGGTTCTCCGCTGTCGAAGCAGGGGGGACGTACAGCCAGCGGCTGTTTTCGGCAAATAGGAAGACCCATGGGAAAAAACCATCATAAATCCACCCAAAGGAAACGAGCTTCAGCTGATTGAATGGCGGGTATGCGGCATCCGTCCAGAGTGTCGGGTACACAGTGGGCTGTGGGGCCTTGCCGTCAGCGGTTAGTATTATCAACGGCAATTGTGCCTCCGCCATGCCATTGACTCCAGAAACACGTACCGAGAGACTCAGTGATGCCGCATCAGTGGGTGTGCCGGATAATATACCGTCATCGGAGATGGATAGCCAACTGGGAGCGGAATCGCCCAGAGCCCATTTCATTGTTTCGGTGTGCTTATCCAAAGCAACGAGCGAGACATGGTAGTAGGTGCCTACTTGTGCTATGGGCAAGTTCTTTGTGGCTATGGTTGGGGAAGTGTTGGGCACGTCCGCCCACTCTAGAATCATATATACGGCGCCGGTGGGAGGTGTTATCGAGAAGCCCGTCGAGTTTGCAACCACTTGTGTGGAACGCAGCAGGTAACCGTTCGTATCGAGGACTTTTGCGGTGGGAAGTGGACGAGTGGTATTAATTCCCAATCTGCCAACACTTTGATTTTCTGTCTCCCAGCCGCTTCCGCCTAGGGAAACAATCTCCTCCCCTTCAAATTGGTCTTTACCTCGGGAGATGGTCACTGGTTTTGTTGACCAACCTTTTGGTCTGTCTTTACACATAGTTTGCAAAAGCAACCGGCTTGATTGTTCGATTGGCAAATCATCAAGAGCCACCAAAACCATTGCAGCAAAGCTATTGTTTATCTGTAGTTCTACGGTGCCAAGCTTCACGGTACCTGCTGTTTTTGTGTTGCCTACTATGGCTCTCACCTGCGGTGCATTAATTTTTAATAGCCCGTGCAATGTATCAAGCACGATCTCTCCCGTAGCGCTTTTGATTATGCCCGACTCGGCGTCTATATACCCCTGCAAGTCGGGATGCGTGTAATCATTGTCTGTGGCAAACCCTACCTCCACTTTTCCCACAAGAGCGGCGGCAGTATCGACTGTTCCCACTCCATTTGATGGATTGGGGTCTACGGGGACTGCCGTATCCCGTAATGGATCAAAACCGCGGTATTCTTCGACCAATGGTTTTTCCTTTTTTGAGAGGGACTCAAGCGTTCTGCCTTCCCTGACAACGGTCGTGGCTGGAGCAATCAGTCCTTTGCGGTAGATTAGAGCGGCGGCGGGAAATTGTCCATAGATGGAGGGAACCTGTGATTGCCATTGCTGCGATCCAAGCTCCCAGTCGGACACAGCGCTACAAAACCAAAATACACCGTCTATTCCACTCAGTGCGCTGTAGGCTGCGATCATCAGGGGCGCTTCAGCCCTAAAATTACTGGGACTGTCCCAGGCGATTTCTGATACCGTGTAGGGGTGACCCGCCACTTGCTTCACAGTTACCGGCAGACGGCGTGGATTAATAACCGCGGGAATTCCGTAAAACTTTTTCCCTACAGTAGGCGCACCTTTTGCAGCAGGGTCCATAATGTAGGGGTCGAAGTAGTAGTGAGTGTCTATCACATCGCCGGCAGTGTAGCTGTGGTATTCCATGTCCTGTAAAAAGCGATAGCTGACCGTTCTCCAGTTGGATGCCACAATTAGTCCTTTGTATCCGATCTCAGGACCTTTCAGCCAGCTTCCCATTTCGCGATAAAACTTAGTCTGGATATGATCAAAAAACAGTATCTGATCTGCCTGTCTTTTGTTCGCACTAATGTTGCCCAGATTACTCGCGCTCTCCAGTTCTGCCCGGCCCAGAGCAGCATTATCGCGTGGTTTGTTTGGTGTGCCCCAAGAAACAAAGGCCTCAGCAACGCTGCCATATTTAGCAGTCAACCAATCCCCATATAGTTTTTCCTGCTTGAGGCGTTGAACTTCCGGAAAGCTCGAAGGGGTGTAAGTGGCGAAAAACAGGCTATCCTCGTTCTGGATTTCCAGCATGGCAACCGCAGGATTCAGTGCTAAGGGAGTAAGGTTTGCTTCGTTGGGATCAGCGTTGAGCAACAGCCGTTTTACCCATGTCTTGTAAGCAGCTTGCAGTGTATCATCAAAGAAGATTAGTCCGAAAGGTGAATAGTTCGGGTGTGCCGCCAGCCAATTGGTGTCGTAACCTTCGATACCCCATCCGGCTTTCAACTTGTAAGTAAGTGAGAAGTAGAGCGATAGGCTCGAGTAGATACCTGCTTCCTTAAACGCACGCACAGAGCGTTGTGTATGTGCAATCGAGTTGCTACGTACCGACCCTGCGGCGGTCCCATTCAAATCATATACACGCCCGAGTGTACGCACCATATTTACACCGCGTTTTGCCGAAAGCCGGGCCAGGTTTCTCAGTTGCGCATCGCTAAAGCTTCCCCAGTCACGCAAGTTTATAGACCAAAAGCGAGCCTCCTTGCCGTTTCCAAAATATAGTTTTTCGTCCTCTCGGTAAACCCAGCCCAAGTCGCCTGCCATGTCCTCGTTGAGGTTGCGTAAATCCAGTAAAGCACTGTCCGCGTAGGGGTCTGTTTCTGTAGGCCAGGACCAGAAGGTCTGCGCGTCCGAAGTGGTTGCGAAACCCAAAATAAGTACCACCACAATAGTCGAGAGATTTTTATACAGATGCATTTATGTAATTATGCAGTTCTATTTGAGAATAGAAAGAGAACCTGCATGGAACTGGTTCCGTTTTTACAAGATATAGTGGATTCTAAGGACTAAGGACTCGAAATAAATCAGATTCGAATCAGGTACTTGGTGGGGCAATTTTGCTTGGGGCAACGGATGGTACTTCAAGTTACTCCGGTGGCGTATCAAAGGCAAAGTGGAGTCATTTCATTTGCACGACATCAGTACGTCTAACTAAATCTTCATTCTACAACTACATTGTATAAACGAGAATGCGGCAACCCTCCACAGGGCTGCCGCACTCCACCCTAATCTAGCTACTCCAAACTATTTAGATAAAGACAGGTTATCTATGGCAAAATTTGATGCCGTGACCGATGTACCAGTGCTAATGGCAATTATCACATAGTCATAACCGGTGCCAAAATTAACATTGGTCGATATATTTGTGCCAACGCTACCGAAATTGCCATTCGCCAGGCGAATGATCGGGGTGACTGGAGCTGTCACAGCAGCCGTGTTGGTATCAAAATTCTGCGTATCCAACGCGCTGTTTACAGACGCTGCTGCCCCATTAGCGCCATAAATAGCCCAAGTGACGCCACTATTGGCTGTTACTACTTGACGCGTAAAATAGGCTGTCCCTGTGAGCAAGCGACCATTGCCAATAATTTGATAAACAGTCTCGGGAACACTGGTACCGCTATTTCCAGTCATTCTGCCACCAACGATAGTTAACGGCCTTCCAGAGTTGGAATTTTCAATCCAGCCTTGCCCGACATTTGTGGTACTAATGTTTACCCCAAATCCAAGTGTACCTCCCATTGTGTTTGTAAATGAACCATTTACAATAATGTTTGTAGTCCCACCGGAAGAAGAACTGGAAGTGCTGGAAGTGCTGGATGTGCTGGATGTGCTGCTGCTTGAGGAGGATGAGGACGAAGATGATGATGACGAACTACCACCGGAGGCAATATAGTCCATTATCGCCCGGTACTTATGGGCTGCTGAAACCGACTGCCCAGTAAACTCTTTTGCACCCCATGAATTTTCACTCGAATACGATCCAGTTTGAACAAAATGGCAGAATAGATCGAAGTAATCATCCATTGCATTAAAATACTGAGTGTAAAAATTATACATGGCAGGATTTCTTGAAGCTATTTCGCTGTTAAGCTTGATGTGCTGGCCTCCTTCATAGGCTATCATTGAAATATTTGGGAATACGCCACGTACGATATCACGATGGGCAGCCACAGTCGTCTTTTCCGCCGGAATGTCGTTGATGAGTTGTTGTATAATATCCGCATCAGCGCCATTTTTATTTAAACCAATATAGGGAGCTATTGTGAATGCATTTGGCTGTACATTCCACGGATTGTACGTGGAGTTTTGGAAGACTGGCATTTCTTGTTGAGTGTAAAAGGTGTTTTCACCCCAGCCAGACAGGACTTTGACAAGCCTGTTATTGTTGACTCCAAAAACGGATTCAGCATCACGAAATATCCGTATTGCAGCATATGCCGACCATGCGGCAGCGGCTTTGACTTGCTCTGTAGAGAGAGCCAACCCTTTTTGGATTCCCTTATCGCGGCTGTAGATTGCCTGTTGAAAAATCCCCAGGTTCCAGGTTTCATTCGAGTATTCTATATACCACTTAAGATTCGAATTAAGGGGACTCCCAGTCGCAATACCTCCTGCATTAATGAAATCCTGTCGAGTCATTGTTGATAGATTAGTCATGGCATTAATGTTTACATTTTTCATATCGACACCATGTTTGATCAAAATTGCCAGCTTCTTGACAAAGTCATTGCTGATGTCTGTACCGGATGCATTGATATTAACGACCATGTGTGGAACGGGCAGCCAAAGGTTCGTGTTCTTTCGATTGCAAAGATCAATCAACCACTCGTAGGCTACACCACCACCGCCCGCTGCGGGAGCGGTTTGATCTGGGTTGGTCTTTTGTATTCGACTACTCCATGCGGACACGGTTGAGTTCTTTACGCCGCCCCAGACAGCAAATCTGAGCGTATTGTAACCGGTCAACTCATTTAGAAATGTAGTATTCCATGGATTGGTTGTATTTGACCAATTTACATTTGCCACGAAAGGAGTTTCCCCTGTCCAATCCTCCCGCCACCAAAAATTGGTACCCAAGGTCATTGCGGTAAGGGATTGCGTAACTATTAAGAATAATACTATCTGAAGTATATATCTGCGAGACGTGTTATGAGGTACTTCTGTTTTCATTGTAGTGTTTTGGTTAACATTATGTTGAGGTAGTATCTGTCCGTATCAAATCATTGCACAGGGTAGGTACTTTGTTGTGCATCCAAACAAAGGGCCGGATACGGGGTATCCGGAATAATAATCTCACGCAGAAACGTATTCTACTATGCGCTAATAGGTAAAAGATAACTGTAGTACATGTAGTACCAGGTACTGTCCCCGAAATTATACACAAAAAAACCATTCGGGTCTGTGCTACCTTCGTACACATACCACCAGTTGTTACCTTTAAAATCATACACAAAGGGGCAATATCCAGTATATAGATATGACTCGTAGCCGAGGGCATAGACGAAGCTCTCTCCTACGCTCGGGAAGTTATCACCCGTCATCACTGTACCAAGCACAGTGCAGCTAGTCCCGCCATTCTTAACGAGTTGAAGCGTTCCCCACACCTGCGTATCTGCCCATGCAAAATCTCCGACCCGTCCTTCGTAGCCTCCGCACCAGGCTTGCTTGGTATCACGCAGTCCATCATCATTGTCATTATCCTGAAGCATGATTTCAAATCCGATATAATCACGGTCGGTATACTCCGATGGACCGCCATAAAAGAAACCTTCATCCGGGTCCCATGTTATGCCGGGACTGGCGTGAATCAATGAAGCCCAAGACAGAGCTATTTCCATTATGTACCCGGTAACTGTTTCCTTGCTAATGACAGTAGTGCCCTCAAACGGCACTGTATCACCAGCATAGCTGTATAATCCATGCACAACGGTTGGCGGATTTGCGTTCAACTGATATTTAATTTGTGTGTCACTTATTCCGTTATATCCTGAATTTCCGTACGCCCCATAATTACGTGTATATTCAGTGCTGGTGTAGAGCTCCACTGAGTTGCCCGCTACAAATGGTAATTCTGAGTCCATTGCTTCAACCAGAATGTAAAGGTGAGTGTCATCCCAGAGTGTTTTAAAAGTTCCTGATAGATCGGCTTCCCCTTCAGGGGGTAACAGATCATTTTTACCTGACTGCACAAATACCCCGATGGGGTAAGCTGTGGCTTGGTCCCACGCGCTGTCGATTTGGCCGTCGATAACGGCTGTCCCGCGTACCGCTTGTGCAACAGTGTTGGTTACAGAGGCGTCTGGCAGTGAGCCCGATACCTGAAGCCCGAGGGCGAAGAAGAGCGGAAGAATTATTAGCTTTTTCATAATATAGTTAGTAATGTGATTCTTTTTATAGCGTGCACCTTCCCGAATACGCTTGCAAAATCGCGAACATGGAACCAGTTCCACTGTATGAGCGAAAAGATTACCCTACAACAGATTGCGGATAAGCTGGGTGTTGGAAAAGCGACTGTGTGCCGTGCACTCAAAGACCATCCAAACGTGTCCGAGGCCACCAGGCAGCTAGTCAAAAAAACTGCCGTGACCATGGGGTATACGAAGGACCCGGCCATTTCGAATATGGCTCATTATCGGTGGCCAAATAGACTTTCCTCACAATCCTTGGTCATCGCTGCCATAGCCAGTAAGCGTTACGAAGCATCTTTCCCGGAAATACGCTATCGTTCTGCACATGCGATGGCTGATGTACTTGGATACAGGGTCGATGAATTCTATCTTTCCGACTATCCCAACCCGATGCGCCTCCACGGTATATTATCGAGCAGAGGCATCCAGGGGCTTCTCATCGGACCACTCTATGGGGAGCAACTACCTTGTGCATTTTGGGATAACTTCACATCCGTTTTGTATGGTCAATCATGGTTCAAACCTCCTTTACACGAGGTGCTGCCCGATCACTTCATGGGGGTAAGGAAGGCGATTTCTGAAATCCGAAAGTGTGGCTACAAAAACATCGGGTTACTTCTGGATAGGCCGCTACTAGCGGACGACAATGATTTACGCCTCGGTGCCTTTCTGATGGAAACAACCGGACCTAGCTCCACTATGAAGGGGCACGTTCTACGCGGGGATAATGTACCACCTGAAAAACTGCGCACATGGATAACTCGTAACAAACTGGAACTCGTTATCTGTCTCAGTCACGAGAATCTCAAGCTCTTGCAGCTAGCAGGTTATTCTGTGCCGGATCAAATTGGCTTTGTCAGCTTGAACGTGCCAAATGACAATCCGAGTAGCCCAGCGATGGCCGGACTGAACCTGCAACCAGATGTTGTTGGCCGCGCTTCTGTGACACTGTTGGACTCGCTCTTGCGTCAAAACGAAAAAGGCATACCCAACCATCAAATTCGTTTGCTAATTGAGCCTTGCTGGATTTCAGGCCCCACCATCCATGCGTTGCATACATAAGCCAATGAGTGCTCTAAACCGTATAAGTATCGGTAACAAATATAATTCTGGAACTGGTTCCATATCTCTCAAGTATCCTTCACTGATTGGAGCTCCTAGGCTGTGTGCATGAAATTACTGCCTAATATTCTCTTTCTTTGTCCAGACGAGTTACAGGCTACTGCACTAGGCTGCTACGGGCAATCCGCTCCCACCAGCCCATACATCGATGCATTGGCGGCAAAATCGGCTCGTTTTAGCCAGTGCCACACCGTACACCCGAAATGCCAACCCTCTCGCGCTGCGCTTCTATCGGGGCTTTATCCGCATGTATTCGGGCATCGTACGCTTCAGGCACCGCTCACGCCATCTGAACCCAATTTTGCCAGAATATTGAGACAGTATGGCTATCAATCCGTGTTATCTGGCAAGCTCCATGACGTCTCACATGAGCTTCAGGCAGAAACCTATGACTTCATTTTACAGAGCAAACAGAGTCGCACTTGGGAAACACCGGAAAACACACTTCCCACAGGCTCATACTGGGTGGGTCAGGACCCTGTAAATGCTGACGATTATCCAGATATCAATGCAACTCATAATGCAGTCGAATGGCTGAAAGGTGCTCGCGATCCCACCAAGCCATTTTTCCTTTCTGTGAACTGGCACGCACCGCATCCACCTTATGGGCTACCAGCGCCCCACTACGGAGTAGTACCGCGTGAGCAGGTCACACTTCCTCCGCAGGACGATTCCAGTAACAAGCCCGCCTACCAAGCGGAGCTACAGCGCTCATACGGCACAGATCGGTTTACTCCCGATGATTGGAGGGAAATCATTGGTACCTATTATGATATGGTCAGAATGGTGGATACACAGATCGGACAAATGGTCGGCGCTCTCCAATCATCGGGTTTACTGGATAATACGATTATTCTAATCTGGTCTGATCACGGGTGTTTTGCAGGTCAGCACCAATTGGTTGAAAAATGGGATACGTCATTCTATGACTGCGTAACCAGAGTGCCTCTTATTATACATCATCCAAAGCTGGTAAAACCAGATAGTATTAACTGTCTTATCGAGACCATTGACATATTTCCAACGATATTTGGTTTGATTGGATTGCCTATCCCGGAGGGTATCATGGGCAGGGACCATTCACCTTTACTCAGGGGCGAACCCTTTGAAGAGCGTCCTTATGTATTTTGCCAAGGCGGACAGGAACTAGAAGTGCTGTCCAAGACTGTTGCACCCTTTTCAACGCCACGTCCATGCAAGGCATATCAGATGAAGCAAGACGCACTCTGGCGCAATCGAACCATAAATGCCCGCGCCAAGATGATCCGCGACCACAACTACAAATACTGCTATCATGCAACCGGGTTTGAAGAATTTTATGACCTTAAGAGCGATCCTTCAGAGCTCATGAATCAAGCTTCGAATCCTTCATTTACGGCATTATTGCACCATTACAGAAAGCAGCTCATTCAAAAGTTGGTAGAATCAGAAAATCCATTTCCGCTTCAATCATTCCTGGAAGCTTAAAGACACGAAACTTCGTCTGGGGCGCCTACTGAGTTGCTTGATTGACTTTTCATCAATTGAATAAGGTGGTCGGGAGTAGACCGCCCCAAAGTCGGTAATCAAACACACACAGCGTCAGATGGCATGAAGGTGCACAACTCTGTCCATCTCATCATCAATTGCACGTGTTACCATGACCTGCTAATCGCAACAATCTGGGTTTTGAGGCATAATTCCTTCGGGATATTTCTGATTTCGCAAACACACGATGCTACGCTAAACATGTGCTTTGGGGGGACGACATGAGCACCGCATTCGTAAGCCTGCGTATGCAGATTGCAGGCAGAGTGTACTCAAGCTGAAAACATGAGCTGCACTATAAACGTAGGGTAAGGCCCCATAGGCATATGCGCAGCATTGGGCTATACTGTAGCCATGAATCTAATTCTTATTATCCTTGTGTTGCTTATCTTGTTCGGTGGTGGCGGGTTTTACTATGGCGGGCCTGCTATTGGCGGTGGCGGTCTGGGCTTGGTACTGCTTATTGTCCTCATCATCTATTTCATGGGTGGATTGCGCTCCAGGTCCAAATAGGTAATCCTGTGGGCGACAGAGTGAGTATACCCGTGCCGAGGCGTGTAGCGATCTTCGGCGCCGGAATTGCAGAGCCAACTGTCGAGCACGAATTGGTACGCCGAGGATTCAGTGTCTAGGTTTACGAATCTGAAGCAGAGGCTGGCGGTTTCTTCCGCAGTGCGAGAAACCCTCAGTCAGCGAATCTTCCCCGGAATATTCGTGGCACGGGATATTTACGTTGTAATCGACGTTCCGTCCCCCGGGTAAGGTGCGTTATGAAGGATGTCTGCCCCTAAAAATGAACACTAAACCACCAGCTCATAACGAGCCCGATTATCATCCTCCGGAATTGGAATGCAGGCTGGATCGAAGGAATGGACAACTTTGGTCCAAAACGCTTGGGCTGTGAGGTTATCCTTGTCATAACTGATTTGCCAGTGGCCTTGATGACTGGCCAATAACTGGCATGCCATGGCCAGACCCCACCCTTTGTTTCGGTAAGCCGGGCACAGGTAGAACTCCGCAATTTCATACTGCCAGGCCCCATCCTCATCGGCCTCACGCTCCCGGACAAATACAAACCCAATCACCGTTCCATCCAGCCGCATCAAATACGGATGCCGCTTCGGGCTGGTCCAATAGTATTCCACCCATCTATAAATATACCGACCGCTCGAATCCTTGGGAATAGGCGCATAGTGGCTCAGTTCTTGCAAGCAGGCTTGCAGCAAGGACTCTACTACGGGTTGTTCATCTATCAAAGCTGGCGAGAGTACGGGAATCATCTGGAATAGGAGCGGGCCTACGAACCTTCAGCCCACTACTGACTGTATCTCATTTGTAGCGGCCTGTTCAAGCGGTAACGCTGTCTCCTGTGATACCGCGTATGTCCGACGTTGTCCACGAATGTCATTTGACATCTGTTCGCTAAAGCGTACGTATTCAGGTATGACGACAGTTTCATCAACAAAAGCCAGAAGCAGTCTGTATTCCCTGATCGATGAGGCGAATGCTTCGCATGAACCAATCCAGATAACGGGGAAGCGAGGGAATGCCGTACTGGTATCCGAGGAAGACTGGCGAGCTATTCAGGAAACCTTGTACATCCAAGGTGTTCCGGGGATGGTTGATTCCATCAAGCAGGCTCGCAAGGAGGGAATTGAGCGGGGTTCCAAGGAGTTGAACTGGTGAGTTACGAAATCATCTTTTCACGGCAGGCTCAAAAGGATGCCAAAAAACTCAGCAAGAGTAACCTGAAGGATCAGGCCATTACTCTGATTGAGGTTCTTAAGGAAGACCCATTTGCGAATTCTCCCAGGTATGAATCGCTCAAAGGGGAACTTCGGGGATGTTATTCTCGAAGGATCAATATCCAGCACAGGCTGGTGTACGAAGTCTTCGAGGATAAGAAAGTGGTTCATGTCCTTAGAATGTGGACTCATTACGATTGATCCCGTTCAGTTCAATACCTGGCAATTTCGCCTGTGGGCGGCCTGTGACTCAGCTATTTGATCGACTACGCCCGATTTTCATCATAACTCAATCCTCGATATTTGTATGGTGAATTTACCAAGGTCCAATAAACCACCCGCTGGTGGAGTGAAAATAACCGCAAGTGAGCAGGAATTCATCCGGCAGAGAATTCTAACCCATGCGAACCTGAACTATGCCGGGAAATTCACCCGGTTGGACATCCGGTTTCGTGGGCCATTGGTCACTATCGACGCCTATAGGGAGCCACAACCCCCCTACCCGGAACTCTTGGTATTTCGGGGTGAGACCAGTGAGCAGTTCTACGAAAAAATGCGAAAATTGCCGACTCATCTCTGCCGTCTGCGCCATTTTCGCGGAGATCGATGGGCTGTGGCATTTTACCGGTATAGCACTGAATCTTACACACCTTGTATGGTCGGTGATGGATGGTTCGTTACACTGGAAGCCGGTTTCGATATTGGAGCAGTCTATCTCGAAAGCTAACCACAGCGTCATAAATTCATTCCGATGCCAGCGCGCGCTTCGCCATCGTCAGAACAATAAGAGCCAGAACAATCAGGAACAATGCGACGGCAAATGTGATCCGCATGCCAGTCCCAACTGCATCAGGGTGTGCGGACATAATAGTGGTTGTCGACGCACCGAGAGCAAACACGGCACCCATAACGGATGCGCCGGTGATCAGTCCGAGATTGCGCGACAGGTTTAGCATGCCAGAAATAACACCCCGCTGGTCCGCTCGGATATTTGTCATTACTGCCGTATTATTGGCCACTTGGAACAGTGCGTATCCAGCAGTGATGACTATTAACGGGGCGATGTACCCCGGCACCCCGTACCTCGCTGGCAGCAGGGAGAGCACGGAGGATCCGAGGGCCATTCCGATAAGCCCGACGATGCTCATCCGGTAGGAACCGAATCGGTCAACAATGCGTCCGGCAGGTACACCGGTTAATGAGGCAACAAGCGGTCCAACGGAGAGGACGAGCCCCACCCATGCGGTATTGAGCCCGAGTGCATGTGCGAGATAAAACGGACCGACCACAAGGGTTGCCATTATTACAGTTGCAACGAGTGTACTTGTGACGAGGCTTGCGGATAACCCGCGATCACGAAACAGCGCAATATCGATCAGCGGCGATGCAGCTCTCTTTTCAACGATTATGAAAAGACCGAGACCGAATATAGAAGCCATCAGCAGCACCATGTTAAGCAACCCGTAACTGCCCCGGCCAATGGTCATCGCAAGCGCGTAAGCCGCGAGCGTCAGCGCAAGCAGCAGTGTGCCCGGTACGTCGAAACCTGCACCAATTGGCTGTGGATTATGATGATCCTCAGGCAGGTTGTTGCGGGCAAGAATAAATGCCAGAACACCCAGTGGCACATTGATAAGGAATAGCGCTTGCCAGCCGAATCCTGCGATCAGAATCCCACCGAGTGATGGCCCGAGGGCTGTGCCGATGGCGGATACAGTCCCAAGCAGCCCCATGGCGCGCCCCGTCTTTGCTTTTGGTACAATCTCGCTGACGAAGGCCAGGGCGAGTGCCATCATAATAGCCGCTCCCAGTCCCTGTGCGGCCCTCGCGACAATAAGCAGCCAGAGTATCGGTGCTAAACCGCATGCTGCCGATGCCACTGTAAACAGTAAGATACCAGCGAGGAGCAGCCGACGGCGGCCGACTTTATCGCCGAGTTGCCCGACGCTGACGATGAGCGTGGTGATGGCAAGGAGGTAAGCAAGGACGATCCATTGGGCCTCTTGAAATGATGCGGAGAACGCCCTGGCGAGTGTCGGCAAGCCTACATTGGCGATGCTGGTACCGAGTGAGGCTAGCAACAGGGCTAACGAAAGACCGGCAAGTGCTCCCCGGACCGATGATGTATCTGCACCCTTCTGGTCGATGGCCTGTGCTTGTTCTAAACTATTCGATTTTACCATAAACTTCGTTGTTACTGAAGGCTCCCGAAATGGAACCATCACTAGTATAACCCATGACCCGAGTTTGCGGAAGATGCGCTGTTCACACTTTATTCGTGCGTTCAACGCCATCCCGAACTAGTCTCAGGTACATTGCATGTCCAGGCCTGATCTCAACCTGCTTGTTACCCTGGAAGTACTTCTGGCCGAAGGCAGTGTCGTGCGCGCTGCCCAGCGATTACGGCTTAGCCCGTCGGCCATGAGTCGCACGCTTGCACGATTACGCGAAACCACGGGAGATCCCCTCCTGGTCAGAGCGGGACGAGATCTCGTTCCCACACCCCGGGCTCTCGAACTCCGTGAACGCGTCAGCCAGCTCGTGCGGGATGCAGAGACTGTGCTCCGCCCTGTCGAGACTCTCAGCCTGAAACAACTGGTTCGAACCTTCACCCTGAGAAGTAGCGAAGGTTTTGTGGAGAATTTCGGACCAGAGCTGATTGCTCGCATCGGTCATGAAGCCCCGGGAGTCCGTCTGCGTTTCGTGCAGAAATCAGATAAAGACAGCACGCTTCTTCGTGAAGGATTAATTGATTTGGAGACTGGTGTCGTAGGAAAGACGACTAGTCCCGAGGTGCGCACACAGGCATTATTCCGGGATAGATTCATCGGTGTTGTGCGTACGGGGCACCCACTCACCCAGGGTGAAATGACTCCTGACCGCTATGCGGACGGAAGACACATCTGCGTCTCCCGGCAGGGACTCGAGAAGGGACCGATTGATGAAGCCCTGGCTTCTCTTGGACTGGCTCGGAAGATCGTTGTAATTGTTGGAGGGTTTTCGACTGCACTGGGTCTTGCAAGGTCTTCCGAACTGATAGCCAGTGTTCCCGAACGACATACAGAATGCCTTCGTACTGGCCTGCACAGCTTTAACCTTCCTGTTGCCATCCCAGAGATTACCGTATCCTTGCTCTGGCACCCACGGCTGGATGCCGACCCCGCGCATCGCTGGCTTCGCACACAGGTTCGAGATGTCTGTCGAGCAAGCCATTGAGATATATCAGCCGTCATTCATCGCACTGCATCTTGGTGCCGCATGAATCCCAAACGCTCGGGGCAGAAAGATGTCGTGGCCATCCATTTTCCCGTTTGGGCTGACAATGCCTGTCCTGTTTTTCGACGCAGGCTAGAATAGTCGAACTCTGCGATTAACTCAGACGAGTCGAGTGGTCTCTTCTATTTTATCCCTGTCTAATATGCGTGCATGGACAGGCTTACCAAATCGTCTAGCGTTACTAAAAGGTAATTATGTTAACGTTTAACTTTTGGCGGCATTGCTGAAAACAGCAGAATTTTTCATTCTGAAGTCTGTTCCCGAGTGCGTTTCATAATGTCCTTAACCAAAACAAAGTATGTTTAACCCGAATTATCTCTATCTCCTGGGCGTTCTGTTTGCAGCACCCTGTGCCCATTCTGCGGTTGTTCTCGCAGGCTGGGATTTTGCAGGCATGGATGGTGCGGCAGCGGCAGTAAACGCTACGTCCCTGGCAGCCAATGTGAACTCCGCCGCGATCACTCGTGGTGCTGGTGCCGGTGGCGAAGCCATTTGGAATAATAATACGAATGGATTTAATCACAGTTCGTTTTCCTTCGCCACTTTGGATGCTGCAAAATCCAACAACGTCTATTATCAATGGACCGTATCTTCCAGTAGTGCAGTCATTTCCTTGGAAACATTGAACTACTCGGTCTATGCACAAGGCAACGGAGCAAATCCGCAACTCCTGTCTGGTACAGTCGAGTATAGTCTGGATGGGTTCTCCACTGCCGGGGCAGCTATTCATAGTTTCTCCGGAGTGTCCGTCTCGGGTTGGGGAAATATCGTCGCCAATCAACAAACCGCTGATTTGACTGCCGTAAGCTCTTTGCAGAATATTACAGCGGGAACTACGGTGACCTTTCGTTTCTTCGGCTATAACGGCGAATCTTGGACAGCTCAGGGCATTGGTGGGGCCACAGGTAACAGTCTCGAAGTTTTAGGCACGGCATTGGTTCCCGAGCCCGGCGCTTATGCAGTACTCGCCGCATTGTGCACGCTCGCGCTGGCACTTCTTCGCCGCCGCAAGCAGTAGTTATGGTATCAGTATTTGTAGGAGTAGTAATAGGAGTATATCAGGTCCTTGGTGTTATTCCAAGGACCTGATAGTAACCCCCAGATGTGTAACCAATTTAATACACATCTGGCGATGCGTGGCTCCTGTGTGTTTGAATGCCTGATGATCTACCATTGAATACCCTTGATTTGCATAATGGTAGATTTCCCCCCCCCCTGAAATAGTTACCGTCACTTGATCGAGTTTTCTTCGTTCACCATAGAACCTTATATTATTACCCATGAACATAAATAACTATTTTGCATCTGTACGAAACAGGTGTGATTCATCACGCTTGTTTATACAAGCGGGAGCAGTGTCGGCGTTATTGCTGGCACTTGGAACCGCGCTCACCCCGGAACTTGATGCCAGTGTTGGTGGTGGTTATAAAAGCGCTGGCATTGTAGGAGAATACTTCTCAAATAATTCACTGACTGGTGCAGCAGTGTTTAGTCGCCGCGAAGTCCGTCTGGACTTTGACTGGGGTGCCACCCCCTCGGTCGGTGGATCCATCGCCGCACCGTACGGTAGCTTCCCGACAACAAATTTTTCGGTGCGCTATACCGGGCAGGTACTGCCTGCATTTACGGAGACATATACGTTTAAGGTCGTCGTAAACAATGGTGCCCGGGTCACTATCAAGCCCGCAACCTCTTCATCATGGAGCACCCTGATCGATCAGTGGAGCACTCCGGGTACATACACCGCTAGTTATGCCATGACGGCTGGCACTGCCTATGATTTTAAGATCGAGTACAATGCAGGTAGCGCCACACCGGTGTTGCGTGCCTTGTGGTCTAGCCCAAGCACGCCGGAAGAGGTCATTGATCCGATGATTCAACTCGGATTCAATCACGATAGTAGTTGGGGACAGACTTTTACGGACATTGTCAAATGCTCTCGAAATTCATGGGAAGGGTTGGATGGTAATCCCCGCCCATCCATCGATTCAGACGGGTGGCCCCAGTCGGATTGCGGGTATTTATTCCAGGAGAGTCTAAATCAAGGACTGAATCTGGATCCACTGATGAGGGGAACGATCACTTTTTCATTTAATGGGAAAGCGGACGTATCGTTGATGGGCAACTGCCTGTCGTCATCGTTAACGTACAGTTATAACTCCAGCACGAACACAACCACGGGATCCTTTACGGCGGCGTCTTCAAGCGGGTGGAATGCGGCGTACATTTTTTTCCGCAATACTGACCGCACAGGGCAAACACCGGCACGCAAGAACGGGGTCACCAATGTGAAATTAATGAGACCGGTAACGCCTGATGCGACTACGAGCTATTCGCCGGATGTTCTGTTCAATACTCACATGCGTGACACCTTGATGAACTATTTCACTGTTTTGCGTGTGGACTTAAATAATGCCAATCAGGAGCGTTTCTGGAGCGATCGCACACTGCCCACCTATTTTAATCAAGCCGGTGGCAAGCAAAACATGAATGTCTATCTGCCCAACTGGGGAACGCAGGATGCCAATGGAAATTATACACCGCAAGGGTATGACAGTGGCGCATCCTGGGAGCATCGGATTATGCTGTGTAACGAAACGGGGCGCGATTTGTATATAAACATTCCCGTCATGGCCAGCGGCTGGAGCACGACAGATACTACTGCATACGTAAACAAACTGGCTAATTTAATACGCTATGGTTCCAATGGTGTTGAGCCCTATACCAGTGTTACCGCAAATCCGGTCTATCCTCCTTTGAACCCCAACCTGCGCTGTTATATCGAGTTGAGCAACGAGGTCTGGAACTTCTTTAGTGATGCCTTCCGTCAGTTTGGTGACTTGGTAAACATGGCCTCAGCGGATGCGAATGCGGCACTGGCCACCAGCAGTGATCCGCTCGCCCGAGCAGCGGATTTCCCAATCCTAAATTATGACAATCAGCCCACGACCAAGGATGCCTATGGGCAGTATGATTCGAGATACACTTGGCGCATCCGTAAACAGATTTTACGCATAGTACAGATTAGCACTATTTTTCGCGGAGTGTTCGGCGACAGTGCGATGATGAGCCGCATACGCCCGATCTATGAATGGCAGTATGACGATCAGAACAGCACGGCCAGCGCGGCCATGAAGTTTGCCGATGATTACTTTAATAATGGCGATGGCATTAACCATGTCAGTACACCACGCCCCTTGAACTATTTTCTATTCGGTGGTGGCGGTGCTACTTACTACGGGGCCAAAAATCAGTGGGGTGCGACCGACCAGTTGATCAATTCCGACTTCGATACTACAGTCGTAGCCAACGGTTATACTCAAGCGCCTTCAGGAGCCACCTGGACATTTACCGGCACGGCTGGGATTGTCCGTTACCCTGGTTCTGGTTACGGAAGTACCACGGACATTCCCCCTGCCTATACCGGAGCGCCTGGAAATCAGTATGCATACATTGCAGGAACTGGATCCATCAGTACCACGGTGACATTGCCCGCAACCCAGACTTCCAATGTTTACAACATTGTTTTCCGTTCGGTCCAGCGGGTAAAATTGGGTGGTACAGTGGCCGATACCCAGAAGGTGAAGCTGTACATCAATGGAGTGGAATCCAACGCACAATCATTCAATCAGAATGGTACTGGTTTTATTCCGACCGCGTATGACAGTGCTTCGCCATGGCAATCCTCTGTTGTGTTTTGGACGAATGGGACCACCTATTATTCGTCCAATCCATTTACCGGAGTCGCCGGATCAACGGTCACAGTTACAATCACAGGGACCGGAGCTGCGGACCAACTGGCGTTTATTGATGACGTCCGGCTTGCTTCGATCGATAAAATCTACGCAGACGGTATTCCGGGTGGTGGTGAAGCCAACGGGCAACCTGCGGGCAGCGCATTCCAAAACACGCTGAATATCGAAGCAGACTGGGCTCTGGCCTATGGTTTATATGATACTGGGTACGAAGGCGGCTGGTCCATGGGCGGTGATACGGGAGGCTCGCCCATGCAGAACCTGGCCAAGCATAACGACAGCCGTACCCTGCTCGCCAATAATGCCGCACTGGATATATTTCATCAAGCTGGTGGCTATTTGAATACCATGGGAACCTATTCACTCTGGCCCAACTGGTCGGAACCGATCGCAACGGAAGGGCTGGTGAATATCAGCCAGTATCCAATTATGCAAAGCCAGTTGGATCGCCTGAGTAATTTAAAGCCGGCACCGACCAATGGCTTCCTCGCTCCGGCTACGCTTTTGCCAACCTCATCAACCCTGTCCTACAATATTAGTGGAAGCTCACTAAATGCATTGGGCTGGATGACTTGGAATATTATCTGCCCCGCCACGACTACCTATAATATTGGAGTTACCTCGGGTTCCGGTGGAACTGTACGGCTGGCAATTGATGATTCCACGCTCATTGCCAGTGGAACCTCAGGAGGCACGCTCAGCGGCAATATCACGCTAACCAAGGGCATTCATGCGGTAAAAGTAAAAGCCACTGCGGGAAGTTTCAGCATTACCAATGTTACCGTATCAGTGGTTGGTGCCCCTTCCGCTCCAGTTCTGAATACGGTCACCGATGGAGATGGCTCCATAAATCTGGCATGGTCCAGTGTCAGTGGAGCCACCGGGTATCGGATTCTCTACGGAACGACATCCGGAAGATACACCACTCTGGTGGATGCGGGAAATGTTACCAGCACCAGTCTGAGTGGATTCGTGAATGGCACCGTTTATTTCTTCACTGTAGCCGCCTTGAATTCCTCCGGCCAGAGTCTACCCTCGAATGAGATGGGGCGCATGCCTTTTGCAGATGGAACCACCGTGGCACTCGCCACCTGGGCGCTGGCCAATCGCACGGGTAACGAGGCGAGTGCTGCGGCCACGGCTGTGAGCTCGCGTGTAGCCGTCAGCAATATTACCAGAGGCAGCGGTGTTCAGCCAGCAACATGGCAGGGACAAACTGGAATGTTTGCGTGCTACGCAGGCAGTTGGGCGACCAGCATGGCTTCTGCAAAGAGTGCCAATCAATACTTCACGTACACGGCAGCGCCGGCATCCGGGAAGAAGCTTTCATTTAATCAACTCAAATTCCGTGTATTCTACCAAAACTTCAGTGCCACTACTTGCGGCGTGGGTCTGGGCTATAGCACAGATGGAGTAAACTTCACGGACGTTACGCTACCAACACCAACATCGGATTACACCAGTTATACCTATGACGTGTCCGGTATCAGTGCGCTGCAAAATATCACCAGCACCACCACCATCCGGGTCTATGTATGGGGGCTGCAAGTGTTCAGTGTGGCGGGATTGGGATCCAATAATGACATTGCCATGCAAGTTGTGGGCTCCGTCGTCAATTCGGATTCCTCTTCATCGAGTTCGAGCAGCAGTTCATCTTCCAGCTCAAGCAGTAGCTCTAGCTCTTCATCATCCAGCAGCAGTTCGAGCAGTTCGTCATCCAGCAGCAGTTCCAGTTCAAGCAGTTCTGGCAATGTACTCCTGGCATGGGATTTCCTCGCGGCGGGTGGCAATGCTGCCACCGATGGCAACATTGCCAGTGTCACTGCCACCACGGTTACCTCGGGAATGCAGAGTTCCACGATTACACGCGGTTCAGGTTCTGCCAGTGCTGCATTACAGTGGAGTCAGGGCCGGGGTGCGATGAATCATCATGGATGGACGGCGACAACCCTCGCTGCCGCCAAGAGCAATAATAACTACTTCCAGTTTACGGCGGCTCCAGCAAGTGGCCATATTCAAGCGCTCTCTTCCCTGAGCCTCACCACCTATCAGCAAAATGATCATTCCAGTGCTACCATGGTCGTGGAATACAGTCTTGATGGATTTGCCACTGCCGGGGTTACGCTGGGAACCATTAATCCCATCCAGAGTAACTGGAATGGAACTGCCACAGTGCTTAATCTCAGCGGAGTATCTGCACTTCAAAACGTATTGGCCACTGTGACCTTCCGAGTATGGGGCTATGGATTCGGTGACTCGGAAGACAAGGGGCTCGGCCAGTTGACTGGTAATAACAATGACGTGGTCATTCAAGGCACGGTGATGGTAAATGGGCCTACGATCACGACCACCACACTTCCGGGTGCCACGCAGGGCACCGCCTACAGCACAAGTCTGGCGGCGACTGGAGGTTCTGGTACGCTGACTTGGAGCGTAAGCGCAGGCTCATTGCCCGCAGGATTAAGCCTATCGAGCGCAGGAGTGATTAGCGGTACTCCCACCGGTTCCGGAACCAGCAGCTTCACTGTGCAAGTACAGGACAGCCTTGGCAATGCAGCCACCAAAGCACTGGGCATTGGGGTGACGGCGACCTATGTTGCCAATCCCACGATTAGCCTGGCCTCCGGTGCCTATACTGGTACGCAAACAGTAACCCTCAGCACTGCAACCAGTGGGGCAAGTATCAAGTACACAACCGATGGAACGGATCCTTCCTCCAGTGGTACAGCCATTGTATACAGCGGGCAGATCTCAATTACACAAAATACCACGCTCAAAGCATACGCCTACAAGACTGGGCTGACAGCGTCCGGAATTACCACAGCTACTTATACGATTGCAGCAGTAGCCCCTGTTTTCAGCCCGACGGCTGGAACTTATTCCGGTACACAATCGGTAACGATTAGCACTACGACCAGCGGAGCCAGTATCAAGTACACTACGGACGGGTCAGATCCTGTCAGCAGTAGTACCGCTGTTGTTTACAGTGGCCAGGTTGTTGTCAGTCAGAATACCGCGCTGAAGGCCTACGCTTATAAGTCTGGCATGAGCAGCTCCACCACAAGCACCGCTAGCTACACCATTAACGTAGCGGCACCTATCTTCAGTCCTGCTGCGGGAGCCTATATTGGCAGTAAAAGCGTAACCATCAGCAGCACCACCAGTGGTGCCACCATACGCTATACCACCGATGGTGTTACTGTTCCAACAGCCACAACGGGTACGGTTTATAGTGGAGCCATCTTTGTGAGCAGTACCACCACCCTTAAAGCCATTGCCTATAAATCAGGCATGGGCAACAGCAGTGTAACCAGTGGTGTTTTCACCATTTACACTCCAGTCACGCTCCTGAATTGGGATTTCACCGCCGCTGGTGGTAATGCTGCCAGCACGGGCAACGTAGCCAGTGTAACTGCAACCACGGTTGCAACGGGTATGCAGTCTGCTTCCATAACCCGTGGCTCAGGTAATGCCGCTTCATCATTGCAGTGGAATTCAGGCATGGGCGGCATGAATCTACTGGGGTGGACCGACACAACCCTCGCTGCTGCCAAGACCAGTAATAATTACTTCCAGATCACCGTGGCACCAGCCAGCGGGAAGAAGGTATATCTGACGGGGTTTAGCCTATCGACCTACCAGCAGAATGTTCATTCGAGTTCGACGGTCGCATTGGAATACAGTCTGGATGGGTTCAGTACTGCTGGTGTCAGTGTGGGCACCATCAATCCTATTCATGACTATTGGACCGGTGCGGTTACGTCATTTGATGTGAGCAGTATCTCTGCATTACAAAATGTCACAGGCACAATCACTCTCCGTATCTACGGATACGGGTTTAATGGCTGGGAAGACAAAGGTTTGGGGCAGATCACTGGCAACAACAACGATGTAGTGGTTACAGGGGTAGTGGCTGATTCACAGTAGCAGGTATTGTATCATTCATTGATCGTAACATAGAAGGAGGCATGGAGAAATCCATGCCTCCTTTATTTTTCGCTGGTGTCGTGCAATCAGCAGTTTGAGCCTGCGGACGAGTTTCGCGATGTGAAGCCATCAGCTCTCAGGCGTTCAGCATTCAGCAAACTGCAAACTCAGACATCCTTAAGTCGTGGGAAATGAGCGCTGAAGGCGCGACCTAAGGAGATATCCTACAATCCGCTTGTGCCGCGCTTTCAGCGCTCCCGAACCTTATAAATATATCGTTTTACCTGGGCCGATGGCCCAGGCTAGCTTAGGGTTGCGCCTTCAGCGCTGCATGGAGCCCATAGCACCTATAATACGGTTCTCTAGGGTTCATTCTACTTCCCGGTACTCGCCCGGAATCCCTTTGTTTTCGTGCTGACTTCAGGATGTCTGCAAACTGCCAGCTGCCCACTACTTTCTGCCTCCTACCTCTGCGATTTCCGACTTTGTGCCTATGCGCCTTTGCACCTTTGTGCCTACCTTCCACCTTCCACCTTACAGCTTTTGCGGGCAGGTATCTCCTTCCATCCAGACTGCATTTAGCAATAGTTTGCGGGAGGGAGCATTCAGCCCGATCATTCTATGGCGGATTAATTGATCCATGTGGTCCAGCGCTGCGGGCATAAGGTTCTCTGATGATCCAAATCCGGCAATTGACACTCCATGCATGGTTTCAGGCGTGTTGTTATGATGAAGTGTGACAAATGCCACATCTTTGGGGATTGAGTAGCCTGCATAGACGAGATCCCAGAGCATCCCAACATGAAACCCAATGACGACCTCTGGTTTATACTTCCGGTACCAAGTCAGAAATGCGTTGGCATCATTTAATTCTGCATTCGACAGACACGGGACTCGATACCGTGTTGGGGTGTCTGCCATGCACTTGTATGCGGACGCCTGGCGCACCCCATCATCATAGATTTCAGGGTCGTGGCGCAGAATTGCGAACCCGATGCGTTTGTATCCCAATGCCCTGACATGCAACCATGCTTGCTGGATCATGTCATAATAATCGGTGTTCACCTGCTGCAAATCCCGGAATACGGGATCGTTGCCGATCACCACGACTGCAAATTGTTTCCATTCATCGGATAAGTGGAGCAACTGGCCGGCACGAGGATTGAAAATTACACCAACAACTCCCCGATGATAGAGTGTGTGGGCAAGGGAGGGTTTGTCTGATGCCCCATCCATGACCCACCCGCTGACTGAGTATCCCAGTTTTTGCGCGTATTCCTGTGCTTTCACCAGTACTTCACGACGGGCATTCGCTTCCATTTGTTGCAGATGCGCTGCCCAGTTGCTGTTGATGGGAAGATCAACCAACGCGATGGGTGTCAGCGCGGTATCTGTTCTTTGATTCCGTAACCGTGTGGAAACGATCATCGAGAGCATGGGATCAGGCACATAACCCATTGTTCTGGCGATGTGCTGGATCCTTTCACGGGTTTTTACACTTAAATTGCCCGTGTTGCTTAGTGCTTGAGACACTGCGGCCACACTAAGCCCAGCCTGTTCGGCTACTTGCTTCAGGGTAATGCGCAGCATGAATAATGGGATAGGTGAGGTATGATTGCGAGGCAATGGAAATTCCGGCAATCATCACGCGAAAGAACTTCGAAATCCACCGAATGAACAGTAGTAGCAATCACTTCGGGTATCTTACGGGACTCCGTCAGCGCACAGGTTTCTTCTTCATATATCGCAGCCCATCTTTTATGCAGTCATCCACCCAGCCATGCTTGCGGTAGAAGGCATACGCGCGCAGGCGTGTGTCCACGTCTGTGGTGAGCCAGAGTTCTGTACAGCCTTTGCTCCACAGCCAAGCTTCCACATGCTGAATTAAAGTGGAGCCGATTCCGCGACCGATGAATTGTGGAAGGACTGCGATTACCCACAATTCACCGGTGGCGGCATCACCCATGGCAAACCCGACAACTTCGTCTCCGGATTCACAGAGCCAGCCATGGTAGGTTGTCGCCAGTTTGTCGGCGACGGATTGTTCGTTGATACCGAGCGCGGTCAGCTCGTTCCGCGTCAGGCGGTTCTCATCGGTTGCGATGCGGACAGTGAAGAGAGCCTCAATGTCGCCAACCGCTATCGGTCTGTAGGTAAGGTTATGCAGTGGCACGGAGTTTATATGAACCGGAGCCGAGAGTGATCGGTTGTGCGGGAGCGTCGGTCACAACCTTTCCGGTAATGGTGTCGAGTAGTTTCCCGGTAAACCCTGAGGGGAGGGCAAGAGTCGCGCTGGTGTTCGCGGGGATTTCGAACTGGAGGTTCAGTCCGTTGTCCTTTAATTCCCAGGCGCTGACTATGGTACCGCGGGGCGATTGCAGCGTGGCTTTGGCGTGGGTGAGAGAGCCGCCGGGATGCGGGCGGAGGAGGATATGTTTGTACGCAGGTTGCGCCGGGTCTATCTCGATGCCTGCTACGGTTGTGTACATCCAGTTGCCAATCGCGCCATAGGCGTAGTGGTTGAAGGAGTTCATCCCCTTGTCCTGAAAGCCCTTCTCCGGGTGCCAGCCATCCCAGCGTTCCCAGATGGTGGTTGCGCCCAGGGTCACTGGGAAGAGCCATGAGGGGAAGGTGGTCTGTTCCAGAAGTTTATAAGCCATGTCCAGACGACCGTGGTCGGAGAGCGTGCGAGTGAGGTACGGCGTGCCTACGAATCCGGTGGAGAGGTGATTGCCCCTGCGCTCGATATCGCGGACGAGTTCCTTCACTGCGTTCTCGCGGAGTGCTTCCGGGATTAACCCAAAGTTTAGAGCGAGTACATAGGAGGTCTGGGTGGCACCAACGAGCAGTCCATCACCCGACACAAACCGTTTCTGGAAGGCCGCGACAATCGCTGCATGCAGCGCGGTCCACTTGGCGGCGTCGGCGGTCTTGCCGATAGCGGCGGCTATCTTCGCAAGCAGCTCGGTCGAGTAGGCGAAGAACGCCGTACCGATGAGGTCTTTGCGGGTGCTGCCCATGACATCGCCGTTGCTACCGTCATGCGCGAGCCAGTCGCCAAACCCGTCCCAGTACTTGCCTTCAGGGTGCCCACGCACGAGGTTTACGCTCTTCTTTTCGAGGAACTCAATGTAGCGGACCATCGAGGGGTAATGCCGCTCGAGAATCCGTGTGTTGCCGTAGCAAAGATAAATGGTCCACGGGCAGATGATGATGGCATCGGCCCAAGCTGGGCCTGCATCGCCCTCGTCAGCGGGGTCTTGCTTGCCGGGGTCGGGGATGATGGGCGGGATACCACCTGGGTTGCGCTGGGCGTCCTCAATATCCTGCTGCCACCGGTAGAAGAAGGTTTCCACATCGCGGTTATAGCACGCAGTACGGACAAACATCTGCGCGTCTCCCGTCCAGCCCAGACGCTCATCGCGCTGCGGGCAGTCCGTGGGGATGTCGAGGAAGTTCCCCCGCTGGCCCCACTGGATGTTCTTCTGAAGCTGATTGAGGAGGGGGTTCGAGCACTCGAATTCGCCTGTGGCGGCGATGTCCGAGTGCAGTACCAGTCCAGTCACCGCATCGGCGGTAATTTCGCCCAGGGTAGTATCTCCGGTAATCTGGATATAGCGGAACCCGTGGAAGGTGAAACGCGGGACAAATTCCTCCTCGCCATCAGTTGCAAAGGTATAGGCGTCTGTCGCGCGGGCTTCGCGGAGGTTCTCGAAGTAGGGCTTGTTATTCTTGTCCAAAATTTCTGCATAGCGGATGCGCACGGTCTTCCCCGCCTTGCAGGTGAAGCGGATGCGCACCGTGCCAGTGAAGTTTTGCCCCATGTCAAAGACATAGCTAATGTTCTCCCACCCAGGCTGTTTAACAGGCGCTGCGATGGGCTTTAGCTCCTGCGTGATACGCACTGCTGGCCCCTTCATGGCTACCAGTGCAGCTTTGCAAGGGACTCCCGGGATAACTGGATGCCATGCCTTGTCATCGTAGTTGGCAACAGACCAGGCGCCGAGGTCGAGCCGTGCGTCATAGCACTCGCCCATGAAAATATCAGACTCCACAATCGGGCCCGTGGCTGTCTTCCAGGTGCCATCGGTATTAATTCTGACTGTGGTGCCGTCGGTTAACACCAGTTCCAGTTGTGCAAGTACTTGTGGACGGTCGCCATAGGTCTGGCGCCCCCAGGCGGCGATGTGCCCGCAGTACCAGCCATCACCGAGTAGTGCGCCAAAGGCATTCGCTCCCTTGTGTAGGAGCGCAGTCACGTCCCATACGCGGTATTGGACACGCTTGTTATAGTTCGTCCATCCGGGGAAGAAGCGCTCATCACCTACGCGTTGTCCATTCACGTAAAACTCCGCCAGCCCGAGGACTGTGCCATAGAGACGTGCCGATTTAACGGCAGCTCCGATGGTGAACTCCTTGCGTAAGAAAGGTGCCGGGGCGCTGGTAAACTTCCCACCAACAATCGGAGACCTTACCCACTCTGCGGACCAGTCTGCCTGCTCCAGTAGCCCCATCTCCCAATGTGCCACTTCGGACCATGGGCCCACCGCGCCATCCTTATCCCACGCGCGGACCTTCCAGTAAACCTGCTGGCGCGAGGCGAGCGCCTTGCCTTCATAGGGGACTTGTAGAGAGGCATCGCCGGGGACCTTACCGCTGTCCCACAGGGTGCCCTTATCACTTGCGAGTGCCTCTGCGCTATCCGCAGCGAGCACTTGCCAGGCCGTTTGTACCTGGCCGGAGGCCGTGGACACGAGTTGCCAATCCAGCCAGGGCTTGGGTTCACCAAGCCCCAGCGGATTAAGCAGGGAACAACAACGCAGACGGGTGGGGGATACTAGTGCAGTGCTCATGGGTTTGAGAAAAGTTAATGTACGCTAAAGTATTCAGCATACCAGAGTGTATGCATGCGAAACCTTGACCGATTAGCCAAAGCTTAGCACTATTCCGCCAATGCCGCAGAGCCTGCAACTGCTTACGAACGATTACTTTAAGCGCCCGAATGCGCGTGTGGTCGTCCACCGTATGCAGGATCAGGATGCCATTGGGTTACACCACCATGACTTCGCCGAGTTAGTCATCATCCTCTCCGGTCGCGGTATCCATCTCACCGAAGGGATATCCTACCCTATTGCAGCGGGCGAAGTTTTCGTTATCCATCCGGGCATAAGCCACGGTTACGCAGACCCCGAGAAACTCTCGCTCATTAACATTCTGATTCGTACGGACTTGCTACGCGAATTTGATCGCGAATTGGCTGGGCTCGCCGGCTACCATGCACTCTTCACGATCGAGCCCGCCCTGCGCAAGCGTCAGGACTTCAGCAGTCGTCTGAATCTCCGCCTCTCCGAGATGGAGCACCTTTGCGAATGGGTGGAGAGCATGGAACGCGAAATTACCAGCAATGATCCCGGAGCGGACTTCGTGGCGGTGGCTTACCTGCGGCTCATCGTTGCCGCTGTTTCGCGCCAGTACGCGCGACCTTTTCTGCCCGTGGAGCGCTCATCCCTGCGCATCGCTCAGGTGCTTTCTCACATGGAGAACCATTATGGGGGGCCAGTGTGTATCAAAGACCTCACCAAGGTTGCGGCGCTTTCGGAACGCAGTCTCCTTCGCGCCTTTCACGATGCGACTGGCCACGCGCCCATGGATTACCTGCTGCGTCTGCGAGTGCGCCGTGCTGCAGAGCTACTGGTAAAGTCGAATGACAAGATCACCACCATCGCCTTTGCCTGCGGCTTCGAGGATAGCAACTACTTCTCCCGCCAGTTCCGGCGAATAATTGGCACTACACCGAGGGATTACCGCAGCGGTGTGACAAGATAAGCGCAAACAATCTGCGTAATTAGCAGAGCACCGCAGTACCAGCTGTAACAGACAGCCGGATACTACCCAGCGAACTACTACTTAGCCCAGCTTGGACTTGGCATCCTTCTTGAGGAGCTTCTCCTGCTTCTTCTCCTTGGGAGTTTTCGTTGGCTTCTTCTTGAGTTCTTTCTTGGCGTCTTGTGATTTGCCCATGGCTGTAATGAGTTGAAGTGGGATTTCTGAGCACTGGTGCCCGTTAACCCAAGTACGTAAGAACATTTTACGACAAGGCAACTGTCTTGTGTGCGGAAAGGTGAAAAATGTTTTAAGCTGTCACGTAAGCCATAGAAGCTGTCAGCTATCAGCGTTCAGCCATCAGCCTAAAATGGAAAGAGGTCGGAGGGACAATTTAGCGACTATTTTCAAACATCCTGAAGTCATGGGAAATGAGTTGAACCCAATTTGCCTTGGCAGCGCTCTTGAAAAACAAGGCGTACATAATGTAGGACAGACATTCCTGTCTGTCCAGCTACCAACTCCTCCGAGGACAGACAAGAATGTCTGTCCTACCTTGCCAACCCCTTGTTACTCCCATCGCGAAACTCGTCCGCGAGTTAATGCTGCTCTTGAAGAACAAGGGTGGAAGGTAGGCACAAAGGTCCAAAGGCACAGAGGCATGTTTGTGTTGAACGTAGATTTCATGGCGTCCTGTCGCACCGAAGGTGCATCAACTCATGAGCCCTGGCAACACATGGAGTCAGAGGAAGGAAGCGTCAGGTGGTGGTCTAAACGCTGATGGCTTGCTTGTTTTTATTGGGGAGAACGCGGGCTATTATTGCCATGCCGAACCACATTTTCGTCACGACAGACTCGATTATTCGCGCGTCAAACAGCATTTACCACGCGGTACACACTATTTTCCTCGTGGCACGCACCATTTTCCACTCGGCACGCACCATTTTCCACGCGGTTAACATCATTTACCTGGCGGTAGATACAAAATTCCTCACCCGCTTGGCTGTTTAGGGGAGTCGAAGCACTGTTCTCTCCACAAGGTGCACTGTTGAGCTGTCGCGTGGGAGTGTTTTGAACACCGCTCAGCATTATAAGTACTCGGTAGAGTCACATTTCCGCACCATGCATCGCAATACGAGAAGCATGAGGTTTCTTTTCCCGACCAAACAGTCAGTTTACGTC
>JANRLC010000028.1:0-10047 GCA_033762955.1 Verrucomicrobiota bacterium | reverse complement strand
AAAGACACTAACCCTATGGGTGAGTAGGAAAAGCCGAGTGGCCGATGGTCCTTATGCATCTATTTCCTGAATGCAGGAGGCAGGAGGATGCCGTAGGCATCCCCCCGTCCCGGAGGGACAGTATGCATCTTAGCCCCAGGTTTTAACCTGGGGAGCGGGTTAGAAAACCCGCTCTCCGTTTGCTTCAATCACCCAACGGAGGGCGAACATTCTTGTCCGCCTGTTATACCAACGGAGGGCGAACATTCTTGTCCGCCTGTTATACCAACGGAGGGCGGACATTCTTGTCCGCCTATTTGCGATCAACGGTGCATTGATTTATCTAGTCGGAGCCAGCGGGGGTCGATGGTGAAAGTTACCCATACCGGGGTGTCGTCCCGCAGCGGGACTCAACCCCCGGCTAATCTCTGGGATACCTACGGCATCCAAGGAACAACTACGATTCGGCTCCCGCCATTATCCTATTCAGGTTAATCCGCCTCTACCGGGGCGATAGTTGGCGTAGCCGAAGCGCCTATTATTACCGCTGATCCAGCGACGCGGATAGCTGATTGAAAGAAAATAAAGGGTTGCAATTCAAATGCGATTCAACAAATTCTGCATTCTTGCCTATATGGCTGAACGGAGAGATGGCTGAGTGGCCGAAAGCGCCCGTTTGCTAAACGGGTATACGATCAAAAGTCGTATCGAGGGTTCAAATCCCTCTCTCTCCGCCATATTTAAGCTATTTGTGGCTGTGCAGTTGGAGTGTAAGTTATCTTACATTACAATGCGTGGGTTTAAAGACATACGTGTTCACAAGGGTCACTTGCCTTTTGTTTCATTCCTAAAAGAGGAAAATGGGAAGATGGGAAGAACCGTGAAAAATGCTAATTGAGGGCGTGTTGAGACGGTGTCGGCTTGAAAAGACACTAACTCTACGGGTGAAACGGAAAAGCTGAGTGGCAGATGGTCGTATTAATCCCGACCCCGGCGGGGTCGATGGTGAATGTTGCCTATACCGGGGGTGTCGTCCCCGCAGTGGAACTCAACCCTCTGCTAATCGCTGGGATACCTCCGGCATCCTATTCGGTTGATTTTAGTCCGAATGTGAGGGCATCTACTCCAGACCTTGTAGAATCTGGCGAAAACGTATCTTAGGGCTGTGTAATCGTCTGTTGAAGTTGGATTGACGCACGTTGAAGTTGGATTGACGTGCATTGAAGTTGGATTAACGCGCGTTGAAGTTGGATTGACGTGCATTGAAGTTGGATTGACGTGCATTGAAGTTGGATTAACACATATTGAAGTTGGATTGACGCGCGTTGAAGTTGGATTGACGTGCATTGAAGTTGGATTGACGCACGTTGAAGTTGGATTGACGCACGTTGAAGTTGGATTGACGCGCGTTGAAGTTGGATTGACGCACGTTGAAGTTGGATTAACACACATTGAAGTTGGATTGACGCATCTCGGAGTGACTACATCCCGCAACGAGCAATTCGCTGGCTGGTTGCGAAGGCTTTGAAGCTCCCTAAGCGCTGCTCTCGTGCCTCTGGTGGCATATAAACTGGCTGTTCTTCTCATGCCGCCAATTATATCAAAGCCACGGGACAGAAACGGACCCGTAACATTTGTAAACAGCTTGCAAGTGCCTGTCTTGCAATGAGTTACAACTAGTTTAATTTATATTAAAATGCACCGAAAATACGCAAATACAGCGCAAATACAGGGTGTATAGCGTGGATTTGATGGCATCCCGTCACGGGTGCATTTCGAAGTTGTTGGGCTGATTCAAGTGGCACGGGCATCTTGCCGTGCCACTCAAAAGAGTCCTATGACTTCGGGATACACAGTCAAGATAAGCGTTTGAACAAATACGATTGACACTTGCTGGGTGCGGCATATCACGGAGGGGACACCGCCGTAGTTTTCTTGCGGTGCAATTCACCCCAAACCCCGCCATAGCGCGTATTCACTGATGAAGGCTTACACTTCTGCCAACATCCGGAATTTTGCTGTAGTCGGCCATCAGGCCACCGGCAAAACGATGCTTACTGAATGCATGCTGGTCAACGCAGGTGTGATCAGCCGGCTTGGTAGCATTGCCTCCGGAAATACTGTTTCTGACTATCATGACGATGAGCAGGAACGGAAGAACTCCATTCATAGCACGATTCTGAACTGTGAATGGATGGACCGAAAACTAAACTTCATCGATGTTCCAGGTTACCTGGACTTCATCGGCGAGGCACTCGGCGCGTTGCGTGTGGCGGACTTCGCGCTGATCGTTGTCAATGCCGCCACCGGGGTGGAGTTGGGTACGGAGCGCGTCTGGGAGACGGCGACGACCTTTGGCATCCCGAAGGTGATAGTGGTGAATGGGTGTGACAAGGAGACCGTGGACTACGACGCGATCCTGGAGAATCTGAAGAGCCGTTTCGGGCGGACCATTTTCCCGATGAATGTGCCGGTGAATGCCGGGCCGAATTTCGACACCATACTGGATGTAATGCGCACAGAGCTGTGTACGTACACGCGCGATGGGTCGGGGAAGTTCACCGAGAAGCCTGCAATCGGTGAATGGAAAGACAAGGTGGATGAGCTTCACCGCGAGTTAATTGAGCACGTTGCCGAGGCAGACGACACGTTGCTTGAGAAATTCTTCGCGCAGGGGAGTCTATCCGAGGATGAACTGCGCGCCGGTGTGCATGCTGCATTCCAGGCCCAGTCCTTTATCCCGGTCTTCACCACTACGGCCACGACAAACGTGGGCGTTGCACGGCTACTGGATTTTATTGCAAAGTACGGCTCCTCTCCCGTGGACCGCTCCACCGTGGAGTGCCATGACGAGCAGGGTGAACTGGTAAACGTCTCCCTAGAGGCCGCCGAACCGGTCTGTTATGTATTCAAGACCATCAGCGAGCCGCACGTAGGCGATCTCTCCTTCTTCCGCATCTACTCGGGTACAGTGCGTACGGGGATGGACCTGTATAACAGCGACCGCAAGATATCGGAACGCATCGGAGCCATCTACCTGATGAACGGCAAGAACCGCACCACAGTGGATGAACTGCGCTCGGGCGACATAGGTGCCGCTGTCAAACTACGCGATACCCACACGGGGAATACCCTGTGCTTCCTCAAACGGCATGTTATGCTGCCCAAGGTCTCCTACCCGAAACCGAATATCCACGGTGCACTCGTACTCAACTCCAAGGGTGACGAAGATAAACTCTCCGCCGGCCTCGCCATGCTGCATGAGGAGGACCCCACTTTTATCCATCGCTACGATAGCGAGACGCACCAGACCGTCATCTCTGGCCAGGGAGAGCTGCACCTTGCCATACTGACCCAGCGGTTGAAGCGTCGGTTTAACATCGAGATCGAGCTTGCTGAACCTCGCGTCCCTTTCCGAGAAACGATTCGTGGCCATGGTGATGCCAAATACCGCCACAAGAAACAATCCGGTGGCTCCGGGCAGTTCGCCGAAGTGTGGCTGCGCATCGCGCCGGGTTTGCGCGACTCTGGCGTGGACTTCCACCACAGCCTCGTAGGCCAGAATGTTGACCGCTCCTTCGTTCCTTCCGTGGAAAAAGGCGTGAGAGCTGCCTGCACCGAAGGAGTGCTGGCCGGGTTCCCCATTGTGGATATCTCAATCGATTTCTACGACGGCAAGATGCACCCCGTGGACTCGAAAGACATAGCGTTTCAAGTAGCAGGTAAGGAAGCCTTCCGCGAGGCGTTTCAGGCTGCGAAGCCCTGCCTGCTGGAGCCTATTTGCATCATCGAAGTCCATATTCCCGAGGACTATGTGGGTGCTGTGATGGGAGATATCTCCGGACGCCGGGGCAAGATTCAGGGTGTGGAAGTGGACGGCCACTACCAGATCATCAAGGCCCTTGTCCCACAGGTGGATATCTACCGCTACTCCACAGTGCTGCGCTCACTCACTGGAGGCCGCGGTTTCCACAAGGAGGAGTTCTCCCACTACGAGGAGATGCAGCACGACCAGGAGCTTAAGATCATCGCCCAGCGCAACAAAGAGCGCCACGAGCACGACAGCCATTAGGCGCTGTTCGTCGGGCCCGCGCAGTGGACGGGCATTTATAGTTTGCAAAAGAGAGCACGGGTAATGTCACCCGTGCTCTCTTGTGTATAGATTGTGCAGGCACCATGATGCCTGTTCCCCGTTGAAATCGTCCCCTACTTCCCGGCGTGGGTGATCTCCATGACCTGCTGTTTGACGGCTTCGCGGGAGAGCACGTTTTCCTTCCAGTTCGGGAGGAAGATGCGTTGCTTCGCGTTCTCGATGGCCAGCTTTGCGCCATCGGAGAAAGGGAACCCGGCGTAGCCGAAGATGATGGCCAGCTCAATCCGGATATGCCCCATGACAAAGTCCCACGCGGCTTGCTCGGGCACGCCCATTTTGATGGCTTCGTCGAGGGATTCCTTCATCGCCCAGACAAGCGTGGCGCAGGTGGTTTCCACAACTCCGGGCTCCAGGATCGCCATCTGCTCCACAGAGATGCGGTGCATTCTAAGGATGGGCGCATACATCGCTGCGGAGAGCTTTTCTCCGATGGCGTAGTGCTCCTCCGGGCCTTGAATCAATGCGCAGACGACACTCTGCCGTGCATGATAACCGCCGAACCAGTCGGTCTGTGCGGCCTTCGTCAGCTCCTCCATAAAGAGCGGCGGGTGGCAGGGGTGCGCGGCAAAGTAGGTGACATCGTCCCGCTTCGGCAGAACCTCGGCATGACCTGCAGCGGGGTCGAGTCCCATGAGGATCGTGCCGGGGCGGAGCTGGTTGATGATGGCGTGGGAAATCTTGCCAATGAGCGCATCCGGTACGGCTAGGATCACTACATCGGCCCGCTTGAAGGCCTCATCTTGTGGAGTAGGAGATACACCCTTTTCGGCCATGCGTGCTACGCCAGCGGGGTTTATCTCTATGTAAAGCATCTCGTAGTCGGGATGATTCTTTAGATTATCGGTGAGGCGGCAACCCATCTTTCCGCCAGCGCCCATGAGTGCAACAGTGACTTTTTTCATCGGAGTTTTATTTACGTGTGAATAGTACGTGGAGTTTACAAGGGAAATAGGGGACGCAGGTTCGCCACACTCTCATCGAGCCAGGCGTTCTCCTTTGCTAGAGTGGCATCCAGCGCGGCTTCAGGTGCGGGCCAGAGTTCGATGATGGCACTCTGGCAGTGACCAAGCTTTGAGAGACGCCCGACTACTGCGGCCACGGGGAGCATTCCGCGCCCTGCTGGTGTGCCTTCGACGACGAAGCCCATCTTGTGCGAGACGCGTCGGATGGAGTAGTCCTTGACGTGGAAGTTTACGGTATGCGGGGCGAGCCACTCCATTACAGTATCGAGCCCATCCCCCGCACCGAGTGAGTTTACGGTGTCCAGGCAGATGCCGACCCATTCGCTGTTAATACGCATGATCATTTCATGGAATTCGAAAGCCGTGAAACGGTCGTGATTCTCCAGCGCCAGGATTATGCGGTGCTTCTCCAGCGCGGGGATGCATGACTTCACCAATGCCACGACTTCATCCAGCGACGGCTCAAAGTGCGGTCCATCAATCACATAGCGGAGAATGGGAGAGCGGGTCTTTACGGCGACCGCCAGCGAGTGCTCGAAACGCTCGGGAGTGAAGGTGCGCGAGCCTACCTCGATGGCGA
This sequence comes from Verrucomicrobiota bacterium, assembly GCA_033762955.1. GTDB lineage: Bacteria > Verrucomicrobiota > Verrucomicrobiia > Opitutales > Oceanipulchritudinaceae > JANRLC01. The sequence continues at coordinate 4,373 of JANRLC010000028.1, read as the reverse complement.
TTCCCAGCTTGTCTGCCTCGGCGACCAGCGCATCCAGTTCGGTGGTCGAGAGGCTCTCAAGAGGAAGGTTGTCCGCGTATTGCACACAGGCCACACCCAGACCTGCGGCACGTTGCAGAAAGCCCAGATGGGTAAGAGGCGCTACGGGAGTATGTCCGGGTACTCCTATGTTCCAAGCCAGTGCGTAGGTACCGATGCCAAGTCTCATAGTCTTAAATTGCGGGCTGATGAGTTAAACTTAAGGTTAAAAAGCTTCGCCACGGCGAATGCATTCAAAGTAGTTCGGTGCTCCACACTGACCACCCTTCAGAGAAATTTCAAGGCCATCGAATGTCGCCGTATGCGAGCGGGCGCGACAGAGTGGCGCGCCCGGTGCGATGGCGGTGATGAACTCCAGTGCATAGATGCCCAGCTCCCGTGCGACCCAGCCGGAAGTGTCGCCACCAGCCACGCAAGCGCGGCGCAATCCCGAGCGCGTTAGCAGCTCGCGCAGCAGACGACCCTGAGCTTGTGCGAGAAGGATACCCACACCCTCCAGCCCCAGAGTTCGCGCCTGTGCTGTCGCCACGGACAATGCCGTATCATCCGGCCCGAGCGTGAGGTAGATGACAACATTCTTGCACGCAGCGAGGAGAGGCAGAGCCTCATCAAGTACGCGGTCTAGCTCCACTGCCGCCGTTGCTGGCTGTAGCAGAGCCAGTGCGGAAAGCCGAAGCCCGTGCCAGCCTTTGGCGAGAGCGTACTCTATCTGCTGCGCTGTCACCGGGGATGCGCTGCCCGACATGACAAGAAGCGGATCCACTGCTCCCGCCCCGTTGGCTGGTACAGTGACAGGCAGCATGCCACTAGCTTTCCAGTGCGCCGCCAGGGCGTACTCGATGCCGGACGAGCCCACTAGAAAACGCCAGGGGTGCGCGCGCTTTTCCCAGAGAATGGCTCCGATAGTTTCAAGGTGTTGTGCAGTTAGCGTGTCGAAGAGAAGTATGCTTGAGGCGCTGGCTAGAAGTTCCTCGACTCTAGTGGCAAGCGCATCCCTGTCTCCATCCAGTAGCAGCACGTCCATCAAGGAAGAAGTGAGAGCCGTCTGTTGCGCGAGGTGGCGGAGCAGATCGCTCTCCCGCATTGGTGTCACGGGGTGGCGGCTCATCGTAGGATGGCGATCCAGCCGGTGTGTCACACTGCCCACGGTGGCGAAGAGCTGACCAAAGACGACATAGCGCTTCAAGCGCGGGGCGCCCACCACCAGTGGCACCATGACTTCCCCAAACACTTCGCGACCCAACTCTATCGCGCGTCCAAGGCTGCCCGTCTCCGGCGAGGAATCAAAGGTAGAGCAAATCTTGTAATGGACCAGCTCCGCACCGAGTGCCTGGAGTGCGTGAAACTGTGGCAGAAGCTCCGCTGCCATTTGCGCTGTTGGCAGGGACCGGCTTATGCCTGCCACGCCGACAGCCTGAATGGCGGGAAACTCCGCGAGCAGGGCAGCAGTGGGTGGTTCAAGAAAGAGGACTGTGGGCACACCGGCGAGTGAAAGCACTTCAAGCACATCCGTGGAGCCGGTGAAGTCGTCGCCATAGTAGGCAAGTTTCAACCGTGGGGAAGCAGGGGCATTCATCGGCAAATCAGTCGTGCTTCAAGGCTGACAGCGCCTGTTTCAACGAGGAGTGTTGCTCCGCCATGTCCGCCAAGGGAATGCCCTTTATCGCCGCATCCCAAGCCAGTTGCACAGACTCCACGCCTGCCTTCGGCCCGCTGGGATGCCCCAGAATGCCACCCCCGCAGAGATACATGAGGTCCGTTGAGTTCAGTGCTGCATGGGTATCATGCGCCTGCGAGGCAGTCTGCCCGGAAGAGAAGACCGGCATGACAGCACGCGTACCCGCCCACGGTTTAAGGCAGGCCCGGGCCGAGGTGATTGAGGAAGTGTCCGCCTCGCAGAACTTGTTGCGCAACCCATTCACATGGAAGTGGTCCACCCCGGCCAGTCGCATGAGTTTATGGTACGCGGTGTAATCCATGCCCAACATCGGACAGCGCGACAGCATGCCCCAGCCATTGCGGTGCCCATGAATGGGCAGCGCGGCGTGCTTGCGCAAGGCAGACACCGCCGAGGCTCCCACGCTCAGCATGTTAACCATCACACAAGTTCCGCCGTGGGCTAGCACTGTGTCGTGATGGCGCCGCATCTCATCGCACTCATCCGATATATTAAAAGCGTACATCGGCTTGCGTCCTGTGCGGTCGGCATGGGCATTGATCACGGACATCACCGCCTTCACCCGGTCTGCAAGCGTCGAGTAAGGTGGGTTAGCGATCAACTCATCGTCCTTGATGAAGTCCAGACCGGCCTCAATGAGCGTCTTCACCAGTTCTGCGGTCGCTTCCGGAGACAGCCCTACACTGGGTTTGATAATGGTGCCTATCAGCGGGCGTTCGTAAACACCGGCCAGGCGGCGAGTACCCTCCACCCCAAACGCAGGGCCAGGGAAAAGGCTGGCAAAGTCGTCCGGCACATCGATATCAAGCAGCCGCAGGCCGCTGAATGGAGACAGCTCAAAGAGGTTCCCCGCAACGAGTGTCCAGAGATTAGCCACACTCGGATTGATATTCGCCACGGGAAAGGAAAGCTCCACCTCCGCCTGCTGCAACCGTCCACCCTTTGGCTGACGCGACCCCGGCAGCGCCGGTGCATCCGCAGTGCCAATCACCGTGATCCGCTCCACTACGCCCCCGTGAGCAGCTTTCAGCTCATCCGTCTCCCCCGGTACCGCGGTAAATGTACCCGAGGACTGCTCGCCTGCCATGGTGGCAGCAGCCTTTTCCAGAGAGTGAGCCGTTTCTATTAAATACGTCGCGCGAATGCGTCCGGATGGAGTCATACAAGAGGAGTAAGCAACGGAAATGACAAATTCTTGTAAGAATTACAATTCCTTTGTCCAAGGCCTACCAGCCAAGAGACAGAAGTAGGCACAAATGAAGGCAGCACCCTTCTTATGGGCTAATCACTACTCCGAAAATCGCAGTTCAGCAGGCGTACAGACACGGATTTCTACCCCACCCATTCGCTTAAGATATGAAGGCGAACCCGACGGAGTCACCAGATAGTTTTTTCCATTCGGGTATAAGCTTCGAAATTCATGCAATGCGCTGGACTGGTAGGCCGCAGGGTCCCACTTACACTCGATGGCATCCACTTCGTCTCGACGCCGGGAAATCACAAAGTCTATCTCATTGCCGTTCTTGTCACGCCAGTAGTTTATCGGGGTATCAGGGGAATGCGCTTGGAGATGCTCCAGTATCAGGTGTTCCCAGAGTATGCCCATGTCTTCTGGCCGAAGTGGGTCCCACCCTTTTGCATAACTAACAAATCCGGTATCGAATGCGTAAACCTTTGGTTGTTTGGTGATCTCCTTGCTACCGCTGCTAAAGAACGGACGCACGATGGTCGCCGCATGGGTTACCTCAAGAGAGCGTAAATGACTTTCTACCGTGGGGCGTGAAATCCCCAGTGCTGTGGCCGTGCGGGTGACCTCAAACTGTCCCCCGCTTTGCCTCATGACATACTCAAAGAAGGCATTGAATCGGTTCATATCCCTAAACCCAAACATTCGCTGTATGTCCCGGGCAAAGAATGAGTCGATCCACTCTCTATAAAATCCAGATTTCTTGGATGGTGCCAGCAAAGCGGGCGGCAGTCCTCCCTGAAAGAGCCGTTGTTGGAGGGTAACCCCAAATGCCGCAAGCTCATCCCACTGGACGGGAACCAGGTGGATAGTTCGTTTGCGACCAGTCAGTGTGTCTCGAAACTTCTCACTGGCAGCAAGAGTGGCCGACCCGGTAGCCAGTATTCTGAGTCCAGGAAATACGTCTGCTCCGATCTTCAACAGTCGCGTAGGATCGTTGAGCTGGTGAATTTCATCGAACACCAGGATTGGCTTCGTACAGGATTGAAAAAATAATTCAGGATCCCTGACACGCTCCTCCACCGAAGGAAGATCACAGTTTATATAATGAACCTTATCCTGATCCAGACACTCTGCCAGGGTGGTTTTTCCACATCTGCGAACACCGCACAACCAAGCAATCGGTACCTCCTGCCAGGCTGCCTCAATCCGTTGTAACCAGAAATTCCGTGGCATCATGCAACCGTACTTTACGTTTAGTCGGACTAAATGTAAAGTACGCTTACATGCAGAGCGCCTGGACGGGAATGGACTCGATGGACGGGAATGGGGGTACAGGTTCAGGAGATGGTTTACGGAATAGGTTCAGGAGATCCTTTACGGGTTGCGATGCAAGGTTCAACAAACAAGAACCATGCCAACAATGCCGTGGAACACAATAAAAACAATGGATCGACGCTACCAATTTGC
>JANRLC010000027.1:0-64129 GCA_033762955.1 Verrucomicrobiota bacterium | reverse complement strand
TAGAAAACCCGCTCTCCGTTTGCTTCAAACACCCAACGGAGGGCGTACATTCTTGTCCGATGTTATACCAACGGAGGGCGGACATTCTTGTCCGCCTATTTGCGATCAACGGTGCATTGATTTATCTAGTCGGAGCCAAACCTCAGTCCCAGGTTAAAACCTGGGCTAAGATGCAGGTCGTCCCCAAGGGGACTTCAATACCTCGCTTCGACATGCCCAAATTGGCCAAAGTCCAGAATGCCCCGGAGGGGCATAACAGTGCATTTCGAAGTTGTTGTACCGAAAGTGAAAGGCATGATGCTGTCACCGCACACAGTCTTGTAGAAAATCGCCGTGCAGCGGTTGCCGAGAATGGATAGTTTCGTGGCCCGATGGCTTTAGTTCTATCCACCAGTCGCGATGGAACTGGATTGACGCACGTTGAAGTTGGATTGACGCACATTGAAGTTGGATTGACACACGTTGAAGTTGGATTGACACACATTGAAGTTGGATTGACGCACGTTGAAGTTGGATTGACGCGCGTTGAAGTTGGATTGACGCACGTTGAAGTTGGATTGACGCGCGTTGAAGTTGGATTGACGCATGTTGAAGTTGGATTGACACACATTGAAGTTGGATTGACGCACATTGAAGTTGGATTGACGCACGTTGAAGTTGAATTGATGTACGTTGAAGTTGGATTGACGCATCTCGGAGTGCAGACACCCCGCAGCAAGGGAGTGATTCGCAAAGCCATGTCCCGGGATTGAACTCCTGGCGAAATCCGCTAGCGTCGGACAATGGCTGCTACCTTCGCTGAACACCTGCACTGTCTTGTCGATGAGATCACGTGCATTCCCGATCCACAGGAAAGGCTGACTCTACTAATTGACCGCGTGAAGCGTCGTCCGCCTTTGCCGGAATCGGCACGGACAGAGGCGAACCGGGTGCATGGGTGTGTTTCTGCGGTCTGGTTGCAAGGGGAGATTACCGATGGTATATGCTATTTCCAGACTGATGCGGATTCGCCCATGGTCAGGGCACTGGCTGCATTGTACCAAGACCTTTATAATAAGCTCCCGGTTGATGAAGTGTTGCGCGGTGTGAATACAGTCATCCACGATATTGGCTTGGGCGAGCGTCTTTCCGGCACTCGCATCCAGGGGCTTGCTGCTATGGATTTGCGTTTTAAACAACTGGCACTGAAGGCCTCGCAGGGGAGCGGGGATGCATCGCCATGAGCATCGTCTATTTCGATGCGCATTGCCACTGGCAGGATGAGTGGCTCAGTCCGCATCTTGAACAAATACAATTGCTGGCGGAATCGCTCAATGTGCAGCGCTCGGTCGTCAATGGCACGCACCCGGGAGATTGGGCTGCCGTGGCCGCGCTGGCGGCAACATCCCCGCTAGTCCTGCCCAGCTACGGCGTGCACCCGTGGTGGACTGCGAATCTCCCCGCCGACTGGCTCCAACAGCTTCGGCAGCGCCTTATCCAAGAGCCCGGTGCTGCCGTAGGTGAAGTGGGGCTCGACCGATGGATACTAGACATGGCTCGAGACCGTGATCTGCTCGTTCCCCGCGAGTCCGCTGCCGGGATCGAGCAGCAGAAGGGGATTTTCCAATCACAGCTCGAGCTGGCTGCGGAACTCGAGCGCCCTGTCACCATTCACTGCCTTCAGGCATGGGGTGCGCTGGACTCGGTGCTGCGCAACTGTCCACGGCTACCGGCATGCGGGCATCTACTGCATGCTTACGGCGGGTCGCTAGAGATGGTGAATGGCTTCGTGGAGCGTGGTGCCTACTTTTCCTTTAATACCTACTTCATGCACGAGAGAAAGGAGGATGCCCGCGCAGTCTTTCGCGCCATCCCTGCTGAACGGCTGCTCGTAGAGACAGATGCCCCGGCGATGCCGCCCCCAGCGAGTCTCATCCGCTACCCCTTGCCCCTTTCTGACGAAGGGCGCGTGGTCAACCACCCGGCAAATATTGTTGGAGCTTACGCTGCACTCGCCGAGTTGCGCGGAGTTAGTCTTGAAACTCTGGCGAAGACGGTTGCGGTAAACTTTGCCCGCCTGTTTGGTGGACTTGTTCCGGCGTAAGCAAGCGCTTCACCACTTCGGCGGCGGCCACCATACCGAAAACACTCGTGACAAACACTGCGGAACCCAGACCGCGGTCGCAGCCTTTACCCGAGCGGCTTGCCGGGTCGAGTGGATTCTCGCATGTGCCGTCGGTAACAGGCTTGAGGGGAACTACCAACGGATTGCCATGCTGGGGCTCCGGCGAGAAAACGGCGGGAATCTTAAAATGTCTGCGCGTCTCCCGGGGGAAACCGTACTCTGCACGAAGCTTCTTGCGCACCATCTTCAGCAAGTCATCGTAAACGACTTTGGTTAAATCCTGTACCTGCACCAGGGTCGGGTCGAGACGCTCGCCAGCACTCCCCAGCGTGATTACCGGCTGCCACCGCTCGCGACAAGCAGCGAGAAGCGCGCACTTGTTTGAGAGCCGGTCGATCGCATCTACTACGTAGCTATAGGGCTCCGCTAGAATGCGATCCTCACTGCTATCTGTGTAAAACTCGTAGCGCTGATGCACCACGCATTCCGGATTTATCAGGCGCACCCGCTCCGCGAGAGCCTCTATCTTGGGCTTGCCCACGTTCCCCTCCACTGCAGGAAGCTGACGATTGAAGTTCGTAATACAAACGTCGTCCATATCCACCAGGGTGAGCTGCCCAATGCCACTGCGGGCAAGTGCCTCCACCACCCAGGAGCCCACGCCCCCCACTCCAATAATCGCGACGTGCGCAGCAGCCAGCCGCTCCTGTGCGGGACGTCCGATCATCCGTGCAAGTCCTCCAAATCGTTGCCAGTAGCCTTCGGTCATGGGAAGTACCGTGAAGCATAGGGCAGGGGAGGGCAAGTTTTCGAATGAATGGAAAATGGAGAATGGGGAAGATGGCTGCGATCGGTGCCACGAATAGTCGGTTATTCCCCAGACCCACCGAACTCTGTAAATAAACTTTCAAATAGATAGGTAGTGTTTTTTACGAATTAACTACTAGGCTGTTTAACCGATAAGTAGGGGTAAGATGATGCTGTATCTAATGCGACATGCGGAGGCTGTTAACAGCAGTCCAGATGCTCTACGACCGCTTACTGAACACGGTCGTAAAACAGTGCGAACCGTGGCACAGTTCCTCAAAGGTAAACGCCTTTTCAGGCCGGAATGTATTTACCACTCCACGTTGCTGCGTGCCATCCAGACTAGTCAGCTATTTGCCGAGGAATTGGGTATGCAACCATTACTTACTGCCCACGATGAGCTGACGCCTGACAGTTCGCTGGCTGGAGCCCTTCAATTGATTGGGAACAGCAGTTCATCCCTGGCAATAGTCGGTCACAATCCGCACTTGTCCTATCTGGCCAACTATCTCCTGGGCGGCGAAATAAGCCACTACAGCATTGATCTGCGCAAGACCGACCTGCTCTGTCTGGAGAGACAGGATTATGTTGTAGGCGTGGACCAAACCCAGACTGTGTGGACCATTCGCTGGTACCTGACCGAGAAACTCTTTACCTAGCCCACGCCCGGGTGTCCCATTAGTGGGATGCGCTTGTGTCGTAATTGGGATGGCAGATTAAAGATTGAAGATGGCAGATTGAAGAGAAGGCAAAAGGATGAAGGAAGAGGGCGACGTCCATTCCCGTCCATCGTGTCCAATCCCGTCCACGCGTCCTTACTCCGACTCAGTGCCTTCGGCACTCTGTGCCGCCTCTTCCACCTTCTGCTCTCCGACTCTGTGTCTACCTGCCTTCTGCCTGTGCCCCTTCTGCCTTCTCTATATTACTTCTGGCATACATATTGCTAAACCTAGTACACTGCATCCCCGAATTCTTTCATGATCGCTTCATTTAAACAGGACATCAGCTACGGGCTTCGGCTCCTGCTCAAAGATAAGTCCTTTACAGTCATAGCATTAATCACCCTGGTGCTCTGCATCGGTGCTAATACAGCGATATTCAGCGTGGTGGAAAACATATTGCTCAGGCCACTGCCCTATGAGGATTCGGATCGGATTGTAACGCTGTATAATCTCTATCCGAAGGCAGTTGCAGGGGACCGCGGGTCCACTTCTGGACCTGACTTCGCGGAGCGGCGGGCATTGAAAGATGTCTTTGAAGAACTCGCCTCTTATCAGGGAAGGAATTTGAATCTCGGGCTTGAAGGTGCTCCCGAGCGGTTGTCGGGTCTGGCATTTACGCCCTCTATGTTCTCGGTGCTCCGGGTGAAGGCCCATCGAGGACGGACGTTTCTGGAAGAGGAGGCGCAGTTGGGGCAGGAGAAAAAGGTGATGCTTTGCTACAGTCTATGGCGGGATACCTATAACAAAGATGAATCCATCCTGGGGAAAGATATCAGAATAAACGGCGAACCATTTACCGTAGTGGGCATTCTTCCCGAGTCTTTCAGGTTTGGGAACAGGGACAGGGAGGCAAAGCTGGTCATTCCACTCGCATTTCGTCCAGATCAATTAGGCACGGACAGCCGCCATTCCAACCAGTTTCAACAATTGGCGCGACTAAAGGACGGAGTCTCTGTGGAACAGGCACGCGATGCGGTCGGTCGGCTCAACGCTGCGAACACAGAGGCCTTCCCCCAGTACCGTGATGTGTTGATCAATGCGGGGTTTCACACCGTGGTGCGACCGTGGCAGGATGATATTGTACGTGATATCCGCCCGGCGCTCTGGATGCTGCAAGGCGGTGTTCTTCTGGTGCTCATCATCGGCTGTGTAAACATCGCCAATCTGCTTCTGAGCCGCACGAACACGCGGATGAAGGAACTCTCTGTGCGCAATGCCATAGGAGCCGGTAAATTTCGCATCTCTCAGCAACTGGTGACTGAAAGTGTTTTGCTTGGCATCATGGGTGGGGGCTTGGGCCTGCTCGCAGGTGCCTGGGGGTTGACTGCTATGAATGCACTGGGATTGAGCCAGTTGCCCCGAGGCGGAGAGATTGGCATGAACGATTCTGTGTTGCTCCTTAACGTGGGTATAGCGCTTGTGTGTGGCTTGGGATTTGGGATTCTCCCGGTGATTAATCTTTGTCGCGAGAACTTGAACGAATTTCTGCGCGACGATTCGCGCACGGGTACGGCAGGCAGGCGCTCGAACTGGATTCGCAGCAGCCTCGTTGTGCTACAGGTGACTCTTGCCTGTGGCTTGCTCTGTGGAGCGGGGTTGCTGGTGTATAGTTTTATGAAAGTGCTGCGTGCAGATGTAGGCTTTAAGTCTGAAAATGTTATCACAACGAGTTTCTCCATGCCTCGCAGCCGCTACAAGGAAAGCGATCAGCGGATACAATTTGTCCAGAATGCATTGGAGCGGGTCAGGGCGATTCCCGGAGTCGAAGTCGTAGGCGCAACCGATGTCCTGCCGATGTCTGGCTCGAACACAAGCAACGTGCATACCTACGAGGGGCAACAATTACTCAAGGACGAGAATCCGCCAGTGCCGCATAGCAGTACGGTGGACTATAACTTCTTTCAGGCGCTGGGTATTCCACTCATCCAAGGCAGGCAATTCGAGCCGACCGATGTGAAGGACTCCCAGCAGGTGGTAGTTGTTGACCAAACTTTCGCCAAGCGCTGGTTCCCCGGGAAGAACCCACTGGGAATAAGACTTCGTCAGGGTGTACCGGGCTTTGACGACCTCGCAGAGAACCCGAAGCCAGTGATCTTCTACTCAATTATCGGCGTAGTGGGCGATATCAAGCGACTTGACCCCGCGGAGAATGACCCGGATGGCAATGTGTACTACGTATTGCCGCAGGATCAGGAACTTACCAGCACATGGACGCTTACCTTAAAGCTTAATGGAATTAAGGCGGAGTCTGTCATGGCCTCAATTCGCGATGAATTCCAGAAACTGGACCCCGAGATGCCTCTGTTTGAGACCCGCACCATGGCAGACCGCCTATCCGAAGCCATGATTGAACGGAGGGCACCGATGCTGCTCCTTATCCTATTCTCATGCGTGGCACTGCTTCTCGCCGCCGTGGGTATCTACGGACTACTGGCCTACACGGTATCGCAGCGAGTCCGCGAAATAGGCATTCGCATGGCGCTGGGTGCAAGCCGCCATGAGGTGTTGAAGATGATCCTACGCTATGGACTCACTCTCGCAGCAATTGGGCTGGCAATCGGGTTGGGCATGGCAGCCGCTTTTTCGCACTTCGTACAGTCACAGCTTTACCAGATATCCGCGTTGGATTTCCGTATCTATCTGCTCGTGGGCGGCACTCTCGGTCTGGTCGCTTTGCTCGCATGCCTCATCCCCGCACTGCGGGCGACACGCATTGACCCCAATGTGGCGCTTCGTTGTCAGTGAGTTGTACGGTATTCTCCCTGAAATCCGAATAACTGCGCCCAAGAAGAGTGCGTCCTCATATACGGGTGAATCGTCCAGAATTTTCAGTTTGCGAATATAGTAAGAGGCGGTATGGTCTTTCTATTGACTGTGAAAGTAAGGGTAGCCGATACTTTCTCTGCATGCTACTGTCATTGCTATTAACTTTAATTTACGGAGGATACTATGGGAGCTGGTGGATCTGGTTTTGCTGAAAAGGTCACTGATTGTCCGTATGAGATGAACGACTTACTCGAACTTATGGTCGAGCAAGGTGCTTCAGATTTACACGTGCAGGTGAATCAACCACCAACATTGCGATTACACGGTAGTATGACCCCCGTGGATGGACCAAAGCTACGTCCAGAGGATACCGATGCGCTGATGCAGGCTATTACGCCCGATGCGAAGCAGGAGCAATTGAAGACGCGGGGTGGGGCAGACTTCGGCTTTGCTTTCATGGACAAGGCGCGTTTTCGCGTGAGTGTCATGAAATCCAAGGGGAATTATGGTATGGTGTTGCGGACAATTCCGAAGAAGATGTTCGGGATACGCGACATCGGCCTGCCCGATAGAATTAAGGAGCTGCTTACAAGACCTCGTGGGCTAATCCTGGTTACTGGACCTACAGGCTCTGGCAAGTCCACCACCCTTGCCTCGATGATTAACTGGATCAACGAGAACCGCGATGGCCATATTATCACGATTGAGGACCCTATAGAATACTACCACGATCATAAACGCTGCGTAGTCACCCAGCGCGAAGTGGGGACGGATGTCATGTCGTTTTCCGAGGCGATTCGCGGTGCGCTGCGCCAGGACCCGGACATCATTCTAGTCGGCGAAATGCGCGATTTGGAAACGATGGAGTCTGCCATCTCTGCGGCAGAAACCGGGCACCTTGTTTTCGCTACACTGCACACGACGGGAGCTGCACGCACCGTGGACCGCATAGTGGATGCCTTTCCTGCGGAAACCAAGGATCAGGTACGCACGCAGTTGGCATCGTCCATCGTGGCCGTCATTTCACAAGTATTGTGCAAGAAGATAGGAGGCGGGCGCGTGGCAGGATTTGAGATCATGATTGCCACCACATCCATTGCTGCACTCATTCGCGAAAACAAGACCTACCGCATCACCTCGGACATACAAACCGGCTCCCAGTATGGGATGATCGCTCTGGATGCACATCTTCTCAGCCTGGTAAATCGCGGCATGATTCCCGCTGAAGAAGCGATCGAGAAAGCACAGAATGCCGAAGATATGCGGGCTAAATTCCGCGCCGCAAACATCCCATTCAAGGACATTAACTAGTTTCTGTGCTCGTGTACGGATCTCCAGATGCAGTCTTGCCCAGCACAAGCGCGTCCATTCCCTCTGTACACTTACCCGCAACTCTGGATGGCGATGCCCCGATTGCCTCGCTCGTGGACAATGTTCTGACCCAGGCGATAACTGACCGGGCAAGTGACATCCATTTCGAACCGTACGAGCACGAGTTTCGCATACGATACCGTATCGACGGAGTGCTCTATGAGCTATCGCCACCACCGCTGCATCTGGCGGTATCGGTGATCTCGCGGATTAAGGTACTCGCGGACCTCAATATAGCGGAGCGAAAAGTGCCACAGGACGGCAGAATTCGGATGCAAGTGGCCGGGCGCGCAGTGGACCTTCGCGTTTCAACGCTGCCCACGCAGTCAGGGGAAAGCGTGGTTCTCCGAGTGCTGGACAAAGGCGTTGCCAGCTTTGGGATTGAGCAACTTGGCATGCCTGAAGCCCTCGTGACACAAGTTCGCGAGGTCGCAAGCCATCCAGAGGGTATCGTCATAGTCACTGGGCCAACAGGCTCGGGTAAGACGACAACGCTCTATAGTATCTTGCGCGAGCTAAATACAGACGCGCTGAAGATACTCACTGTCGAAGACCCTGTGGAGTACGAGATCGAGGGGATAATGCAGGTCTCCATGAAACACGAGATAGGGATGACCTTTGACAAAGTGTTGCGCTCCTTTCTTCGGCATGACCCCGATGTCATTATGGTCGGGGAGATACGCGATCTGGAAACAGCGCAGACTGCTGTCCAGGCCAGTCTTACCGGGCATCTGGTGCTCTCCACCCTTCATACGAATGACTCTGTTGGTGCAGTTACCCGGCTACTCGATATGGGAGTGGAGCCTTACCTGCTTGCTGCAACGCTCGAAAACGTACTTGCGCAGCGTCTGGTTCGCCGAATATGCCCACACTGTCGCTCGAACTACCTGCCAACTCCACAGCAGATGGCTCTCCTTGGACTACATTCATCCAGCATGGAAGCGAATCCAGTGTATAGAGGCAACGGGTGTATTGCATGCAACCAGAGCGGCTACCGGGGACGCACGGGACTCTTCGAGTTCCTCTCCATTTCCCCCGGAATACGCGAAGAAATCACAGAACGAGCCTCGGAAATGGCATTGAGACATACGGCACTGCAAGAGGGCTTGCGTACCCTCAGAATGGATGGGATGCGAGCGCTCTTTGAAGGGGTAACGACCTGTGATGAAGTGCTAAAGTGTACATAAAACCAAGTTTTAATGCTTCCATGAGGCTTCCATCCGGTTAAATATTCTAAAAATAACAAATATCGTATACTTGCGGGTTGCTGTTGTTAGGGATTTACCTTACGGCTGTATTATATTTTGTTCATTTTACAAACAAGCCGCGTAAAATTCTTTTCCGTATTCAGGTTTTTCACTCAACTCGGTTCTATTGTGATCCGAATACACGTTCTACAACCCCTAACATGGCAGAACTTCCGGTAACCCCCGAGCAGGGCACTACTTATGTGCCCAAATGTTATGCACAAGAGTATTCCGCAGGGATTCTCTTGGATGCATTGATGACCTATGCTCCGGATAAAGTTTATATAAAGGATAGGGAAGGTAGATTTCTAGCTCTGAGCGACAATCATCGCGGTTCTTTTAATGTTTCGCAGGTGAAAGAAATCATCGGCAAGACCGACTACGATTTCTTTTCCAAGGAATTAAGTGACGGCTGGCGCAATGATGAAATTAAGGTGATGGAGAGCCGCCAGGGTATCAGCAACTACTGTACCTTCCATACCCAGAATGGGCGCAATCTTTATAGTATATCAACGAAGTTACCATGGATTAGAGAGGACGGGGAAGTTCACGGAATAATTGGTGTTATCCGTGATGTGACCGAGGAGAGGGAACTGGAGGCACAGGCAAAGAGCTATTATAATTTCCTCAAGGCCCTGCTGGATAACCTTCCAGATCAGATTTATTTTAAGGACCGCGAACACAGATTTCTACTCGCAAGCCAGTCCGTGGCATCGATTTTTAACGTTGATTCTCCCCAGCAACTCGTTGGGCACACTGATGCGGACTATTTCCCCCCCGAGTTGGTCACAGCCACCCATGATCGGGAAAATATTGTGATGCAGTCCGGTAACCCAATCACCGGGCGCTTGAATCACAAGGTGTGGCCGGATGGGAGTATTCGGTGGTTCTTCGCCAATCGTTTCCCTTTGCGCAATGAGCAGGGCGAGACCATCGGGGTATTCGGCATCAACACTGAGGTCACCGATTTAAAGAAGACCGAGGAAAAACTTACCGAAACCCTGGAGCTACTCCAGGCGTTGATGGAATATTCTCCGGATCGTATCTACTTTAAGGACGCAGAATCCCGCTTCCTTCGCGTTTCGAATTCTCTGGCTGCATTCTGTGGCAGGGAAACCGAGGAAGTTATTGGGAAGACGGATTTCGACCTCTTTGGTGAAGCCCACGCACGCACTGCTCTCGAAGATGAAAAACGAATCGTCACGACGGGCCAACCCCTGCTGAACAAGATTGAGCGAGAGGTACACCTTGATGGCAAAGTGACTTGGTCGCTTTCTACGAAGCTACCACTCCATGACCGGAACGGCAAAATCATCGGTACCTTCGGCATCAGCAAGGATATCACAGAGATAAAACTGACCGAGTCCAGGCTGGAGGAGACCAATCGCCAGTTGCTGGAAACCTCACGCATGGCGGGTCGCGCTGAGGTGGCTACAGGTGTTCTCCACAATGTCGGCAACGTGCTCAACAGCGTGAATGTTGCCGCTACCTTGGTCGAGGATGGTTTGCGTACCTCGAAAGTTGGGCAACTCACCCAGGTGGCAGATTTGCTCGATAAAAACCAGGCGAACCTTGCCAGTTTTCTCACCACAGACCCGAAAGGGAAACAGTTACCCAACTATATTCGTGCGCTTGGGCGGCATTTAATGGATGAAAGGCTCAAGCTCAGTGCTGAGATGAATGACCTTCGCCGTAATCTGGAGCATGTACGGGAAATCGTCACCATGCAGCAGAACTATGCACGAAGTTCAGCCTTTGAGATACCAGCATCCGTCACTTCACTGATCGAGGATGCGATTAAGATTACTTCGTCCGGGCTCGCCCGGCATGATGTAAGCCTTATCCGCGAAATCAATGAAGTACCGATGACATTAATCGAGCCGAACAAGGTGCTTCAGATACTTGTCAACCTCATCTCCAATGCCAAATACGCGATGGACGGCAATACTTGGGGGCCAAAGGTGCTGACGGTGAACTGTGTGCTTCGCGACAAAGAAACGGTAGTCATCAGCATCAAGGACACCGGCGTAGGCATACCCAGGGAGAATATGAAGCGGATATTCGAACTTGGGTTTACCACGCGTAAAGAAGGCCACGGTTTCGGATTGCACAGTAGTGCCATTGCAGCACGAGAGATCGGTGGACGTATCGCCGCAGAAAGCCCCGGCCCCCGACAGGGTGCCACATTTATACTGGAATTTCCCTTAAAACCGCTCAACACGGAGCATGTCCCCCATTCCTGAACATCATCGGATTCTCGTAGTGGATGACAATCGTGCCATCCATGAAGACTTCCGTAAAATACTTGCCCCCGGCAAGTCCAGCAACGCGGAGTTGGATGCGCTCGAGGCCGCGTTGTTTAGTGATGAAACCGAAGCTATCACGAGTGTAACCGATGCACCGCTATACCAGATGGACTCTGCCCATCAGGGCGAAGAAGCGGTAGCCATGGTGGCTGCTGCCCGGCGTGAAGGGCGCCCGTATTCTCTCGCGTTTATGGATGTTCGCATGCCTCCTGGCATGGATGGTATACAGACTACCCGTCTGCTTTGGCGAGAGGACCCGGAAGTACAGATTGTTCTTTGCACCGCCTATTCGGATTACTCTTGGGAAGAGATAACTCTCCATCTCGATGGCTCGGACCGGCTGCTCATCCTGAAAAAGCCCTTCGATATTGTGGAGGTGCAGCAGCTCGCCCGGGCTCTCACAGAGAAATGGCGATTGCAGCAAGACTATCGTCAGCGCAACGAAGAACTGGAGCGTCGAGTCGAGGAGCGCACTCGCGAACTTCAAGCAGCCAAGGAGATTGCAGAGGCGGCTTCGCGGACAAAGAGTTCGTTTCTGTCCAACATGAGCCACGACATTCGCACACCCATGAACGGGGTCATTGGTGTCAGTGAATTACTGCTGGCAACGCCTTTAAATGCAGATCAAAGGGAGCTGGCAGAGTCTATCTATTCGAGCGGTGAGGCACTCCTAGCCCTGCTCAATGACATACTCGACTACTCCAGAATGGAGGCGGACAAGCTCATCTTCGAGGACCTCGATTTCTCTCTGGAAGAACTGGTGGACGGCGCGCTCAAGCTTTTCGTCAAACAAGCTCTGGATAAGAAGATTGAGCTGATAGCCACCATCGCACCGGAAGTGCCCGATTCACTGAGGGCTGACCCAAACCGACTCAGGCAAGTACTCCTGAATCTGGTTAACAACGCGATCAAGTTTACAGACCATGGAGAAATCGTAGTCGAAGTCTCCCAATTGGTGAACGATCCCTACCAACTACGCATTGAAGTACGGGACAGCGGCATTGGCATACCGCTTGATGCGCAGGCCCGTCTATTTCAACCCTTTGCTCAAGCGGATGCTTCCACCACTCGTCGCTATGGCGGCAGTGGGCTTGGGTTGGCTATCTGTCAGAAGATCGTACAGCAGATGGGTGGAAAGATCGGGTTAAATAGCACCCCTGGCAAAGGCTCCCGCTTCTGGATAGATTTACCTTTCAAGCATGCCGTGAATGAGGTGCATGAAGTTGCTCCGGTACTGCCTGCTATTCGCACGCTAATTGTTGACGACAATGAGACCAACCGCGCGTTCCTGATTCATACCTGTCGCCGATGGGGGTTGCCGAACACGGCCTGCGAATCTGGACAGGCTGCGCTCGCTGAGTTGGCACGGGCAGAAGCTTCGAGTGCGCCCTATGGGCTACTCTTACTCGACGGACAGATGCCGGAGATGGACGGGCTGACTCTTGCGAAAATAGTACGCGAGCGTTATGTGCAGCCACCGATTCAGGTGCTACTCACTTCCATCACCGATTTCAGTGCCGATGCGCTCATGCGCGATTACGGAATCGTAGCACACCTGTTAAAGCCTATACGCCTTCGGCAGCTTCGCCAACTTCTCAGTTCTGTCATACCGCAAAGCGTTCCCAGTCCGACACCACGCTTGTCGGTGACGCAGGAGGCTATGCAGCAGTACCGATCGCTGCTCCAGACGTCGTGTGTAGGCGCTATCTTGCTTGCTGAAGACAACGCACTCAACCAGTTGGTTACCCGCCGCCAACTTGAGCATGTCGGTTTGTCGTGTGAGATCGCGAATAATGGGCAGGAAGCTGTGGAGAAATATATCGTAGGGCGCCATCGCATTATTCTCATGGACTGCCAGATGCCTGTTCTTGATGGACTGGCTGCCACCAAGGTCATTCGCGATTACGAGCGAATGAATCCCGGGTATGGCAAGGCGCATATCATCGCACTCACCGCCAGTGCCACAGAGGATGTACGTACTGCCGCTATGGCCGCAGGGATGAACGACTATTTGACCAAGCCCATCAAGGCATCCAATCTTCATAAGATGCTCACATACATCGCCAGTTCGATGACGGCTGTTAAGTCCTGACAGGAGAGTAATGGCAGACTCATTCATGCCTGCTAATTTCGCAACACCGCGTTCATCGACTCCGGTTAATCACCCCCGTATTCTGCGCCAGCGCGATACGATGACGCTGTTCATCCGGCAGTTGGCCACGTTGCTGGAGGCCGGCGTACCGCTAGTGCGTGCATTGGATACTTTAACCCTACAACAGAAGCGCCAAGGGTTTAGGACTGTCTTGAGCAGACTGGCTAATACCGTGCGTGCTGGTGGTAGTTTCAGCGACGGCGTTGCTGAATTCCCGCGGCTGTTTGACCGTCTTTCGGTCAACATGATACGGGCAGGCGAAGCTGGAGGCGTGCTGGAGAAGGTTCTCACCCGCATGGCCGTGTTTCGAGAGAAGAGCGACCGCATGCGAAAGCGAGTACAGGCAGCGCTCATCTACCCCGTCGTGGTCATCACCGTGGCACTCATTATCGTGCTCCTGCTGATGTGCTTTGTAGTGCCGAAGTTCCAGGCCATCTACCAATCGTTGCCGCAGTTGAAGAGCGTCCCGTTGCCTGTACTTACCCGATTGATTATTGGGGTCGGCCATACGGTACAGACACACTTCATTGCAGCTATTGGTTTACTCGGCATGGCATTTTTCGCCATAGCATTACTTGGACGTAGTGAAAGAGCAGCGAATGCTTGGGATAAGATAGTCCTTCGCATCCCCCTTTTCGGTGAATTGATTGCAAAGGTATCCATCGCCCGCTTCTCCCGGACACTGGGTATCCTTATAGCCAGTGGAGTACCTTTGCTGGACGCCATCCGGATCACACGCAACTGCGTAGGCAACCGGGTTCTTGCGCAAGCCCTCGATACCGTGCATGATCGCGTCCGTGACGGGGATACCCTCACCACGCCCCTCGAACATACTGCGGTCTTTCCGCCCATGGTCTTGAGTATGGTCCAGATAGGGGAGGAGACAGGCCGACTTCCTTCCATGCTCGAACGCATTGCCGATGCCTATGAAGAAGATGTGGACCGCGCGGTCGGTGTCCTTACCTCGATTATCGAGCCCCTCATGATCGTGCTTCTCGCGATCCTAGTGGGCACGATCGTCATCGCCCTCTTCCTTCCGATTATAGGCATCATCGAGAACCTGGGTCGGTGATGCGTTTCGCGATGGGTAGATTTCGAAGTCCGAATGCCCCGGAGTATGTTTAGCGTCAAATCGAGTGTTTTCAGAATCTGAAATATCCCGAAGGGATTACGTCCCGAAGCCCAGGGTTGCTCGCGGAGCGGGCTACCCTGGGTAAGCATATGAAAGATACCCCAACCCCAACGGGGTTGCGTCGTCCGTCTTTGCGGCGTATATTCCGCCCGTAGCAATGCGGACGCAACCCCGTTGGGGTTGACCGGTTTCTTACATTTACCCGGGGTAGGCCTGCGGCCAACCCCGGGCTTTGGGACAGAATCCCTTTGGGATTCCAATGCCCCGTTGGTGCGATACACGATGCACGGATACTGCCACACCTTCTTCTAGAACCTCCAGTCAAACGCGCCTACAAAGTTTCTCCCAGGCGCGTTCACTCCGGAGCCATGGATGCGGTAATCGCGGTCAAAAATATTCTCAACCGAAAACGTAATCCGAGCATTGTCGCCAATGTTCCAGCCTGTATAGAAGCTGAGCACTTCATACCCGGGAGTACCGCCGGGAGGGATTCTCTCCGTGTCCCGCTTGTCGCTTGTAGATAGGCGGTCGGCCTTGGCGGAGATGGTGAAGACAAGCTCCATCCAGACGGGTAAATCTGTCGGGGCGTAGCGACCCGAGAATGCCGCCTTCAGTGGCATTAGGCGGGAGGCCGGCTCCACTACAGTACCTGGGGTAGGCAGAGTCTGGTAGCTTTCCACCTGTCCATCCTGCCAGGTCAGTGCGGTTTTGAAACGCACCGTTGTGTCTGGTTTCCAAATGAGGGTAGTTTCGACTCCCTGTACATGCCCATTGGCTGCATTTGTCTTGCGTACTTCTACGAGACTCTTGCCATCTTTTACCAGAGTATTGCCTGTGGGGACGCTAATGATTTCATCCTTCGACTCTGTGTAAAAATAAGCCATCTCGGCTTCGACTGCGGAACTGAACCTCGTCTTCATGCCCACTTCATAGCTTGTATACTTTTCCGACTCCAGGTTCGGCGAGGGGGTCTCGAGTTCACCGCTTCGAGCAATATCCAGCCGGCTCAAGTCAGATAGATTCGGTGCACGGAATCCCTGCGATACCCCAGCGTAGAGATGGAAACGATCCATACCATCGACATCCCAGAGGGAACGCAGACTGCCGGCAAACTGCGACCACGAATCACTCGTGCTCGCTGGGAGCTTCGTCACCGGGTCTTCATAGCGACCGAGGTCTGCCGAGGCATAGTTCCAGCGGATACCACCGATGAGCGTTACTCGGTCCACCGGTTTGTACTCATCCTGAATGAACACACCAAACAGGTCGTAGCTGGAATCATCCGCCACGGGGCCCTGAATGCCGGCACTGGTAAAATTGCCATTGGCAGCATAGTTCAGCGTCTGGCTGCTAACCCAGTCGTGGTAATACTCGTAGCCATAGGTGAGTTTTCCCACCGGGCATTCACTGTGAAGGGTGAGAAAGTTACCAAGCGTATTAACAGAAAAGGATTGAAGCCCACGGGTGGAATTGGCGCGGATACGGTCCTCGGTTTCCGTTTGCTGCTGCCAGGAAACAGAGGCAAGCACATCTTGGATGAAGCCATCGCTCTCCCGTAGGTTCGCCTGAATGTAGCCGAGGTTGCGTTCCTGGTCGAGGTCGCGACGCTTGTCAGTGCCTGCGCTCAAGCCACTCCAGCGAATGCCATCGGTGGTGCTATGGGTGCGCGGGACATTGTTTTGTGCAAAATGCTGGAAGGCTGTGGTAATCGTTAAATGGGGCTGCACCAACCATGCTGCCTTGAAATCCGCAGCCGATTCCGAGTAGGCGGTGTTGTTCTGCTCTTCGACAGTGCCCCCGCCGATGAGGTCACCAAACTGCCGATACGTTGCCCCTGCGGTTATACCAAGGCTCGAGCCGTCCTGATAGGAAGCCTGTGCCCGCCCCGCATACGATTGCTCCGCACTGGCTACACGCCCGGCGACACGTCCGCCATAGGCATTTGCTTCACTAGACAGACTAACATCGCTGGTAATTGCGTTAACCACACCGCCAATGGCATCGCTACCATAGAGAACTCCGGAAGGCCCCTTGACTATTTCCAGTCTCTCCAGCGAATAGCCGTCGATAGTTGACCAGTACTGATTGGGACCACTGCGAAATACCGAGTTATTTAGCCGTATGCCATCGATCAGCATAAGCGTACGGAAGCCCGTATAGCCCCTTATAAAGGGGGATACCTGCCCATAGCCTGTGCGCTGCAGCATCACTGAAGTCGATTGCTCCAGAGAATCGGCGACCGTGCGCGGAGCGAAATCACTCAACGCGGGCTCACTAATAATCTCCGTTGAAAACGGCAGATTGAACGGCTCTTCAAGCGTTCGCGTGGCACTGATTAATTGTCGTGGCAGCTCAACTGTTTCCTCTGCTTGTACAGATTGCCAGGCAAGCGGAAGCATTACAAACGAGCACAGTATTCCAAGCAATGAATTAGACAGCATAAGTCACGTTAACTACAGCATAGCTAACTAGTGTCCAGATGAATTTAATCAGTAGGGCTGGTGCTAATAGCTGGCGCTGCGGTGGGTATGCGTTTAGCGTCAAGTGAAGTACCTTCACGTGCAGAAGTATCCCGTAAGGGTAGTCCAACCCCAGTGTATCTCGATGGGGGTGATGTTTTACGCATGCGGTCCATGGGATGTGTCCCGACGAGGCATGGGGGGACTTTGGACGATCTTTGCGATGCCAACTTCACCTGCGGCGAAGGGGCTACCTGAGGAAACCCAGTTTAGGGGATCAATAACTCCTCGATTGTCCGCATGTTGTAGAAGCGGCGTAGCTCGCCGACGCGCTGGTCGTAATACATCCAGTCACCATTCGATGCGAAGAAGACAAAGGGATAGTATCGGGTCGTTGTCCACCACCAGTTAGCCTGTGCCGCATCAAAGAACCAGATCGAGTCCGGTGAACCGACGGCATACAACCATCCGTGATCCCAGTGGAACACCCACGGAAACGGAGCACTCCACACCGGGAGCCCGAGCCATGGCAGGTTGCTAAACCCACCGTCAACCGGCGTATATTCGCCAAGCACATCCCGTATCGGATCCGCAGGCAACTCTGTTTCAGGTTGCCCGGGAGAGCCACCAACAAGCACACTTTGCGTCCAACCTGCGGCAGTCATCCAGCGATCTTTATCGCCCTTGGGCAATAAAGTCAGTGATGTACCTTCCTTTGCCGCAGTAGGTAGCCAATCCGCCGCATAGTTGAGCGAGAAGATCAAGCCTCCTTTGCCGTCATAGAGATCGACCGTGTCCGCGTCGTTGCTCAAGTTACCGGAGAACTCTCCCAATGGCTCAAATCCATAACGCGCGAGAAAGGCGTTGCTATTCGAAGCCAGTACGATTCTAGCCTGCGGCTCGAGTGTTCCCGATGCACTGGTAAAGCTGTAACGTATCCCTGTGGCCAGTTGCAGGTCTAATAACTGCACGGCGGCATCGCTTACGTTCTGTAACTCGATAAACTCGAAATCCTTCGCCGTCCACAGTGGATTCTGTAACGTCTCCTCCGTGCTCGGAGGGGCGGGCTTGAAGTGTATCTCTGTCGGGATAATAGCCCCGGCATCAACTGTTGGCACAATCCGGTAAACGGCTTCGGAAAGTGCGCTCCATGCAGTGCCCGATTGTACCCGCGCTTTAATTGTAGTAGTTATGGTTAATGGTGCCATCCCCTGAGTTGTCACTTTTAACGCGTTCAAGCTCAGGGCAAACCCGAGATCACTGCTTGTGGGTTGATCTTGATGGACCTCGATTGCCAGTGTGTTTGTGCCTGCTACAAAAGCAGCCACAGGAATGATGAACTCAAGTGCCTGCGTTTCTGCGACTCCTGTGGTATTGGCCGATGCCTTGGTCTGGTAGGTGATCGCGCCCTCAGGCATATTGGAGCGAATGATCTCGGCCCCGTTAAGATAGACAACAGCACCGTCATCGCGAATGAGGTTAAGGCGAAACTCCTGGTAACTCGCGGGATCCGTCAGCTCGAATGTGCTGCGAAAATACGTCGTCAAATAGCGGTTTTGGGTATTGCCTCCATAACTCACTTGGGTGGCTTCTCCATCCCCACCGTAACCGAGACGAGCCAGTCCAGTAGCCCATGTGGAATCATTAAAGCCACTGGTACGCCACGCTGCGCCTGCATCCGCTCCCGTATCCAAGTACCGCCACATAGCATTCATTGGAACCAGCACAGTGGTTGCCACCTGCCTTGCGTAGGCTGTGGCGGCAGGGTTGACCGTGCCGCCCACCAGTCGGGGGTCACTACCATCGGTCGTGAAATAGATGGTGCCAGCCGGTGCACTGAGAGCAACGGTGAACCCGCTCTCCACGAGACCACCAGGGTGGGCCAGTACGGGTGCGGTTACGGAAGGATATAATCCCAAACTCTTGAATTGGTTGAGTGAGGCATCGGTCCTTGCAGGGAAATACTCTGTCTTCAGCCGGTTAATCTCAGCCAGCCACTGCGTCCTGGTGTACGGGCTGTTTGCGTTGGCATAGTCTCCCCAGCGGGCAGATTCCCCAAAGATCGCGCGATCTATGGTATTGGAGAGAGCGGTAAAACGATTGGTCGTGGCGGTGGCCGTCATCCCTCCGGTGCCAAAGTAATGCTTCTGCAATCGGTCGCCAAAGCGAACCGCGAACTCTGCGTTCTTCCACAACGGACGCCACAGCAAGGCCGGACCCTTGTAGAAGCGCGCGGTGTATTTGGACGGATCTATTGTCTGGAAACTCAGCACAAAGGCCGCCTCTGTATCCCACGGCAGGAATATCCACTTCCTTAATGGCGCCCCTCCCTCGGGGTTGCGTGCAGAAGCTGCATACCAGTTCTTCTGTGGCCAGTCCCAGTTCACCGCATACATGTTCAAGATCATGTAATCGATGAAATTGTCCAAATCCAGAAGCTCACTGATCTCCGCCAGTTCTGCATTGGTAGCCGTACTACCAAATCCGTTCGCCAGGGCAAAGAGAGCGTCCCATGACTCAGTCGTACCCGATACGAGCTGACCGTTGCGCCCTTCACCCAAGGTCAACCCATCCGGGATAGGCCAGGTATCCTCGAAGATTACGCCCTTCATGACATCCCACTGTTCCTCTTTGATTCCCGTCCGCTCCTCCAGGAAATTATCCTCAGGACGTTCGGCTGCCTGGTACACGCCCCAGTATAAGCCATTGACATACACATTCACAAAGCGCCCATCCGAGGCTATCTGCCCCATAGACCGGAAACTATCCATGGCAAACTGATCCCGCAACAAGGTCGCCCCCGACGCTCCACTGCGCAACCAGGAATCACCCCACACCGAGCGCAGTGCAATACGGTTCACTTTTTCCGCAGTAGAGTCCGCAAAGATCGTGTTCGCAATCGAAGTCGGCCCATAGTCAGCATCAAATTTCACCATGAACCCATGCTTAACATTCTCATTCTCGCGACGACTCAAGTCCCCCAGGATTCGCGCCTCGCAGGTCGCCCGGAAGTTCGTTACCCCATCTGCATCCAGCCACTCTATTGCTGCCGGTCGTGCCCAGTCCTGACTGGAGTTAGCATACATCCCCAGCTCTTTGCTAAACAAGTCGGCAGGATCCAGCACCAATGATACTACTGGCAGTGTCTGCAAATCCGCTACGAAGGACGGGTCACTCTGTACAACCCGGTTGTCCACTGCGTAATCCGCCGGACGAGTATAATTCGGTACTGCAGGCTTACGATGATCCAGTGCCTCTGGTATGCCATTCAAGGTAGCCCACGTCGCCGGCATTCCGCGGGCAGTCTGGTTGGCACCTTGTGATCCCACCAGGGCAGGGAACAAGTAAGTCCGCGTCTCCACCGCCGATGCTTCCAATCCCGTGGCTTCCGCTACAGCCCGCACTACAGTGGGTTGCGAAATGGAGATCGGCCCGGAGTAGCTCAAGCGCGCCGCACTAATCACGCGCGGGTCGCTTCCATTCACCGTGTAACTTATTACCGCATCGGGAGTAGGGCATGACAACACGACCGTAAAGGATTCAGTGAAATAGCCACTATCCGTTTCAAAAAGGACCGGCTCCACTGTTTGTGCTAGTAAAGGCTGTGCAGAAAATGCACCGATACAAAGCACAATCAGTAACAATCTAGTCGCGCGTGGACCAGAACGGTACAACGCCTGAGAAATAGCAAACTTCATAAAATTAGGGTATTAAGGGGAAAGTCACCACCGGAGATAGCAACAGCCAAAGGGGGATTAACTACACTGTCGTCACACGACTGTAACGCCAAGTAAAAGCACGACAAGACTTATAATCAAAGTGTCTTCGGACAGTGCTTTGCCACTCAATAGGTCCCATAGGTGTGAGCGCGCAAACTCTCCCCAACCTCTACCTGGGCGCACGCATCGAAGCCGTGCGCGATCAGACCCGCATCGTCGATCTCAAGCAAGTCAACCGCGTTCTCATGCAACCCCACTGGAGAAAAGATCATGACCAGCCACTCACATAACCCTCGCCCGCGCTGGGATTGAGCGCAGATCCGCGCCGCAAGACAGGCACCGCTTGCCCCCATCCTCGAGCGACGACGCCTCGTCCTAAGCGAGCGTGGTGGCGGTAATTACTCGGTGCAGACCTTCCCCGGCCTCATCGTCAAAGCCAACTTCTGGCGCTGGCCAGAGCGCAATCTCGCCGGTAACACCATCGACTTCCTCGTGCAAGTCATGGGACTGTCCTTCGATCAGGCCATGCTCGAAATCTCCGCCTCGTCGTAGGTAATAACTACTCCAGTCCATTACCCGCAACCGCCCACTGTCATCGTAGTAGAAATACGATGCCAGCGCGGCCATTGGGCCAGAACTGTCGTATCGCAATCGTTCCTTTATGACCGTAGCGGGCAAATGGACCTTCTTCTGCATTCTGTATTTGCTGGCAACTCCAGACGTCAGGTTCACTGCAAACTGATAACTTTCCGCCCGCTCTCATCGTACGCCTACGATCAAAGCGCGGCTATTTGGGGACTTTTTACGATGACAGTGTGGTCAAATCTCGAAAATGCCTACGATACCAATTTGAGCAAAAATACGACCAGAAAAAAGTGCGTTACAGCTAATCGAGCTAAAGACTAATAGCTAATGGCTAATAGCTACAGGTTACGGTCAAATCTCGAAAATGCCTACGATACCAATTTGAGCAAAAATACGACCAGAATAAAGTGCGTTACACATAGGCAAAAAGAAGTGGCTGTTTGTGGGACACCCCAAAGCCGGAGACCGACCCCCTGTGATCTACTCGCTCTTAATCAGTTGCGAACGCTTCGGTCACAACCCGCGTGAGTACCTCACTGATGTGCTTCGTCGCCTCACCCTGGAGCGGGATCGTTTCAATCCGGTAAGTGCAACAAAGTTGACCCGCATGACAGGAGGCAAAGGAACTTTGTTTCGCTTACATGTCTTGTTCAATTTGTGGGATGCCGAACCCATTGTGTCCCCTGACCCGGAGTCTCCTATGGTAGGCTTTTCGGCGATGCCGACCATATCAGACCGTAATCCGGGATGCCATCTAACTTGTGTTCGTTAATCTGGTTATCGACAATATGCTGCGAATCGCAAGCGGCATCGATAATCTCTTGCATTTTTGCCCTCCATTTATCGGCACTCCCAATGATATGTACTGCACTAGATGGCCATCTAGATATTCGTCGGGCAAAGTCATCAAGAGCTAATTGTGCGTAATTGATCTGTCCCAAATACGCCGCAACCGAAATAATTCCCTCAAAAGGCGGATGCTGATAGGGTGTTTCACTAAACTTTCCATGTTTACCACTTATATAATCCCTAGTGGCGTTGACGAAATCATTGAACTCCATGCGCTCATTATCAAGGAAACTGTATCTTAATCGGAATTCTGCCACTACACGCTGATACTCTAGTTCATGCCGAGATAGAGAAATGCTAAGCGGTACTCCTCGGTCTTCTAACTCTCCGGCTAAACTCAATGAAATGGTTGGAAATGGTATACAAAGCGTATGAAAATGAGCTATAGGCGTGTATTTCATCGACGACGCACGGTCAAGGCAAATACCAACAACCAATGGGCCGTGCCTTTTCAACAGTCGGGTTGCCTTCCAAACTTGTAATAAAGGGAACTGAGCAGCCCAATCATTACTTACTTTCTTCTTAGCCTTCGCGTCATATATCATCATGGATTAATTTCTAATTGTATTGTTACATTCGGAACATTGGTCAAGTTTTTGGCACGCTGGGCAGCAGAAAGTCCATAGCCTGGATTTCGCACAAACTTGTAATCGTAAATTGTTCCTGTGAGGGGATCAAACACGTCTGGTCTTGCGCTGCCCTTTGTCCCATATGAAACAGGAGACCCACTCACCCATGATTTTTCAAGTTGCAGATGTGTCTTCTGCCCTGTCATCCTTTGATAACGCTCAACAACATTCTTTGCATAGTTGTGCTTCCATATGCCTTGTGCTGTCCCTGTTCCTGTAGCACCTTTCCCTAAACGGACACCTGTAGATTCAGTTTTTGTAGCCACTCGCTGTAAAAATTGTAAATCACTTAGAGAAGCTGCACTCTTTGCGGTAATATTATAGGTGAACGTTTGAGACGATGAAGCACCACGTGTGCCAAGAGCAGTTTCCGCAGCCGCTCCCATACTGCGAGTTGCTCGCGCCTCGCTGGCTAGTCCGCCAAAGCTACTGCCCACGGAGATTCGGGCCAGGGATAGCCCTGACGCTATCGTGCTTGCTGCGGAGAAACCCGCGTTCACGTAATCGCCGTTGGCTGCGTAGATGGCGGTGTTGATGGACCCAGAAAAATAACCGCCGATGGCACCTCCTACGGGACCGCCTAGCATGGAGCCAATCATTGGGCCAGCCACGTCCAGTCCCATCTGGAAGACTGCAAGGTCAGAGGGTAGATTAGGTCTTATATCAGAATAGTACCATTCGTTACGTTCGCTACGAGCATTGGGGTTGTCCCAATCATTATCCACGAACGTGTTCATAAACCCGTCATACAAGTCGAACCCTAAGTCACCGAATCGCTGTACCATGCTAGAGCTTTCCTGGTAAGCATACTGCGGCATCTGGACCTCAAAGGTCTCTCTTCCAAAGCGACCATCGGGATCGATCCGGTTGATGGGGTCGCCATCGGCGTAGGAGTACAGGTCCATACTGCCGGAGTGCCCTGCGGGGTCGGGAGAGATAAAGCGTCCTGCTGACGGGTCGTAGTATCGCGTGCCAAAGTAGTAGAGGCCGGTGGGGTCGATGCGCCGGGATTGCCATGCGATGGATTTCTCCAGCGTGCCCAACTCCTCCAACGCATGCACCTCGGAACCGGGGAGCACTCCATAGCCACCGGACTGGATACCGTTCCAAGTGACGGAGTAATTACCGCCACTTTCTTCCATGTACCCGATGACGTGGCCCTGGAGATTGGTAATTAAGGGAGTGAAGCGCTGGGTGCCTTCGGAAAGGATGCCTTCGATTCCGCCCACGCCTTGCTTCCCCCCATACGCCTCGCCAAGGTCCAGCCCGCAGAGCTTCCAGTAGCGGTCCTTGCCCGTCTCGACTGCGATTTCGAGAAACTCCACCTCGGGGTCATACCACGAGCGGGTTTCGATGGGCCTGCCATTGGCTGTGCCGTTTGCGTTAAGCGGTGTGTAGGTGGTTACCAGGCGCCGTCCCAGCCCATCATAAATCGCTGTCCACGTGTACTGTTCTCCCTTTGTGGGGCGAGAATCCGTCTGGCTGACGCGGGTGAGTTTCCCTGTGGCATCCCAAGTAAAGGATTGGGTGATCGTACCGGGATTGCCCGGTAAGCCAGACCAGGTCCGAGTCTGTAGAAAGCCGAGATCATTGTAGGTGGCAGTACGTTCGCGGGTGATGTCTCCCCCGATGGTAAAGGTGGAGGTGCTGCTGGGAAAACTGGTTGGCGTGCCAGGATAATTGGTGGTTTCCAAGGTGGCTTGCAAACTATAGTTCTGGTCTTTATTTACCAGAATGGGTGCAGCCCACAGCCCATTGTTGTCATCATTGACTGAAATACTCTTTGGATAACCTGCCTGAAGTTGTGCCCCTTGATAAAGCTCGAGCTTCAAGGTCTTCGCACCGAGACATGAGCCCTGGGCAAGTATCTCTCTTTGGGCTGGATAAACTGTAGTCTCTACATCCGAAGCCACACGTCCCATAGCATCCAGAGGGGTAGCGGAGTTGGCATTCCAATAATTTGTGCCAGCTATTTTTGCGGAAACAAGTACGCCCAATTGCACTTTTCCATTGGCGTCTGTATCATAGCCGAAGGCCAGAGAGGTTGTATTGGCGTCTGCTGCCGCCTTCTTATAGCTCTCAGTGTCGAGCTGCTGCCGCTCATTGTAAGTATAGTTGCGGGTTTCGGAAAGCGCGCCCCATCCATTACTGTTCCAGGTTCCGGAACGGTTGCTGGTATAGCTTTCTATTTTTGAATTATCCTTCCAGGTAAAATCTTCGGTCAGTGCATTAGCCACTCCCAA
The DNA here is from genome assembly GCA_033762955.1 of Verrucomicrobiota bacterium. Lineage (GTDB taxonomy): Bacteria > Verrucomicrobiota > Verrucomicrobiia > Opitutales > Oceanipulchritudinaceae > JANRLC01. Next base: position 39,038 of record JANRLC010000027.1, on the reverse strand, counting down.
CAGTTGCATATCCCGGCCACGAATCCGTCCACGCTTATCGCGGTCATTGATTACACTCTCCTTCAAGATTGTTCCTGAAGCTTTCAAAGTAGAGGTGGTGAGAAGCCCATTGGTGCCGTAGAGGTATTCGGTGCTGTGGTCCAGGTGATCGGACACACTCTTTAGGGTACCATTGGGATGATACGCGTAAGTAAAAGAGGGGGTGCTGCCGATAAAACCCTTGCGCGAAGCGTTGGCACCCATTGCCAGTTGCGTCCGCTGCCCGAGGGCATTCCATTTCTCTGTCAAATGGCTGTGCACTTGTACCGCGCCATAACCACCACCAGATACTGGGTAATACTCGACTTTGTCATCATAGACCTGCCCATACCCATCATAGCTAAAAGTGTTCGTGGTCTTGGGATAATTGGGATAACCCGAAGAACCAGGAATGTCCTCGCGTGTAACGGATTTGCTAAGCCCCCGCCAATCATAAGTATAAGTAAGACGGACGGATATATCCGTGCCCGTGGCAACTGAGTCTTTGTGGTCCAGGAGCAGGCTGGTATTATAATAGAAAGTGTTTGTCCGTATGGCACTGGTGCCACTGGACTGTTTTTCTGTGACGGTTTGGAGCATTCCCCTTTCCCTGCCCCCTGTGTAATAGTCGTACTTAAAGTATCTTCCAGCCTGACTTCCACCGATTAAAGCCTCATGATCCAGCTTTCCTGCATTTGTGTACTGAGCAGACCATACGAGGCTCTTAGGCATGGTTCGAGTAATTATATTCCCCGCCGTATCGTAACCATAAGTAGTACTCGCCCCTGGTGTGGAGACTGTACCAGGCATGGTGGATTTGCTTAACAGGTTGAGCGAATTGTACTCATAGGTGGTAACAACATTATTCTCATCAGTCATGGTTAGCAAATTACCATTACGATCATAGGTATTAACCACTGCCTTGGTATATTGGCCATCATCTGCCTGCGATAAGCGAAGGACTTCTTTTCCAAAAGTGTCTGTATAAGTTTTTGTGGAGACCTGTGAACTACCCTCTCCTGTTGTTGTTATGGTATAATTATGTGCGATATCGAAGGAAGATGAAACCGTTTCAAGCACTGTACCAGTGTTATCTTTGACTTGGACCAGGATTACGCGGTCGAGGGCATCACGAGTTGTAACCGTGATCCGTTGCTCATCTCCTGTTCCTGTCGTTACTGTTTCTGTTAAAGTGTTGGTCTGATCATTCCATCCATAAGCATAAGTTACGGTTTGCTTCCGGGAGACGACAACACCGCCCACTATCTTATCCACTGGCCCCGATTGTACAATTACTCTGCCCAGGCCATCATAAGAGGTAGTCGTCGAATAACTTTCCGAGGCGGATGCCTTTTCCAAGTGTAAGACTATTCGTCCACAGGCGTCTTCAATCTCGCTAATAAATGCCAGAGTTTGCGCACCGGATTTGCGTGTCCGTACGCTGTTTCGGCTACTATCTAAATAGGTGTAGTCCCAAAATACACTCAGGGTATCGTTGGGTGTTTGATCGCTATTCTCCACGTAGACTTCGTAATAGCGTTTTTTACGTCCATCCGCATGATACAGCCATCTTTCCATGGTACCATCGGGGTGTGTTATCTTTCTTGGCTGCCCATCGGTGGTGTATAAGTATGTAGTCGTGCCGTTCAGAGGGTTGGTATAAGTTTCAATCTGACCGCCTCGCTCGTAAGTCCAGGTTTCTACTGAATTAACCCCGCCAGCATCAGTGTTTACCTTGGTAGCTTTAGTTTTTAGCCCAATCGCATTGGATTCGTACACGACCTCATTGCCTTCACCATCGGTCATTTTTTTCAAATTACCAAAGGCATCATAGTCAAAACGAATGATAGTTTGCTCATTAAAAAAGATACTTGGCGTATTCGCAGTATAAGTAGCCGTGGCTTCTACACCTGTCTTACTTGCATTCGCCTTGGAACGCCACTTGATCTCGGTGATCACCCGTCCGTCGCCATCATAATCTTTGAAGACATAGTCTTCGGGCCCGCTCTGTGGTCCATCCTCCCAACTCACTTCTCCGTTTAAATTGTAGTAGGTATAGTTGGTGGCCAAAGGGCTGGAAGTGATATCGCTAGCATAGCTTTCCTGTGCGATTTTACGCCCCATCATATCATACTGGAAGCGGGTAGTGCGTTTTGCGGGATCGACTTGCTCCATCAAAAAGCCACGGCTGTTATAGGTATTGGTCATGCTGACGGTATCTGTGGATGAACCATTGGCATCTCGCAGAACCTTGGAAGTTTGTTTGGTAACAAAACCGCGGACATCGTACTCAAAGGAAGAGTCATTATGTAGAACCTCCACAGTCTCCCCCCCGGATGTAAGTTCCATCCCTGTGATCTTCACTTGTTTAAGGAGCCCGTAAGCAGACTTACCACCTTCGGATTTACTAGTATAAAAACGCTCCACTTTCTTCAGTGCCTGTAGCGCTCCAGCAGAATCAATTACAGCATCTTCACTGGGGTTGATGGAGTAATAATCATATACATACTTTGGCAGGAAAGCATACTTTTCGAAGTCACCCTCGACCTGCCGCAAGGTGTCGTTCATGTTGCCTGGAAACTCGATGTACTGCACTTTCTGGGCAACCCCACTGGAAGCATAAATAATTTTTCGTAGTGTTTGCACAGTACGACTGCCAATGCTTATCGGGTCATAAAAATACTTTGTTTCACGGCTGTCATCGGTCGTTGCGGGATCACCATCCAGTTCTCCCATGATGGATTGGGATTTTACGTTACCTGACACATCATAGGTGAAGTTGGTGACCAGGCCACGCTTGTCCTTTTGGGATTTTAGGCTGCGTTGATATTCACCCTGTACTAGTGTGCCATCGGCATACCAGTCATAGACGATTAGCCCAGCGGTGTTCTTATCGAAGACTTCGACCCCGTTCGCTAATGGCAGGTTTTTGGTCACAAGCGGATCTGCAATGGCAACAATACGCTTGCCACTACCTGTCATTGAGCCTGATGCCGGTTCAAGAACATAGGTGGTAACATTGGCGTCTTGCTCGCTGCCGCCTGTACGAGTCACATCAATAACACGAACTACATTATAGTCAGTTCCAGCACTATTCGGCCATTTCATGCTCAACGGTACATCCGGTGTGCTTTCGTACTTATACTTAACCAAAGGAACTAGCGCCAGTGTATCACCCACCGTACCGTTCTGCTGAACTACCCGACGATGAACCAGGTCTGCATCCGTGGTTGTAGATGTGGATATGGGATTATAATTGGGATCATATATATTTTCCAACACTCGCCCATCCGGACGTGTTATCTTGGTTAATAAATGAGTTGAATACTCTGGCTTGTTTGTTTCATTCTTCTTTAAATATTCATAGTTGATTTGGGAACCATCAGGTAGGGTTACAAGAATCAGATCGTCATCCCCTGAATAGCTGTAACTGACCGACCTTCCATCATTAGTAAAAGCTTCTTCAATGGTGCCATTCGTGTTATAATTGAAAACTACAAAATTGCCATTGCTACTATCAATACGTTTCAACTGTCCAAATTCATGATTTTTACCATAGCTATTAGGATCAGCAGGCGTTTCCCGTGTCTCTTCGTAAGTAAACGTAAGACTATTACCCAATTGGTCTTCATAGCTCACGAGATAGGGTCTTACTATTTTTAAACCCTCATACGCACCTGTTGTTGAATTCTGATGGTAGGAGTAATTGAAGGTCTTGGTAACATAGGTGGCTATATGACCATTGGGATAATACAGGCTGTAGGTAACGGGATCGGAACTTGTTTTCACAATCTTGCAAAGGAATGGATTCTGCGATTTACCGGGAGCCTCAGAACCGGAAAAATTAGTCAATGTAGGATTATTTGCAATTGTGGGAATCCAAGTATTCTCATTATTGACCTTGCTGTACGCAACTACCGAACCATCCGGGTGGGCAGCATATATTATGCTTTTATCTGTAGTGACAGTCAAAGACGGGGTATACGCCAGCTTCCAACCATACCCCATGGCCCCCATGGCATCACTTTGGCTGCTATAATTTCGTCGAATATCCAAGTGTATGGGACCTTCCAGCGAAAGATCAACCGTATCTTCGTAAAATTCACCTGTTATGATATTTACAGGATCTGACACGAAATTCGTGGAAGACGAAATATTATCATAAGAAGATGTAATCGTACCAATGTTACCAGCCTGAAAAGCTGTCCCGAAAGCACTGCCCCAAGAGCTGATTGGGGAAGTATTACCTAACAGGCTTAATGTACTAGTGATTGAGCTTCTTTGAAATGGATCAATATAACTAGTTGTGTTTGTTTCAGCAATGTTATAGCTATTAAAGCTGTCGAATACTTGGGTGTAATTCCATGCGTTATTGGTGAAAGATATATTATTGAATAAAGCGGAAGATGTAATCGTATTATTAACATAAGTAATAGGTGTTAACAAATAGGTATTATTTGTATTTTCCAATCTTAAATTAGAAGAATTCCAGAAAGAAGAAGTGCTGTTAAGTGAATAATTAGATTCTGTGAATGCAGATAAACTATAGCCACTGTAACCGCCATTATAACTCTGTGTGTTACTAATAATCCCTGCTAAGGCATAGGGGCGGACTAGTAATAATCCATATCCGTTAAATGTTGATTTTGTCGGAGTTGTATTAACAGGTACAGGGGTTGCCACAGGTACAGGGGTAACATACATCACACTAAAATCATTTTTATCCCAGACACTTGTATTGTCTATTTGAGCACGAGTAGTTTGTGTAAAAGTGTCTAGGATTTGTTCTTTTAATTCATCATCATTTGTCTTATCTGTATAATCAATTGGCGTGCATTGCAGCATGTGTGAGTTATCAGCAAGATTTCCTTTTTGTATAAGCTTAACAGCTGATATAGAATCTGTCATATTAAATAACTTATTTATAGTTACGTGTTCATATGCAGATAGGTTGCCTGTACTTATATAAAAAGCATCTTTTACTACATCAGACTTATAAGTATCCGGATTAGTAACAGAATAGTTTCTTGATGACAACATGTGTGTTTTCATATTAAGTATTGGTACGGTTAACCGATTTGTGGTCTTTAACCAATACTCAGGGGCTTCTATTATACTAGTCCCTAAAGAGATAACAGGAATATTTATTTTATGTAAATTTTCAATCATTCTATTGCTATCATAAATATTTTTATAATATGACATACCCATGAGATAAGATATTGCGCTAATATGTGAATAATCATACGCATTTTCAGTTATCAACCCGCGCTCTTTGTCTATTTGATGTTTCCAGAATTCTTCTGCATGAACACGTAACATCTGATCTGTCACTTTACCGTAGCTAATTGTAATAGCACCTAAAGTCCCTACTTTTAAATTGTACGATGAAGTTATTACTTCAGTATTTTCGAGATATGAATTACCCAATATATCAAATTGGTATGCTGTATCTAATTGAAGTTGAAAGTGATAAAAACGGTCTACACCAATATTATCATATTGAGGATTAGCCGTGTTATCTTCACTTCGTGGTATTTCTATTCTATACTTAGAATTTGAGTCAGATATGTTATTAATGTCAAAACTAATTTGTTGCGCCCAATACATGTTCGATTCTTCGAAGCTACCTGTTGAGTGATCACTTCTTTCATTATCGAAAGGAGCCAGATAGAACATTATTTTAAGATTCTTCATTACTTTTGAACCATTCAAGTCATCATTAGTGTAATATCGTTCACTAGCCGAATCTGACCCACCTTCAATTACAACATAAAACTTTCTATTGAAAAAATCCATTAAATATCTACTGTCTCCATTGTTGCCAAAAGCATAGTTTGTTTCAATGCCTTTTTCTGTATTTGAACTATCTAACTCGCGCTTTTCGTACCAGAAATTATCGTCCGGAGATTGTCCATAAGCATAAGAAGTTCGATTTAATTTTACATTAAATTTCATATATCTGTATGGCTTCAACATATAGTCATTAATAACCGTATAATAATAAGATTCACGCAGTGGTACAGGGAAATCTCCCCACTTAACATAATTATGTTTTCTATTATATATTTTAAGCCCTATGTCATCAATGCTAAGTGATTTACTTTCCAAGCAACGCTTTATGTATTTAGGAAAGACCGCTCCTGGTGAATCATCCGTGTTGGTTTGTGCATATTCCATGGCAGCATGGTGAAAAGTATCGAATGAAGTATTGTTATTTAGATAATTTTCCAACCAGCTTTTACCTGTAATGCTTTCACCTCTATTTGTGGGAAGCACTGAATATAAATCGAAGCCTTCATCTATAACCGTATCTTTAAGCCATGGGTATATAAATACAGGGTCTTCATTTATTGGTGCTGTTCCTTTGGAATCGGGCCAGAAAACAACCCAAGGATAAAGCAATTCAATATAGTTTTCATTCGAGATTTTATCAGCAATGTTCTGATGAATAAGACGATTGAATCGGTCCTTTTCAATCCGCATAGATCCAGACCAATCATCTCCATCAGCTGAACCAGGTTCTGCTATACCAGCAGCATAACCCGCACGTCGTAATAAATATACTAGGAGTATGCATTGCTCCGCTGGTGAACCTTCTTTTTGTAAATACACGGACAATGCATTTCGCTTTATTTGAGGTTTAGGTTTGACTATTTTCGAAATTCCCCAGGTTTTATTGCCTGGTAATATCCACTCTGGAAAAGATTGATTAGGTTGTATAAAATCATCGATTTCAATATTGAAATAATAATCACTATTAATATCGTTAATCTCCTCCGGTGTTGGTTTATGTAGGTCAGGCTTCGTTCCATAACCTGTCCACCATACTAAATCCTCTCTGACTCCATCTACCAATTCAATTTCATTCTGTACATATGCAGCCAAAGCGATTGGGTCTCCTTTTAAGTCTTTCACTAACTGATCGAGTAAATGATGCCGCCGGAACTCCGGAGCATGATTACCGTCTGTATCTGTATCCATGTACAAATCCGTCCCTTGACCATCTTTCCAACTTCTATCAATCGTAGTCCATTTGTAAAATGCAGGAGCTGCGCAATCTATTATGCTTAACGAGGGGACTTCAGGCGTTGATATTTTATGATACTTCACCGGCTGTGGCATCCCACTAAATTGAGGTCGATTGACGATGTTATCAAGCAGTTGGTCCGCATGCGTGGTCGTTGGCATGACCAGACAGAGCAGTCCCATGTAAACTATATATCTAAAAATATTCATCCGAAAGAAAATCAGTTGTTTACTCAACAATGGAACCCGTGGAAGGATAGGTTATAGAAATGGAGATGGGTTGATTTATGGCAGCGTTCAGCGGGTCGGCATCGAGGGTGTTTTTTATACCATCGTGGTCTGTGTCCAAATAGCCATCGGATAGGTCGAAGGCAAAAACAAGTTTCAATTGCCCTAGGGTGGCGAAGGATTTGTTTACATCCAGTGGCGTGGCTGGATTCCAAGGATAGACATAGTAGGGGGCTGCGCTGTCTTGATAACTAACACCACCCAGACTTGCAATCTTACCCTGTACATTATAGCCTATGCTATTGAGCCATTTATAGTAGGGCTTGGCCACACGTTTTAACTGACCTAGATTAAGTACGGCGAATTGGCTAACATCTGGATTTTTTATCGGGGTATTTGTGGAATAGTTCCAGAATTCGCTGGTTATGGCGTCGATCTCAGCTTTTGCTTGAGCTGCTTGCGCACCACTAAATGCGGTGGTAAATCCATAGCGGGTTAGGTAATTATTAATGGAACTAGTGGAGCTGAAGTTTTCTATATACTTGCGCGCCTGAACTGCCGTATTTTTGAGCTGACCGATGGTGGCTACGGCTTTGCTATCGGGTTGTGCTTGGCTTTCAATAATGCTGGTTCCGGGCTGCGTCCACCAAGCGGGTGGTGCCGCGCGGCAGACAATAGGGGATAAGGTTAAAATTAAAAGGCTGAACCCCATTACAGATGCTCGAATCGAGTATTGCATCGGTTTGTAAGGTAGTGGTTGTTTCAGAACTTTAGAAATCAATGCCTTAGTCAATGTAATGTTTGTATGTAATTTCATGACTCTAATTGTATCCGTATTTGAGTGTACTACGTGAAGGATTGGGCAAAGATACCCGCAATTGCGATTTACGGTATCGCGCACGCTTCTGGTGAATTGCACAGCCTGATAGGATTAATAATTGGTATGTTGTAGGAACAAGCCAGTTCATTCCAACTCACGAACCTCTTTATCGATGTCTGGTGAGGAACCATTTTCCATGATAATCTTGGAAAAGACGATCTTGGCATGGGTAAAGGGTTGTTTGGTCGTGATGACCACCGGGTAATCGTTCTCTGCTTTAGCAGCCAAGCTATTCTGTTGATCCGGTTTACCACCAATAATCCACTCTGCTTTATTACCAGCAACCTTCCCCTCGGCATCCACTAAGAATACCCAGATGCGGGCGTCCTTGATGGATTGCTCGAAGTTATTGCGGATTTTAACTGTAACCATTGCTTTATTTCCAGCAGTAGTTATGGAATCTATCTTGCATGCCACATCAGCGGATGCGCGATTGGTCAACAATGCAGACAAGACGAAGGCACCAAATATAATCCAATGGTTCATGATGGTAGCAATAAAAAGTACTTTTTAGTTTCCGAACTCGCCCATGGAGATGTCGCCTTGGGCTTGTGCAAGACGGACGGTGCCCTGAAATAGGGTAGATCCGTTGACATGAAGTTTTGCGCTGGGAGTAGCTGTACCGATACCAACATTTCCGTCACCTTTAAGAACAAGTTGATGCTGAACATAGTCGGTCCAATTCTTTCCTGCTTCCAGAATCAATGCCTGTCCATCCCAACCGCCCGGTTCTTGACCGAAATCATAAAAGACATTGGCGCCGAGAATGCGACCTGCAGGATGTCTGAGCCCTGGGTCACTTGTATTCGCTCCTCCGCTGTAGAAAGTCATGCTGTATCCTAGATTACTGCGCGCGAGATAGGGGGATGAGTTAATTGAATTGAGCGTAATATTTGGGGCAAGTATATTGCCCATTGTTGCCTGAGCTGAAGTCGCGATTGTTCCAACCCACTGGCCGCTGCTGTTAATCACAGGGGTACTCCCTACAGCGATGGCTCCGTTGACATCAAGCTTGGCTGCGGATGTTGGATTATTAGTGCCGATGCCGACGTTGCCACTCACGATCAATCCGTTTGCAGGGCCTGAATTGGTGAAGGCATAAGTACCTATACCTACGGATCCCCTCACATCGAGTTTATTTTGAGCCATTTCGGTAAAGCCAACAGGCCCAATTCCTACGTTTCCAGTCGTGGGAGCAATATTTAGTTTAGCGGTCCCATTGTTATAGATCGATACAATGGAATTTGAAATTGCTCCGAAATAAACGAGATTTTGAGCTCCATAAACTGAGCTGAAGCCAGTGGTAGAGCCTGATATCCCCTTCCAGCTTGCATATCCTGAACCGGTTACCGTTTTAGTGACGAAATCGTGGACATCGGTCGTGGGATTATACGAACTGTACATGATATCATTCCCATTCGCTTCTGTGATGCTGAAATACTTGCCGTTCAAGCCAGCAGGACCTTTGATGTTTAGCGGTGAGTTGGGGGTGGTGGTGCCGATGCCGACTCTGCCACTGGTGTCAAATGTCATGTAGTCAGCAACGCCATTGCGACCGATCTTGAGTTTATTGCTGTCACTGGATTGAAAGATTTGCCATTCTTGGCCTCCTAGCTGAGTGTTGCGTTTAAAGGCAAGGCCAGCGTCACCCGATCCCTGATTTTCCAATAGAAGTGGACCACTATTGGCAGCACCTGCGGATGAGGAGGTGGTTGATAAGGTAAGCTTTGTGCTGGAGGAGTTGACCAGTCGTCCGCCGATGGTCAGATCACCTTGGACCGAAGCATTTCCATTAGCCAAAACTACAAAGGCATTTTTTAAGTCATTTGTAGCAGTGCCATTTCCGATTACAAACAAAGGCCGATCTTCATGGTACTTTAAGGGGGCTCCGGCACTCATGGGAAATGAGGCACTCGAATTATACTGACCTATAACCAAGCTATTATCATATAGAGCAGTTACATAATTTCCCATGGCGAATGCAGTCTCAGCATCCGCTATAGTGTTTTTTCCAAAAGCGCCCGAACCCCACCCCTTAGACTGGGTATTCTCACCCAGTGAAACTGATGATTGTCCCGAAGCCGAAGCAGAACTACCACCTGAAAGACTATAATTTCCTGTAGTACTAGATGATAGACCAAATGCAAGTGAGTGCGTACCTACTGCATTTACGCCACTGCCGAATGCAAGGGAGTGCATACCTACTGCATTTACGCCACTGCCGAATGCTAATGAATAGGAAGATTGCGCATAGGTGTAATTTCCGAAGGCCAGGGAATACGTGCCGAATGCACGTGCGACATATCCAAAAGCCAGAGAATAGTCACCAGTTGCTGCTGTTGGATTATATATGCCATTAGATGGATTTAAGACACCTCTCCCAAATGCCATTGAATTAAGTCCTGCTGCTTGAGTAAAATATCCATACGATAGTGCATAACTATTTGATGAAATGGCTCCCGAGCCAATTGCAAATGAACCCTTGGTCGGAGTCGACGACTGTACATACGTAGTAAAAGTCATCGCATATGGAAATGTGAATTCTATAGAATCTCCAAATGCAAAACTATGATCCGATAAGCCATTAACGAAAGCTTTTGTGCCGAAAGCGAATGAATAATTGCCGTTTGCGTGTGAAGAGCTACCAGCAGCAAATGATGCGGTACCCGTTGCGTCACTACCTGGACTTTCGTTGCTTACCCATATGGAGCCTCCATAAGATAATTGTGAGCCTAATAGGGTTACAAATAACAAACTAGATAAACTAGATATTTTCATGTGATGATAAATTTAGGGATTTTCAGCGCTAATAAGGATGGCTCTTACCTGTGAATCAGTAATAGCCTTATTTACAGTTGCTTCAGCGTCAGCATCGAGCTCACTTTGTGTTTTTTCAGAGACAACCTTTCCCGGTTCCTTTAAGCCATTAAAAACAAGCAGCGACTCTTCAAGATTTCGGCGATTATTTCCGATACTATTCAATAATTTGGCTAGTTTAGTGTAATCATCAAAATGTGACTCCCTATACTTAGCTTGAGCATCTGCATAGGATTCCGGGGTTTGCTCTGGAAGATTTGCTAACAGCTCACGTAAACCGGATTGAAGTTGGTCATCAAGCTGTTTATATGCCGTCATATCAGCGGTCAGTTTCAATTTTATTTTCGCCCAATTCTTAGCCTCAACACTCGCACTAGCGAATTCTGCATTTGGCTCACTTTTCACTTTGGTAGCCTCGCCTTTGCTAGGTTCAGCGTTCAAGTGGTATGCGGTTAGAAAGAATGAAATGATTGTGCATAGGAATGCACAGTTACGGACAACCTGTATGGGCTGTGATATAAGAGGCTTTAGATGATTCATGGCTATATGCATAGAGCAATTTGCCCGATGACATGAGCCATCGGTAGATAGTGCCGAAATTGCTATCGGCGTTAAGTGTTTGCCAACAAGACAGCTAGTAAATCGATATTCATCAAGAGAATATTTGCAAGGGTTCTCTCTATTAGACAGGCTAATCCTAGGATATCTTATGACTGATGAAAAGTTGTGTAATGTACGGTGTTGTTGGGGGATGATGGAATATATGCTATAGACCTCATCGATGGGGTTGACGGTTGTGATTGTGACAGTGGCGTGTGGAATGGGTGACTTTGTTGCGGGAGCGGTGGCATGGGAGGTTCGCGTAACTAGGGGGCTCGATGGTGTTCGAAAAATGTCAATAGTACAGAGCGGCCAGGATGGCCGCGTACCCTGGGCTAATCCATGTCCAGAAAGTGAGTCTGGGAACGCCGACGTCCTCGTCGGCTCTGGCTCTCCGGCTTTATTCGAACTATTGCCGACGGGGACGTCGGCGCTCGTGCGATTACAACTATATGAATACAAAAGGTGAAAGTCCAAAATCTCTCAAATCGAGATATGGGAGCGTAGCCGGAGGAAACTGCGTAGCCGCGAGGCTGGGTGGGGAGCAACCCGAGGCGAAGTTGCAGGCCCAAATGACAAATGAACTCGATGCGGCCTACTGTGATGGCGAGGTAGCAGACGTAAAAAATCGATTTAATACCTTGCGAGGAGTGGTAAAAGACGCGGGAAATCGAAAAATAACACAAGAGAAGTGCCAAATGGTCATGGATAAGGATGAAACAGCCTCAGCGGAGGACGAAATGGTAAGCGGAATTGGATTTTTAACCTGTGAGGAGTACCAAATGGTCGTTTTGTCGGGTTAAAAGCCTGCGGGATCGGAAAAATAACCTGTGAGGAGGGCTAAAAGGACGATTTATCGCAATAAAACCACGAGAGGAGGGGCAAAAGGAAGATTTATCGGATTAAAACCCTGAAAGGAGCACCTAAAGACGTGATGTATCGACTTAAAAACCTGTGAGTAGGGTTAAAAGTACGAGAGGAGGGGTAAAAGGACGATTTATCGTGTTAAAACCACGAGAGGAGGGTCAAATGGAAGATTTATCGGGTTAAAACCCTGAAAGGAGTGTCAAAAGGACGATTTATCGACATAAAACCCAGAGCGGAGGGTCAAAAGGACGATTTATGAAGTTAAAAGGTGTGACTGTAGGGATATCAAGACACTAGGAGGGTCAACGGCATGCGGAATCGGTCTACTAGTCTGAGGATTCGCGTGGTTAACGCCTGCGACTCTCTAAATGGATTGGCGGGAGTTGTACTGGATTACTTCAATCCGGCAAGCAAGGCCTGCATGCGCTGCAAACTTTCGCCACGTGGCGTGCCTTTCTTGCAGAAGATGGAGGAGGTGCCAGCGACGAGGATTTCTGCGCCTGCGGTTACCATGGGGGGGATGTTTTCCCAGCTTACGTTGCCGTCGACTTCGATATCGTAGCGCAACCCGTGGGTGTCGCGGTAGGTGCGGTACTCGGTGAGCTTGTCCACGCAGAAGGGGATGAGTTTCTGTCCTGCGTAGCCGGGGTTGACGGTCATGACCATGACTTGATCCACAAGTGGCAGGAGGTGTCGCCACATCTCGATGGGGTGGGAGGGGTCGATACAGATGCCGGGTTCTCCCCCTTGTTCGCGAATGTATGAGATGAGGCGAACTGGTTGGCGCACGGTCTCGGGGTGGAAGCTGATGCGGCGGGTGCCCGGGAGCTTGAGGAAGGGGTCAACATGCAGGTCGGGGCGCTCGACCATGAGGTGGATGTCGAGGGGGATTTTGCACCCTTTCACAAAGGACTGGCAGATGTCCACTCCAAGGGTGAAGTTTGGAACGTAGTGGCCGTCCATCACGTCGATGTGGAGCCAATCGATGCCGAACTCGGTGAAGAGGTCCAACTCACCTTGCAGGTGAAGGAAATCGGCACACATCATGGATGGGGAGAGCTTGATCTTGGGCATGGGCATGGGTGATGTTGTAAAAATTGATTGGAATCTGAAAGTTTTTATGCGTAGTTGACCAGTCTTTAAGTATTTTCCTGTAAAGTTAGTGCCCAATCCTTGATCCCACATCGGTATTACGATGAAAAACCTTGTATATTATCTGGATAAACCCAGCGGCTCGTTTACGGCCGTTGAAGAAACTATCGGTGATCCCGCCCCTGGCGAGATACGAGTCCGCACGACTCGCGTTTCAGTCTGCCAGTCGGACGTGGTGATCTATAAAGTGGGGCTGCCCCGCATAAAGAAGTGGCCCGCCATCATCATGCATGAAGCGAGTTGCATCGTGGATGCGGTGGGAGCGGGAGTGACGAAGTTCCAGCCGGGTGATTTGATCGGAATTGGCTGCGATATTCCCTGCGGCGATCTTAACTGTATCTACTGTGGCGAGCACGGCACGGGAGACTGGACGAGCTGCCCAAATACGCAGGCCACTGGGCATGAGTTCCCGGGGTTTGCGCGGCAATACGCCATCCTGCCGGACTGGCTGGTAAAGCTGGGCCCGATTGTGAAGTTCCCCGCCGGGTTTAACCCTGACTATGCCTGCCAACTGGAGCCACTGGCCTGTACGTTGGAAGGGCTGACTCGGGTAAACAACTGCATCACCAACCGTGTCGTTGTCCTTATCGGCTCGGGCTCGCAGAGCACTTATGCACTGCAATGCTGCCAGGCGATGGGTGCGCGAAAGATTATCATGGTGAACCGCGGGGCCGAGCGCCTGGAGCGCGTGCTACGGGACTTCGGCGACGGGCGAGTAGTGGGCCTGCGCTGGGACGAAAACATAGTCGCCAATGTGTTCAAGGAGTGCAAACCCTTCAACGAACCGCACTTTGTAATGGTCAATGCTCCTGCCCGAGAAGGCTACGAGCTGGCCACGAAACTGATGGGTTACGGCACGGTGATGGATGGACACGCCGGGGTAAAAGGGGCGGGCGGCAAGCCCCGGATCGCCCACGAGGTGGACCTCAACAACGATATCCACTACAAGCTCCAGTGTTATCAGGCAACGCACGGCTCGGGGATGCACGGTATCGGCATCGCCCATGGGCTACTGAGTGAAGGGAAGCTGCCGCTGATTAGTCGCATGACGAATGAGACGGAGCGCTTCCACCATACGCAGATGCTCGCGGCCATCCACCGCGCCGCCGATAAGGACAGCCTGAAGGTCATCATCAACTTCGATTAATCCATGAAAGCACTCGTCCTCGAAGCGGACAAAAAGCTGACCTATACGGAGAATCGCGGGATTCCCGATGGGCCGAATGATAACTGCGCGCTGGTGCGTGTCGCTGCCTGTGGAATCTGTGGGAGCGATATCCCGCGTGGATTCGGTGGCAAGGCGTACTTTTACCCATTGGTCATGGGCCACGAGTTTAGCGGCATTGTCGAACAGCCTGCGCCCGGCGGCAAGCTGAAGGCTGGCGAGCGCGTCGCCATCTTCCCATTACTTCCCTGTCGCAAGTGCGGGCCGTGCCAGACGGGCGACTACGCCCAATGCACAGACTATGACTACTACGGTTCGCGGCGCGATGGCGGCTTTAGCGAGCTGCTGCGCATTCCCGAGTGGAATCTATTTCCCGTGCCCGCTCACGTGAAGCTGCTCAACGCATCCATGACCGAGCCTGCGGCAGTGGCACTCCACGGCGTGCGCCAGGCAAAGATACAGGCTGGCGATAGCGCAGTGGTTTATGGAGCAGGCCCCATTGGGAACATGACCGCGCAATGGCTGCGCATTCACGGCTGCGCGCAGGTCTTTATCGTAGATATTGACGAGCGTAAGCTGGAACTCGCGAGGAGCATGGGATTCACGCCGGTTAACTCCCGTGCGGTGGACCCGGTGAAGACCGTGACCGAGGCAACCAACGGCGGAGCGCAAGTATGCATCGAGGCTGTGGGCATGCCCCAGACCTTTCTCCAGACCGTGCAGAGCGCGGCCCGCTTCGGGCAGGTGATCTTCATGGGGAACATCATGGGAGAGTTTAAGATCGGCGAGAAAGACTTCTCCAACATCTTGCGCAAGGAGCTGACCATTCGCGGAACATGGAATAGCAAGGTGGCTCCCCACGGCACGGATGACTGGAGCACCGTCCTCAAGTTTATGGACCGCCAGCTCATCGTGGAGCCACTCATCACCGACAAGCTTCCCCTCTCTGAAGGCCCAGCTATCTTCGACGATCTCGTCAACCGCAGGGGCTTCCACAACAAAGTCATATTCGACATCACTCAGGAATAATTTCCAATGAAACTGCATTTAGGCATCAAGACCGACCCGATTAACACGCGCTACAGCTTTCCGTGGCTCTTCGACCTCCTCGCCGAGGAAGGCGTCCGCTACGTGCAGGTGGGCTCATTCTTCGAAATGTACTCGCTCGATGAAGCGTGGTTCACCGCAGTAAAGAAAGCTGCCGATGAGCGCGGGCTTATCCTGAAGAGTCTCTTCACCGCGCACCGCGAGCTTGGTGGCTTCTTCTATGGCGATATCCACATGGAGAAAGTGGCACGCCAGATGTGCGAACGCATCATCCAGGTAGGTGCCTGGCTGGGTGTGGACTATGTGGGCTGGAATCCCGGGGCCATTCACCGCGACAAGCCGCAAAGCAAGGCGCCAGGCTTGGAATGCTTTCATCGCCACCTCGAAGAACTCGCATCCTTCGCGCACTATCTCGGCGTAAAAGCGCTCTGCCTGGAGCCCATGTCGTGTCTATCAGAGCCGCCATCCACGCCCGACGAAATCACCACGATGATGACTCGTGCGGCGAAGTTCCACGCGGCCAATGAATCGAGCACCGTCCCGGTTTACCTCTGTGGTGATATCTCCCACGGCGTGGCGGATGTGAACGGCACTGTTATCCACAACAACTGGGACCTCTTCGCCCACGAAGCTCCATGGCTCGCGGAGTTTCACTACAAGAACACCGATGCGAAGTTTAACTCCACCTTCGGATTCTCTCCCGAGGAGAAAGCCCGGGGCATTGTGGACCTCGCCAAGTTTAAAGCGTTGATCGAAGCGAATGCTACGAAGTACCCCGTTAAGGATCTCGTAGGATATCTCGAGATCGGCGGACCAAAGATCGGACGCGACTACACCGACCCACTGCTAGGCAAGACCCTGCGCGAATCCCTCAGGGCGCTCAAGGATGTTTACGGTGTGGCGATGGAACTACCACAGAAGTAACAGAAGACAGAAGGCGGGTGAGGTTGGCGAAGGTGATACCGGCGCCATTCTATTGGTAGTGTAACGTCCTTAACCATAGGCCGAGCGCCCTTATCGACGCCGGAGCACCCTTACCTGCATTTGGGTGAAACAACATCGAGCTGCACTGTTGATTCATCCCAATGTGATTGCATGATTGACGATAGGCAGGACAAAGGATTACAAACCCTATTTTTTATTCCATGGCGACCCATTGCGCTGAGTACGACTTTTTATCCATCGAGGCCTATTGGCAGGCATTCTGGGCAAAGGAAGGGACCTTTCAGGTGCCTTCTAGTTCCTCGAAGCCGAAGTATTATATCCTCGATATGTTTCCGTACCCGTCCGGGGCAGGGCTCCATGCGGGGCATTGCGAGAACTACACGGGAAGCGATATTCTCGACCGCTATATGCGCGCCAAGGGCTACAATGTGCTCCATCCCATGGGCTGGGATGCCTTTGGTCTGCCTGCCGAACAATATGCGGTAAAGACTGGGACGCACCCGGCACTCACGACGGCGAGTAATATTAATACATTCCGTGGGCAGATACAGCGCCTGGGGGTGGCCATCGACTGGTCCCGCGAGGTCAATACAACAGACCCCAACTACTACCGCTGGACGCAGTGGATATTTCTACAGCTCTTCAAGCACGGGCTGGCCTATGTAGATGAGCGCGCTGTCTGGTGGTGTCCCGCTCTCGGTACGGTTCTCGCGAATGAGGAAGTAGTGAATGGAGTCTCCGAGGTGGGCGGCTTCCCCGTGGAGCGCAAGGCGCTGCGCCAGTGGGTGCTGCGGATCACGGCGTATGCAGACCGCCTGCTCGCTGGGCTGGATGGTGTGGAGTGGCCGGAATCTACCAAGACCCAGCAACGCAACTGGATCGGACGCAGCGAGGGAGCGCAGGTCTTCTTCGATGTTGAAGGTATTTCGGATAAACTTGAGATCTACACCACACGCCCGGACACCCTCTTTGGCGTGACCTACATGGTGCTGGCTCCAGAGCATCCGTTCGTCGCCCGCATTACCACCCAGGAGCAACGGGCAGCAGTGGATGCTTATGTGCTGCAAGTGGCGAACAAGAGCGATCTGGACCGCACTGAGTTAAACAAGCAGAAGTCTGGTGTCTTTACTGGAGCCTATGCAATCAATCCAGTCAACGGGGCACGCGTCCCCATCTGGATTGCCGACTATGTGCTCATGTCCTACGGCACGGGCGCGATCATGGCCGTGCCCGGGCAGGATGAGCGCGACTGGGAATTTGCTGAGACGTATAATCTACCCATAGTTCGCACCGTGCAGCCCACCGAAGGCTGGACGGGCAAGGCATTCCCCGAGGATGGCCCAGCGATTAACAGCGGATTCCTCGACGGCTTGCACATCACCGAGGCAAAAACGAAGATCATCGCCTGGCTGATTGAAAAGAACCTTGGCAAAGGCACAGTCCAGTACCGCTTGCGCGACTGGCTCTTCTCCCGCCAGCGCTACTGGGGCGAACCGTTCCCCATCCTCTGGGTGGAACAGGCTGCCTACGAAGCCGCACGCGCTGCGAATGGAGCAGTCGCTGCGCTAATGGCGAAGGACCCGGTGATTTATAAAGAGATCGGTGTCCAGTACTACGCGCTTCCCGTGCCGGCCAGTGCGCTGCCGCTGGAACTACCAAAGGTGGATAGCTATAAGGCCGCTGGTACCGGTGAGAGCCCACTCGCCAATAATACTGCATGGCTGAATGTTTGGCTGAACATCGCCACTGGAGAGACCGTATCCCGTGATGAAGCAAGACCTGTCGGTGACGAATGGTTCCCCGCTCGCCGCGAGACAAATACCATGCCCCAGTGGGCCGGCTCCTGCTGGTACTACCTGCGATACTGCGACCCGCATAATGCGAATGCGGTGATCGACCCTGCCGTGGAGAAATATTGGGGCGTGCCGGATTTCTACATGGGTGGCTCCGAGCATGCGGTACTGCACCTGCTGTACGCGCGCTTCTGGCACCAGTTCCTGTACGATATCGGTGTGGTCACCACGCCAGAGCCCTTCAAGCGACTCTTCCACCAGGGCATCATCCTCGGTGAAGATGGCGAGAAGATGTCCAAGAGCCGTGGCAACGTCATCAACCCGGATGTTTACTTCGAGAAATACGGGGCCGATACGTTGCGCCTGTTCGAGATGTTCCTGGGCCCTCTCGAAGACATGAAGCCGTGGAACTCGTCCAGCGTGGAAGGCGTTTCCCGCTTCCTACGCCGCCTCTGGGCGCTGGTCATCGACAAGGATGGAAACATCGGGCCGAAGATTCACTCAGGTGCCGAATCCACCGCTGAGACACGCCGCCTGTTGCACGAGACGATTAAGAAAGTCTCGGGCGACATCGAGCGCCTGCGCTATAACACGGCCATCTCGCAGATGATGATCCTCTGAACCATCTCCAGAAGGTGGATAGCTTCTCGCGGGATACGGCAAAAGCTTTTGTGCAATTGCTCGCTCCCTTTGCCCCGCACTTCTGTGAGGAACTCTGGGAACGCCTCGGCGAGAAGCCCTCTGTCGCGTATGCTCCATGGCCAACTTGGGATGAAGCCCTGCTGGCCGCCGAAATGGTCAAGCTCGGAGTCCTTGTCAATGGAAAGCCCCGTGGCGAGGTCGATGTGCGTCCTGATGCGCCCGAGGCCGATGTGCTCGCAGCCGCCCTTGCCAATGAACGCGTCACCCCACACCTTACCGGCAAGACGATTCGCAAGATTGTCTATGTGCCCGGGAAAATTCTGAATCTCGTTGTGGGCTAGGTGGGGTATCTCTATTAACCATGCCCGATTGCATTAGCAAATTTCTGCCAGCGAACTATGACACTCGCCGCCCAGTGGCGGTCATTGCTGGACGTCAACTCTATCCGGTGCTTACCATAGCCGCGCTCCGTGCTGCGGGAGTGCCGGTGCGGTTAATTGCCTTTGAGGGCGAGACTCGGGACGATGTTTACGCCTCGTTCCCGGAGAAGGAGAGGGCAATGGTAAAGGTGGGCCAACTTGGCAAGATGCTTAAAGCGCTCAAGGAGCTGGAAGCTGGTTATGTTATCATGGTGGGGCAGATCACCCCCGGACGTCTCTTTCGCGATTTGCATCCGGACCTGAAGGCGATCCGTGTGCTGGCTGGCTTGAAAGAGCGCAATGCGACCACCATCTTTGGCGCGATATGTAAAGAGATCAACGCCATTGGCCTGGAACTCCTCGATGCGCGGGCCTTTCTCGATTCGCAACTTGTCTGCCCCGGTGTTATGACTGGCGGTCGGCTCAAGGACGATGCTCCGTATATCGAGCACGGCATTAAAATCGCCAAGGCCTCCGCCGCACTCGATATCGGGCAGGGGGTCGTTGTCCGCAAGGGTACCGTGCTCGCGGTCGAGGCATTTGAAGGTACGGATGAGATGCTCTCGCGCGCCAACAAATACAAGACTGACCGTCTTATCTTCGTAAAGACCTCCAAGCCTGGGCAGGACTTCCGCTATGATGTGCCGGTATTCGGCATGAAAACACTGGAGACCATGAAAGCCAGTGGCATCGGCCTCGCCTGCCTTGAAAGCGAGCGCACGCTAATTCTGGAAAAAGAGAAAGTGCTGCAACAGGCGCGAGACTGGAAGCTCCAGATCTACGGGTATTAATTCACGGGACAAATGCTTGTTATCTTATGTTGAATCCGTGGATTCAAGCAGCACGCCCAAAGACACTGCCTGCCGCTGTGGCGCCGGTACTCATGGCAACTGCAATCGCATGGAGCGACGGCACGGTTGCCTATGTGCCTGCAACGATCTGTCTACTGTTTGCACTGCTCATCCAGATAGGTACGAACTTCGCGAACGATTACTTTGATTTCATCAAAGGGGCGGATACAGCAGCGCGGATTGGTCCCACACGGATGGTAGCTGCGGGCATCATCAAACCCGTTGCCATGCGCAACGCCATGGCAGCAGTCTTCGCCACCGCATTTGTCGTCGGGTGTGGATTGCTGCCCTACGGTGGCTGGTGGTTGTTAACGGTCGGTATCGCGAGTGTCATCTGCGGTATCGCTTACACTGGCGGCCCTTATCCGCTGGGTTATCACGGATGGGGCGACGTGTTTGTGTTCATCTTCTTTGGATTGGTCGCGGTGTGCGTGACCTACTATGTCCAAGCAGGCCACTTCACTCTGATGACACTATTGGGGGGCCTCGCCACCGGAGCCCTCGCTACCAATATTCTAGTGGTGAATAATTACCGCGACATGGCGACCGATGTAGTGGCAGGAAAGCGCACACTCGCCGTGCGCTTCGGTCGCCGGGTTGCCGCGCGGCAGTACTTGGCACAGCTTCTCATAGCGCAGGCGGTTCCGTTGGTATGGACTTTACTCGACTCACGGGCTTGGCCAAGTGTGTTAGCACTCGCAGTGCTGCCCCGGGGCCTGGCAGTCTACAGGAAACTACTCGCCGCCACAGGGCGCGAGGCCTTTAATGAAGTCCTGGCGGGTACAGCTCTACACTACGTGCTGTTTACGGTGCTGGTATGCTCCGGGCTGGTACTGGCACAGTGGTTATAAGGGACGGAAGGGACGCAATGGACAGAAGGGACGCAATGGATGGAAGGGGTAGAACCATCTCCTGACCTACACCTACTAACTACTGTCTACTGACTACTGCCTTCTGCCTCTCCCTACTGCCTTCTCCCTGCTGACTGCTTGAGATACGCACCAGGGCTGTTTCCGTAGAGCCTGCGGAAGCATTTGCCAAAGTGGTTCGCATTCGCGAAGCCAGTGGCGGCGGCAATCTCCTTGATGGTTGCGCTGGGCTTGAGCAGTTGTCTTGCCGATTCTTCTAGTCGCACTTGGAGCATGTAGGCGGCGGGTGAAAACCCGGTCGCGGCGTGAAACAAGTGGGAAAAATTACTCCGAGAGAGCTGATTCGCTTCGGCGAGATCGCTTACGTCTGGAGCGCGCGCCATGTTATTCAGCGTGAAACGCCGCACACTCTCCAGCATCTGTTGGCGAAGGTCTGGTGGGTGTGTCAGGTCCAGGGCTTGGGTCTCCAGCGCAAAGAACCAGTCAAACAATGCCTGCTCCTGCGCGCTGACGTTTGGAAAGCTTCCAGCACAGGCACCGGTGAACAACTCCGCAGCACGCAGAATAGCCGGTGACGCAGCAGGGAGCGACAAGACTGGAGCCGTTTTCGCAACAAGCTCCACCACGCGCTGTACGAGATACGGATGGCGCAGGATAAACCAGAAAAATGTCCAACTAGCCGATGTCTCTGGCAGGCAGTAAACATGCGCCGTGGGCACAATAGCCAGAATCGCCTCGCCTGCCGGAAGTGGCCACACCCGTGCGGCTGTTGAGTACTGCCCACAGCCCTCGAGCGTGTATTGGAAGACGACCATTGGCAGAGCCTTGTTGCTCTCACGCCTCATCCCATCCCAATAATAGTCGCTGGGCAACGTCTGTGTTTCCAGTCCGATTTGATAATGGGAAGGCCCGGCGAAAGGCGCGCTCTCATCGCGTTTCTTTTTCCATGCCCGTTGCAATATACTATGTAAGTTATCGCTCACAAAATGACCCAAGGTTTACCAGTGGCGCCAGCAAAGCGCATTGCTAGGACCAGTGCGAGGAAAAATACTCCCCGTAGTTCGTTCACAAACTTAATTGATATAACACCAAGGCTTAACAAGCCGCTACTAATATGCCCATTCGTATCGCCATGATAGGTGCCGGTTCCATCGGTTTCACCCGCAGACTTATGCAAGATGTACTGTGCGTTCCTGAACTTCAGGACACGGTCTTCGCCCTCACCGATATCTCCGCTGAGAACCTCGAAATGGTGGCCGCACTTTGCCGGCGCGACATTGAGGCAAACGGTTTCGCCGCTCGCATCGAGGCCACCACCTGTCGCCGGGAGGCATTAACCAATGCCGATTACATTATATGCATGATTCGCCAGGGCGGACTGGAAGCCTTCGCGCATGATGTGGATATCCCCTTGAAATACGGCGTTGACCAGTGCGTGGGCGACACTCTCTGCGCAGGTGGCATCATGTACGCCCAGCGGACAATTCCGGCCCTGCTGGACTTCTGTAAAGATATCCGCGAAGTCTCCAAGCCCGGTGCGGTGTTTCTCAACTACTCGAACCCCATGGCCATGAACACCTGGGCGTGCAACGAGTACGGAGGGGTGAAAACCATCGGCCTCTGCCATGGCGTGCAGGGTGCACATAGTCAGATTAAGTGGTGTATCGAGCTATGGGCACAGAAGCGCGGGCTACTGCCCAAGGATGTGCCCTTAGCAGACCATGATGTGGATACCGTCTTCGCTGGCATCAACCACCAGACTTGGTGCGTGCAAGCCCGCTGGCGTGGTCGGGATATGCTCCCTCATCTCTTGGAAGCCTTTAACGAACACCCCGAGTTCCCCAAAACCGAGAAAGTGCGGATCGATGTGCTGAAACGCTTCGGCTACTACTCCACCGAATCCAATGGACACCTCAGCGAATACGTTGCCTGGTACCGCAAACGCGTCGATGAGATTCCACAGTGGATCGATTTATCGAGTTGGATAAACGGAGAAACTGGAGGTTATCTCCGCGTCTGCACTGAAGGCCGTAATTGGTTCGAGACCGACTACCCGAACTGGCTCAAAGAGCCTGCGCCAAAGATCACCAGCGCAATTCGCAGTCACGAACACGGCTCCTACATCATCGAAGCCCTTGAAACCGGTCGCATCTATCGTGGCCATTTCAACGTAATTAACCGCGGACACATCACGAATCTTCCCGACGGTTGCTGCATCGAAATCCCCGGTTATGTGGACCACAATGGCATAGCCATGCCAGTCGTTGGCGACCTGCCACTCGGCTGCGCAGCGACCTGTAGCGCCTCTGTTCGTGTTCAAGAACTCGGCAAAGAAGCGGCTGTGAAGGGGGACATTTCCCTGCTCCGCCTCGCCATGCTCCATGACCCCCTCGTTGGCGCTGTGTGCAACCCGGAAGAAGTCTGGCAGATGACAGACGAAATGCTTGTGGCCCTTGGCCCCTGGCTCCCCCAATATGCCAATGAAATTCCCAAAGCCGCTGCCCGTCTTGCCGAGCATGAGCGCAACGGCACGCGTGTAAAACTCCGTGAGACCCGTGGAGCCGCACGCCTGCACACCAAGACCGTCGAGGAAATGCAGCAGAACGCTGACAAAGCCCGTGAAAACGCCAGCGCTGCAGACAAGGGGAATCTTACTGGGAAAAAGTAAACTTACCTGACGCCAACGTGACGAACAGGCGTCACGGTCAGCCTTTATACAGCCTTCGCGACTCTTTTTAGAGTCACGGATTGTCCGCAACCCAAGTACACGACTTGTTCGCGGGTCAAAGACCGTCTTTGGGTCACGCACACGACTTGTTCGAGGGTCAAAGACCGTCTTTGGGTCACGCACACGACTTGTGCGAGGGGCAAAGACCGACTTTGGGTTACGAACACGACTTGTTCGCGAGTCAAAGACCGTCTTTGGCTCACGCGCACGACTTGTTCGCGGGGCAAAGACTGTCATTGGGTCACGCACACAACTTGTTTTCGGGTCAAAGACCGTCTTTGGATCACGCACACGACTTGTTCGAGGGACAAAGACCGTCTTTGGGTCACGCACACGATTTGTGCGAGGGTTAAAGACCGTCTTTGGTGCACTTGCACGACTCTTCACGAACTCGAGGATTCCTAGTTTCTACGGAAAAAACGGATTATTCTCCCGCTCCTCATCCACGGTAGTCACGGGTCCATGGCCAGGGCAGAGCACGGTGTCTCCTGGCAGACTGAGTATCTGCTTGCGCACCGCTGTGAGCGCGCTCTTCCAAGCAGTGGGGGCACCGCCAGCGGATGCGGCGAAGATCGCATCGCCGGTGATGGCGACCAGCTTCGACAAGCCATAGACGACGTACGTGGTGCCACCGGGGGAATGCCCCGGTGTGGCATGGGCGCTGATGCCGAGGCTTCCGACTTGCCAGGCGGCTTCGCGTCCAAAAGGCGCTGTGCCGTAGAGTTTCTCTGCTGCGGGGCACCAGACTTGTAGCTTCGGGAATGCAGCACGGCACTGGGCCATGGCGGCAACATGGTCGGAATGGGTGTGCGTAAGAAAGAGCGCTACAAGCTGTATACCTCGTGCATTCAGCTCCGTTATAACTGGTATGGCGTCCATCCCGGTATCAAAGAGAATGGCCTTCCTGTTTACATCATCCACCACCAGATAACTGTTAACTAGCATGTCATCGTCGCGGGTCACGCTTTGCACGAGCCCTGACACTTTCGAAAGCGCTGGTTTCCAGGCACCACGACGGATAGCCACCAGGCGTTCACCACCGAGTCCAAGCGTAGCGGCAAGTTTCACAAGCATCGGGTCTGGAAGCTCTCCGTTCAACGCCTGATTCCAACAAGTCGTTTCGAGTCCAGCCAGTCGGCAGGCTTCTGCTCCAGTCAGGCCGAGGCCTCTGGAGGCTTTGCCTAGAATATCGGATGGAGTGTCTTCAAGCGGGGGAATTGGTCCTAGTGTTTTCATAAATTGGTAAACTAATGGCTAAAGTACTAGCATGCTTGCGCCGTAGAGGGAATTCTCTTTAGTTGAAACAACGAGTTCTTCTAATGGCTAGATTTCACAGGATTCCTACCTTAATATCCGGTTCGGTTTTCGCCGCACTTTATATGATCGTGGCTATTACTACACCAGTCAGTGCGTGGTGGTGGAGTAATAAAGTAGAGGGGGATGGGCCGGTTAAAGAGGAGACGCGAAAGTTGGCCGCATTCACACAAGTCACCATGGCAGGCAGTTTCTCTGTTATATTGCAAATTGCCGATGGGCCACCACAGGCCATTATAAAGGCCCAGGAAAACATTCTTTCCATCGTAAGATCCGAAGTCAGCGGTGATGAATTGAGCCTCTTTACGTCCGATCGCTACAGCACAAGCGAGCCCATTCAGATCGCACTCCGTGTACCCTCACTGAAGGCGATCACTCTTGCGGGTTCCGGCTCATTTACAAGCCGAGGTATAATTAAGACAGAGCATCTTGCCATAACTCTCGCCAGCTCGGGCGATATTACCGTGCAGGTTGAAGTGAAGAAACTCGAAATCTCCATCGCTGGTTCGGGTGATGTCGTCTGCCGTGGCAGGACCGGAAGCCTTGAGCTTTCTGTCGCAGGGTCGGGAGACTTCGATGGCGCACAGCTATCCAGTACTTCCGCAGAGGTCTCCATTGCTGGTTCAGGAGATGCCACGGTGGACGTGACAAAACTCCTCGAGGTCTCGATCATGGGCTCGGGAGATGTCACTTACTATGGCAAGGCACAGGTCACCAAGACGGTTCTGGGGTCAGGATCCGTGCGCCCCGCAGAACCGTGTTGGTAAAGCCTTGGGAATGCCACGATGCGCGGCATGGTGTCGGTTACTTCAGCGTCTCTCGCACAAAGTCCATATCAGCCGCGGTCAAGGTGCGTCCTGTTGCCGCGAGATTGCACGCCACCTGCTTTTCATTGCGGAAGCCTGGGATGACGCAGCATACGCGCGGGAAATTAAGTATATAACGTTGGGCAACGGCGGCGAGGTCCTCTGTCGTAGAACCGAAGCGCTCCTTCATCTTCGCCATTTTTGGCTTGAGGGCACGCAAGCGCTCCGTGCCGAATCCCTGATTCGTGCGGCGGTGGTCGCCTTCGTCAAACTTCGGTGGGTTCTCGGGATCGAACTTGTCGAGAAGCAGGCCTTGCGACAACGGGCTAAAGGCAACATAGCTCAGGTTATGCGCTTCCATCAACTGCGCCACTGGCGAACCGGGGTTAATGAATTGGGTGTCGAACGCATGGGCCCAGCTCTGGAGCACCTGGGGGTGCACCACAGGAATGCTCCTGGCGAAATCATCTGCTGAGTAAGCACTCTGCCCCTTGAGGCGCACCTTGCCCTCATTGACCAGGTCATCCATGGTCGCTGCTGCCTCTTCCAGGTGCTCACCAAACCAGCCATGATGGAAATAATAGATGTCCACATAGTCGCGCTGAAGATTGATCAGCGACTGCTCGCACTGGTGGCGGATATGCGCTGGCTCATATGCATGCTCAGCTGTACCGGGGAAGTGACCAATCTTCGTGGCTACGATGTAATCCTCGGACTTTACTCCGAGTTTCTTAAAGGCGCGTGCAAGCATGCGCTCCGCTTTACCGTTGCCGTACACGTCGGCATTGTCGAAGTGGTTCACGCCAGCATCAATGGCCACCTTTATGGCGGCGACGACTTCGTCTTCATTGACATTCGCCCAGCCATTGGGGTTACCATTGACCCAGTTCAAGCCGCCCATAGTCCAGCAGCCGAGTGATATTTCGGAGACTTTAACTCCGGTGTTTCCAATTTCGCGATAGTTCATAGGGGATGAGAGAAAGGGATGAGTGAAAAATATAAACAACGAATCGACTAGTCCTGCCACGCCCAGCGACTGAGCTTACTTTGCTCGGGTGAAGGAGTTTCCGCATAGTACACAGCAAGCCGAAGCGACGCGATGCGTGTGCGAGGAGTGGCTGGTTTCTTCTTTCGAATCTCTTCGTAAAGTACGTCTGGTGAGCGCCCGGATAGCTCGTAAACCTGGCTGATTCCGATATCCAGCAGATCGCGTACGGCATGGAGTTCTATACCCGGAATGCGGTTCAACGGAGAATTCACCGCCTCGAAATCGGCATCCTTATTCTTCTTTGGACGAGCGTAGGGGTCGATGGGCAAATCGTACATGACAGAAGCACCTTGCAAGCATTCCCTGCTCCTTGGCAAGCGGTTTATCGGTAAAAACAAAACACCTTGCGGCTCTTTCGAACCGCAAGGTGCGTAATGGTGTTTGTAAGTCTGGTTTGCTGAGCGGGTGTGGTACCCGCTACAGATCAAGCAATGCGAGGCAGGGACTAGTAGTCGCCCATATCACCCATACCACCCATGCCGCCGCCACCGGGGCCACCCTGAGGGGCGTCCTTCTTGGGCTCGGGCATTTCGGTGATGATGCACTCTGTGGTGAGGAGGAGAGCTGCTACGGAGGCCGCGTTCTGGAGAGCGGTGCGGGTGACCTTGGTCGGGTCAACTACGCCAGCCTTGACGAGGTCTTCATAAGCTTCAGTGGCTACGTTGTAACCCTGATTGCCCTTCTTGGTGAGTACTTCCTTCACCACGAGAGAACCTTCTACGCCGGCGTTGAAGCACAGTTGGCGAAGGGGCTCTTCAATGGCGCGGCGGACAATCTGGCCACCAATCTTTTCGTCGCCCAGAAGTGTTTCTGTGATGGCGTCGATTGCCTTGGCAGTACGGAGCAGAGCTACGCCACCACCGGGGACAATGCCTTCTTCAACGGCTGCACGTGTGGCGTGGAGCGCGTCTTCGACACGGGCTTTCTTTTCCTTCATCTCGGTCTCGGTGGGAGCACCGACGTTGATGACGGCAACACCGCCGGCGAGCTTGGCGAGGCGCTCCTGGAGCTTTTCGCGGTCGTAATCGCTGGTGGTTTCGTCGATCTGGCGGCGGATCTGCTTCACGCGGCCCTGGATGTCGGCAGCCTTGCCAGCGCCTTCAACAATGGTGGTGTTTTCCTTGTCCACGGTGACACGCTTGGCGCGGCCGAGGTCGGTGATCTGCACGTTCTCGAGCTTGATGCCGAGGTCGTCGGTCAGGAGACGGCCACCAGTGAGGACAGCGATGTCTTCCATCATAGCCTTGCGGCGATCGCCAAAGCCAGGGGCCTTGACTGCGCAGACGTTGAGAATGCCACGGAGCTTGTTCACGACGAGGGTCGCAAGGGCTTCGCCTTCTACGTCTTCAGCAATGATGAGCAGGGGCTTGCCAGTCTTGGCAACCTGCTGGAGAAGCGGCAGAAGATCGCTCAGGCTGGAGATCTTCTTTTCGTGGATGAGGAGGTAAGCGTCCTCAAGGATGACTTCCTGCGACTCTTGATTGGTCACGAAGTAGGGGGAGACAAAGCCCTTGTCGAACTGCATACCTTCGACAACGTCGAGGCTGGTGTCGATCGACTTGGCTTCTTCGACGGTGATGGTGCCGTCTTTTCCTACTTTATCCATCGCGTCGGCAATGATTTCACCGATTTCCACATCCCAGTTGGCCGAGACGGTGGCGACATTCTTGATCTCTTCGCGGTCCTGGACCTTCTTGGAGAGTTTGGCGAGTTCGGTCACAGCGGCGGTCACTGCCTTGTCGATACCGCGCTTGATGAAGACGGGGTTCGCACCGGAGGTGACGAACTTGAGGCCTTCGCGGTAGATGGACTCGGCGAGAACGGTCGCCGTAGTTGTGCCGTCACCAGCGTTGTCGCTGGTCTTGGTGGCAACTTCCTTAACGAGCTGGGCGCCTATGTTTTCATAGGGATCGCGCAGTTCGATTTCCTTGGCGACGGTGACGCCGTCCTTGGTGACGGTCGGCGAGCCGAACTTTTTGTCAATGACGACATTGCGGCCTTTGGGGCCGAGGGTCACCTTGACGGCGCGAGCGAGAATGGAGACGCCGTTAAGAATCTTCTTACGGGCGGCTTCATCAAACAGTAATTGTTTAGCGGGCATGGTCGTGATTTATGTTAAAGAGTTTTTTGAAACCGGTGATTAGCCAATGATGCCGAGGATGTCGTCCTCGCGCAGGAGCTGAAACTTCTCGTCACCGAGTTTAACTTCAGTTCCTCCGTACTTGGAGATGATGACGCGGTCACCGACTTTGACTTCAAAGGGGAGAGCTTTTCCGTTCTCGTCCTTCTTGCCAGTGCCGATGGCAATCACGGTTGCCTCCTGCGGTTTTTCTTTGGCAGAGTCAGGGATGATAATCCCGCCCTTGGTTTCTTCGCCAGTGGTTGCGGCCTTAACGAGGACGCGATCGCCGAGCGGTCTGATATTGGGTGTTGTTGCAGTTTTAGCCATATTAGGTTTTACTGATGAGGTTTAGATTGGTTGTTAATTCGGACTACTTAACGTCTTCGACGTCAGCATCGACTACATTGGGGTCGTCGTTCTTGCGCTTCGGGTTGGCCCCTGCGCCTGGGTTCGCGCCCTGTGGGTTCTCCGCCTGAGGCTGCGACTCGGCACCGGGAACGCCGCCCTGCGGTGCGTTCTTGGCGTACATCTGCGAGACGCCTTCCATGATGTCCTTGTTGGCATTCAGGTCTTCGAGAGCCTTCTTCATCAAGCCCGTGTCATTGGACTCAAGTGCTTTCTTGGCAGTGGCAATCGCGGTATCCACTGCGCCCTTCTTGTCTGCCGGGAAGTTGGCTTCCTTTGACAAGCGTTCGAGTTGATAGATGCGGGAGTCGAGTTCGTTCTTGGCCTCTGCTCCTTCGCGGACCTTGCGGTCTTCGTCAGCATGGGCTTCGGCTTCCTTGCGGAGGCGTTCGACTTCTTCCTTGTTCAACCCTGAGGAGTTGGAAATGGTGATCTTCTGGTCGCGACCAGTGCCGAGGTCCTTCGCCGTGACGTGGAGGATACCGTTCGCATCGATGTCAAAGGTGACTTCGATCTGCGGCGTGCCACGGGGAGCGGGTGGGATGCCATCCAGCTTGAAACTACCGAGACGCTTGTTATCGCGTGTCATCGGGCGCTCGCCTTGGAAGACCTGGATTTCCACACCAGGCTGATTATCGCTGTAGGTGGAGAAGATATTCTGCTTCTTGGTCGGGATGGTCGTGTTGCGCTCAATCATCGGCGTGGCGACTCCGCCAGCGGTTTCGATGGAAAGGGTCAGCGGGGTGACATCAAGCAAAAGAATTTCGCTTACGGAAGGATCCTTGTTGATGATGGCGCCCTGAACGGCTGCACCGATGGCTACGACTTCATCCGGATTCACACCCTTGTGTGGCTCTTTGCCAGTGAGTTCACGGGCGATATCCACAATGCGGGGCATGCGCGTCATACCACCCACGAGGACGAGTTCGTCGATGTCTTTCTCGGTTATCGAGGCATCGCGCAAACAGTTCTTAAAGGGAGCAATGGTGCGCTGGGCGAGGGATTCGCAAAGCTGCTCCAGCTTGGCGCGGGAAATGGAGAGGGTAAGATGCTTAGGCCCGCTGGCATCAGCCGTGATGAAGGGCAGGTTCACATCATAAGTCTGCGAGGAGCTGAGGGCTATCTTGGCCTTCTCTGCTTCTTCCTTCAAGCGCTGGAGAGCCATCGGGTCGCTGCGCAGGTCGATACCATTCTCCTTGCGGAACTCGGCAACCATCCAGTCGATGATGCATTCATCCCAGTTATCGCCACCGAGGTGCGTATCACCATTGGTAGCTTTCACCTCGAAGACGCCATCGCCGATATCGAGCATGGAAATGTCATAGGTACCACCACCAAGGTCGTACACCGCGATGGTTTCATCGCTCTTCTTGTCGAGACCGTAGGCAAGCGATGCCGCGGTCGGCTCGTTGATGATGCGCAGGACATCCAGTCCGGCAATCGTCCCGGCGTCCTTCGTCGCCTGCCGCTGGGAGTCGTTAAAATAAGCGGGTACGGTGATGACCGCCTTGGTGATCTTCTCACCGAGAAAGGCTTCAGCATCCGCCTTCAGTTTGCCAAGCACCATCGAGGCAATCTGCTCGGGAGCCATGCGTTCCGGCTTGCCGTTAACAGTGACTTCGATGGTGGCATCGCCGTTTTTACCCTCCACTACTTTATAGGGGAGGCGTTTAATCTCCTCTTGCACCTCGCTGAACTTGCGTCCAATCAGGCGCTTTGCGGAAAAGATGGTGTTCTTCGGGTTGGTAACAGCCTGCCGTTTGGCAGCTTGGCCAACAACGCGCTCACCAGTCTTTGTAAATGCAACAATCGAGGGCGTCGTGCGGGCGCCTTCGCTATTGGGTATAACCACAGGTTCTCCGCCTTCCATGACGGCCATGCACGAGTTTGTGGTTCCGAGGTCAATGCCAAGTATTTTGCTCACGATGCCAGAAATAGCACACCACGTGCCACTTCAGCAGATTTTATGGATGTACGCTATCCATCGGTGTTTACTGACGTGTGTGACTCCCATCCACGGGCAGCTTTGTGTCACGAAGTGTGTCACGCATGTCACACTGTGTCACTCGATGCGGTGTATATGGCACAGAAAACGCCCGTTGTTTAAGGGAAGGCAGAAGGTGCAAAGGCAGCAGGCAGCAGGCAGATTCAAGATTGCAGATTGAAGATTCAAGATGGCAGAAGGCGGAAGACAGGGCAGAAGGCAGATTCAAGATTGCAGTTTGAAGATTCAAGACGGCAGAAGGCGGAAGCCAGAAGCGTTGTCTGTCCATTCAGTCCATCCTCGTCCATTCCGTCCATTATCTACAGCGCAGTCATACCACTCGGCACTCCCCACACCAAACTGCGCACTCCCTACACCAAACAAGCCACCCGCAAAGGGTGCAAAAACACACCATCTGTAAAAAATGACACCATTTAGCCCACGCTTTACCCCTGCAAAGCCACCAATAACACATGCAAAGGAAAACTTTGGACGTGTGAATGCTTTTATAACACCATGGAGCGCTTTTTCAGGACCTCGGAATGCTATCTTTGGACCTGTTTTGCAAATTATTGACCCTGGGAACGCGTTGAGCAGACCTGTTTTACAAATCCCAAGAACTATTCGCCCGTACTTTGGACCATTTTTACAATCAATCAGTCCTATATACGTTTGGGTTAGACCTTTTTTACAATTTCGCAGGCAAAACCGCCCCACCCGTGGACCTAATAACGCTCCATTCAGTTATAAATGCCCATTTCTTTTACAATATTGCCCATTGTTTTACAACAATCCCCACTTTCCGAAGCCATCCACGTGTCCAGTTGCCTCAATGAGGGCATATATGACCTTTAACCGTCCACCACCATTCATTCGCCCCAACCGGCGAATGTGTACCTCTGGGACACTCGATTCAATTTCTTAGGATACCTTGCTTTTCGAGCTTATGACTGTGGCGATGCGCAGTCGGAGAAGCTCTTCACTCTGTACTCACGATTACCTTTGACCGGAAATACACCCAGTGGGATAATCCCACCATGATCGCGACAGTCGACAGCAAGAAGCGGCTTGTAATTTCTGAGGCGCAACCCGGTGATATTTACGATATCCAATACAATAAAGAGGGGCAGTTCACTCTTCAACTATTGGAACTTCCCAAACCAGTATTACAATTAACCAGTGAGCAATGCCAGCAAGATATTGCCGCCGCGCCCCTTAAGCCGAAGATGAATTGGACCACACTCAAACAATTGACGCGTGAGGGAAGGTAAAGTTGGCTTATGTCGTGAAATCCCCAACCTGTGTAACCAATCGCTGGTTGGGCGAACGACTGTACAGGGGCACCGTGATCACGGTAAGTAATACCCTGGGAGCTTACAAAAGGGAACTCTGTCCAGTGGATAATACGCATTGTGTTTTCCCGTGATATGCGGTAAATAATGCACACTGATGACTATGATAGCTGCTATACCTGATGAAAAATAGAGCGATGAATTGTTTGCCTAATACTTTATTTAGTAAGCCAGACTCCTTTTTTGCCTCTTTAGCAAATGAAATCATCTTTCTTAAAAATATTAATATTCGGATTATTAAGCGGTATTTTTGCTATGGGTTGTTCCAAGCAAGTTAAAGAGGAAACGGGGCAATGGTGGACGAATTTAAAGAGTCCGGAGGATATTGTGATACAATCATTCATGCTCAAGCACGGGGAATCGAAGATTGTTAACGTGGAAGGTAACGGTATTATGCGCTTGGGAGTACTCGTGCGTGAAGGGTATGAAATGTGTCAGGAGAACAAAGGGTCCATCTTGTTGAAACAGCGATCAACAGGTGTATATGTCGGCACCGCTTTCTCCGCGAGTGTGATATTCGATCTTTCGCTTGGTCGGGAATTTATTATAAATAATCAGTCTTCAATTGATACAGATGTGCTCATCTATCGTGAAACAAGTCTCTGATGTTTGTATTCATACTGTCTCCGCGGGCAGGGCAAAG
The DNA here is from genome assembly GCA_033762955.1 of Verrucomicrobiota bacterium. Lineage (GTDB taxonomy): Bacteria > Verrucomicrobiota > Verrucomicrobiia > Opitutales > Oceanipulchritudinaceae > JANRLC01. Next base: position 5,314 of record JANRLC010000027.1, on the reverse strand, counting down.
GGGCAGGGCAAATGCATCAGGCGCACTAAATAAAGTGGAATAAGCTGGTTTCTTAACTACTCCCCGACCCATGCAACGCCCGCTAACGTGGAGTATGCCGTTGCCCGATACCACGTGATTAACGTTATCTGCTCCTTTTTGTTTTCCTCAACGATCTCAATTTCCTCAATGAGGGCAAATATGACCTTTAATCCGTCCACCACCCGCCACATGAAACCGCCCAAAAACACCCCTTGCTCAGACCACATTCAAAAGCATCACCCAGGTCAAATCCGTCGTCAATAGCGTCAGTCCGGTCAATAAGGTCCTTCCCGTCACGCCCCTCTACACCCCACAGTCCACACAGCTCATCGCACGCATGCCATGGAGGACACACATGACACGGATCATGCGTACTAGATAACGTTGACTGAGCTGGATTTTTTATTACAACTTAAGATATGCCACGTCCGCTTCGCACGGAATATGCCAGTGTCCCGGTATCCTGTGATTAACCAGGTCTATTACTGGCAGGAGCAATTGGTATTCCAAATGACTTTAATTAGGACCTCCAATTTTCCTGAGCAAAAATATTACTCTTAGTCTCCACCATACTCCCATGATTTCCGATGTTATCCTGTTGATGCGCAAGAAACTGGATTTAGCGCAATGTCCCACGGTTTATAATCGTCCGATGGACTCGGTTTGCCTTCAAGAGGATTGGGTAATTCGGGGGGGCGAGTGGAAGGCGGAGGATGGATGGTTTACGGGTCGTAATCCCGAAAACAAGCCGGCCATGATCACCGCCAGGCAATCTTTCCCGTATGATGTTATGCTGGATTTCGAAGCACGTACTGTCTTACCTTCTTCCCACGATATTGACTGGATGTGGAATGGTTCCTGGGATGAATCGCAGAATTTGCGGTCCGTAGCGTACGTGGCTGGGTTGCAAGGCTGGTGGGAGGGGAAGGTCGGATTTGAGAAAGCTCCAGACTATTTGCTGAATGTAGGCACGCCTCTTTTCCCCTTTGAACCGGGTAGAACCTACAGAATTCAGAGTGGCAGTGTTGCCGGGCATGTATTCGTACTAGTAGATGGCAAACTCATCCTCGAAGTTACCGATCCTCAACCCATTGACTCCACCACCCATGGCATGATCGGATTCGAAGCTTATGCCAGTTGGATTCAAATCCGGAATCTCAGCGTTCGCAAACTGAGCTGGGAAGCTAGGGACCTGTCCTACCCTCGAGAATTCTAATCGAACCCGGTGCTTGAGCGTTCACGGACAAGCCCGAATGGTATCATAGAAAGCGACACCACACTAGATAGGTTAACTAATTGATTGATTTACTGACGGAGGTGACGTAGGTGTTGGTGGTCTCAATATTCTTTGTATCTTAGCAATATATCTCGAAGTACTACCTAAAGCTATAACATCAATACAAATATTACCTATGGTATTTGCTTTGAATATTTTATGCAGCAGATTAATATTAATAACGTGTCTGTCCATTGCTGTAAGCATTAGTTCGTTTGATGTATATTCCAATCTATTAGTGTCGTTGAAAGAAGTGAATTTAGTCAAATCGCACTTATACAAATTTATATCTATGTCAGTGTATATGATTAATTTGTATTGTATTTCGTTGTGTGTCTTATTCTTTAGACTTATTCTTAAAGACTGATTAATGTTCTCAAACAGTCTTGGTGGCATTGATTGAGTGCTTGCTGTCAATTGAATTGTATCAACAGTATTACACAGTTCATCATTTATATATACATCAATAAAATCAGAGTGTTTAAGTGGCTTCTGTGAAGTGGGTTTATAATCAATATTATGAATTCTATTATGAGCATCTGCACGAATCCAACCCACTAGATCATATTCCTTACTCAAAGCATGTATAGATGCAAGAGTTTCTGTTTGTATCTGGTCCGTATTTACTACGAACTTTCCCATGTTTTTCAATACGTATTTCCTAAAGGTATCATACTCAGCTACATTAGATCGTTCGAATATATCATGATGGTTAAAATGAGGCAATTTAGCTTTTTTTGAATTTACTTCGTCATGTAGTACTAAGGCAAAAAGTGGTTTCTTTTTTTCTACTGCATATCTAAATTCCATCTCTGTATAGCTGTATTCATTTCCATCACCTATGGAACCATATCTAGCACCAAGTATTAACATGTATATGTCACTTTTATCTATCCATTGTTTTATTGTTTCCCACACTGCGTTGTTTCCTGCTGGGAACAGTTCCATTCCAACTGGTATATGATCAGCTTTCAAAATCGCTGTAACCGCAGCTTGTCGTTCTTCCTTGAGGTCTGTGTATGTTGAAGATATGAATACTTGATATTTCTTATCTTTGCTTATAATCGGATTAATGTCCGTTTCTGTAACTAAAATATTAAATGTCATACATTGTGTAATAGTTAAAGCATTTTGGCGTAATTCATTATGTATGCCATCATTAAATACATTCAACCGGCATAATGATGCAATTCGTGACCTAGCTAATGCAAAATTAGTTTGATTGCTTTCATTGATATCGGTAGTATTTATCTGTTGTAACTCTCTATCCAATGTTCGCATCTTGTATAACAGGTCACCAACATCCTTAGTCGCAATTGCACTCTCTGCTATTTCTTTAATATATGAATGCTTCATTAGATTGCGAAGTTGGTTAACGTGGAGACAAGCGTTCCACTCTCCACTCTCCACTCTGGTTTCATTTTAATCTTTGTCATGGGGCAATCTTGGACACCGCTACCATAGAAATCAAGAATGAATCCCAAAAAAGTCGCATCCACGTTCGGATATTGACAATGCTCACCTGTAATGATTAAGCTTGGATTATGGCTAAAGCAGACTCCAAAACCGAAACTAAGCAGGTAGGTCAAAAAAAGTGTTTTGTCATCATGCCGATTTCAGTACCTGAGCACCTGTTGCCACTGTATGACAACAACCCGAAACACTTTTCTGTAGTCTTTGAGGATATGATAAAACCTGCATTGGAGACACTGAATTTAGAAGCTATACCTCCTAGTGCAACCGCAGCAGATGTGATCCACGGTGAGATCATCAAGAATATACAAGAATCTGATTACGTAATTTGTGATATGTCATCACTGAATGCCAACGTATTTTTCGAATTGGGGATGCGTACTGCAGTAAATAAATCAGTGATTCTAATCAAAGATGATTTAACATCGAAGATACCATTCGACTTAGCACCAATTAATACATTCACATACAATAGCAAACTAACTTATAGAAATGTTAAACAGGATGTCACTAATCTAACAGACCATTGCAAGGTAAGCATTCATAAGAGTGACAAACAAGATGGTAAGAACGCACTTTGGCATTATTTTGGACTTACTGTACCTGCTCCAGTTGTTCAAGGTATGATAGGTGAAAAAGCAGACATAGAGAGACTCGAGATTAAATTAGATGCAGTGATGGGCGAGATCAGAAGACAGTCACAACCACAACCATTAAGATACGGTGGTGGAATTACATTAGGTGCACCGGTGAATCCTATGAATCCTCTGAATGAGTCAATTTTCGGATCCGTCAATAGCGCAAGTGATTCCTTCAAAGGCATAACTAGCACGTTGAACGACACAAAAGGAGAGAATAGCGCTGCAGCGCACTTAGCCAAAATATTGATACGAACTAACGAAACAGGTCGCAAATAGCTGCCTACACGCTATTTACGAGACATAGCAAGACTTGATAGAAAGAAGCATAAACATAATAGATTATGCCCGCCAGCTTCCGCTACTTCAACAGCTCTTCGCAATGCGCTCTGCCCCTTCACCTCGCTGAAATCAACTTCGTAGGCTTTCGGTGCCGCGGCTCGCAATTCCGGTAGTGGGGAAGAGACTCGAGATAACATCAAGTCGCCCTGAAGGAACTGACACGTCTGGTCCAGCGACTTGACTCCATAGGCGGAACACGGGGTCAGGCATCCTAAATAAAGTTAACTGAGCGTATTTCTTGACTACAACTTGAATCATGCCACGACCAATTCGCATGGAATATGCCGGTGCCCGGTATCATGTAATTAACAATTAACCGCGGCAATAATCGGCAGGATCTATTCACCACACACCGATCCGGGGAGGCGTTCGAGCACACCTTATTCGAAACCTGTGAGCGATTTGGCTGGAGAATTCACGCTTATGGTTTGATGAGCAACCACTACCACCTCTGTGTGAAGACGACCGAGGCGAATCTTGTCATGGGGGGCAATGTAAGCGTAGCGATGTATTGTGTACGCCCTGGTCCTAGTCCATTCTGCAAAGAGGATAGGCGTTGATTGCAGAGCCGGATTGAGGGATATTCTTGGGGCGTGTGACTACTTTATGTCCCGATTCCCACTGGCGCTTCATTACATCCCTGGACATTTTATGAAAATCCCAGTCATAGGATTTAAGAATCTGCGTTCTTCGCTCGCGTACTTCAGCTACAATCGGATCGTCCTTATTCATCGTCTTGTCCTCCAAAAAGTTCATCGGGCGTGCAAATGGTTGGCATGTTGTACCCAGCTTCAGTAATAACGTAATTAATTCGACTCAAAATCTGCGCATTAGCAATATGCCTGCAATTCCACGTAAGAAGGAAATCTATGCTATGCATGGCGGCTACTGCAATATGAGCTGCATCGGTTTCAGCCTTCTTAGGAATCAATCTTGCAGCCAGTATTTTATCGGCAAGCTCAACTACTTCCTCATATATCGACTTTGGAACCAATTACGGTGGCAGTATGCGCCTGTTACGCTTCAACCTAAAGAGGACAATGGAAAGTTGGTGTAAACCGCGAGAAGTCGCTAATTGTGGGTACATAGAGACGGTGGCATCAAAAAACGCTAACCCTACAGGTGAGTTCTGAATCGGATAGGGACGAATGAATTATTTTTGCATTTCCTAAATGCAGAAGCATGCAATAGGCATCCCCTGGAGTTTGGCCAATTTTGCGTTACCATGCATCACCTCATCCCCGGCATGGAAACAATGCAGTCCCCTTGGGGACGACCTGCATCTTAGCCCCAGGTTTTAACCTGGGGCTGAAGTTTGGCTCCGACTAGATAAATCAATGCACCGTTGATCGCAAATAGGCGGACAAGAATGTCCGCCCTCCGTTGGTATAACAGCGGACAAGAATGTCCGCCTTCCGTTGGGTGTTTGAAGCAAACGGAGAGCGGGTTTTCTAACCCGCTCCCCAGGTTAAAACCTGGGGCTCAGATGCATACGGTCCCTCCGGGACGGGAGGATGCCTACAGCACCTCGGAAAGCATGGATTGGTCACCCACCATTTTCCTT
>JANRLC010000026.1:0-39150 GCA_033762955.1 Verrucomicrobiota bacterium | reverse complement strand
TGCTGCTGCCGTGCATCCACTGTATTTACCTTCTTCTACTTCTCGTATCACTTGTAGCTTGAAGGCTTCACTGTACCTGATTGTAGTTTTTTGCATTAGGTTGTCTTGCTCCAAGTGACAACCTACAGCCGGACGGGACAGCTTTTGCTGAAAGCTGACCGCTGATAGCTGATAGCTTCAAAACTACTTCAGCTCAAACACTTCATCCAGCCGAAAGATGTGCAGGGTGGAGCGGATGGTGTTATTGGGATTATCGATGCGCACGGGTTTGGCATCGCCGGAGAGGCGGCGATAGACGCTGAGTATTGCACCGATGGCCGGTGAATCGATGAATGTCACTTGGGCGAAGTCAAACCGCACTTGTCGCACATTCTCGGACCACGCTTCATTGACTTTCTCTTTGAAGTTCATGAGTTTACCGGCATCGAACGCACCAGGAGGCAGCTTTATGACCAGCGTAGAGTTGTCTTCAAGCATCTTGAATTCTATAAGAGGGGCAACATCCATGCGATGACTGTGGCACATCTATTCGTTGATTGCGAACGCTTTTTGCCATTCTTAGGGAACGCTGAAACGGAATTGCCTGTCTGGTGTGGAGTCCATCATTATCGGGTCAAATTACTGTCTTATTCCATTCATGAAAAAAGTATTGTTTGTCGCTACACTGATTACATCCACGCTGGCACTCAGTCTCCATGCTGAGGAAAAGAAATCCGGCTTCGGCGCCTTTGGCGATATGGCCAAGAAAGCCGCGGCTGATGCCACTGGCATCCCGACCGACCTGGCCAGCCTGGGACAGAAGTTCGTCAGCAGCCTGAAGGGTACCGATACTGTCGGCCTCGCCCAGAGCGCACTCACTGCCCTCGGGCAAAAGAAGGACTCTGTCGCTGTGCAGAGCCTGACTAAGATCGCCGGGGCAAAACTTACGCCTGCCCAGCTTGCCCTCTTTGGAGATTTCAAGGACGCAGCCTCGACCTTTGTGCTCCAGCGCAACTTCGACTGGAAGAATGCCCAGCTCAAGGGCAGCCTCGGTACGATTGCCGAGGGCATAAAGACGAAGAATTATCTTGGTGTAGTCGCCGCATCGAGCGAGCTTCTCAGCAAAGCCAAGGAAGCGAAATTGACCGATGGCCAGACGGCACTCCTTACCTCGGTGAAAGACCTTTATAACAAGTTTACAGCGAAGAAGGATACGAAGTAGCCCGGACACGCTGAAGCGTTGACTCCGCACTCGAAGGTGCGCCCCGTTGGAGTTCCTGCTTTAGCAGGTTCCGGCTTGGCATCTCTTAGCAGGTACCCGCTTGGCTACTCTTAAATGCACGACTGAAGTAAAATTCAGTTGCCACTGGTAAGATCGGCTGCAAGCGTTGTTTCCCCGAAGGTAGTGAATGCCTTCGGTTTTTTGTTTTATACAATTCGATTTCTCCAGGAGACTTTTCATGAAACACATTTTCATCACAGGCGGGGTGGTTTCATCCCTCGGTAAAGGGCTTACGGCGGCGTCACTCGGTGCGTTGCTGGAGCAGCGCGGGCTTAGCGTGCGGTTGCAGAAGTTTGACCCGTACTTGAACGTCGACCCGGGCACGATGAACCCTTTTCAACACGGCGAAGTTTATGTGCTGGATGATGGAGCGGAGACGGACCTCGACCTCGGCCACTATGAGCGCTTTACGTCCGGCAAACTCTCCCGTGCGAATAATCTCACCAGCGGTCAGGTTTATGAAAAGCTCATAATGCGCGAGCGCCGGGGAGACTTCCTGGGGCAAACGATTCAAGTGATCCCGCATGTGACGAATGAGATCAAGGAGCGCCTCTACGAAGCGGGTAAGGATGTAGATATATTAATCACCGAGATCGGAGGGACCGTGGGCGATATCGAAGGACTGCCCTTCCTTGAGGCCATGCGCCAGTTTGCCCTCGAGATTGGCCGCAATAACATCGTTTTCCTTCATGTAACCCTCGTTCCCTGGCTGCGCACTGCGGGCGAGCTGAAGACCAAGCCCACCCAGATGAGCGTGGCCAAGCTTCGCGAAATCGGTATCCAGCCAGACATCCTCGTATGTCGCACCGAGAAGCCCCTTCCCCGGGATCTGCGCCAGAAACTCAGCCTCTTTTGTAATGTGCCCGTCAAGGCGGTGATCGAAGAGCGCGATGTGGATACCTCGATCTACGAAGTGCCGCTCATGCTTGAGCGCGAAAAGGTGGACGAGCTTGTGGTGGAGCATCTCGGCCTCACCCAATACACGCGCAAGGTCAATGGGTGGGACGAGATCGTGCGTATTCTCAAGTTCCCCGCTCACCAGGTGGATGTGGGTGTGGTGGGCAAGTACATTGAGCTGCAAGATGCTTATAAATCGGTTTACGAATCACTCACCCACGGCGGGATTGCCAACGACTGCCAGGTAAACATTCACCGTATCGACTCGGAAACACTTGAAGGCCCGGCTGATCGCGAGCGCCTGCTGAATCTTGATGGAATTCTCGTCCCCGGTGGCTTCGGCGCGCGTGGAATAGAGGGGAAAATCTTCGCGGTGAAGACCGCACGAGAAGCTGGCATTCCCTACTTTGGCTTATGCCTGGGTATGCAGGTCGCGGTGATAGAGTACGCACGGAATGTGGCCGGGATGGATAAGGCTAACAGCACGGAGTTTGACGAGACCTCGCCCCACCCGGTCATCGCCATTATGGAGGAGCAGAAGCTAGTCAAAGACAAGGGCGCAACCATGCGCCTCGGCTCCTATGAATGCGCACTCGTGGAGGGCTCGAAGTCCCGTGATGCCTATGGTGCGGAGAGTATTCGCGAGCGCCACCGCCACCGCTACGAGTTTAACAATACATACCGCGAATCCCTCGCCGCCGCTGGCCTGAAGATAGCGGGCATCAACCCGAAGCGCGACCTCGTGGAGATTGTGGAAATACCCAAGCACCCCTGGTTCGTAGGCGTGCAGTTCCACCCCGAGTTCCAGTCAAAACCCCGTGCCCCGCACCCACTCTTTGCCGCGTTTATCAAGGCATCGCTGGCCCGCCGCGAAGGGAAATAGAAGAAGTAGTGCATTTCGAAGTTGTCGGGCTGTTTGAAGTGCCACTCCCTCTTGCCCGTGTGTCTTCCAGCGACCATCACAGAGCCCGAACATGGGCGAGACGCCCATGTCACCACTGGCAATCGGCGCTTCCATTGCAAACTGGGTTCAATTCAGTTCCCACGACACCGGGAGGTATCGATGGCTCCTTGCTGACCGCGTTCTTCTTCGTGTTTTTATTATAGAGATACCTTTTTTTGAACGAAAGCCACCGCGAATGCGTCAAAGCGAATATCCAAGACGTAGTCGCGGTGTACCTCCGATGGGGTACCATATAATGGGATGCGTGCTCTTCAACCTTGCACTGAAATCCTTAATGTGTCTTATAGCCGTCACAAAGCCTTCTTATACAACCACCTTAACAACCATCCATAACCTTGGACTTAAAAGACGTTAAATCCATTGTGGATATAATGCGACGTGCAGATCTCACCGAGTTTGAGATCGAAGATCAGGGCTTCAAGCTTCGCATACGCCGCAATGGCGATGAGCGCCCCGTCGTAACATCCAGCAACACGCCACCACCGTTCGCGGTGTCGGCACCAGAACCCACGCCGCAAGCCGCACCTCCTCCGGTGGTATTCCCCACTGCGAGAAATACGGTGGCTCTGCCAGAGGCCGGGGTCTCTTATATAAAATCGCCCATGGTGGGCACGTTCTACCGAGCGGCCGCTCCGGAAAATCCATCATTTGTCAATGTAGGCGACGTGGTCACAGAGACCAGTGTGGTCTGCATCATTGAAGCCATGAAGGTAATGAATGACATTCAGGCAGAAGCACGCGGTACAATCCTCGAAGCTCTGGTGGAAAACGGAAAATCGGTCGAATACGGACAGCCACTCTTCAAAATCAAGACTGCCTAACCCCCGTCCTGAGTTGAGATAGAGCACTTGGGACATCCGTCATTGGGGTGCGCTAAGGTTTTGCTTTTTGTCCCAACCTCCGGCATACAGCCTGATAGCATGTTTGGAAAAATCCTCATTGCCAACCGGGGTGAAATCGCCCTCCGTATCATTCGCGCCTGTAAAGAACTGGGCATTCGCACTGTCGCAGTGTACTCGGAAGCAGACGAACAGTCTCTCCATGTGCAACTAGCTGATGGCGCTATTTGTATCGGCCCCGCGCCAAGCACGGAGAGTTATCTCCGCGCAGATCGCATCATCAGTGCAGCAGAAATTGCCGATGTGGACGCTATACACCCGGGCTACGGGTTCCTCAGCGAGGACGCGGACTTCGCTGAACAATGCGAACGCTGTGGCATAAAGTTCATCGGTCCTACGAGTGCTACCATTCGCGACATGGGTGACAAAGCCCGGGCACGCGACATGGCGAAGGCCGCTGGCGTACCGATTGTACCCGGCAGCGATGGCCCCATCGAGGACCCGAATGAGGCACTCGAAGTTGCGAAGCAGATAGGTTTCCCGGTGATCATCAAAGCTGTCTCTGGCGGTGGTGGCAGGGGGATGCGTCTCGCGCATAATCCGGTCTCCTTTGCGCGTGAATTTGGCAGCGCGAAGATCGAGGCAGAGAAAGCCTTCGGTGATGGCTCGGTTTACATCGAGAAATACATAGAGGAGCCCCGACACATCGAGTTTCAGATACTCGGTGATACCCATGGGAACATTATCCACCTCGGCGAACGCGACTGCTCAGTGCAACGCAGGCACCAGAAGGTGATTGAGGAGGCCCCCTCGCCAATCATGACCGACGATTTGCGCAAGCGCATGGGTGACGCGGCGATCAAGATCGCGCGCGCCGTGGGCTACGTCAATGCCGGGACGATTGAGAACTTGGTGGATAAACACGGGAACTTCTACTTCATCGAGATGAACACCCGCATCCAGGTTGAGCACGCCGTCACCGAGGAAGCTGTGGGAATCGACTTGGTCAAGGAGCAGATACGCATCGCTGCCGGACACCCCATCACCATCAAGCAGGAGGACGTGAAGTTCATCCGCCACGCAATAGAAGTCCGCATCTGCGCTGAGAATCCTGCTCGAAACTTCGCCCCCAGCCCAGGGCGTGTAAACCTATACTACCCTCCCGGTGGGCACGGTGTGCGTGTGGACTCACATGTTTACGGGGAGTATGTCATCCCGCCCTACTATGATAGCATGATCAGTAAAGTGATCACCTTTGGGGCGACACGCGAACTGGCCCTAGACCGCATGTCCCGAGCCCTTGGCGAATACTTGATAGGCGGGATAGAGACGAATATTGCCTTTACGCGTGCGATCATTAGAGATCATGAGTTTATAAAGGGTGGTGCCACCACGAAGTTCATTGAGGATTTCTTCAGTCGCACGCCCAAGGAGCTTTTTAGCTCACCGCCTTCCCATTCTGATGGAAAATAAATCCAGAGCCAGAACCGAGTACGATAGCGATATGCCCACAGGGTATGGCCCCGCAGGCGACATTAAGATCAACTACAGTGTGGTAGCCACTATTGTGCGCTTGGCTGCACTGGAGGTGGATGGCGTCGTTGGCGTAGGCACTGGAGGACTGGTTGACGAGATCGCGGGCATTTTCACAAAGCGCGAGACGACGTCCGGCATCCTCGTGGACGAGACCGATCAGGGCCACTACCATGTGACAGCGAGGCTGATTCTTGCCTACGGCGTGGACCTGGTTAAGACAGCATCCGAGGCGCAGTACCGCATCCGCAGTCAGATTACGCGGATGACAGGGAAGCAAGTCTCGAGGGTCGATGTTATGATCGAAGGCGTGCGTACTGGTGCGAAGGATAGCCGCTCCCCGGAAGGCAACCTCACTAGTATACCCAACCCCGGAAACCCTGATTTACCCGCGTAGGCTCTATTAGGGTTGAGCGGCTGAGAAAAATAGCTATTACATCTGTTTGTCGTAGTAGCGAATGACCCCGTGATACGACCCTAATAATCCACAATCCTGCTCTTCAAGTCGTGCCACCGTCTGCCACCTCTCAATCCCTGATCGAATCGCTCAACCAACTCTTTACCGTGCCCAATCTGCTGATTGCGGCGACAGCACTAATTCTATTGTTGTGGCTGTGGGCGAGGATTCGTGCATTGCAGAACCCCGCTACGATCACCGCATTCGCCACGCAGAATGGCGCAGTCCTCATCACGCATGGCGCACTAGCGGACTTTGTTAACAAGGTTGCTGTCGAGATCGACGGGATCGCGAAGTGCAGTTGCCGTATCTCCCGCGACAAGAACTTAATCAATCTCCAGCTCCGCATCCATCTCGAGTCGAACTATCAGCTTACCGATGTCGCCCAGCAACTGGAGCGTCGTGTCTCCCAAACCGTGCGCAACACGCTAGGGCTGGAAGATTTGGGGCGGATTTACACCGTGGTGACCAGCCTGGCGCATGAGTCTCGCGAAGAAAAGCGAGACGGTGGCAAGTACGATCTCCTCGGTGAAGAACGCGAGTATTAGGCGAACCGGTTGCGAGGAGCTACTCCCGCCAGAGGGTCACGCCGACCCATTCGCCATCGCGTTCGGCGCGGCAGTGTACGGCTCCCCAGATAACGGCGGCCTTGTCTAGAAACTCCTGCTCCAGCTCCACGGCCTCGGTTGCCAGAATCCCGCTGAGTACCAGTACACCACCCGGTACCACGGAACGCAGCAGTAGCTCCATGTGCTTGAGCAACACATCCGCCTGGATGTTTGCCAGAAGGATGTCTGCTTTCTTCCCTTTTAGCCCATTCTCCAAGTCTGCGGTGTAGAACTGCACCTTGCCACCGAGTGCGTTCAGCTCTGCATTTTCCCGGCTGATACGGACGGCTTCGTCGTCGATATCAAAACCGCTGACCTTTACGAACCCAAGCGCGACTGCGGAGAGGGCGAGAATGCCGGAGCCACAGCCTGCATCGATGATTACTTTGTTCGCAAGGGATTTACTGCACAGGTTCCTTGTTTCGAGGAGCCGCTTTGCGCAGAGGCGGGTAGTCTCATGCGCTCCAGTGCCAAAGGCCATTCCTGGATCGAGCAAGATAACCGCATCGGCAGCCGGGGCTTGGTAGTTGTCCCGTTCCCAGAGTGGCACCCAGTGAAGTCCACCGAAATTGATGGGCTTGAAGTGGAGCTTGTAGGACTCCTTCCAGTCGCGGTCCTGGAGCTGGAGGCATTCCAGCGTTTCCGGTAAACCGGCGAAGGCGGACTGGAGCACCATATAGTCCATCCGCCCCTCGGTATCTTCATCGAAATACCCACAGAGATGCCAGGTCTTGGCCAGGGCATCGTTCTGGATGGTCCAGTGCTGGAACCCATTCTCGAGCAGGTGTGTGTCGAGCGGTTCCACCTGTTCGGCAGTTACTGGGCAGCGAAATTCGTACATGGCGATGGCGTGTGAAGGTGTACTGCGTGTTTAGGAGAATCCCCCCGCGTGGGTGATCTTGTTAATCAGACTTGTCGTGCTGAATCCCGGAAGGAATGGCAGAAACTGTATGCTTGCACCCACTTTCTCCAGCGCAGCGCGCTCCAGCGGATTAAGCCTGTCGAGAGAGTAGTCTCCTGCCTTCGAATAAATGTCAGGTGTGAGCGCTGTAATCTCTGCATCCAGGCGCGGGCTCTGAAAGATGACCAGCCCATCTACACAAGAAAGCGCTGCCAGTGCGTAGGCCCGCTCGTACTCACCGAGAATCGGGCGCGTGGGTCCCTTCAGTGCTTTCACCGAGGCGTCGCCATTCACTGCGACGAAGAGCGCATCGCCGAGTTGCCGTGCGCCTTGCAGGAAGAACAAGTGCCCTGGGTGGAGAAGGTCGAAGCACCCATTCGTCAACACCAGTTTCGCTCCGCGTTTGCGCAGCGCGGAGCGCTGTCGGACGGCTTCTTCAAGGTTGAATAGCTTTGGGTTGATGAGTTCCACTTTATTCAAAGATGCGCTTGGCCTTTTCCCAGAATCCCTCATCCACGGGGTTATCTGCATCGCCACAAGCCAGGGCAAACTCCTCCAGTTTCTTCCTTTGTTCTGTGGTTAACTTCTTGGGGACTTCTATACTCACTTTCACAAGCTGGTCCCCGCGCTCCCCGCCGCGCAGATTCGGCAGCCCGTACCCGCGTAGCCGGAATGTGGTCCCGTCCTGAGTGCCAACAGGAATCTTCACCGTGGCGCGACCGGATGGTGCACCCAGCGTAGGCACTTCAATCATGCCACCCAGAGCAGCAAGGGTAAACTTTACCGGCACTTCGCAGTACAAGTCATCTCCCCGGCGCTCGAATAGCTCATGATCCTTCACATGGATGACCACATAGAGGTCACCCGCTTCGCCACCCATCACTCCGGCCTCGCCACCGCCTGCGGAGCGCAGTTTAAAGCCTGTATCTATACCCGCCGGCACACGAATCTTTAGCTTCCGGTTCTGCTCCACGCGACCCGTGCCTTCGCAGTCGCGGCAGGGCTTCTCCACCACGGTACCACCGCCGTGACACGCCGGGCACACTTGGCGGATACTAAAGAATCCCCGTGTCTGGGTGACTTGGCCGTGCCCTCCGCAGGTGTTGCACCGCGTGCGCCGGGAGCCTGGCTCCGCGCCTGCCCCTTTGCACCGCTCACAGGCGCATTGGCTGCGGTAGGATATCTCCTTCTCCGTACCCTTGAAAGCTTCCACCAGCGTAATCTCGATGTCGTAGCGTAGGTCCGACCCTGCTTGTGGTCCACCCTTGCTCCCGCCACCGCCGCCGAAGAACTCCTCGAAAACGCCTCCACCGCCACCACCCTGATTGCCAAAGACTTCGCGAAACACATCGAATGGATCGTGGAAATTCCCCTGTCCGCCACCGGGGCGTGGCGCTCCCGCACCTCCCGGGGCAAAGGCAGCATGCCCGAACCGATCGTAGGCCGCCTTCTTGTTCGCATCCGTCAACACCTCATAAGCCTCGGAGATTTGCTTGAAACGCTCTTCCGCTGCCTTGTCTCCAGGGTTCTTATCGGGATGGTATTTCACCGCGAGTTTGCGATACGCTTTCTTTAACTCTTCCGGTGTCACTTCCCGGGATACTCCGAGCAGCGTGTAGTAATCTTCCTTGGTGGCCATGTCTGTACTTTAATTTAGGATAAGCTTACTTTGCAGCTCCGCTGGAGACAACCACACTCGCGGGCCGTACCAGACGCTCTTTATAGATGCATCCTGAGCGCACGACCAGCGTCACATTCCCCTCTGGGACAGTATCGCTCACAGCGTGGGCTACTGATTCATGCAAGTTCGGGTTAAATGCATCCCCAGGAGCAGGCGCAATCTCCACCACACCATTCTGCGAGAGCACCCCGTTGATCTGGCTCTGTATCATGGCAATCCCGTCGATCACGACCTTTGCCTCAGGGTGATGCAGTCGCGCAGACTCGATTCCGCGTGCAAAAGTATCGAAAGCCGGGAGCAAGTCTCCCAGAAACCCAGCCACGGCGGCAGTCCGCGCGTCTTCGCGCTCACGGATTACTCGCTTGCGGTAGTTGTCAAACTCCGCCACTGAGCGCAAATACCGCTCGCGCGACTCATTGAGCTGGGTATTGGTTTCTGCAAGCTGTTTCTGTAATGTAGCCACCAGTTCGACCAATCCCGGATTGGTCGCTGAAGACTGCGATTCACATTTGTTTGCACAGTCCTTGTTGTCGCAGCAGGATTCCGAAGAGTTATTGGATTCGTCCATAGATAGTGAAGTGATATGACACCCGGTTGATGCGTGCGGGCAATCTGAAAAACCGCATTCAGGCAAAATTGTTCCGCCCCTGAGCGGAATCCACCCCCGCGCTACCTCGCTTCCCGCCAATCCGGACCGTGGGCCAGTGCTTCCGGGTCGTGGGCCAGTGTTTGCAAGCCGTCAGGTCACGCATGCGACTCATGCGAGGGTCAAATACCGTCTTTGGGGCACGTACACAACTTGTGCGAGGGGCAAAGACAGTCTTTGGGTTACGTACACGCCTTGTGTGAGGGTCAAAGACTGTCTTTGGGTTACGTACACGCTTTGTGCGAGGGTCAAATACTGTCTTTGGGGCACGTACACGCCTTGTGTGAGGGTCAAAGACTGTCTTTGGGTTACGTACACGCCTTGTGCGACGGTCAAAGACTGTCTTTGGGTTACGCACACGCTTTGTGCGAGGGGCAAAGACAGTCTTTGGGTCACGCACACGCTTTGTGCGAAGGTCAAAGACTGTCTTTGGGTTACGTACACGCCTTGTGTGAGGGTTGCGGATTGTGCGTAAGCCACAAACACGACTTGTTTGTAGGTTACGGGACCATAATGAGCCTCTTTCGTAAGTAGCAATCGCGTTGAGCCCCCCGCTCGCCCTTCTCCAGTGTATTTCGAAGTTGTTGCACTTACGGTATCTTATGTTACCGCCCCAGAGTGCTATCCATACCCCGGAGGGGCAAAATGTCGGTAGAAAACACAGGCCTAAAATTCCCTGCGTCCCGTCGGGACGCAACCCTTTCGGGATGGACATTGGTTCGGTAATGCTTGGCGTAATGATTGTTACTTTGTTCCCGACGTTCCGTCCCTCAGGGACGGAGGTGTTTTATATTGCCGTTTTCTACCCACATTGCGTCCCTACGGGACACTTTTGGGCGGAAATACCCTATACCATAAGCATAACAACTTTGAAATGCCCCGCCCTCTTTTCCATTCACTAAATCCGCTATTGACGACTTGCTTTGTACTGGCCAGAGTGATCCACTCTTTACCGGGGAAGTAGCTCAGCTGGTTAGAGCGCATGCTTCACACGCATGAGGTCCAGGGTTCGAGCCCCTGCTTTCCCACCATGATTCGCCAGGTTGCAGGGCTTTCCGCAACTAGACGGTTAAATCGCGGTCACGGGTACATATCGCGATTGGCAAGCGTCTTTTCATGCCTTAAATTTCCAAAAAAACATTTTCCAGTCTATAGATAGCATAACAATCTGGCATCGGGATTGCTCACTTTATGTCCGCCGTGATACCAAACCTATACCGTCACACTAAAATAATCATCACCCTCGGTCCTGCCACGCTGGACGAGGCAGTCTTTCGGAAGCTTTTATTGCTCGGGCTGGATATTGTCCGCCTGAACATGGCACACGCTTCGAAGGAATGGACAGAAATGGCTACCGAAATGGTGCGGCGCGTTTCAAAGAGTGTTGGCCGCGATGTGGCTATTCTCATGGATATTAAAGGTCCAGAGGTCCGCACCGGGGATGTGTCGGACACGCTTCAACTCGAAGAGGGCGAAGTATTTGACTTCTATGTAAGTACTGAGGCTCAGGCTCGGAATGCAGGCAATGGCATCCGCTCAACCACGGTGAACTATCCCGGGTTGATGAATGACGTAAAGGTGGGCGACACCATGTTGGTGGATAGCGGCTTAATCCGGATGCAGGTCCAGGACGTGACACCGGAGCGCCTGCGTTGCGGGGTGCTCATCCCTGGCCCCTTGGGCAAGCGGCGCCATATCAACCTGCCTGGCGTTAAGGTGAATCTTCCCTCCCTCACCGAGAAGGACAAGAGGGATGTGCTCACTGGTATTGCCTGTGGCGTGGATTTCTACGCGCTGAGTTTTGTGCGCGAAGGGAGCGACTTGGACCTGCTGCGCCGATTCATGTCAGATAATGGTTCGCAGGCTCCTATCATTGCGAAGATAGAGGACCAGTCTGCCGTGACCAATCTTTCCGAAATTATCAGAGCAGCCGATGGGTTGATGGTGGCTCGTGGTGACCTCGGCATCGAGGTGCCCTTTGAAAAGCTGCCGATCATCCAGCGGCGCATCGTGAATGCCTGTATCGCTGCCGGGAAGCCCGTAATTGTAGCCACTCACATGCTGGAGAGCATGATCACACAGCCCATGCCAACACGGGCCGAGATCACCGATGTGGCGAATGCCGTCTTTGAACAAGCCGACTGCGTGATGCTTTCTGCCGAGACGACCGTGGGCAAGTACCCGGTCGAGTGCGTAGAGGTGCTCAACCGCATTATTGGCGAGTGTGAGCAGGCGTACGATACCTACATAAGCCCATTTAAGCCGAAGACCCCCAAAGGCAAACTGCTATCTGCCGCCGCCACTCTCGCCACCGAGCTCCAAGACGCAGCCATCGTCGTCTTTACCCGGCAGGGTACACTGGCTCGCTCGCTTAGCGCCCTTCGCCCCTGGCATGTGCCGATTTATGCATTTACCGACGTGAAGGGCACCTTCTCCGAGCTGCTTATCACCTGGGGCGTAGAGCCTTTCCTCATGGAATTTTCTGATGAGCCAGAAAAGACCGTGCAAGACGCCATCGCCTATCTCAAGCGCAGAAACTGGGTGAAGCAGGGCACACCACTCGTCTTTATCACCAACGTACTCGCCGGAGAACTCAAGGTGGACACCGTGCAGTTGAGGTGGGTGGAGTAGGTGACATCGGCTATTAGCCGGTGGGTGAACCCTGGGAACGCCGACGTCCTCGTCGGCAATGTGTGGATAAATGCCGGAGAGCCAGAGCCGACGAGGACGTCGGCGCTCCCAGGGTTTGCATCCCGGTAATGTCCGGGATGTACAAAGAACTTCGAGATGCACCAGCCACCCCTTCTCTTCCCGCTTTGAAGCTTGTCCCATGACGCAAGGTCCGCTTTATTGCGCGTTCTGTGATGATAGGAACACTCGCCATACTTGCTCCTGGTTTACTCGGTGCCTCGCTTGCGCAGGCCGCTAAGAGTCGCTCGCTCGCAAAGCGTGTCGTAGTCTGGGCAAGACGGGTAGAGACGCGGATGGACGCGGCCAGGCAGCCGTGGTGCGATGCGGTGTTTGACACGCCGGAGGAGGCGGCCGCAGAGGCAGACTTTATTGTACTCTGCCCGCCGGTGGAGAGTATCGTGCCGCTGGCAGAGCGGATTGCGGAGGCGCTGAAGCCGCATGCGATTGTCACGGACGTGGGCAGCACTAAGAGCCTGATCTGCCGCTATGCGCACAAGGCAATACACGGTGGTGCAGTCTTTGTAGGCTCGCACCCCATGGCAGGCTCTGAGAAGAGCGGCATGGCGCATGCGACGGCGGAGCTTTTTACCCGGCGGCCCTGCTTTGTAACTCCGCTGGATGACACGCCCGAGAAAGCCGTGAAGACCGTGGTCCACTTCTGGCGCGAACTGGATATGGAGGTCACTACTATCGCTCCCGAGGCGCATGACGAGATCGTGGCAAACATCAGCCACCTGCCCCATGTACTCGCCACGGTACTCTGTACGCACCTCGCTGAGCATAACCAGACCTGGGCAGCCTTCTCCGGGCAGGGTCTGGCTGATACCACCCGAATAGCGGCAGGGAGCCCGCCCCTGTGGCGCTCGATTGTGGAGCAGAATCGGGAGGAAATCCTCCGCTCGATTACTGCCTTTGAGAATGAGCTTCACCAGTTTAAGTCTGCGCTGGCGAATGAGAACTATTTTGAGGTCCTGCACAAACTGGAGCTGGGCAAGCGGTTCCGCGACAAGCTCCAGCGGTAGTACATGCAGCCAGGCTACAGCCCTTTCCAATGAATCAACTCCCCATCGTTCCCTTTACAGAACCTGCTCGCGGCACGGTGGCAGTGCCCGGCTCAAAGAGTATCACAAACCGCGCCATGATTCTTGCTGCCCTGTGCGATGGTGCGGTGCGACTCGAGGGTGCGCTCTTCTCGCGAGATACCAAGATAATGGCGGCCTCGCTTCGCTTGCTCGGGTTCATGGTGGATGAATCCCCGGCCTCAGCAGATGGTCCGGAGAACAGCATCACCGTACACGGCCAGGGTGGCACCATCCCTGTGGCCGAGGCTGCGCTGCATGTGGGAAATGCCGGTACGGCGGCGCGCTTTCTCACCGCATTCCTCGCCCTGCGCGAGGGTGGCCGCTATACGCTGGATGGCGATGAGGCTATGCGCCGTCGCCCCATGGCGGGTCTTCTCGAAGCACTTGGCCAACTGGGGGCGACCTTCACCTTTCACGCACAGCCAGGCTGCTTCCCTTTTACCATGCAGACCCGCGGGCTTCCAGGAGGTCGCGTTACTCTGGATGCCTCAGCCAGCAGCCAGCTCCTCTCGGCACTGCTCATGGTGGCACCTCATGCCCGCGAAGCACTTACCATCGAGCTTCAAGGCGAGACGGTCTCCGAACCCTTTGTGGAGATGACACTCCGCATGATCCAGCAGTTCGGCGTGCATACCGTGGTGCGCACTGCGGACGGCGTGTACACTTGCCACGAACCGGCTCGCTACAGCCTGCCGGGTGTGATTTACCAGATCGAGCCTGATGCCTCCGCTGCAAGTTATTTTCTCATGCTGCCGGGTTTGGTGGGTGGGGAGCTCACAGTTAACGGACTGCGCCGTGAAAGCCTGCAAGGGGACATTAACTTCATCGATGTGCTGCGCACGATTGGGGTAGAGGTCACGGAGACTGCGTGCGGCATCTGCGCCAAAGGCGTGAGCACACTGCACGCAGGTGCGTTTGATTTTAACGCCATCTCCGATACTTTTCTCACCCTCGCCGCTGCCGCACCACTACTCACCGGGCAGACGGTTATCACCGGCATCGCTCATACGCGCAAGCAGGAGACGGATCGCATCCACGCCATGGCTACAGAGCTGGCAAAGCTAGCCCAGCGCGCCGAGGAGACACCGGATTCACTCGCCGTTACTCCAGATGCCGCAGAGCTGCGCCGAATCGGACGCGAAGGCCGTGCAACTGGACATCTCGCCACAGTCCACACTTACGAAGACCACCGTGTCGCCATGAGTTTTGGCATCCTCGGCTCGGTGGATATCCTGGGCGATGGCGCTCCATGGCTGGCTATCGAGGACCCCGACTGCACTGGCAAGACGTTTCCCCGCTTCTTTCAAACACTTGAACAAGTACGAGCCAACAGCGGCTCCTATGGCATCACCCGTACCGAGGAAAGTAACGTGGCGTCCTATAAGACCGTGCGCCCGCCTGCATTTATAATAGTTGCTGTCGATGGCGGCGCAGCCACCGGAAAATCCTCCACTTCCCGCGCCGTTGCCGAGCGGATGAATCTCCTTCACGTGGACACTGGCTCGCATTACCGCGCGGTCACCCTCCTTTGTCTCGAAGCAGGGCTCAGTGCGGAAAGCCCGGCTGCAATCGCCCGCCATCTCGAGACTATCAAGCTTGAAACCCAGGTGCATGGTCGCCGCGCGATGATCCGTATCGGAGGGAAAGTACCCGCCGCCGATGCCCTGCGCAGCCAGGAGGTAAACGCCAATGTCTCCCTCTTTGCCGCACTGCCAGAGGTACGGCAGGCCGTCTTCCACTACCAGCGAAGCCAGGCAGATGTCGCCCGTGAGCACGGCTTTGCCGGGCTCATTATGGAAGGCCGCGACATCGGCACCATCATCTTCCCTGAAGCCACATTTAAGTTTTATCTGGATGCAGACACTGCCATCCGCTCTGCCCGCCGCGCCGGCGAAGGCCAGCAAGATACCATTGCAGCCAGGGACAGAATCGACTCCACTCGCAAAACCGCCCCCCTTACCCACGCCCCCGGCGCCATTCTTATCGACACCGCCCGCCATAACCTCGATGACGTCGTGGACATGGTGTGTACGATTATAGAAACAGAGAAGGGGCGGTGAGTATTAGGATCCCGTCAATCCGTCGAGCCGACGGGCGATTTTGACTTGGAAAGCCAACGGAAAAGCGGCGTGGGCCTCACGCTAGTATTCGGATTCTGTGATGTCGCGGAAAGACACACGGAGAAGATGCCCGTGCCACTTGAAGCAGCCCGTGTTCACACATTCCTATTGACACTTCACACACGCGTGTGAGTATAGTGCTTTTTCCATGACTCGAATCCTAGTCACCACGACATCGTTTAAGGACACCCCCGGTCCGCATCATGAACTGCTTGCCAGGACCGGCTGGGAAATAGTCTGGGCGCGCGGCCCCCTGCCAGAGAAGCAGATTATGGATTTACTCGGGGACATTGATGGCCTGCTCTGCGGCGATGACGTATTAACCGCAGCAGTTCTGGACAAAGCGCTGCCCCGCCTGCGTATTATCAGCAAGTACGGGATCGGCACGGACAAGATTGATGTGGCTGCTGCAACAGCACGCGGGCTGCCCGTACTGTTTACTCCGGGCGTGAACCATACCACGGTGTCAGAGCATTGCTTCTGTTTGCTGCTGGCATTGATGCGCAATCTCGTGGTTTCAGTGAATGCCACCGCCTCCGGCCAGTGGAAGCGGATCACCGGGCATGAGCTTTACGGGAAGACCGTGGGCATCATCGGGCTCGGGCGCATTGGCAAGGAAGTCGCCATCCGGGCGCGTGCCTTTGGCATGGAAGTGTGTGCCTACGACAGCTACTGGGACGAGGCGTTTGCCAGCGCGCATCAAGTGCGCCGCTGTCTGGATGTGGAGGAGCTGCTAAAGTGTGTGGATATCGTTTCGCTTCATGCGAATCTCAACGACCAAACCCGCAATTTGATCAACCGCGAGCGACTCGCATTGATGAAGCCCGGCAGCCTGGTCATTAACTGCGCACGTGGTGAGATTGTGGATACAGTCGCCATGGCCGAGGCATTGAACAGCGGACATCTCGGAGGCTACGGCACGGACGTGCTGGATGAAGAGCCGCCGCGACCCGATCATGTTTTGCTCAAGGCAAAGAACTGCATCGTGACCCCGCACATCGGTTCGCGCACATATGAAAGCGTGGAGCGACAGGCGGACAAAGCCGTGCGCAACCTGATCCTCGCGATGAATGGAGAGAAGCCCCTGGCGCAGGTGAATCAGGTACCGATTCCGGCTCCCCGATAAAGTCTTTCCAGTCTTTCACTTTATCTTCACCTCACCATGGCCGAGACCTTTTATATCGTTCCCGAAGAGAAGCATAATGCGCTTGTTCGGGCTGCCTACCAACACCGTGGCTACAATGCCGATGAAGCCGATGCAGGCGCGCGCTTTGGTGCCTATGCTACGAAGCACGGCATCCGCACGCACAACGCCATCAAGGCACTCCATCTGGACCATCTCTTTGGCAGTGGTTCGCAAGGCTGCGTGCCCAATGCGACACTGATTCGCAAGC
Source organism: Verrucomicrobiota bacterium (assembly GCA_033762955.1). Lineage (GTDB taxonomy): Bacteria > Verrucomicrobiota > Verrucomicrobiia > Opitutales > Oceanipulchritudinaceae > JANRLC01. The sequence goes on along the minus strand of JANRLC010000026.1, from coordinate 22,076 downwards.
CCTCGCGCTTTGCCGCAAGTGAAGTCTGGGATGCCCAGCGCAAGCTCGGGCAGGCTGTGGGTTACGCCGCGCTTGAACGCTGCATCGAGCTGGCAGACAGGTACGGCATCGGCCAGGTCAGTGTGGATAACGCGTTCCACTATCTCTGGGGTGGTGGCTATGTGATGGATGCTGCCAAACGCGGCTACATTGCCTACACAAACTGTACTGCTGCTCTAGCCGAAGTAGTGCCCTTTGGTGGCAAGTATCCCACCCTCGGCACGAACCCGCATAGCTGGGGGTTCCCAACCACGGAGGCACTGGGTTTCCCGGTTGTGATTGACTGGGCGACCAGTGTGGTGGCGATGGGCCGGGTGCAGCAACTCGCCCGCGAAGGCAAGCCTCTCCCCGCAAATGCAGCGGTGGATGAGCAGGGCAACCCCACGACCGATCCGGCCAGGGTAAAAGCGTTAATGCCATTCGGTGCGCACAAGGGATATGGACTTTCATTAATAGATGAAATTGTCGGTGCATTCATCGGTGGGTCCCTGCCCACTCTCCGCAGCCGCTGGGCCCAGGACGATGAGAAGCACACGCCCTGTTTCTATTTCCAGGTAATCCATCCAGATGCTGTCAGTGGCGGAGCCTTTGCCAAAGGTCGCACCCAATCACAAAATGTGCGTGCGGTGATGCAGGACATTCTGGGCCATGGTAATGAGCAGTGCATGCTGCCGGGTCAGCCCGAGGCGGAGTTTGCCGCACGCACGGCCAAGGCGGGAGGATTGCTCTTCTCGGCTGCGGAGATTGGTGCCTTTAATGAAATGGCTGCCGAGTGCGGCCAGCCTCTCTGGGTAACGGACTCCTTTGCCACTGCCTGATAATTCCTTGTCCTTCCGACCGCACTTTTAAGAAATCCCGATCATGGCCAAACTCGAAATCAAACCGGCAGGCTCCTGCCTTTATGACTGTGTTTCCCTCGGCGAAGTAATGCTTCGTCTCGATCCCGGCGAAGGCCGGGTGCGCTGTACGAGGGAGTTCAAAGCATGGGAAGGCGGAGGCGAGTACAACGTAGCCCGCGGCCTGCGCAAGTGTTTCGGCCTGCGCACTGCCGTGGTCACCGCCTTTGCGGAAAACGATGTGGGCCGCCTGGTTGAAGACTTCATCATGCAAGGCGGCGTGGATACCTCGCTGATCCAGTGGGTGCCGTATGATGGCATCGGTCGCAACGTCCGCAACGGGCTGAACTTCACCGAGCGCGGGTTCGGGATTCGCGGCGCGCTTGGAGTGCCCGATCGCGGTAACACCGCAGCCTCGCAGATGAAGCCCGGGCAAATCGACTGGGAAGACCTTTTCGGGAAGAAAGGCGTGCGCTGGTTCCACACCGGAGGCATCTACGCTGCACTCTCCGAAACCACTGCCGAGGTGGTACTCGAAGCCGTCAAAGTGGCCAAGAAATACGGCACGATTGTCTCGTATGATTTGAACTACCGGCCCTCGCTTTGGAAATCCATCGGCGGGCACAAGAAAGCCCAGGAAGTTAATCGCCGGATTGCCCCGTTTGTTGATGTGATGATCGGCAATGAGGAAGACTTTACCGCATGTCTCGGCTTCGCGGTTGAGGGTGTGGATGAGAACATTTCCGCGATTGAGGTGGACAAGTTTAAGGCGATGATTGGAAGCGCGTTGAAGGAATTTCCGAACTTTAAGTGCACCGCCACCACGCTGAGGGTCGTGCGCAGTGCCACCGTCAATGACTGGAGTGCCATCTGCTGGTACGAGGGGGAGTTTCACGAGTCCCGCACTTACCCGGCGCTGGAGATCCTCGACCGCGTGGGTGGTGGAGACAGCTTTGCCTCCGGGTTGGTGTACGGGTTCCTCGCGAGCGGTGACCCTGCAAAAGCGGTGGACTACGGCGCTGCTCACGGTGCACTCGCGATGACAACCCCGGGAGACACGTCCATGGCCTCCAAGGCTGAAGTTGAGAAACTCATGCAGGGCGGCGGTGCCCGGGTGGTTCGCTAGTTAATCCCGTTAACAAACATCCCTTTAATGAATACAGAACTGATCAAGAATCTTTACGATCTCACGGGCAAGGTGGCAGTCGTCATTGGCGGTACCGGTGAACTCTGTGGAGGAATGGCCGAGACTCTGGCCGGTGCAGGCGCGGAGGTCGTACTCGTGGGACGCAATCCGGATAAGGCTGCGGTGAAACTGGAACGTATTGCAGCCTTAGGCGGCAAGGCATGGTTCCACTCGGCAGATGTTTCCACACGCCCGGCACTGGAGACCCTTCTCAAGGCGGTTCTCGAACGTTCCGGCAAAGTGGACATCTTGATCAACGGAGCAGGCACAAACTCGGCCACTCCGTTTCTTGATGTGAGCGAGGAGGAGTTTGACCGGATCATGAACCTGAACTTCAAGGCAGTGTACGTTGCCTGCCAGGTATTTGGCCGCTACTTCGTGGACCGCAATGAGCCTGCGAGTATTATCAACATCGGCTCCATTAGCGGACTGAACCCGCTCTCCCGTGTCTTCACCTACTCCGCGTCAAAGGGTGCGCTGCACAACCTCTCCAAGAATCTGGCCAGAGAATGGGCACCGAAGAATATTCGCGTGAACATTCTCGTTCCTGGATTCTTCCCGGCGGAACAAAACCGCAAAGTACTCACCCCGGATCGTGTCGCCAGCATTATAGGGCACACCCCGATGAAGCGCTTTGGCAATGCCGGGGAACTCGCCGGTGCCACCCTGCTGCTGGCCTCGCATAACGCGGGCAGCTTCATCACCGGCCATGAGCTGGTGGTCGATGGCGGCTACGCCAGCATGACTATCTAACCTATTGTTACTTCTCCTCTTCCAGGCACGCCATTTCCATGAGTTTCATTCACGACGACTTCCTGCTCCAGAACGAACCCGCCCGCCGCCTTTACCACGAGTTCGCCAAGGACCTGCCCATCATCGATTACCACACCCACCTGCCCCCGAATGAGGCTGCGGAGAACAAGCGCTGGAAGAACCTCTATGAAATCTGGCTCGCAGGGGATCACTACAAGTGGCGTGCGATGCGCTCCAATGGAATCGCCGAGGACTTCTGCACCGGCACTGCCAGCGATTTCGACAAGTATCTCGCCTGGGCCCGCACCGTGCCCAATACCCTGCGCAATCCCCTCTACCACTGGTCCCATCTGGAGCTGAAGCGCTATTTCGACATCGACGAGCTTTTCAGCGAGAAGACCGCCGGGGCGATTTGGGAAAAGGCCAATGCCAAGCTGGCAGCTCCAGAGATGTCTGCTCATGGCATCCTTAAAAAATTCAAAGTCGCGGTGGTCTGCACCACTGATGATCCCGCAGACACTCTTGAGCACCACATCGAGATCAAAAAGAGTGCACTCGCCACGAAGATACTGCCCACCTACCGCCCGGACCGGGCATTGACAGTGGATAATCCCCCGGTCTTCAACGCCTGGGTGCAGCGACTCGAAGCCACCAGTGGTACCGAGTGCAGCTCAGCAGCGAAGTTGATGGAAGTGCTCAAGGTGCGTCACGATTTCTTCCACAGCATCGGGTGTCGGCTCTCCGATCATGGGCTCGAACGCTGCTATGCAGTGTTCCCGAGTGATGCGGAGTTTGCCGCCATCTTTGATCGGGCACGCAAAGGGATCGCCGCCTCTGCCGAGGAAAAGGAAAAGTTTGCCAGCCATATCATGCTGCACGTTGGCCGGTGGAATGCAGAGAAAAACTGGACCATGCAGCTCCACCTCGGTCCCCTCCGCAACAACAGCACCCGCCTGTTCCGGGCCAAGGGGCCGGATATCGGCTGCGACTCCATTGGAGATACGCCGCAGGGTTACTCAATGAGCCGCTTCCTCGATCGCCTCGACAGTGAGAATGCGCTGCCGAAGACCGTACTCTACAACATCAACCCGGCGGATAATTATCTCTTTGGTGCGATGATTGGCAACTTTCAGGATGGCTCCATGGCGGGCAAGATTCAGTTCGGCAGTGGCTGGTGGTTCTGCGACCAGAAGGAAGGCATGGAGATGCAGATCAATGCCCTCTCGAATCTGGGCCTGCTGTCCCACTTCGTAGGCATGCTGACAGACTCCCGCAGCTTCCTCTCCTACCCGCGCCACGAGTATTTCCGCCGTATCTTCTGTAATCTCATCGGGCGAGATGTGGTCAATGGGGAACTCCCTGCCGATTACAACCTTCTCGGCACACTCGTGGGCAATGTTTGCTACCACAATGCAGCCCGTTACTTCGGCTTCGAACTTCCCCGTCTCTAATTTAACTCAATCTTCATCCCCACTACAATTATGGACAAAGTACGCATTGGCATCATCGGCGTCGGCAACATGGGTTCGACTCATGCCCGGAGCATTCTCGCGAATAACATACCCGGGCTGGAACTCACAGCCCTCTGTGATCTGAACAGCGACAAGCTCGCCGCGTTCCCACAGGTGAAACACTTCTCTTCCAGTGCGGAATTGATCCGCTCCGGTCTGGTGGATGCCATCCTCGTGGCCACTCCCCACTACGATCACACCACCATCGGTATTGATGGGCTGAACGAGGGGCTGCATGTCCTCGTGGAAAAGCCACTGTCCGTGCACAAGGCGGATTGCGAGCGGATGCTCACCGCGTACGAGAGCCGCCCCAAGAAGTCGCAGGTCTTTGGTGCGATGTTTAACCAGCGCACCGACCCGCACTACCAGAAGGTGCGTGAGATGATCCAGTCCGGCGAGCTTGGACAGATTCGCCGCATTACGTGGAACATCACGGATTGGTTCCGTCCCTATGCCTACTACGCTTCCGGTGGCTGGCGGGCAACCTGGGCCGGTGAAGGCGGCGGCGTACTGCTCAACCAGTGCCCCCATAATCTTGATCTCTGGTGGTGGATGTTCGGCAAGCCGAAGACCCTCAAGGCCTGGTGCAAATTTGGCTTCTATCACGATACGATTGAAGTCGAGGACGATGTCACTGCCTACATGGAGTATGCGGACGGAGCAAAGGGTGTATTCATGGCCGCAACAGGCGAAGCCCCCGGCAGCAACCGTCTCGAAATCAGTGCGGAGCGTGGCAAACTGATCGTCGATTTCGGCGTCGGTGCAGGCATCAAATTTATCCGCAATGAAGTCCCCACCACGGAGTTTAGCAAAACCACGAAGGGCCACTTCAGCCGCCCGGATACCTGGAACATAGACATCCCCATCCGCAGTAATGGCGAGCAGCACAACGGCATCCTGAAGAACTTCACCAACGCCATCCTCAAGGGCGAAACCCTGATGGCGCCCGCAATCGAAGGCATCCACTCGGTAGAGTTGGCCAACGCCATGCTCTACTCCACATTCGTTGATACCACGGTAAACTTCCCCCTCGACAGCGCAGCCTATGCTGTAGAGTTGAAGAAGAAAATCGCGGGCTCAAAGCTGAATAAGAAAGTGGAAACCGGCCCCGCCGCCGACTTCAGCAGTTCCTTTGGCGCCAAAGCCTAGTCATAGTCTTGTTAGGAGCGAGTAGCTCCAGTATATTCAACGATTCTTCAAACCCTGCCGTATCCCGATGGATGCGGCAGGGTTTTTTATTGGTAATTATTAAGAAGCCTAAAAGGGAAAATGGAAAGATGGCATGAAGCGTGAAAAATGGCTAATTGAGCAGGCATAGAGACGAAGTCGGGTTGAAAAGACGCTAACCCTATAGGTGAGTAGAAAAAGCCGAGTGGCAGATGGGCCTAATGCATTTATTTCCAGAATGCATGAGGATGCCGTAGGCATCCCAGCAATTAGCCGGGGGTCGAGACTCGCGTCTGCGCGAGGCGATACCCCCGGAACACCAACTTAATAAAGCCGACCCCAGCGGGGTCGCAGCGCGGATTGCTGAGGCCGTGGGATTGAAATCAACGGATGCACGGCTGCGACCCCGCTGGGGTCGATGGTGAATGTTGCCCATACCGGAGGTGTCGTCCCGCAGCGGGACTCAACCCCCGGCTAATCTCTGGGATGCCTACGGCATCCTCGAAAAAGCACTGATCGTCACATCCCATTTTCCTTTTTAGGATTAAAGATGCGGGCGAGCCGCCCGCGCTCCTGTCTAAAAACTCTCGATGACGAAACCTACCGCAGAGCCCGTATCATTGCAGCTCAGAGGAATGCTTCCATTTCCACCCTTGTTAAAAATAATATCTGCGCACTCTGACCGATAAGGCACCACACGGTAGCGACCTCAAAGCGGAACAAGAAGCACTGTTCGATTCCCTCCGACTAACTCGCAGAGGATTTTCGGGATGGGAGTAACAATGTCTCCAACAGCATTCAGCGCTTCGCGCTACGGATGCACCAGCACTACTCGCGAGTAGCGGGGCTGGGTGTCGGCTACGGGTGTGAGGTCTTGGGCGTGGACACTGGTGGTTCCATCTCCATTATCAACGGGGGTGATGGTCACATAGGGCCCGCCCTGGCCATCGCCGTTGTAGTGCCAATTGACCATATCACTGCTCACTTCAATCCGGTAGGTGAGCTGGGGATCGTTGCGCAGGGTGAAGTCCGTCGTGTTGTAGGCATTGCTGTTTGAGCCTGTATCTATAACTACGGTCTGTACGGGCAGGTTGGGCGAGGTGGTATCCGCCCGGCTTAGTGAGAACGCGTAGCGGATCAGATTGTTCAGCCCGGAGTTGTCCGGGTCCGCCAGCGGTCCGCTGATTGCGGGGTCATTCCGCTCCTCGGGGGTAAATGCGGTGGTTGACCAGTCGGCAAAGGTGGCCACGGGCACACCGATACCCGAACAGGCAATGGTATTCGTAGCGCTGGTCTGGTTGGCTGTGATGGTAATCGTACCAGCGTAGGCTAATGTCTGAGTGGGAGTGAAGCTCACCGTTATAATCTGGCTGGCCCCTGCGGCGATGGTGCCACTGCTCCAGTTTCCCCTGAAGCCTGCTGGATAAGAGATGGCACTGACCGTCAGCGGAGCGTTGCCCGTATTGCTCAGGGTGAGGGGCTGTGACGAGGTCTGGTTCAGGAATACATTGCCGAAGTTCAGGTTTCCGCTGAGGCCGAGTATGCGGGTGGTAGGATAGACCACGCTTAACTCGTCCACCCAGCCACAATCGCTGCCAGCGCTTATGGAGGCATTCTTAGAATAGGTCCACTTCAGCGTATGGGTGCCTGTAGTTAGCTCATAGGTTTTTTGTGCCCAGTTCACCTCGCCAGAAATCTTTCCAGTCTGCTCCACACCATCGATGTAAAAGGCCAGGTAGTCACTCCCGCTCTCCGAGGATACTTTCCACCAGAAGCTGACGGTGCGGGGTCCGTTGACAGTTGTCTGCAAAGTGCTACTTTGCGAATGAGTTATGGTACCGCTTTGAGCCGCGTCCACCCCGTCATGTGTGGTGGTTGTCTGACCAATCCAATACACATTACCGCCATGGGTGAAGTTCAATGTTGGTTGCTCAAGAATATCCATCAACGCTACAGATGAGCGATATCCCTTCCATGTCGGAGAAGTAAAGCCAGTAGCATTGGCGCGATAGTAGATGGTGAAAGCTGCAGCAGTGCTGGAGAAAACAGTTGAGCCAAAGATTGCAGGTGAATTTCCTTCAAAAGTTGCACTGATAAGTCCACTGCAACCGGAAAACGCACTATCCCAGATGCTGGTTACACTTTTGGGAATACTTACACTGCTAAGTTTGCTGCAGTTTTTGAACGCACCGTACCCGATGCTGGTGATACTATTGGGGATAGTTACACTAGTCAGTGCGCTGCAGTCGTAAAATGCATAGTCGTCGATATTTGTGACACTACTGGGAATGTTATAGCTTGTGTATAATTTTGCTTGAGGATATTGAATCAATACACTGATAGTTTTATTAAAAAGCACTCCATTGATGCTGGCATAAAAAACATTATCTGTATTAACCACAAAATTTTCCAACCTATTGCAGGAGTAGAACGCTCTGTAACCGATGCTGGTGACACTATTGGGGATACTTACGCTGGTCAGTGCGCTGCAGTAGGAGAACGCACTGCCCCCTATGCTGGTGACACTATTGGGGATGGTTATGCTGGTCAGTGCGCTGCAGGAGGAGAACGCACTGTACCCGATGCTGGTGACACTACTAGGGATGGTTATGCTGGTCAGTGCGCTGCAGGAGGAGAACGCACTGTACCCGATGCTGGTGACACTACTGGGGATGGTTACGCTGGTCAGTTTGATGCAGGAGGAAAACGCACTGCCCCCGATACTGGTGACACTACTGGGGATACTTACGCTGGTCAGTTTGATGCAGGAGGAAAACGCGCTGTCCCCGATACTTGTGACACTACTGGGGATACTTACGCTGGTCAGTGAGCTGCAATAGGAGAACGCACTGCCCCCGATGCTGGTGACACTGTTGGGGATAGTTACGCTGGTCAGTGCGCTGCAACCGGAGAACGCACTGTACCAGATACTGGTGACACTATCGGGAATAGTTACGCTGGTCAGTTTGATGCAGTATGAGAACGCACTTCTCGCGATGTTGGTGACACTATTGGGGATACTTACGCTGGTCAGTCCGGTGCAATAGGAGAACGCACTGCCCCCGATGCTGGTGACACTGTTGGGGATACTTACGCTGGTCAGTCCGCTGCAATCGGAAAACGCACTGTCCCCGATGCTGGTGACACTATTGGGAATACTTACACTGGTCAGTTTGTAGCAGTTGGAGAACGCACTGCCCCCGATGCTCGTGACACTATCGGGGATAGTTACGCTGGTCAGTTTGAAGCAGAAGTAGAACGCACTGCTCGCGATGCTGGTGACACTATTGGGGATACTTACGCTGGTCAGTGCGGTGCAGTGGGAGAACGCACTGCTCCCGATGCTGGTAACACTACTGGGGATAGTTACGCTGGTCAGTTTGATGCAGTAGGAGAACGCACTGTCCCCGATGCTCGTGACACTACTGGGGATAGTTACGCTGGTCAGTGCGCTGCAATCGGAGAACGCACTGACCCCGATGCTGGTGACACTGTTGGGGATAGTTACGCTGGTCAGTCCGCTGCATGAGGAAAATGCTTCGTTCCCGATCCTGGAGACACTACTGGGGATAGTTACGCTGGTCAGTGCACTACAGTAGTAGAATGCATAATCGCCGATGCTGGCGACACTATTTCCGATAGTTACGCTGGTCAGTGTACTGCAGTAGGAGAATGCACTGCTCCCGATGTTGGTGACACTATCGGGGATACTTACGCTGGTCAAACCGCTGCAGTAGAAGAACGCACTGTCCCCGATGCTGGTGACACTATTGGGGATACTTACATCACGTAGGCTAGCGCAGCCGGAGAATGCATTTTTTCCGATACTGGTAACCCCATTTGGAATAATTACACTGGTCACAGTCTTTTGATAAAACGCGCTATCCCCAATAGTAGCCACTGGCTTTCCATCAATAAGATCCGGAATAGTAATCGCACCGCCGGCGCCGGTGTACCCGGTAATCGTGATGCTGGTGCCATTATCTGTGTATTTGAAAACCCCATAGGTGCTGGCAGGCTGGAGGCTGTTGCCACTCAGTGGAGCACTGGTGCCGTTCCAGAATGAACTGGAGCCATCGAAGGGTAGGCCCTGAATATCTGGAAAACGATCGGTAGTGTGTTGCCCCAAAAGCGGGTTCAGGCAGGACAGGCATAGTAGAACCCCGAGGCAATTGCCGAGTAGGGGCAGGACACGGAGGTGTTTACGGCGGGTTAGTGTGCGGAGGACGTTGACCATGGATTGAAGGAGGCGGAGGAAATGGGGATGGTGGGGCGTAACGGAGGACATGGGACTGGAAGTGGGACAGGAGTCAGTGTGGCAAGGGATATGACGCGGGTTCTCGTTACCCAGGGTTGCGCGGGGCGCACGATCGCCGGTGTATGCCGGGAAAGATACAGCATGAGGGCTGGTAGGAGACAGGTGTTGGGATGCGCTCATGTCAGGCAAAGGGTTGCGGTGTGCTAGACGTTAAGTATGATCGTGGTGCTACCGGTATAAATGGAAAATAATTGTGAAGAGCATTTTCCAGTAATTCAAGTGAGGATATCAAGCCAAATTAATGGAGGGGAATGAGTGGAGAATGGAAAATGGAGAATGGAGAATGGGGGGAGTGTGACGAATGGAGAATGGTGAATAGAAAATGGAGAATGGGCGGAGGGGGTGGGGTGCCCGCAGGCGCATTTCGGCTTTCACAGACCGATGTTCGGCGGGCACGGAGTCTCGGCAAACTCGCATAGACCCGCGGTTAGTCTCCATGGAGTGGCGGTATGTGGCTGAGGAGTCGCGGCAAGGCGTTGAGGAGTCGCGGCAAGGCGTTGAGGACCGGCGGCAAGTCGTTGAGGAGTCGTGGCAAAGCGTTGAGGAGTCGTGGCAAAGCGTTGAGGAGTCGCGGCAAAGCGTCGAGGAGTCGCGGCAAGGCGTTGAGGAGTCGCGGCAAGTCGTTGAGGAGTCGCGGCAAGGCTTTGAGGAGTCGTGGCAAAGCGTTGAGGGGTCGCGGCAAAGCGTTGAGGGGTCGCGGCAAGCTCGCATGGACCGCGGCAAGCTTTCACAGACCGGTGGCAAGGTGAAATGCAGAATGACAAACTCAGACAGCCCCCCACCCTGCCGTCTTCGTGCAGATTCCGCTAAAGTTTTTCCCGCCCGGTACGATAAACCTAATACGGAAAGCCATGTACATACACCTGATCCGGTTACCGGAGACGCCTGCAATCTCGAAAGATGGCAGAGAGCAAGGGCAGTGTCCGAAAGTATGAGTCAACCACCACAGTTTCTGGAACTCGCGCACCCGAATGAGAGTTCAGGGAATGGCAGTGGTATCGAAGCGTGTGACGATGCAGACCATGCCAGTCTGAGACGGAAGCTAGCGGAGCTCGAGATGAGCAATGCCCGGTTGCAGAAGCTGGTGGAGGACAATGTTTCACGCGATAATTTCGAGTCACAGTTTCGCGCGCTGGTGAGTCACCGCAAGAGCATCGCGGTGCAGGGGTATAATCAGCATCGCCGGGTTATCTATTGGAATCAGGCCAGTGCCGACCTCTACGGCTATACGAGTGAGGAGGCTATTGGGCAATTGTTGGAGGACTTGATAATCCCCCGGGAGATGCGGGAAGGCGTGATTCAGGCGGTTAACGATTGGGTCACGAAGGGGATACAGATTCCTGATGGGGAGCTGTGCCTGCGGAGAAAGGATGGCAGTGCTGTCACTGTGTTCTCCAGTCACACTATGCTGACGAATCGCTCGGGTGAGCAAGAGCTGTACTGCACTGATATCGACCTCACCGAGAGCAGAAAGGTGGAACTCGCACTGAGCAAGAGTGAGCACAAGTTTCGTCTGCTCTTTGAGCGGACGGCGGACCCGCTTCTTGTGCTTGATGTCGAGTCGGGGTTCTTTGTTGATTGCAACCAGGCGGTGTTGGACATCATGCGCTGTCCGGACCGGTCTACCTTGATACCGCGAAACCCGGTGTCGCTCTCGCCCGAGTATCAGCCAGACGGGAGGCGCTCGGATGAGAAGGCGGTGGAGATGATAGCTATCGCGCAGAGCAAGGGCAGCCATCGATTTGAGTGGGTTCACCGAAGTCCTTATCGAGAGGATTTTCCGGTAGAGGTGTTGTTGACGTCCATCCAGATTGACGAGCATCCGCTGTTCATCACCACCTGGCGGGATATTTCAGATCGCAAACAAGCCGAGTCCGCCATTCGAGAGAGTGAGCGGCGCTTCAGGGCGCTGGCGGATAACAGCCCGATGCCTATCGCGCTCGCCAGAGTGGACGACAGCCGCATCCTCTACATGAACAGGCGCGCGTGCGACCTCTTCGAGACTACACCGGAGGAGGTAATCGGTACCTTTTCCCGGGCATTCTACGTGAATCCAGAGGAACGCGGTGCGATAATGCAGATGGCGGACGAGCACCAGGCGATTCACGGCAAGGAAGCGAGGATGCGTACCTTTAAGGGGAGGGAGATTTGGGTTTCCCTGAATACGAACATCGTTGTGATCGATGGCGTACGCGTTGCGCAGTCGGTGCTGGGCGACATCACGCAGCGCAAACAAGTCGAGGCGGATTTGGTCCGTGCGCGAGACGCTGCCGAGGCTGCAAACCGCGCGAAGAGTACGTTCCTTGCGAATATGAGCCATGAGATACGCACACCGATGAATGGCGTACTCGGCTTCGCCAATTTGCTGGACGGTACGCCCTTGAATGATGAGCAGCGCAACTGTGTGAATACGATCATTAACTCCGGTCAATCGCTCCTGGATATCATCAACTCCATACTCGATTATGCGATGATTGAGGATGGGCGGATGGAACTGGAAAGCAGCGATTTCGACCTGCATCATCTACTCACAGAGACCGCTGAAATGAACCAAGTACACGCGCAAACCAAGCGGCTGGACTTGTCTTTGCTAATTGCGCCCGGGGTGCCACAGCGGATCAAGGGAGATGCGGGTAAGCTTCGCCAGGTGTTACAGCATTTCCTGGGCAATGCCATTAAGTTTACGCTTCATGGATCGATTCGTCTGAATTGTACACTAGAGACGGAGACCGATGACCAGTGTATACTGCGGTTTCAAGTGGTAGATACCGGCATAGGGATTCCGTCGATGCGGCAGCAAGCCATCTTTGATCCCTTTGTGCAGGCGGATTCATCCATGACGCGTCGCTTCGGTGGTACGGGGCTGGGACTGGCAATTTGCACCCAATTGGTGAAGCTGATGAGAGGTACGATTGGTGTTGAGAGTGAGGATGGTCGCGGATCAACATTTTGGTTTGTCGGCACCTTTGCGAAGTACAAAGAAGCGGAGTTGTCAGCGCCGCCTCCGCCTCCGCAGATAACACCAGAGCCGTTGAAACAGGACTCCCCTACCCCACCCAACCAGAAGATACTTGTTGTGGAGGACATCATCACCAACCAAAAGGTGGCACTCGCACTACTGAAGCGGCTTGGCTATGAGGCCGATATTGCAAACAATGGTATAGAGGCCATAGCCGCTGTGCAACACTCCCATTATGACCTCATCCTGATGGATTGCCAAATGCCGGAACTGGATGGCTACGAGGCCACCCTGCGCATTCGACAGCCAACGACCAAGGCGCTGAATCCCAATATCCCCATAGTGGCGATGACGGCGAACGTCATTCAAGGAGACCGGGAGAAATGCATCCTTTCCGGGATGAATGATTATCTCCCGAAGCCGGTATCGAAAAACGGATTGGCCGAGATGCTCCAGAAATGGCTGCTGCACAACCATTCGCTGCGTGTGAGTATCGGGTAGTTGATGCACCCCCTTCCTCTACTGGGGCATTACAACTCAGTGAGTGCCGCCCTGCCAATCACTGCCGCAGGGCCCCCCGCCTTGATACTCGGCAACAGTGGATACCACCTCGCCTCGCATATTTAGCACTGGGTGATAAAAGCGGGAAAGCTGCTCGGTGGCTCCATCGACATAATGGCCGATGAAAGTGCGGCGCCAGCGCGTGGCACTGCGATTGGGACCAGAGCCGTGGATGAGGTTTCCGCTGAAGAAGAGGGTTTGCCCACGCTTCACTGGCACTGGGATGGGCTTCTTGTCGCGGGGAAACTTCGTAATATGACTGTCGCCGTAGTTTAGCCACCGCTCGGCGGTTTCACCATCGGGGCAATGCATGTCATCGTGGTTGGAGCGCGGCGAAACCCAGAGACAACCGTTCTCCTCGTCGGCATCGTCAATGGGAGTCCAGGCCCCGATGCAAGTGGAGGGCTTGGCCAACAAGTAGAAGTTGTCCTGGTGCATGCCCTGCCCGCGCGCGCCGGGCGGTTTATAGTAGAACATGGTTTGCGCACCGAAGGCAGGTTTGCCAAGCAGAACTTCAAGGACATCCGCCAGGCGGGGATGAAGGTACCACTCCATGACCTTCGGGTCCAACCGATGAGGATGAAGCACGCGGACCTGCTGCTTGGTCTTGTCGATGGCTTCGAGTTTTACAGTCTCGCGCCATTGTCCATTGGGGCTTTCGAAAACGCTGTCTTCACGCAAGCGGTACGCTTCGAAGAAGTTTTCCATGGCCTGCAATTCATCGGCGGAATATATCCCGTCTATGATGCAGTAGCCGAGTTCGTCGTAGTGGGCTTTCGCCTCGGTGAGGGGTTCGCTAATTGAGAGCATAAGGAATAATTATGCAGCCAGTATAGTGTATCTTTGGTTCCAAGGGAATAAACTCGCCTGCTATACACCTATAATATACTGCTGCATTTGCAGAATGAAGCTGAAGCTACAGAAGCAGAGCCCTGTCCACGGTCTCTACGCAGATGAGTTCGACAAGGGACCCCGATACACAAACTGGAGGCCGCATGGGAACGGCGATTGGCTGCTTATGTACACCGTCGGCGGAGCCGGTGTAGTGGGTACGGAAGTGGAGGAATATCGTGTGACTGCGGGCGATGTGGTGCTCTATGAAATCGGCGCACCGCAGGTCTATTACACAGCACCCGAACCGGGTCGCTGGCACTTCCTGTGGGCACACTTTATGATGCTGCCGCAGTGGAAGACCCTTTGCCACTGGCCAGCAACGATTCAGGGGATACAGCAGTTGACACTCACCGATACAACCTCAATGAGCAAGGCGGAGACTGCCTTGCGCGAGGTCATTGGCTGGGTACGCGAGCAATCACCTCTCTCGCGAGAATTGGCACTTAATGCATTCGAGCGTCTCCTCCTGTTAATCACTGCAGAGTCGGGTCGCAATCAGCTTCCCGCCGTGGACCCGAGAATAAAGCAGGTCATACAGGCACTGAATCAAAACTACTCCGCTCCGTTTAACCTCGCCGATATCGCAAGTCAGGTGGGGCTCTCTGTTTCCCGATTTTCCCACCTGTTTCGCGAGCAAACCGGTGAAACCCCGCAACGCTACGCCGAGGCACGCAGACTCGCCCACGCTGCACACCTGCTGCGCCTAACCCAATTGTCCATCAAAGAAATAGCCGACGCCTGTGGCTACACGAATGCGTTCTATTTCAGCAACCGTTTCCGCCATGCGCAGGGAATCAGCCCGATTAGTTATAGGCAGAAGGTAGAAGGCAATAGGCAGATGGCAGAAGGCCGTAGACTATAATGTCCATCGAGTCCATTCTCGTCCATGCCTAACAGCTAAGAGCTAGAACGTATGCATAAAGAACCCGGAACGTAGCTTGGGCTCAAACCAGGTGCTCTTGGGGGGCATGATCTGGCCGGCATCAGAGATGTCCATGAGTTGGTCAACCGTGACAGGATAAAGGCTCCATGCGAGTTTGGCTTCGCCAGAGTCCACGGCCTTCACGAGATAGTCGGTGCCGCGAATACCGCCCACAAAATCAATCCGTTTGCTGGTGCGGGGATCGTCGATACCCAACAGCGGTGCCAGTACCTTCTCCTGCAGCACACTCACATCGAGCTTGGAAACCGGGTCACTGCTCACGGGAATCGGCAGCTCTACCAAGTACCAGTTGCCTTCGAGATAGAGGCAAGCCTGGCCAGACTTCGTGGGTTTGGCGATCGTGGTGGGAGTTACCGTGGCGATAGTGGATAGCTTCTTAAGAAACTCCGCAGTGGCGTGTCCGTTAAGGTCCTTAATCAGTCGATTATAGGGAAGGATATTGAGCTGATTGCCTGCAAAAAGCACGGCCATGAACCAGTTGTAGGGCTCGGTACCGTCGTGGCGGGGATTCTTCGAGCGCAGCTCGCGCCCCACGCGTGCCGCGCTGGCAGCGCGGTGGTGTCCGTCGGCAATATAGGAGCAGGGAATCGCTTCGAAGGCGCGGGTTAAATCCGCAGGAGCCGCCACCTTCCATACCGTATGGCGCACGCCGTCGGGAGCAGTGACATCGAAGAGTGGGGCCTCGGACGCGGCCTTGTTAACGAGGGCATCAATCTCCGCATTCTGCCGATAAGTAAGAAATACCGGACCGGCATTGGCGCGCATGGCCATGGTCAGGCGGGTGCGGTCATCTTCCTTGTCCTGGCGGGTTTTCTCATGCTTCTTGATAATATCCGCATCGTAGTCAGCGACGCGCACAACCGCGGTAACACCGCGCTGCGTGTGCGAGCCTACTTGCTGCTGGTAGACATAGAGTACACTGCTAGTCTCGCGGACAAGGTGGCCCTCGTCTTGGAGTTTCTTAAAGTTCTTAACTGCTGTGTCATAGACTACGCTTGAATAAGGGTCCACAGTCGGAGCGAGATCGATCTCCGCCCGGCTCACATGGAGCAGACTCAGTGGGTTATCCTTGGCTATGGCAAAGGCTTCATCACGCGACACCACATCATAGGGTGGCGCAGAAATGAGATGGGCGTTGCCTTCCTTGGGACGCAGACCTTGAAACGGTGCAATTTTCATAAAGGTGCAAAAAGTGTTATGAAACGGAATTAAAATCAAGCACCTTTGATAACTTTGGCCGCGGAAGTCGGTAGGTTGATGCCCATCAAGCGAGCTGTGCGAAACGAATGGCGGGGTTGGGTTGAACAGCATAGATGGCGTGCGAAGCGAAAAAGAACCCCCATTTTGCTAATCTATTGACGCAATCGTGTCTGTCTCCCTAAGGTCCAAAGTATAATGATGACTACAATCACCATACTTGCCACAGGTGCTGTGGGGGCAACAGCTACAATTCCACTGTGGTTGATAATCCCATTTATCACCCTATTGTTACTCATTGCTGTTATGCCCCTGACACCGCCGAAGGTGAAGCATTTCTGGGAGCATAATTATCCCTTCATAGCAATCGGGCTGGGGGTGGCAGTCGTACTCTACTATTTCCTAAAACTGGAAGGTGGCGGGGCGATCGTGGGGCACACGATGCATGAGTATGTCTCGTTCATTGCGTTGATAGGCAGTCTGTTCGTCACTGCTGGTGGGATACATATTAAGATACGCCGGGAGGCGCGTCCGCTGGGGAACGTATTGTTTCTGGCGATAGCAGCGGTGTTGGCAAATCTGATTGGTACGACTGGGGCATCGATGGTCTTGATTCGTCCGTTCATCAGGATGAACAAGTACCGGGTGACAGCCTTCCATATTATCTTCTTTATATTCATCGTTTCGAATGTGGGAGGCGCGTTGACTCCTATTGGCGATCCGCCCTTGTATCTGGGTTACTTACGCGGGGTGCCTTTCTTCTGGCTATTAGGGACGGCTGTTCTTCCCTGGCTCTTTACACTGGGTTTACTACTGTTGGTATTTTATATTCTCGATTCGATTAACTTTAGAAGAGCTGCCGTACCGATTCGAAAGAAGGAAACTGGCAAACCACTCGAAGCTTTTTTTCAAGGCTGGCTGAATGTCATACTGCTTCTGGTCATCATTGGGGCTGTGCTGGTAAGTACAGAACTACCTCACTGGTATGAAGCGTACTTTGTACGCGAAGGCGTGATGCTTGTGGTTGCTCTCATCTCCTATAAACGCACGCGACCGGATATTCACAACGCGAATGACTTTTCCTTTGGTCCAATCAAGGAAGTGGCTTATCTCTTCGCCGGCATCTTCGCTACCATGATGCCTGCCTTGGGCTATTTGGAAGAGCACGGGAAAGAGTTCGGGATTGACCAACCCCGCCCTTTTTATTTCGCAACCGGGGGTCTCTCTGCGGTGCTCGATAACGCGCCTACCTATGTGAACTTTCTCAAGCTCGCAGAGGTGGCGGCAGTGAGTGATGACGAACGTTTCAATGCCGATGGGTCACCAAAGACAGAGAAGGAAATCGTACGCTTTCTGGTGACTAAACGCCCCGACTTCATCCTCGCAATCAGCTTGGGCGCCGTATTCTTCGGTGCAATGACCTATATCGGGAACGGGCCGAACTTCATGGTAAAGTCCATCGCCGAAAGCTCGAAAGTGCGGGTACCTTCCTTTATGGGCTATATCTTTAAATACAGTCTGCCGATATTGCTGCCCATACTGATCCTTGCAGGGTTGCTTTTCTTGTGAGAAAGAGTGAGGGGAGATGTGGGTTCAGACACCCCGAAGTCGTGGGAAATGATGTGAACCCTGAATGTCTTAAAACGCTTACGGCGCGCACCAGCTAAAGCCTGGGCCAACGGCCGACAGGGGCGCAGCATACCAGCCCGGCAACACCCAGTATACACCCTGGCTACACCCTGGTTATTCGGGTGGGTTAGTGTCTTCTCAAGCTCACACAAGCGACAATAGTTTAACGTTAAACTAAAAGATGATTCGCCTTCAACTTTGATGTCAAATTGAATTAAGGATGAGCGAAGATTCACTATTCTCATGCTCTGGTCAACCATCCGTGCTTCGGATTTCCCCGCGACAATACCGTGACCAACTGCTGGCGTAAGTACGCCAATATAGCTCCAAACAGATACCCCTGAACGTACAAAAATAACTGAGATGAACCCTATAAATACCACTCAAATACTCCGCCCTATCATCCTCGCCATGATTGGGCTTATCGGTCTGGCCGCTCCCACCATCCATGGCCAGCACTATGTCCCCAAGAGTATCGGCCCTGATGAGGCACCTCGCGCCATGCATGGTGCCGGAGCCGCCATTCTAGACTGGTTTCAGGACGATCCCTATTACCGCTCTTTCGCGGAAAATACTAAAACGGTCCTGGGCGGTGCCTGGGCTCAAGACTCGCTATACCCCAACACTCCGTTGATATTTTGGGGACACTCGGCAGGAGGACCGGTGGCGTATAACGCCGCCGTCAGTGACAAGTATATCAACCGGGCGGTTGCAGTGATCGTGAATCACAGCTCTTTCACTGGATCCAACGTGGTCTCTACCAATCCCCGTGCGGAAATTGCCGTTTTCTGGGAAAATGCCGGTCGCGATAGCCCCAACCATGAAAGGAATCTTACCAGTGCCAAGAACATGGCAGCAAATGGATGGGCTGTCACTTTTGTCATTGGCAAAGGAGAGAGTCATGGGGCTACAGACCCAGAGAAAATGCGCCTCTACAGCCTGTGGATGGAGGAAGTCGTCAACCTCAAGGTACCACAAACTGTACCCGTGGATGGACCTGCACAATTGATGCCTATAGACGAAACCCAGGGGTGGGTGGGTTTCTGCACCGCCAAGACAAGGGCTAGCGGAGGCTATCTTAACACCGAAACTGAATACTACTTGGACGATGTCCAAATCTATCCCTATGCCGAAAGAGCAAAAGGCACTGGCGGGTATATCTGGCTGCCTTCAGAGCGCGTGGCCAAAGCTTGGAAGAATTATGCGCTAACTTCCAGTATTGATGGCGACGCTGCTCCACGAACCCAGTTTCGACCCATTCTAGTTCTCTGGGATGGTGAATCCAGTCAGTCTAATATCTCAGGCACCAGCCTGACTGTCGTCAACTTTCCCAACTTCAATCACGACTATACGAATGTAACCTTTACGGCCTTGAGTGGACTGCCGGACTGGATGCACCTTTCCTCTCATGGCGTAATCACGACCGAAGCCAGCCAGGCCAAGATCACTCCAGGCGTCTTTAATGCCCGGATACAAGCGACTTATGAAAACACTACCATAGCAGGAAACTGGGCATTTGGCATACGTGCAGACATCCGGGGGCAAGTGGATGTGGAAGTAGCGGTTACCGCCCCAGCCTGGAATTCTGTCGTAATCGCACAACCGTTCGATCTAAAGTGGAGCAGCAATGAACCGCTTGGATTAATCAAATGCATTTCAGGAAAGGATGGCGAATTGGTCGATCCTCTCGTCGGTGATCTGGGCAAGACTGGCACCATTCCGCTTGATGGATTAAGCCCGGGTACGCACATAATCACCTTGTGGACGTATTCACAAGCACCCACCACCAGCCGAGCCTCGGCTACGGTAAAGATATTTATCCCGGAGCCCACCACTGAGGCCCCGGTAACGCCCGTCAACCTGCTCTCCTCCAGCAACGTAATTCGGCAAATTCAGCTTAATTGGACAAACCCGGCAACCAGTAACAGCGGCTTCGCCATTGAGCGTAAACTGTTGGAGAATGGTAGTTATGAACAGATCGCCACGGTTAATGGTGACATTAGCACCTATGTCGACAAAGCGCTGACTCCAGGCACGGCTTACACCTACCGCATCCGTGCCTTTAACAGTCAGGGATTCTCCGGATACTCCGGGGAGACGACAAGCACCACCCCACTGGTGGCTCCGGAGGTACCGGTCGATCTGGTGACCGCAAGCACGAGCCCGACTACAATACACCTGACATGGTCCGATCCCTCTGATTTTGAAGATGGTTTCAAAATCGAGCGTGCCTTCGGTGCCGGGAACTTCACGGAACTGACCACGGTCCCGGCAAACACCACTTCCTACACTGATACAGCCCTGGCTGCATACACGGACTATACATACCGGCTTCGTGCATACAGGGACACGGCGAATTCGGGCTATAGCGATACTGCCACTATTAAGACTCTGAGCAACAGCCCAACCAGCCCACCCAGCCCGACCACCCTGCAAGCCTTGGCGCAAAGCGCCGTCACAGTACACCTTACCTGGGTCGACAATGCCACAACCGAAGACGGATTCCTGATCGAGCGCAAGGATGGGTCGGGTGCGTTCCTGGAGGTTGGTCGCGTAATGTATAATCAGACCAGCTTTACCGATACCAAGCTCATGCCACGCACAACCTATACCTACCGCGTCGCAGCGTATAACACGGCTGGGACCTCGACCGCTTCAGATAGTGTGGCTGTTAACACCGAGAGGGGCGGTGCCACCCGAATTCTGGAGGAGCTCTTCGACTATGGTGCAAAATCAGGTAACGATATCGCGGCCAACTCCAACAATGTGTACACCAGTATCGGCGATGGTTGTTCTTACCGGTGGCGGCTAGCGTTCCCCGGCATGTCTCCAGTTGGATTAGCTGCCCGCTTGAATAGCAGGGATGGTATCGCCAGGTACATCGATAACAGCGAATCCTATGAAAGCGGCAAAGTGTACTATGTAAGCGCCCTGTTCTCGATAGCCACCCAAAGTACCGCCGGTAACGGAAACATGGCTGCAGTGATGCTGAACACCAATGGGACTGTCGGTACGAACGGCCTTTCGTTTGGTATAGGCAAGGTCATTGATGGGGCGTTGACAGTACGCGCCTTTATCTCCCATCAGAATCTGGACGAGATCAACATGCTCAACCCGGATGTTTACCAAAGTAGCATGCAAATCAAAAATAACACAGTCTATCTTCTCATTGCGAAGTTTGAAGTGATAGACAGTGATGCCAATCTGGGTCGGCTTTCCCTCGGAGTATGGGATAGTGCAATCCCTGACGCTGAGCCAACGGTGTGGAACGCAGTTGATGGTGTCATAAACAAGTACTCTGCGGCCTTGGATGGTCAAAACCCGTTGAATCGCATGGTGATCTATCAAGGCAGTGTTTTGGGCGTAAATGACATGGTAGATGACATCCGCATTGGGACGAATTTCTACGATGTCCTCCCAAGCCCCTACTACTCCATCTTCGACCTGTCCAAAATTGTCGATGGTTGGAGAGCCTCGCCCTGGGGGCAGCTCTATGATGCCAAATTCCCGTGGGTATATTCACCCCATCTGGGATGGTTTTGGGTTTCAGGCGATACGGAAGAAAACTTCTTCTTCTACCTTTGGGATACTCATGAATGGGGTTGGAGCACAATCGCGATCGCGCCTTGGTATTATAACTTTGGCAGCGAAAGTGCCGAAGCAGGCTGGAAGCTTACCAATCAGTAAAGTCTTCCACATAGCCAGGTAGCTATAAGGTTTCGAAAGATCCAGTCCAGCTCCGGACTGGATCTTTCCATTTATGAAAGGTTAGTTCAGGCATCCTGATGGCTTGAGGGGGGAAGTTCACGCTTTGTTTGTGTTTAGCGTAGAATTCATGGATTTTTGTCGCACCGAAGGTGCATCAACTCTTGAGCCCAGGGCATCGCCCTGGGTACGGATACCCCCTATATCTATGAGCCCTGTAGGGGCGAAACAGCGATTGCTGATAGACGGGTACCGCCCCTACAGGGCTCAATAAATAAAATATAATCGATACCCAGGGCGTTGCCCTGGGCTCAAGAGTGGTTGCGCCTTCGGCGCGGAATGTGTCCCATTGCGCCTTGGCATACGCTAAACAGATAC
>JANRLC010000025.1:0-82412 GCA_033762955.1 Verrucomicrobiota bacterium | reverse complement strand
GCGCGCTTGCGGCACTACACATGGGGCATAGATAAATCCGGTACCATAGGCGGGGCGGGTGGCGTGGGCGGTTTGCTGATGATCCATCAAGTCGGTGGCACGGCTGGTCACTATATGGCCGGGTATGATGGCAATGGGAATTTTACCACGCTGCTCAATGTCAATGACGGTGCGAATTGGGGTAAAGTGGAGGCTGCCTACGAATACTCGCCCTATGGTGAGACTCTCCGCGCCTCCAGCATTCCCGGTGAATCCACCAGCACCACCCTCGCCACGGCCAACCCCTTCCGCTACTCTACCAAGTATTTCGACGAGGAAACCGGTACCTATGACTACGGTAAACGCATCTACATCCTCGGCCTCGGCCGCTTCCTCAACCGCGAGTCCATTGGATCACTCTCGTGCGGAGGAAATCAATCCATGTAATACTTTGGACATTCTGGTACAAAATACACTAGCTGGTTTCTGTGCCGCAGGTGCAGCGTTCCAATCCCTGATGTGATTTCTCTGATGAATAACTACAAAGATTTGTTGATTTTATCCAGTGCGCTTCTGTCTGTTACTCCCATTCAAGCAGCAGCACCGGCCAAACCCAATGTCATTATTGTCCTCACTGACGATCAAGGCATGGGGGATTTCTCCTTGTATGGTAATCCAGTGATCAAAACACCTCATCTTGATGCCCTTGCCCAAGAGGGGGTTAGCTTTAATCAATTCCATGTCACCCCGATGTGTTCGCCTTCACGTGCGGCATTATTAACTGGTCGCAACCCATTGGAGAACGGGGTCATCTCAACTTGTCAGGGATTGCATAGTTTGCGCGAGGGATTTCCCATCATGCCAGAAACCTTCACCACCGGGGGTTATGCGACCGGGATGTTTGGCAAATGGCACTTGGGGCGGAACTGGCCCAGTCGCCCGCAAGATCGTGGTTTTCAAATGACTGTGGCCCTGCACGGCTTCGGAACCACAGGCATAAGTAATCGATGGAACAATGATTACGTCGACACCTGGGTAATGGAAAATGGACAAGAGCGCCAAACTAAAGGCTTTTGTACCGATGTATTATTTGATGAAGCCATGGCCTGGATGGATAAACAGGCGGAGGCAGGGAAACCCTTCTTCACCTATATTCCCACCAACGCAGTCCATTTCCCCTACTGGGCGCCGGCGGAATGGTCTGCAAAATATTCGCATACCCTCAATCCAGAGTTCTTTGCCATGGTTGCCAATCTGGACGACAACATGGGCCGGCTGGACTCTTTTCTTGAAAAGCGACATCTTAAGGACAACACCATACTCGTCTTCCTCACCGACAACGGCCCGGTGGGTGGTTTTAGTACCCATAACGCAGGAATGACCGGGACTAAAGCCACCCCATGGGAGGGTGGGCACCGGGTCCCCTTATTTGTTCGTTACCCTGCCGGTGGCATAACGGGGGGTAAAGTAATCGAAGGACTGGCCGATGTCACCGACCTATATCCAACATTGCTGGAACTCTGCCACTTGAATGCACCGGAAAATGCCAAACTCAGTGGCATAAGCCTGGCAGAGGTAATGACGGGAAAGACCACTATCCCCGAACGATTGCAAATCACCCAGTTTCAGAGACAAACCCTGTCACCCCAGGAAGCTGCGATCATGTGGGGGGACTGGCGTTTGTTATGGTCAGATTCGCTTTATAACATCAAGGAGGATTTGGCCCAGAAACACAACGTGGCGGAAGAACATCCCGACATATTTGCCAGGATGTGGCGGGAATATATCAAACGCTATTATGCGTTGCGCGAGAAGGCCACCACCGCTCCCCCGGAATGTATTGGCAGTGCTTACCAAAATGAAGTCGTGCTGGATGCCAGTTACTGGCTCGAACTCAGAGCAGATGGTCAGGATCAGGTGCGTAACGGCCAGTTAAGTATCCCCGAAGGTGGGGCCTGGAAGATCAAAGCCATGCGCAGTGGGAAATATGAAATTCTTCTGCGCCGGTGGCCGGTGGAATCCGGGCTTGGGCTGCGGGATGCGGCACCTCCGTTTCAGAGTAAATGCTCCGGCAAACCAGTCGATGCCGGGGTCGCCATTCCCATCGTTCAAGCCTCTCTTGATCTCGATACGCTGCGTTACACCGCCAAACCTGCTAATGACCCAACGGCAGTGCGTTTTGAAGTGGATATTACCGAGGGAGAACATCAACTTCACGGAGTCTTTCGGGATGGCGAAGGCAAGGCACTTTGCGGTGCTTTCTACGCGTATATCCGATTGCTTTAAGCCACGATCACTTTCTCCATTGCATAGCCAGGCTTCAGGCCGGTAGCCTGCTGGACACAAACGCTTACGATGAAAACACATCGCATACTCCCGATACTCATACTCTGCCTCGGACTTCAGGTTGGTTGCGAAACCACACCACCACAGGCGAGCCCAGCCCGGATGTTATCTGACGCTGAAATCTATGCCATGGTCGAGAAAGACAAGCCGGTGCTGACTAATTGGCCCTTGGTCGAGAAACCTCCCGGCACGAAGAATGGGTACACGGTTCTACCCAAAGTTATTACGGCTCCGGTTCCCCAATACCCCAAAAGCCTCAGGCGAGAAAAACTTGCCGGCAAGGTACTGGTTCGATTTGTCATCAACGAATCCGGGGACGCAGAAGCTATTGAAGTCCTCTATGCCGCTCATCCCTTAATGGGAGAATCGTGCAGAATAGCTGTAGCAAATAAAAAGTTTGTCCCTGGCACGGTCGATGGGAAGGCCGTAAAGTTTCTGATGAGGCAGATGTTTTACTTTTCGATTTGAGATGCCCCGCTACGCCCGTTCATAAAGCACTGGATTCAACGGTGAATTAATCACCTCTCCGACGACTGCCTCAGGGGAATCCAGGTATCCCAATCGCTTTGCTGGGCTTTATTGGCTGGTTGGGCCAGTCGCATCTCGGAATCCATGTAAATTATAGTCATTACCCCTGCTGGGGTCGATGGTGAATGTTACCCATACCGGGGGTGTCGTCCCGCAACGGGACTCAACCCCTGGCTAATCTCTGGGATACCTACGGCATCCAAGGAACAAATACGATTTGGCTCCCGCAATTTCCTATTCAGGATTGGTCCCTCAGTACCCTTGCACCGTCATCCCTACACCTTAAAAACTGCACGTTTCCAACGCCGCCTCCCGCGAGGGGCGTGCTACCAGTCCACTGTACGGTTCCTCGGGGAAAGGTAGATGCTGCCTATCATTGTGTAGCAAGTGGCGATCACACACGGCGAAGAGTTCGTGTGGCAAAATCGTCCGCCGGCTTTCATAGAGAAAGGTGCCCTCGGGATCCACAGCCAGCCCGATAAAGTTTAGGTATTTTTTCATCCGGTTGACACGGTTCGTATCCGGCAGGCCGGGATGGTAGCAAGTGTTCCAGAGCTGTTCGATATAGCCGCGCAGATCGCGAAAAGTGGGTCGTGGGTAATGGGAGTGGGTTGCCAACGCTGGGACCGTCCCTGGTGCCTCGGCCTCCAGCAGTACGCCCTTCTGCTTCCCATACACCTCGAGAAACCGCGCCCGCGTCTGGGCAAAAATCCAGGGGTTGCGGATAGCCGCTCGCCCGATCATCACTCCGTAGCATCCGGTATCATTGACCACTTGCACAGCTTTGTCTGCGGTGGAGACATTGCCATTCGCCATTACCGGGCAGGGTACCTGGGACACGGCATCGCGGATGCGCGGATAGCGCACTTCGCTGCGATACATCTCGCGGACGGTGCGTCCGTGTACGGTTAACAAATCCACCTTATGCTTCGCGACCAATGCAAGAAAGGTCTCGAAGTTCTTGTCATCCTCGAAGCCCAGACGCATTTTCACCGTAAACAATCCGGTGCAGGCCTCGCGCAACCGCCCTAGTAGTAAATCGACGAAGTTCGCGTCCCGCAGCAGCCCGCCACCCGCGTTCTTTCGGTAAACCTTGGGCGCGGGGCATCCCATATTCAAGTCCACCCCCGCGACGGGATGGCGTTGCAGCTCACGCGCCGCATTTGCCATGAGATCGAGGTCGTCGCCCATGATCTGCGCATAGACAGGGCGACCGGAATCATTCTCCGTAATGGAGCGGAGAATATACTTCTCCAGCGTGCTCCCCACGTGTACACGAAAATACTCGGTTACGAAGTAATCTGGTGCACCGTTGCCAGCAATCACCCGCATAAACGGAAGATCGGTGACATCTTGCATCGGCGCCAGTGCCGTTACAGGCAGGCCGGGAATAACAGGCTTGGGCAGCATCGAGGCGTGTGGTCAGTCTTGCTCTTTAAGGATGCGCTCCAGCACCTCGGTCATATCTTCCACGCTGTCTATGACTTTACGGCTTACATAGATGGGGCGCTTCGCCTGGATGGCGAGTGCGATACAGTCGCTCGGGCGCGCATCGATCTCCACAATCTTGGTAGCTACTTCATTCTCCATCTTCAGCACCAACCGTGCATAAAACACACTCTCCGAGACATCATTGATAACTACCCGCTCCAGCGTGACATTCAACCCGGTGAAGATGTGCATGATCAAGTCATGCGTCAACGGGCGCTCTTTCTTCGTCTCATTGATAGCCATCGAGATAGCACTGCCAATGTATTGATCCACCGTGATTACGAATGTTTTTTGGGGTGACCCAAGAAACACCGCACACCCATTGGCAGTCGGCATAACCCCTTTAACTACTGACTGTACTACATCCTTGCTCATTGAAAAAAAACGTAAGCGCAATTAGTCAGCGCGGCAAGTGGATAGTAGACAAGCATCGCTGCGGGGTACAATTTGAAGTAGTTAATATATCCCGGACGGTACCAGGAACGCTATGAATTCGATGCCTAGCATAAATGGATTGTGCCCAGGCAGGGGCGCTGCCGTCGCAAGGTATGTGTTTAGCGTCAAATCGAGTGTCTTCAGAATCAGAAATATCCCGAAGGGATTGCGCCCCAAAGCGGTTGCGCGCGGAGCGCGCTACCCTGAGTTATGATGTGAAAGATATATCAACCCCAACGGGGTTGCGTCGTCCGTCTTTGCGGCGTATATCCCGCCCATAGCACTGCGGACGCAACCCCGTTGGGGTTGTCCGGTTTATTACATTTACCCGGGGTAGGCCTGCGGCCAACCCCGGGCTTTGGGACAGAATCCCTTTGGGATTCCGATGCCCCGTGAGTGCGGCAAAATGCCATGAATTCTACGCTCAACACATACGTCCCAAGGGGAACGGTCTTGAGTTTGGCTATTTTTTGGCCCAGAGGGCCATCGGATATTAGCCGGTGGTGAAAACCACCGGTAAAGAGGATCCCCATATTAGCCGCCCCCGGCAGGGGCGGTGGCCGGCGTGGTCTAATCGCCAAAGATTACCGATGATCCAGCGCCCCTGCCGGGCCCTGCCGGGGCGCAATTCATTCTGTGCGATGTAACCGGTGGCTTGCACCACCGGCCAAAGTCCAGGCCGTCCCAAGGTACGCGTTTAGTGTATGCCAAGGTGTAACGGGACCCATGCCGCGCCGAAGGCGCAACCACTCTTGAACAATAAGGGCAACGCCCGTCGCTGCGGGGTGCATTTTGAACTTCTTCGAATTGCACCGAATACTTACATTGAACAAGTAGCGGACTTGACTTGGCGCGGCAGGTTCGACACTTTCTGATCTTTCTTTAAGACAACCTATGAGCAAGCAGTACAATAAGACGATTAAACGTAAACGTGCCCGTGCCTATGATGAGCGCAAGAAGCAGCGCCTAAAGTTGGCGCTCTCTGCCAAGGGTATTATCGCAAAGAAGGCTTAACTCCGTGCGAGTTAAACTGCAACGCTCCCTCTCCGCCGCATTGACGGTGACGGCGCTTTTGTGGGGTGCCACGCTGCAATCGGCTACAATCCAGTGGGTTGAGCCGCAGTTTATCACCACCGGAGAGTTTCAGCGCATCAGTGAGTTCTTTACTGGTAAGGAGAATACCAGCGGACGTGCCATTCTGCGTACGCAAGCGGATGAGCGCGATGGGCTCTACTTCATCATAAAGCTGGATACACCAGCCAGCCAGTTCCCGGATGGTGCTTCGCTCAAGCTCGATTTGGTGACCACCGCCCGCAAGGATGTCATTACATACACGCTGCCGATTAACTCCAGCCAGTCGGATGGCCGCACTATGCTTGTGGGTTTCACTGGGAGTGATTGGCGCGGACCTGGGATACGCCCGCTGGCTTGGCATGTCACCCTAGTGGATGCGAAAGGTGCCACCCTCACCGAGCACAAGAGTTTCCTGTGGGAAATGCCCTAAGCGCGGAGGCTGCCGACAAACTCAACTGGCAGCTTTTGTTACCGAAAGTTCGCTTCGATACGCGATCCTTTACTGAAACCCTTGATGGAGGGCAGGCCTTTCGATGGAGGCAATTGGGTTCGTCGAGTGAATTAGGCACCGCAACTGGTCCTGTCTTTGAGGGACAGTGGCTGACGCATCACTTGTGTCTGCGCTTGGACGCTGCTGGCAGGGTTGAATGGGCGTGCGCGGGTGCTGGAGTCTACCCGTCAATCCGCACCGACCAGACTGCACTGGCGGAGTATCTCGCCGTCGACGAGGATTTTGCGTCGTATTTGGATGCCCTTCCCTGGCGCAGCGATCCTGTGATTAACGAAGCGATTGCCATGCATCCCCGACTGCGCTTGCTGCGGCAACCACTCGAGGAAACGCTTCTCGGATTCCTGTGTAGCACGAATAAACAGATTGTGCAGATTAAGCAGATGCTTGCGGCGCTGGCGCGGAGTCTGGGCAAAGAGATACAACCCGGTGTGCACGCATTGCC
This sequence comes from Verrucomicrobiota bacterium, assembly GCA_033762955.1. Classification (GTDB taxonomy): domain Bacteria; phylum Verrucomicrobiota; class Verrucomicrobiia; order Opitutales; family Oceanipulchritudinaceae; genus JANRLC01. The sequence goes on along the minus strand of JANRLC010000025.1, from coordinate 75,606 downwards.
CACCTGGACAGAGCTGGCACAGGCGACGGATGCCCAACTCGCGGCTTGCGCGCTGGGTTACCGTGCAAAGTTTATCCGCGATACAGCAGCACATCTGGCTGGAGACCCGGGCTTCTTTCATCGCGTACACGACGCAACCTACGACGAAGCGAAGGCACTGTTAATCTCGCTCCCCGGAGTTGGCCCCAAGGTGGCGGATTGCGTCCTCCTCTTCGGCGAAGCCCGGCACGAAGCCTTCCCCGTGGACACGTGGATCCTCTCCATCATGGAAGAATCCTACGGACTCAAGGGATGGACACCCGCACAGATAGCGCATTTCGGAAGGCAACATTTCGGTACCCATGCGGGCCTCGCCCAGCAGTTTCTCTTCGCCAAGGCGAGGGCGCGAGGGCGTGGACGTACGTAGATGCCGTAGTTTGTGTTGAATGTAGATTTAGCCATTTATTTCAAACATCCAAAGGGCATTGGTGTATTGTAAGCCCCAACGGGGCGAAATGTGATAGCCCAGGGCAGCGCCCTGGGAACGGCCACCAATAGAGTTCCTAGCCCTGAAGGGGCGTGACCCTATTCGGAAACGGCACACCAAACGATGAACGCCGTAACGATGGTCCACGCGCATTTCGCCCCGTTGGGGCTATGGGGTGCCATATAAACCACGCTAGACACGTGATTGCTGACCGCTTACCGCTTCTCACTGACCGCTTCCTTCTCCAAAAAATGGCTGGGCGAGAAACGCCTCGCGCCAGTGATAATGGGCCAGAAGATCGCGTGCATCCACGCCCTGCAACCATAAGGCGGCTACCAAGGCCTCTATCGTCGCCAGTCCGCACTCCGGGTCGTTGCCCGGGGTCTTGCTCTGCCGTGGATAGGCGGTTTGGACGTTTGTGGGTAATGACCGGCAGACCGGCTCCCCCACCCTGTCGCGAAGCATGGACTCTATGCGGTGCCAGTTACAGTCTAGAAGCAAAAGCGGACGATGCGCATCCGCTGCTGTTAGCGGTGGGGCATCGACGGCCAGCAGCGTCATCCCAGTGGCATCAAACTGTATGCCGGATCGCCAGCTTAGAACAGTTAACCGCGGATCATTGCGCACGGGCTGGATGCTGCACTTGGCGCGGTTTTCCTTATGATGGCGAACGATCACTGCCAGGGCAGTCGCCGCACGGGAAATCTCCTGTAAGCGAAGCGGTGCCTTCGGAAATTCGGGGATATCCAGCTCCACGCGATTCTTACTTGAGTTCAGTGGAGAAGTGGTGGGAGCTAATGCGCAACCCGGTGCGGTGATAGAGCTTGTGCGCGGCAAAACGCTGCACGCCGCTGTCGAGGTGGAACTGCTCACACCCATGTTGCCGTGCCTGCTCGTAGAGATGGTGCATTAAAGCCGTCCCGTAGCCCTTGCCCCGGGTGCTTTCGAGAGTCACCAAATCATCCACGTAGAGAAACTTTCCCCATGCGAGATTCCTACCGAAACGATAGCCTGCCAGAGCCACCCACGTACCATCCACACAGATGCCGATGAGCTTATACCCATCCTTCTGCTGCTGGTGGACCCGCATGACCAGCTCTTCTGGAGATGAGAGATGTGTGCGCAGTTCCCTCATAGTGTGGAATGCGGCATAGATCGTAGCTCCGTCGGCGAGTTCTTGGATTTGCATGGAATTAACTGAGTCAAACCGTGGAAGATTAGAGCATTTAGTGGCAATCGAAATAATCTTAATACCCCATCGCACAGCCATCTTTGCGGCTCTCGGAGGCGCCAGCGTAAACGCCCGTTTCGTTGTTTCGCATAATGGCTTGATAGCCACCAAAGCCGCCGAGATCGCTGATGACCTTGTGCCCACGGCGCTGGAGTTCGCTGATGACTTCCCAGGCGAATCCTGTTTCGAGGGCGAGTTCTCCACCGTTGGTCATTTTCTCGCCAGTCGGCTCGCTGGAGCCATAGTGCTGCATGCGCGGGCAGTCCCCTGCCTCCTGGAGATTCAGCCCGAAGTCCACGAGATTGATCACAATCTGCACATGGCCTTGTGGCTGCATCGCCCCGCCCATGACACCGAAGGAGATATAGGGTTGGCCGTCCTTCGTGATGAACCCCGGGATGATGGTATGGAACGGGCGCTTGCCGGGAGCGTATTGGTTGGGGTGACCTTCCTCAAACGTAAACATCTCGCCGCGATTTTGAAGGCAGAAGCCAAGTCCATCGGGGCATAGGCCTGAGCCATTACCACGATAATTACTCTGTATCAGCGAAACCATGCAGCCGCTGCTGTCGGCCACAGTCATGTAGATGGTGTCTCCTTCACCTAGTTTCTCGAGAACCTCGCCGGGCTCGTAGCGCCTGGCTGCGCGGTCCATTTGGATGAGTTTGCGGCGCTCCGCAGCGTAGGGCTTCGAGATAAGTTGCGCCACGGGCACCTTGGAGAACTCCATGTCCGCGTAGTAGCGCGCACGATCCTCAAATGCCAGCTTCTTGGCCTCGGTAAAGAGGTGCACATAGTCCGCGCTGTTCCACCCCATGGATTTTATGTCGTATCCCTCAAGAATATTGAGCATTTGGAGCGCCGCAATACCCTGCCCGTTCGGTGGTATTTCCCAGACATCGTAGCCGCGATAGTTTGTACTCACGGGGTCCACCCAGTTGCCATGATGCGCGGCGAGATCTTCGTAGCGCAAGTAGCCGCCCACGCGCTTCATAAAGCCATCCATCGTCCGGGCGATGTTGCCCTCGTAATAGGCCGCACGCCCACCGGTTGCAATCTGGCGTAGCGTTGCGGCCAGCTTGGGGTTCTTAAATAGCTCCCCCTTCTTCGGGGCGCGCTTACCATCCACTGTATAGGTATCGAGAAACCCGGGCTGGTCGCCGAGTGAGCGAATCGAGCGCTCCCAGTAGAAAGCTATTAGCTCCGTCACCGGGAACCCTTCATCCGCATAGTTAATCGCGGGTGCTAGCACTTCCTGCATGGGCAGTTTCCCGAAGCGCTCGTGCAGCGCGAACCAGCCGTCCACACATCCGGGAACACTCACCGGGAGAACTCCTTTTGATGGGATGGATTTTATTCCCAATCGCTTGAACTCCTCCAGCGTCAATGCCTTTGGCGAACGTCCACTACCATTATAAGCATGGAGTTTCTGGGTCTTCGGGTCCCAAATAATGGCAAAGAGATCGCCACCGATACCATTACTCACAGGCTCCATGAGACCCAGCGTGGCATTTGCAGCAATAGCTGCATCCACGGCGGTCCCGCCCTTCTTAAGCACATCCAGCGCGACCTGCGTGGCGAGTGGATGGCTCGTACACGCCATGCCGTGGGTGGCAAAAACTTCGCTTCGAGTGGCAAATGCCTGACCGGTTATTCTATCTGCACACATGGCGTTTTGGGGACTGGTTGTGAAAGAAATAAACAGGGTTACGGCAACGATTAGAGATGGGATTCGCATGGCGCGATTGTGGAGCTTTCGCATCGCTTGGCAAATTTTGCTTGCGGTTAAGTAAATGGTAACCACTAAATCGCCAAGCAAAACCCATATTATGGCTCTATTCAATACCGTAGCACAGGCACCTGCTGACCCAATCCTCGGTCTGAACGAGGCATTTCTCAAAGACCCGCGAACAAACAAGATCAATCTTGGCGTCGGTGTTTTCAAAGATGCCTCTGGAAAAACTCCCGTGCTCAACTCGGTCAAGAAGGCCGAGGCACGCATCCTCGAAGCTGAGCAGACAAAGAACTACCTCCCCATCGATGGCTCCCCTGCTTACAATGCTCGCGTGCTCGAACTCTTGTTTGGTGCGGACTCTGCGGTGACCAAGGCCGGTCGTGCGGTTTCCGCGCACACACCGGGTGGAACGGGTGGGCTTCGCGTTGCCGCAGATTTCATCAAGCGCAACAATGTCGCCAAGAAGGTCTGGATAAGTGATCCCACCTGGCCGAATCACCCGCAGATTTTCCAGGCAGCCGGACTGGATACCGGTACCTACCGCTATTTCGACGCTTCTGCCAATGCGCTGGATTTCGCAGGGATGCAAAGTGCGATTGAGCAGATACCTTCGGGGGATGTCCTGCTTGTCCATGGCTGTTGCCATAACCCCACCGGGGCCGACCCCACCGCGACCCAGTGGGCGGCTATTGCCGAAGTGGCCAAGACCCGCAACCTTCTCGTCTTGATCGACTACGCCTATCAGGGCTTCGGCTCTGGTCTGCGCGAGGACGCGATATGCCTGGAAGCATTCACCCAGGCGGGGGTAGAGTTCCTCGTGGCCAGCTCCTTCTCCAAGAACTTTGGGCTCTACAACGAACGCGTCGGGGCAGTTACCGCCGTATCGAATGACGCCGAAACCGCCAGCCGTGTACTCAGCCAGATAAAAGCCGTAGTTCGTGCCAATTACTCGAATCCCTCCTCTCACGGCGGTTCTATCGTCTCAACCATCCTCAATGACGCCGCTCTGCGTACCGAGTGGGAGAGCGAACTCACCGCCATGCGCAATCGTATCAACGGCATGCGCACGGACCTGGTTGCCAACCTAAAAGCACGCGGCGCGAAGCGCGATTTCTCCTTCATCGCCCAACAGAAAGGGATGTTCTCCTTCTCCGGGTTGACCAAGGAGCAAGTCGCCCGCATTCGCGACGAGTATGCCATCTACATCGTGGGCTCAGGCCGCATCAACGTAGCCGGCCTCACCCCCGCAAATATCGACCGCTGCTGCGAGGCGATCGTGGCAGTGCTGTAGTCAGCCTCGGACTAAAGTTTCCAGTTTTTCCATTTAACAAAGACCGTCTGCCGAAAGGTGGACAGTCTTTTTGTTTCCCATCACTTGACCATCGCCTTCAAGGGCCAAATCATGGGGATGAGTACCATACAACCCGCGAAAAATCACTAATTGAGGGTGCGTAGAGACGACGGTGGCATCAAAAGACGCTAACCCTACAGGTGAGTTCTGAATCGGATTGGGACGAATGAATATTCTTCCATTTCCTCAATGCAGGAGGATGCCGTAGGCATCCCAGAAATTAGCCGGGGGTCGAGACTCGCGTCTGCGCGAGGCGATACCCCCGGTACGCCAGCCAAATAATCTCGACCCCTGCGGGGTCGCAGCGCGGATGGCCCTAGCCGTGGCATTGAAATCCACGGATTCACGGCTGCGACCCCGCTGGGGTCGATGGTAAAAGGTACACTTACCGGGGGTGTCGTCCCGCTGCGGGACTCAACCCCCGGCTAATCGCTGGGATGCCTACGGCATCCTCGGAAAAGCATGGATTGGGCACCCGCCATTTTCTTTTTAGGATTACTTGATGATGACCTTCAAGGGCCAAATCATGGGGATAAGAACCATACAACCCGCGAAATAGAGTAGATTCAGCGGAAGACCGATTTTCAGAAAGTCTGCGAACTTGTAGTTGCCGATTCCATAAACATAGGTGTTCGTCTGGTAGCCAATCGGAGTAGCAAAGGCTGCTGTAGCGGCTATGCAGACGGCAATCATATAGGGTCTTGGGTCAAGGCCGGCATGGACAGCCACACCCATGGCCAGTGGTACCATTAACACTGCGGCTGCGTTGTTTGAGAGGAACTCCGTGAGCACCATCGACACCAGGTAGATTACCGCAAGCAGTAGTAGGGGCTGGACGGCTGCGGGCGCAATCACACTCGCCCCGTGCACGATTGCATTTACGATTATGGACGCTGCCCCGGATGTCTCCATTGCCATCCCAAATCCTAACATCGAATAGATAATCAGAAGTACTCCCCAATCAATGCTGTCGTAGCCTTCCTTTGGGGTGAGGCTACCCGTGGCAAACAGCACAGCGCAGCCAATCAGGCTGGCGATGTGAATTGGCAGCGTGTCAAAGGCGGAAAACCCTACCACCGCAGCGATCACAGCAACTACCAGTGGTATCTTTTTTCTATAATCCAGCGCTGGAGTGGCTGGGCGATCGAGCAGTAGAATATCTTCGCTTCGGCGAAGCTCATCGCGCGCCTTGTCAGCACCCATCATTAACAAGATGTCACCAAATTGAAGCGGTGTAGATTCCGCTTTTTCTCTCAAGTTCACGCCATTGCGATGGATCGCCAGTAATATCACCCGGAAGCGTTGGCGGAAGTTAATTGCCAGTGCGGTTTTCCCCACGAGCGACGATTTAGGGCCGATTACACCTTCTACAATCGCACCTTCATAGGCTGCAATCGTCTCAATACCCAGTTCAGCCTCCGCCACAAGATCTATGCCGGGAGTGCTTCGTACACTCGCTATTCCACTGGGACGGCACGCCACCACCAACCGGTCACCGGGAGTGAGGGTGGCTTCCTTGAGTGGACCGGATACCGACACCCCATCGCGAATGAGTTCAAGGATTCGCAAACCCCGTTGCTTTAGCAACCCAGACTCCAGGAGTGTCTTTCCCGCCATGGGCGAGTCATTGCGAATAAATGCCTCGGTTAGAAACTCCCTGCGTTCATCCTCACTAAGAATGGAAGTGAGAGACCCGCGATCAGGGAGTAATTTCGGGGCTACCACCACCATGTATATGGCAGCCAACACCAGCAATGGCACGCCTAGCGGAGCGAGTTCAAACATGCCCATCGGGGGCATGTCATACTTGGTCAACAACCCACTCACTACCAGATTGGTGCTGGTGCCTAGAAGCGTACACAAGCCCCCACAAACGGCGGCAAATGATACGGGGATGAGTAGCTTCGAGGCCGAGACCCCGAGTGGTCTGGCCAGTGCCAGTACCACCGGCACGAACACAACCACCACCGGCGTGTTATTCACAAAGGCACTGATAACCCCTACCAATAAAATCAAACAAAACAAAAATGTGCGGTAGCCCAGGCGGGTTAATCCGTTCAACATCACACCCAGTGCATCGATAGCACCCGACTTCTCCAGCGCACGGCTTATCACGAACATCGCTGCGACCGTCATCGGCGCCGGATTCGAGAAAACCGTGGCCAGGTCATTAACCGAAGGCAGTAGCGCCGATCCACTTACCGTTGCTATTAACAGTAACAGGGCATACGCGGAAAAAGCTGTCTGATCAGGCGGAAAGGTCTCTTTTATAAAGAGCCAGACCACACCTACAGTTAACAACAGGATTAGCAGTGCTTCCCAAGACATACTTTAGACATGCATGAAGGTGACAGAAAGGGTGCCAGTTATAGTGTATCCCTTTCCCTTGGCAAAACTTGATTTCATGTGTGCGAATGGTCAACGGCCTTAGTGCCCAGTAGTAGATCAGCGGAATGGGAACTCCGCTGTTACACGCTTCTTGGAGCGCGGTACCTCCACCAGACTTGCCAATCCAGCATGACTTCTGAATCATGTCTGTATGGTCGAATTTCTGACGCATATCTTTCAGGTTTTCTCGAAGTTCTTTTTCCTACTCGCACCCTTCTTCGTGTTGGCGATCTTTCTAAGCCTGACACCGGATGATACCCAACTACGAAGAAAGCTGGCACTACGGGTGGCCATTGCAGTGCTGGTGGCGTGTTTCTGTATTCTATTTTTCGGAAACACTATGTTCCGTGTATTTGGTATCACGCTGGATTCCTTCAAGATCGGTGCTGGTGCCCTGCTATTTCTGACTTCAGTCGATGTGGTGCGCGGCAAACCTCCCGCAAGCCGAGATGTGGGGGAACAGGAGGTGACGATTGTCCCTCTGGCCATCCCCATCACCGTAGGTCCTGCAACGACAGGCGCCATCATGATACTTGGCGCAGAAAGCAAGGCCAACGGAGGTATGACGACCGGTTGCATTGGGCTGGCGCTAGCCGTTGTGAGCCTGGGAATTATTCTCTACCTCGGTTCGGAAATCAAAGCAGTCATGAAAGCACAGGGGATCCTGGTAATGAGCAAGATTATGGGCGTAGTTATCTCTGCACTTGCGGCGCAGATGATCTTCACGGGGATCAAAGGCGTTCTTCAGTAGCGGAGGGTAGGCACAGAGGTTCAAAGGCAGTCGAGGCACTAAGTCGGAAAAGTAGGGGGCGGGAAGCGTCCGAATAGATCAGTCAATAGAGTCAATAAGGTCGATAGTGTCAAATCTGATAGCTTCACCCTAATTCCCGTGGCTAAACTCACTGGCGTGTTCATCCTCTGTAGGGTGATCGGCGCCCTCAGTTCTTCGCCTCGATGCCGATACTTTTCAGCAAGCTGGTCAGGTACGGTATGAGCTGCTTTTTCCGGCTGACTATTCCCGGTACATCGAAGACGCTCTCTTTGATCACGGCTGGATAACTTATCTGTGAGATCAACTCACTATCCCCGGCCATGACCAGAAGGGAGTTCTGGGTATTAATGTCGGTAACCAACAGCGAAGAGAAAAAGAGATTTTCCTTCTCCCGAATGCTTTCCAGTGCTGCGAGCAGAGCATTGACGTTGTTGTGGAAATTATTAAACCCGAGTTCCTCGATCTGGCTGACCGAGTAGCGGATTTCGCCCTCGCTGTACACTTTCATGTCGCTCCGGATGACGGCATCCGGCTTGCTGGCAAGTATCACGCTGCCACTGCTGAAGATCAATTGTGAGAGTTCGCTTGATGATATACCTGCGAGTTTCTCAAGCCACGGTAGCAACAGAGCATCCTTTTCGGTAGAAGTTGGACTCTGGAGATTCAGGGTGTCCGAGATAATCCCGCTCATAAGAATGCCGGCGATTTGTGCCGACGGCGTAATCCCATCGCGATGGAACAGCCCACCAACAATGGTGCAGGTGGAGCCGACTGGCTCATTCACGAAGAGAATGGGTTGCTGAGTCGGCGGGTTGCCGAGGCGGTGGTGATCGATTATTTCGACTATGTTTACCTGCTCTGCGCCAGTCACCGCCTGGGTTAATTCATTGTGATCCACGAGAATAAGCCGGGTACCGACAGGCTTGAGTAGATCTCCATTGGTGAAGAGACCGAGCAGCTTGTTATTCTCGTCCGTTACCATGTAAGCCTGTGCATTATTGCCAATGATGCGGCGCTTCACCACTGAGAGCTTCTCATCCTGTGCGAAGTGGACGAAGCTACGGTTGATAAGACTACCCACTCGGGTGGCGGAACGTATGATCCAAGAAGTCGTCGCCGAATCGTGCGGGCTGCTTAAGAGACTAACTCCCTTCTCTTTCGCGAGGTCGATGATTTCCGCATCCACTTCAAGTCCACCGGTGATCACCAAGACACGTACCCGCGCTTGTATGGACTTTTGCTGTATATCCCAGCGATCTCCCACCACAATAATGCTATGGCTGGCCAGCGTGGCTTCCTCGTTTGCAAACTTCCCGAAACTGCGGATGTCCATGGCCCCGATGCGGACGTACAAGTCTTCGAGGGAGTCCGGGTTGAAAGCGCTTAAGGCAGTGGCATTGAGCGAACCAACTATGTCATTAATAGAAGTACGCACATGCCGCATCTGGCGGGGTGCCTTTGGCTTGGGTATAAAATACTCGCCCAGTTGAAAGATGGAAACGGTACCTTCCAGCGTGTTGTCATCCCGCACTACCGGAAGCACCCGTATGTTATACCTGTCGATGATCTCAAGGGCTTGGGCACAGGTACTGGAAATTTTCACTGTGTGGGGATGCGACACCATGATGTCGTGTACTCGAGGGGTGACATCACCCATGAAGACAGGGAGTGGCACCTGGAAGCGCTCAAGAATCGCATCAATGCGGGCATTGCTGTTTCCGCAACGAGCCGCAACATGATTGGTCAGCCCACGACTGGTCTTGTATGCGGCGTATGCGATGGCGGAACAGATGGCATCGGCATCTGGATTCTTATGGCCTACTATGTAAGTCGGTATGTCCATGGGGGACGAATTGGTGAGAAATTGAAATGTTAACAAGTAGCTCGCTGGTCTCTACTTGGCAAGCGGGTTGGAGGGCGCATCTCACTTTCTGGACATATTAAATGGATCTGCCGCAAAAAGATACAAAAATAAGAGACACCAGCATGCCTCGTGCGTAAGCCTTGATTATTCGTTAACCCAGCATTCGAGCGGCAAAAATCCTCATCAAGCAGCAAATGGATTACGACAATCCCCTCGAGTACAGCCACTTATCCAAAAATCTGCGCCTGCTGGCGTTCCGTGCATCGCGAAGTCAATGACCTATTAAAGTAGTAACAATCTAATTCACTGCTTCAACAGCACACTGAATTTCGGGGATTCAACCTACCTTTATCCATGTGCATCCGTGCCATCGGTGGCTGATTACTCTGCAGCAAAGATAGCGATTCCGGTGCTATTGTCCGGGCCACCGCGATCATTGGCGAGATTGATGCACTTCTCGATCAACTCTTGCGGGGAACTGCTGACCTTTGAAATGTAGTACAACTCTTCCTCGCTAATAGTCTTCGTGATACCATCGCTACATATTAGAAGTCGGTCGCCAGCCTTGAGCGTATGCTTGCGAATCTCCACTTGAAGTTCGCCGGGCTGGCCAATACAGCGAGTCAGTGTATGGCTGAAGTGTTCGGGTACGATAACTTGCTCTCCAGGGTGCTGGGCGCGCAGCTCCTCCGCCATAGTGTGGTCGGTAGTCAGTTGCTCCCATTTGTCTTTGCGAAACAAAAAGACAGCACAATCGCCCACATGACACACCGTACACGAGCGTTCGCGCAGCACAAGTAAAGTCAGTGTGGTACCAATCCCGATCTCAGCCTGTAAGCGTACGCCTTCGCGCCACACGGCTCTGCTAATCTCATTGAAGACTTTGAGATAGTCTGGCTCCCGCGATGTGGATGCACTAAGAAGCTCGTTTAGCTGCTGTATGGCCATGCTACTAGCCAAGTCTCCTTCGGGTAGTCCGCCCAGCCCATCCGCTACGGCATAGATGCGCCGAATGTCGTCGAGCAAGTAGGCGTCCTCGTTTCGAGTGCGCATCTTACCAGGATGAGTGAGACCAAATGTTTTATATTTCATTCCACGTGAAACTGGGGCAGTACCAACTTTAGGCAGTAGAAAAGTCATTTAATCAACTGTGGCATCAATGTGGTAAACCCCACCGCAACGCGTGTTATAATACTCTGCCAGAACGACTTTTATTGCAATTCAAAAGCACGCCAGCTGGAGCTTCTAAGGCACAGTCCTCAGATAGGGAATGTGATCTTTAGCTATACGCACTGACCTATCCTGAAGTCTTGCGAAATGATACAATCCCTATTTACCTTGGCAGCGCCAACGGCCCGGACCTTATTCCAGCCCCGATGCATTTCGAAGTTGTTGTCCCTTTATAGTGTTACACGGCCCCGGGGAGACCTCCGCGCGAGGTGATGTGGGTATGCTCGTTGGGGCGAAACCGGTTCACCCGTAGCGAGTGGGAACGTGCAATACCCAAAGTAAATAACACAGGCTCCCGAGCATACAGGCGGTAGCATCGGGAGCCTGGTGTAAATCGGTAGCTGAAGTAGACGAAATCTCCTTACTTACTTCTTGGTCTTCTTCGTGCCTTTCTTTACCGGCGCAGTCTTAACCGCTGCCTTTACCGGCGCAGTCTTAACAACCGCTGCCTTTACAGGCGCAGTTTTTACAACCGCTGCCTTTGCTGGGACGGTATTCACTGGTGAAGGTGCTGCGGTCTTCTTCTTGGGTCCCGAACGCTTGCGCGGAAGTGCGGGTATCTCGGCCAGTTCTGCCAGCAACTTGTCCCGGTATTCACTAGCTTCATTATAGGCCTTGCGCTTACCACCGCACTTATAGTCACTATAGAGTTTGGAATAGGTCTTGCCATTGCGGTAGCCGCGCACAAACCAGCCATGTGTAGAACCGGAGTCTATCCGGGAGATGCCCTTATTTTTACTAGTACGTTTTGCCATGGTTTGGTTAAACGTGGATTACGTAATTGATTGCAACACAAATATGTAACAATGGGTGCCAAATCGTGAAGTTAACTCGACGCTGCCGTCATGTTCAAGTCACCCCGATTCTCGCCCGGATGAATAGCATAACTGCATCATTGCGTCACAGCTACGTTACACATCAGTTAAACTCCACAGATGACACGCAATGAATCTTGACGCTGTTACTACGGATTGAGTTTGTTACAGTGAATATAGCCACCTTTTTTGAGCTGACTGACTAGCGAATCCACTATATAGACCAAACTACCATGAAACTACTGCAATTACTACGCAGGTTCGTACCACTGCTCGCTCTTATCGGGCTCTCATGCCCTCTAACCGCTCAGGATAATACTACCGCAGGTATCGCGGGTAGCGTCACCAGTTCTGGTGATACACCCGTGGCCAATGCCGAAGTCACCATCACTTACCAACCGACCAATACTGAGGTAAAAGTCACGACCCAACCGAATGGTCGCTACTCCGTCCGGGGTTTGCGCCCCGGCGGTCCTTACGCCATCACGGCAGGAGCAACTGGATTCAGAGCTACAACGGTGGATAATCTTACGCTTGCCCTCCAGAAAGAAACCCAGGTGGATTTGAAACTGGAGACAGGTGATGTGGTGAATCTGGAACCCATGATGGTCACTGCCGGAGCCACAGATATGATATTGGCATCCAGTGCCGCTGGCACTACGACTACTATTACCAGCGAACAGCTTCGTACGCTGGCCACGGTTGAGCGCACACTCAACGACTTCCTGCGCCAGAACCCTTTCATCACCATCGACCGCGATGGAGCAAATCCCTACTTCAGTGCACTCGGGCAAAACAACCGCTACAATGTAGTCAAAGTAGATGGCGTGCTTGCAGATGACCCTTTTGGTTTGGAAAGCAATGGTCAGCCTACACGCACCTCGCCAATCTCGATGAGCGCCATCTCCGAGATCAACGTTGATCTTACGCCCTACGATGTGCGCAACTCAAAGTTTACTGGAGCTGCTGTTAACGCCGTAACTCAGAGCGGTTCAAATAACTTCCACGGCAGTGCCTACTTTTACTTCCGCAACCAGAATATGGTGGGAGACTATCGCGCGGGCGTGAAGCGCCCTGTCGGCAAGATTAAGGAGTGGACCTATGGTGGCGATGTCAGCGGTCCCATCCTCAAGGATACGCTCTTCTTTTACTTAAACTACGAAAAGGTGGAGCAAACGCTAGCTGCGCCTTCCCGCCTCGTGGAATTCTCTGCAGCCGACCTCAACACCTTTTATACAGCAATCGACAATCTCCAGAAAGCAGGCTTCCCCATCACTCGTGCTGCGGTTGGCGATCTCCAAGGAAAACCTCGCGAATTGATCGACGAGAAGTGGCTCGGTAAGCTCGAGTGGCAGATCAACAAGGACCATCGGGCATGGATTCGCTATAACCAGACCGAAGGCGAGGAACCCATCTACCGTAACTACGATTCGACCAGCCGCACTTCCTTGAGCAGCAACTGGAATACCAACAACCGCATGTATTCCACTTGGGCTGGTGAACTGAACAGCCAGTGGAGCGATGTCTTCTCGACCCAGGCCCAAGCCTCCTACAGCAAGTACGACAGCCTCTGGGCCAACCCCTCTGACATGCCCGAAGCCCGCATCCGCGGGTTGACATCGATAGGTGGTACCACCGCTGGGCAATCGGGCAAAGAGTTGGTTTGGGGAACCGAAGTCTTTCGCCAGGTAAACATCCTCAAGGCAGAAACGAAGACTGGTAAACTCGATGGCACCTACCTGCTGGGCGATCACACGCTCGTTGGTGGCGGTGATTATCAGAGCACCAAGGTTTACAATCTCTTCGGCCAGTACTCCAAGGGCACCTACACTTTTGACAGCTTGAAAGATTTCTCGGACTTCGCTGCCCAACCCGGTTTAAGCTACAACACATTGAAAGGCAATCCTGCCACGGTAGGTAACCTCGGGCTAAAACCTGATGGCAAGTCATGGCTTCGCGATTCCGGTTCCGGAAGTGGCTACCGCTACGACTTTCCAGCGGCTGGCGTGGACACCATTGCCGCCGGTTACACCGTCGATACCTACGGGGCTTATCTATCGGACAAGTTCAAGATTAATCCTAACTTCACCGTCGAAGTTGGCCTGCGCATGGACCTGCCGGTTGTCGATGATGACGTCATCTACAATGCTGACTTCTTCAAGACCTTCGGTGTTACCAATACGGCCACCATAGATGGCAAAGAAGTCTATCAACCCCGCGTCAGTTTCATCTACCTGACAAACGAAAAGAAGACGAAAATCTCCGGTGGTTTCGGGCTCTTCTACGGCAAGGTCCCTGAAGTATGGCTGGCCAATAGTTTCCAGAACACCGGTACCCTTGTGGCTTCCAATCGCAACAACGTGGTCTGGTATGATACCGACCCCGCACAGACCGGTCGCGACACCGCAACGAATCCAGCCCCGACTGCCGAGGTTAACTATCTGAACCCGAGTTTCGAAATGCCAAGCGTCTGGCGCACGAATCTGAGCGTCAAACATGAGCTGCCCTGGTGGGGATTGGTAGCCAGCAGTGAGTTTATCTTCACCCGTACCAACGAAGCCATCTTCTACGTAAACGATAACTTGAATATCGCCAGTACCATGGCAGACGGTCGCGAAATCTATGGCGGCGGTGCCGGTGGTCGCTACAAGTTCAAGGCCTACAATGACGTCACCCAGATGACGAATACCGATAAAGGCTACGGCTATAACTGGGCTATTGGACTGGAGCGCCCGATTGATGAGACAGGATGGAGTGCCCAACTTTACTACATCTACGGCAAGGCCAATGAGGTGAGCCCGGCCACTAGCAGCCGAGCGATTTCAAACTGGAAGAATCGCGCTGTGCTAAACCCGAATGAAGAAATAAACACAACCGCCAACTACGAAATCCGCAATCGAGTGCTCTTCACTGTCTCGAAGAGAATCACCTGGATAGACCGGCTCGCCACCACTATCTCACTCACCTATGACGGCACATCCGGCAAACCCTATAGCTGGACATTCGCCAATGACATCAACAACGACGGCCAATCCAACAATGACTTGCTCTACATCCCAAGCCCAGTCGCCGATCCTCTGTACGGTGGCATGGTAGGTGGTGCCTATAACAGCAAGGACAATGCATGGCCCGCCGCAAAAGCCAGCGATCAAGACGCCTTCTTTGGGTTTATCAACAAGGAAGGGCTATCTGTTGGTGTGCAGAAGCGTAACAAAGAACGCGATGAATGGGTTCATACTTTCGACCTGAATCTTACTCAGGAAGTTGGTATCTGGAAATCCCACAAGCTGGAAGTCTTCTGCAATATTCTCAATGTGGGCAACCTCATCAATAAAGACTGGGGATCGGTTGAGCGCAGTGACTTCCCGCTGGTTCGCACTCCTGTCAATGGATATATCAGAGACGGCAAGTACTACTACCAGTGGACCGGCGCTACTAATCCAGCCATCAAAGACCGCGAATCCCGCTGGTCAATTCTAGTGGGGGCTCGCTACTCCTTCTAGTATAAGCTTTAGACTCGATTTAAGTACATTCAAAGCGGCTAGCCTTCACGGGCTAGCCGCTTTTTGTAAATATAGCTTCAGAAATTCAGACTCCCCTAAGTGCAGATATCCTGAAGTCGTGGGAAATGAGATAAGCCTTGGATGCCTTAAGAGCGCCAACGGCGCGACCCAAGGAGATGTTATACAACCCGCTGGGGTAGCGCTTTCAGCGCTCCCGATCCTTTATTTATACAAGGAACAAAAATACTAGGAATCTTCGCCCGTCAATTAACAACAATATTAGGGTTCGATGCGCTTGCTGATCATATAACAATCCTTAAACTCGCTTATATAACGCAAATCCCCTGCGAATATGGAAGCATCCTCTTTTGTATAAGCGCCTTTCATCAATATAATCAGCATACTTTCATCTTGCTTTAAGTTGGCCAAGTCAGTGTTCATGTCTGAACATTGTTTGCCACCGCGGGCTAGATAGGCTGCATTGAATGGTAGGTTGTGAATGGATGCTAAATATGCAATCTGCACAGTTCTGTAATTAACGTAGGCATCATGGCACCCATAATAGGGGAATAAATAAATTACCTTGTGTGCCATGATAGTTTTTTCTATAGACTGCCAATAATGTATCTCGTCTTCGCTAGCGAGTGGTATGCATTTGCTACCAGCTACATTGGCGCCTCTAGAGTCAATATGTTGCAGGACGCCACATGTAATCAGTAAAACATAAGCTATCCAGCGATAGAAACGCTTGATGACAATATGTAGAGCAAAAAACATAACAGTGTACCCAACTGGCCATATAAATCTCCCCGAAGAGCGAAATTGATCGCAAAGGCTTTTGAATGGCATATTATATTCCAGAATTTTATATTTGGATAAATATATATTATCAGACAACGAAAACACAACTAATAAGATTAATATAACGATTACTCCCCAGTTCTCCCTAATAAGTCTGACCCAATGTCGAAACTCCACAAGAAGCGATAAACTGAGGATGATTATTATTCCCAATCCAAGATAGATGAAACCCTCCCATTGAATTAAGGGCGGAGCAAAGGGTGATACTATCTTAAACAAGCCACTCCACTGGGGCCAGAATGGGGAGAGTAGGTTCATAGAATAGAGCCCATATCCAGATGTCGCCGGAATACTCTGCCCTATTCTTAAAATACCCAAGAGATAAAATAACCCAACCAGCACTACGCAAAGGCCGAGGAAGGAAGCTATTGCCAACCATATACGTCTGGTAATTACCGTCGTATTTTGAATGCAGTAACCTAAATATAGTGCCATGACCATGGCTAGTAAATAGATATGTATCAGCGCTGATATTATTGCTAGTACTGCAAATTTAATGTGGTATTTTTCAGAAAATTCACTTCTACGGCCTTCTATTGCGAGCGCTAGAGCTCCTAGAATTACGAAATGCGCAAATAGCGCGGCGTGACCAGATCGAAAAATAAAAGCAGGAAATGATAGCGCGAATAATGCGGCAAGCACCAATAAAAACAAATCTCGATGCCCGAGTGCTTTCATAAGCCTGACTGACATCCAGCCCTGCATTATGCAACAAAACAACAACCAGTAACCCATATAGTTAACTGTGAATGGTTGCATGGATAGGCACTTGATGAGTAAGCCCACGAGCGGTATGCTATCCGTCATGGCCATGTTAGTTCCCTCTGGATAATTGTATCCCGAAATGTCGAGAAGTGGGAAATGCCAGCCCTCAGACAGAAAGTAATTTGCGCCAATCATAGTTTCAAGCCGGTCATCACTAAACGCCCGCCAATTTGCAGTTCCACGGATAAAATCAGAGTCAAAATAAGTCAGACCAATAATCAATCCAAGACATGCACCACAGATTTCTGCCAATCGATTGTATGCCAACCATCTAAATAAACTCATTGGTAATATTAATAATAAGTATAATCTCTATCAAAAATAAATTGAAATACAACTTTTCTAATATTCAGATTCTCGACCCTGATAATAAAACAACCTGGTAACTTGGGCGGTATACTTACGATTGTGCTTCATTTCAGGATTTGTGGATAGTGGAGTTCATCAGGGATTTCAGGCCAGACCTTTTGTAAGAGCTCGATGGCACGCTTGCTTTGATCGTCCGTGATGACATACACAGGTTTAAACTCTGCGGAGAGCATGGTCTCAATCTGCGTTCGGAACAGCGGATCAGGGTTGATTGTATATGCCGCCGCCAGCCATGGAAGATTCCAGAGATTATTGGGATCCCGTTGTGCGCATTCACGGATAATCGCTACGAAGTTTTCAGGAGAAGGTGGTTTTGCACGAAGCGCAAGAATGACGACAAATCCCTGCCACTCCTTGCTGATCACCAAGGGGTACAACCCATCCCAGTAGATAGGATCATACTCAGACAGTTGCTTGCACACGAGATTGGAGTAAAACAACGTATCATCGGGAATCTTAGGAGCCCATCCCTGCGCACCAAATAGAATACAGGAAGCAGTGAAATAATCGCGTGACAGTCCGCCGACGTTTCCCCATGCACCGTACTTGAAGGTCGAATCGATAAAATCAAGAGCAGGGGCTTGTGGCCTATTACTCCGGGTGATCGGATGCTCAGTCATGTAGAGAAATCCGAGCATGCTGGCATTCAGCGTAGCACCGTAATTGGGTACATAAATGCGAGAGCGTCGCCCATTTTTCTTTGCAGCTTCCGTGCAGAGCAGTCGATATATTTTATTCAAGCCAGTATCACTGAAAGTGAGGCTTCTCAGTGTCAGAACAGGATGAATTAGAGTGCGCTTCTCGAGTGAACATGTGGCATTAAGCCAGTTGTAGCGCGTTCCGCCAGCCAGCGATGACACCGTGGCCATGGTATTAAACAGCACGACGACAAGCATTCCAAGGCAAAGCCAGTTGGATGCACGAAAACAACGGCTATTGTCACAAGGAATTCTTTGTATAACGAAGTGAATGACTGTGATGCCAGCCATCAGTATCATCGGTACTAGAAAGAAGAGCGGTCGAAGCGGCTTACTAACTACAACGAAAGATACATAGGTGATGGCAACTATTGTTGGTGCAACCACCAGCAACGCATCTCTGGCCGCAGGGCTGCGAATCCAGAGCCCGATTGTATCTGACTTCATCCAGCGAATCTTTCGCATATATACCAGAGACAGTACGGTTGCGGTGACGACCATGATACCAAGCCCTGGAAGTGGCAGTGTTTCTAACAGAACATTTGGAAGCCATAACCAGTTGTTATACAACCCTGTGAAACTTTTCCATGTACCCAATAGCTCATTGTTATAGTAATAAGCACTCACCAAATCAGGCAGTCCACGCGGGGCCACCAATATGAGCGTAGATATGAGCGCTGCGAGCACCACTCCTGCCCGTCCAAGAAGGGCAATGGATATTTGCCTGCGCCCTGTCTTCTCTGTTGTCCATATCAGATGAAGAGCGGATAGCCCAGCGCCTCCAAGACAACATCCTCCAGCGAATAAGGCGATGGTTTTAACCTGCGTACCACAGGCCAGCACAATTCCCAGACATACAGCCAGAAGCCAGACCCGTTTATTCCCATTAATAACGCCATGTAACAGCACCCAGATTAGCAGCGTCCACGCCGCCTGCGCCAGGTCTCCCATCAAGGGACAGGCTATATCAAACACAGGGATGGAACCCAGACAAAATGAGAAGGCGAGCCATGCATAAATAGCGGGCATACCAAGCCGTTTCACAAGAATTGCTAGTGATGCGCCGAACAAGCCAAGCCAGAAAATAAAATTCGCCTCCGCGACTGTTTCATAGGTTAATGGTATTCCAGTGATTCGCAGCACACTGGTAACCGGCCAGCTAAACAATGGATAGCCTCCAGCGCGAAGGGTTCCGAAGGTATCGTCACTTGTATACAGTCTGGCAGCGTCGCCGTAATACTGGGCCTCATCCCACATTAATAGTGGCTGGTCGGACGGAGTATAGATGACATGGGCTGCCGACAGCCAGCAGACCAACTGCAACATCAATAATAACCCGGCATAGGCGGGCACCCTCTTGGTCCAGCACGAATCAAATAATTTAACCGCCATGCTGTAAAGATATCCACGCTTCCAGAAAGAAGGTAAAGCAATTTCATCGAACCCGTTCTCAGCAAAGCTATCTGGACGAGACGCCAGTTACAGCACGCGTGCGAGCCCCCGCAGTATTGTCATGGTTACTTCTCGCCCTGCGAATCTGCCTTGGCACGGTTAAACGCACTGATCAAGGCGCGCATGCCGGCCTGCTCTATATTCGCATCGATCGCTGCTCCCCAGAAGTTGCCCTTGTCGCGGCTTCGTTCAATCTGGATGTAGGCGATGGCTTCCGCATTGGACCCACTGCGCAGCGCATGCTGCCGGAAATCCATCACCCGGAACTGTTTCCATCCCTGGAGTTCTATCGCATTCACCAGTGCAGCTATCGGGCCATTGCCCTGGCCAACAATGTTTCGTCGCTCACCTTTATAGATTACATCCGCCGTGCAGGTCACGTGGTGGTGGTCTGCGGGTGGCGTGCTGGTGGTGTAGGTGAGTAATTCCAACGGGCTATTCCGTTCCAGATATTCCCG
The DNA here is from genome assembly GCA_033762955.1 of Verrucomicrobiota bacterium. GTDB lineage: Bacteria > Verrucomicrobiota > Verrucomicrobiia > Opitutales > Oceanipulchritudinaceae > JANRLC01. The sequence continues at coordinate 55,648 of JANRLC010000025.1, read as the reverse complement.
CACAAAGAGGTCCTTGATCTCGTGTGGAGTTAGCTCCTTGCCACTGGCATCGGCTGCATGAGTGACCACTGTGCCGAAGTCCGGGTGCATGAGTTTCGGCATCTCGAAGCCAAACTCGCGCTCCAGAATGTATGCCACCCCACCCTTCCCGCTCTGGCTATTAATGCGGATAATTGCCTGATAAGTCCGCCCTATATCCGCCGGGTCGATTGGCAGATACGGCACCTGCCAGAGCGCATCGCTTCGGCAATCCATCTTGTCCATCCCTTTCTTAATCGCATCTTGATGCGACCCCGAGAACGCGGTGAAAACCAACTCCCCGGCATAGGGATGGCGTTCGTGAATGGTCATCCGGGTGCAGCGCTCATACACTTCGCGGATACGGTCTATGGCGCTAAAGTCCAGATGCGGATCGATTCCCTGCGTATATAGATTCAGCGCAGCCACCATGATATCCAGGTTCCCCGTACGCTCTCCATTGCCAAACAGCGTGCCTTCCACCCGGTCCGCACCAGCCATCAGCCCCAGCTCCGTAGCCGCTGTGCCAGTGCCCCGGTCATTATGCGTGTGCAGACTGATGATGAGAGACTCACGCCCACGAATGTGCCTGCAAAAGTACTCAATCTGGTCCGCATGCACGTTCGGCGTGGCATACTCCACCGTACCCGGCAGGTTCAGGATTAGCTTCTTCTCCGGAGTCGGCTGGATAACATCCACCACCGCCTGACATATTTCCACCGCGTAGTCTGGCTCCGTATCGGAAAAACTCTCGGGCGAATACTCGAAGCGCACATCCGTATCCGTCACGGCCTCGGCATACTGCTTGCACCAGCGAGCCCCCTGCACGGCGATCTGCTTAATCTCCTCCTTGCTCAAGCCAAATGTCACCCGGCGCTGGAGCGGATTCGTAGAGTTATAGAAGTGTACAATAGCCTGCTTCGAGCCGGCGATGGCCTCAAAAGTCTTTGCAATCAAATGCTCCCGGCACTGGACAAGAACCTGTATCGTCACATCCTGCGGGATTAATTTCTTCTCGATCAACTCACGGGCAAAGGCAAACTCCGTATCCGAAGCCGAGGGGAACCCGATCTCTATCTCCTTGAACCCGATGTCCACGAGCAGCTTGAAGAACTCCAGCTTCTCCCGAACATTCATCGGAATCGCAAGCGACTGGTTACCATCGCGCAAGTCAACACTGCACCAAATCGGTGCCTGTGTAATGGACCTCCCCGGCCACTGTCTATCCGACAACTGGATTTGGGGGAACGGTCTGTATTTAGAAATTGGCTGCTTCTGCATCATAACAAATTGAATATAAAGGTTGGATAAAACAAAGTTACCGGCTTAAGGCCAGTGAATCATCGCGGTAATTTCATTATAACACCCGATACCGCCGCACGGGCATGAATCAACGATTACTCCCCCTTGGGGAGAAGCAGCCTACGAAGTATACTCACCTTGCGACTATTAATCATAGCTTGATGCCAGTGCAGGTAATCAACTATGCCCCATCCCTGTCAAGTGTTTGTAACTGGCATGGTGGTGCATTTCGAAGTTGTTTTAGTTTAATCCCAAATCCTGAATTACAATTTTCTCCTCCACAAAAACCAAGTCTAGTATAAGTGCCCCGGGCGGAGCGCGACTTTGCTGTCCGGGAGCAAGACTTTGCTGTCCGGGAGCAAGACTTTGTAGTCCGGGAGCAAGACTTTGTAGTCCGGGAGCAAGACTTTGCTGTCCGGGAGCAAGACTTTGCTGTCCGGGAGCAAGACTTTGTAGTCCGGGAGCAAGACTTTGCTGTCCGGGAACTAGACTTTGCTGGTTATTCCTTGGGTTAAGGGCGTTTCACCCATGGTTAAGGATGGCACTTACAGCACCACAACTTACAGATATGGCTCAGGGCGTGGGACGCTGGGTTCAAGCTCGATCAGCAGGCATTGATGAACATACGATCGTCAAGGCATGTGAGGCTCGAGATAAATATTATCAACACTACTTACAGTTCCCTAAATTGAATGTCATTGTATAACAAAGCACGGTTCCAGTACCGACTGAAACCATGCTTCATCCTATTCTATATCTGCTAACTATCCTGCTACAAAAGGAGCTAATGCTTGTTTCTATGACTCTATCTGATCGCACGACGGCGAAGCAGACTACCAAGGATAACTACACACCCTGCCAGTAAAGCATATTGTGATGGTTCCAGAACCACTGTAGTCTCCCATATGATGTCATCATTGGAACTCAGTTGATGGTTGGCGCCAACAGTACGTGAATGCTGCGGCAACCGGAATATTAGGGTTTACTCAATATAAAACGGCCCCTTACTATGCAAGGCATGTGTGGTCCACTAACAAACCCTGCGTGTGAAACGAAAACTGCGGTTCCTGGATACAGCCATGACAACAAGCCACTACTAGTCGAAGCCCGGATACCGGTGAGTAGCGTACGGCACAGCCCGCAGGGAATATGTGTGCTGGACTTCGGGCGCTGCTGGTTTGGGACTCTTGAAATAGATGGGCTCCACTTGTCCCGTGCCTATTCTGTTACCCTGACACTCGGTGAAGCTGTGGATGCGGATGGCATGCTCCGCCGCCCCCCACCGGGTACGGTCCGATTGCTCATCGTGGATGTCGTGTTAAATGCTGGAAAAGTCACGCGGATTACCATACCCGGCATGCCGCGCCATACCGAACCGAAGGCTGTAAGACTTCCCGCTGGCTACACCGAAGTAATGCCATTTCGCGTCGTTGAGTGGTCCATATGGCCGGATGAATTGCAGACGGCTGACGTTTCACTCATGGCACTGGAGAGTACATTCGACCCGAACCAGACGAATTTCGAATCCTCTGACCCGGCGCTCAATCGAGTTTGGGAACTCTGCCTGCATACACTGCGCGCCACGAGTTTCTGCGGCGTGTATGTGGATGGAGACCGCGAACGAATCCCCTACGAGGGCGATGCCTATGTGAATCTATTAAGCGATCTGGCAGTACAGTACCGCCCGTGGATTGCACGGCAAACGCTGGAGCATCTAGTCTCCAAGCCAACCTGGCCAACCGAATGGACGCTCCTGACAGCCCCCCTGGCCTATCAGTACTGGCTGCATTCTGGCGATAAGGAACCGATTCGAGAACACTATGAGCTTCTGAAGCGTCGAACCCTGCACAGTCTGATAGGTGCCGATGGGTTACTCGATACTGCTGTGCCTCGCAGCAGTGCTGAGCTGGCCGCCGCTGGAAGAGAGGAACCGTTGCGTACCTTAATCGACTGGCCACATGCCGGAGGTTTCTCTCCCAACACTCCCGGAGAGTGCGATGGGCATGAGATCGGCGCAGTAGATACCGTTGTACAAGCCTACTTATGCCACAGCCTGAGTGCAGCCGGAGCACTCGCCAGAGTTTTAGGGAAGGATAGCGATTGCCAGTATTTTACACAGCGCTTCGAATCATGCCACCGCGCTTTATTGACGCATCTTTTCTCAGAACGCGATGGACGATTTATCGACAGCCTCGGCTCGAAGCACTCGTCCGCACATGCAAATTTCTATCCCCTCGCCTTCGGCTTGGTACCAGCAGACAAGCTGGAACGTGTCAGCGCCTTTGTCCTGGAGAGGGGTATGGTATGCAGCCCCTATGGAGCGCAGTTTCTACTACAAGGTCTCTATAGGAGTGGGCGCGGACAAGACGCTATGAAGCTCATAACAGCACAGACCGCTCGCTCATGGATGAGCATGCTTGCAAACGGGGCCTCTATAACCTGGGAAGCCTGGTCTACATTTCACAAACCAAATCTTGACTGGAATCATGCCTGGAGTACGGCCCCAACGAACCTTATCGCCCGGTATGTGACAGGCCTGCGCCCCCTGACAGCAGGCCACACAACGGTGGAGTGGGAACCAAACCCATCGGGTCTAACATGGTTTCGACACAAAATCCCCACCGCACAGGGCTGCTTCACCTTGGAATACGAAAGCACCTCACGAGAAGCCACCCTTCGCCTTAGCGCACCCAGCCACGTCGCCATCCACTTTCGTTTCCCGGGACACGATACTGAGCGCCCAGCTCTACAACTAAGCGGAAAGGAACTCTCTGGAACATGGGTCCAATCACTCGGCCGATGGGCTAAGGTAGGCTGTCTCTGATGTACCGAGATCTGCACGAATCCCCAGGCACCGAGTATCTTTGCTCTGATGGGATTGACGCTGGTGAAATTCGAGGAGTGAGGTAGTTTGCAGTGGGCAGATAGCAGTTTAAACCCTGATGGAAAGATGACAAGAACCGCGTTAATGGCTAATTGAGGGAGTGTAGAGACGACGCGGGCTTGAAAAGACATTAACCTTATGGGTGAGTCGGTTTTGTCCCGCAGGGACGCAACGTGGGTGGTGACGTAACAATCATAACGCCAAGCAAAAACCGAACCAATGTCCATCGCGTCTGGGTTGCGTCCCGATGGGACGCAGGGGATTTTTTGGCTGTGTTATCTACCGACATTTTGCTCCTCTGGGGCAACAGGTTGCCTACGGCATCCACAGAAAAGCCCGGGTTGGTCACTCACCATTATCCTGTTTGGTATTATTGAATTCTGCAAGGACAGACAGGAATGTCTGTCCCACTCTGCGCCGCATTTTGCCGGAAATAACTGGAAATGTTCCCAAAAGGATGACATCCGGTGGAGATTGGAGCGTTCCGGGCTAGATGCCGTCTGTGAATCTAGCATCTGGATTTACAACACTTTTACCCTTCAACGTTTGACTTGAAGGTAAATTAACAGAAGTTAATGGCTTTATGTCATCCTTACACGAAATTGCCATACCTGCTCCCAAGATTAAAGCATCAATCGACCGGTTAAAGGCGAACATCGCCCGGCACATAAAGGGAAAGGATGAAGTGATTGAGCAAGTGGTGACGGCGATGATCGCGGGGGGGCATATCTTGATTGAGGATTTACCCGGGCTGGGCAAGACCACCCTCGCGTACTGCCTGGCGCGGTCGATCGATCTCGCTTTTTCACGTATCCAGTTCACAAGCGACTTGCTGCCCAGTGATGTACTCGGCGTCTCGGTCTATGATCCATCGATCAAGGAATTTGTATTTAAGAAAGGCCCCATATTTGCGAGTATTGTGCTGGCAGATGAGATAAACCGCACAACACCGAAGACGCAGTCAGCTTTGCTTGAGGCTATGGACCGCGGGCGCGTCTCGATGGATGGGCAGACCTTTAACTTGTCATCGCCGTTCATGGTCTTCGCCACACAGAATCCGGTGGATTTCGAGGGCACATTTCCGCTGCCAGATAGCCAGATGGATCGCTTCCTAGTCCGCCTGCGCATGGGCTACCCGAGCTACGAGAAAGAACTGGAGATACTTGAGGGCGGGTTTATCCGGTACGATAATATTGAGACGGATCCGGTGCTGACGCGCGCAGAGATAGTGGAGATACAGCATGCGGTGCCCTCGGTCTATGTGGAGCCCACGGTACTGCACTATATACTAAAGATTGTCACCGCGACCCGTACGGAAAGCGAGTTCAAGGCAGGCATCTCCACGCGAGGTGGACTGGCGCTGAAGCTTGCGGCACAGGCGCTGGCGTTGGTAAATGGGCGCTCCTTTGTTATACCCGATGATGTCGCGGGGATGATCATGCCAGTGCTCGCCCACCGGCTCAGCCTGCGCAGGCAAACCACGGACACGCTGGAAGAACGACGCATTGTAGAAGGCGTCTTGAAGCGGATTCAGGATTCGATCTCCATGCCCGTGTAGCTTGGGGTGCATGCCTTCATGAAGTCTATCGCTGCCAAAGTAACCCCGGCAAAACCAGCCAATCAGGAGATGGTCACCAACTGGGCGGACCCTGGCTACTTCGCGCATCAATCCAGAGTTAAGAACCTGCTGCGCATCCTGAAGCAGCTCGTTGTCAGACCCGATGGCCATAAGACGCTGCCTACGAAGAGCGGCATCGTCTTAATCCTACTCTCTCTGGGCATAGGCTCCGCGGCGTATAACACGGCGAGTAACATTCTCTTCATCGTACTGGCCATGTTGCTTTCGAGTCTCCTGTTGAGCGGTCTGCTATCGTGGATGAACTTTAAAGGAACTCGCTGGCGGTTGAGCCTGGAACGGCACTTCCGCGCGGGAGATACTACCTCGGTTAAGATCGAGGTCTCCAATTCCAAAACTTTTCTCCCTACCTATGGTTTGTGGTTCTTTCTTAAGGCGCACAAGTCCGAGGCTGCCCGTCGACTTCCACTAGAGGAGCGGGTTGACCCGGCGCAGAGCTGCACGCTAATCTGGCTATTCGAGCCACTGAAGCGCGGGCGGGAAGTGATTGAGATTGTCGGCCTGGAGTCGTCTTTTCCCTTTGGATTTCTTCGCAAGAGTATCGGGCACAGCATCAAACAAGAAGTAAAAGTCTGGCCTAGGCGGATAAGTTATGAATTCACCCCCCCTGCCCTCGCCCATGCTCGCAGTGCGGGCTTGTCTGCCTCACAGGCCGGGTCTGGCAGTGAGCTGATCAACCTGCGCGACTACCGCTCCGGGGACCCGCTGCGTCAGATTCACTGGAAGGCCAGTGCGCGGCTGCAGCGGTTCATGATCCGCGAAGTCGCCGAGGAGAACCACGAGAGTTATGCTCTGGCCGTTGAGACACCGGCCTCGATCTGGAAGGCAGGGGAACAGTTCGAGCGATTGTGCTCTGTTGTAGGAGCCATGGCAGAAGACCTCTTTCTCAGCGAACAGCTTCGCGCGGTGACGATTAACGATGGCGAAAGTATCCCCATCCGCAAGCAGGGAGACCTGCATGCATTTCTGGACAGTCTGGCAGAGCTTCAGCCCGTGGAGCGCCTGGGCCACACCCATCAACACGCAGGCTCCACTACCATAACATTCTCGCCCGGGGCGGGAGAACACATCCTCATTCATGTCGGCGGCATCCACGCGGGTACGGCTTAATCCGGAGGAGCTTTACCAGCTCAAATGGCTGACAGGCGGGTTACTCACTCTCCTCTCGATCTGGACGCTCCCCTTTATTGACAGCTCCTACCTGCTCGTGGTGCTGGCAGTTGTGGGCATAGTGGGCACGGTCCTCGTCTACCCCTCCCTGCCTACGCACATTCCAGCACTCGCATGGAAGATAGCTACCCCATTGGTCATAGTCCTGATGCTTACGGATTTTATACTATCCCGTCCGGATGTCCTCCCACCATTAATCAGGCTCATTGCAATGCTGACCATTGTGCGTGCTCTGGCCTACCGCACCCGGCGTGAAGACCTGCAATTAGTGATGCTCTGCTTGTTCATGGTCGTGGTTTCCGGGGTGTTGAGCGTATCCATCGCCTTCGCGTTCCAGATACTCCTCTTCGCTCCAGTTGCCATGCTGGTGCTCTTTCTCGTGACGTTAACCGACTGCACCGACCGCCCGGAACAGATTCAGGTGGAGTCCTGGAGCCACTTCCGCTGGAGCCGCTTTCGTTCGCGGATTCATGGTGCATTTGATATGAAACTGGTCGGCTTCGTAGGCATGCTATTCGCAGCGCTTACCCTCATGTCCGCTGGCATCTTCGCCATCATGCCGCGCTTCCGGCTGGACCAGGCCATCCCCTTCTTCAAGCTGAAAACGAGCCAAAGCCTGAGTGGCTTTAGCGACTCCATTCAGTTTGGGGACGTGACCGACATCATGGAGGACGACGCTGTGGCGTTCCGCGTGGATTTATCAGATGGGATCGACCGCCCCGAAACACCGTACTGGCGCATGGTAGTTCTGGATGAGTACACGGGGGCTGGCTACCGGATGTCCCGATCCGCGAAATCGAGGAACCGACTTGTCACCGACAACCAGTTTCTCCAAAGCAGTGCCTCGAAACGTACGGGCACTAATGATGGTCGATGGACGTTCTACTACGAGGGAAGCATCAGCAGATATTTACCGACTGTAGGGTTACCACGAAGGCTTCGTTTTCAAATTAGACAGACACTGGAGACGAACCAGCTTCTGGCGCTGAATGCGCTGAATGAACTGACCGGTGCAGTCACATTCTACCAACTGGAGAACGTGGAGCTGGCGGATTTCCAACTGGGTAAAGGCGACGACTTGGTACTTAAGGATGCCTCGCCAGTGGCCTATCTACCGAAGAATGAAACTTCTCCGACAATTCTAAAGTACCCGATGACGACACTGGCCGTGCCGTCGGGTATAACTAACGAGGCTGCACTGGGCCGAATTGTGCAAGCCGTAACCGCTGGGGAGCAGCACTTGCCAGCGCCGATTTTCACGGAGAAGCTGCTCGGCTGGCTGCACCAGCGACATGCTTATTCATTGAAGTCAACCGTGCCATCCGGAGAGGGAGACCGCCTGCTGCGCTGGGCGGAGAGCAATGAGCCCGGCCACTGCGAACTATTTGCCGGCTCGTTTGCCATCATCGCCAGAGCTGCGGGCTACCCCACCCGAATCGTCACCGGGTTTGTCGGCGGCGCCTGGAATGGGTATGAGAATTATTACATGATTCGCAACCGCGATGCCCACGCCTGGGTGGAACTCTACGACGAAGTCACCCACAGATGGGTACGCGTGGACCCCACCCCGGGCGGTCGGCTCAGTGATCAAAACAATACGGCCATCCAGACCGGAAGCAGACTCTTCATAGACCGGACCATCGGTGCGTACCTCGACAGCCTCCGAGTGCTCTGGTATAGGCGGATTGTTAACTTCGATGCCGAGCAACAGCTCGAAATAGCCAACAGCTTTAAGCAACAGTTTAACTCATTCTCCGAGGCGATGAAGGCCCGCCTGAAGGCATGGAAAGAATCCGTCCAAGCATTCTTTAAGGCGCCCTGGGACCGTCAACGCTGGCTGGAAGCTGGCGGCGTGGCAGGCGTTATCCTGGCAGGACTATTACTGGGTAGAGGCGTAGTCTTGTTCTTTCGCTGGCAACGCAGGCGCAGACAAGGGACACGAGGCGAAATAGTCTGGAGCTGGGAACGCCGGAAAGCGGGCAATCTTGCCGGAAAGTTTCGACAGCGCGGACTGAACGAGCAACCAGAGATGGCTCCCCTATATAGGAACCTGATGACAATTCGGTTTGGTCGCGAAGCGGAATGGCCACCGGTAAAGACCGTTCTCAGAGAAGCTCGCAATAGACTGAGGAAGAAGTGAGGGGATCAGGGGACGTAAGGTACGCAACCATAGACACATTAGCTTGCAACGGGAATTCGATTTCGCTTATGACAGGGTTCCCCGTTGTAGCAAAATCCCCAGAAATACTATGAATACCCTCAATGCTATCCCTGACTCGCACCCATTTTCCGCCAAGTGTCGTGTAACGCTCAAGGCCTATTCCACTCGTCTGAAGCAGACACACGGTTCTCTATTATTTGTGACAACTATGGCAATGGCTGCGCTCGTGGCTTTGCCCGGCACTGCGACTGCCCAAGTGGCGAGGGTTTCAAAGATGCCTGTTGGTACCAATTTCTGGAACAAGGGCTGGGGCTATGGGTGGAGTGATTATTTCCAGAGTGGACTAAACTGGGCGACTGTGGAGAACCCCTGGCGTGCGGATTTCCTTGAGGACTTACAGCCATACTCAGCCTTCCGCTTCATGGACTGGGTGCCAACGAACAGCTCCACCGTTCAAACCTGGAGCCAGCGGGTGTTGCCGACCGCGAATCAATACAGCGCGGCAGGAGTCGCCTATGAGTGGCAGATTGACCTCTGCAACCGCCTGAATGCAGACCTTTGGATTACCGTTCCGCACCTGACTATTGCGGATTACGAGAGTAACCCGGCGAACAACTACTGGACGCAACTCGCCGCACTGGTCAAACAGAAGCTCGATCCGTCTTTGAAAGTCTGGTGCGAGTACTCCAATGAGTCCTGGAGCGGCGGTGCCTCATTTAATCAGGGCGATTACACCGGGCAACGCGGTGTGCAGATGGGCTACTCAAGCGATGCCTACTCCGCTAAGTTTAAGTTCCACGTTTACGCCGCCGTGCGCTTGCACAAAGTATTTATGGATGCGTTTGCCGATCAGCCCGAACGCGTGGTCAAGGTAATCGCCGGGCAAGCGGGCAGTGGATGGACGGACGGCGGTGTGAGTAAGAACTGGGGCTGCTACCAGCAATGCATCGCCCTGCAAGACGCGGCGATTAACCCACTCGGTCTCGTCCCGGATTACTACACAATAGCCAACTACTCGGGCGGTAACATTAACGGCTCATCCGCGATAGCGACCATTCGCACCCAATGGACAACGAGCGTGGCGGATGCAGTCAACTCTGCCAAAGCGATTAAGAATACCTTTCAGGCACACTACCCACCACGCAAAGCCATGCCACTCGTGGCTTATGAAGGCGGGAGCCACTTCACCAACAATGCCAGCATCATCCGCCAGAATGCGCAAATGTACCCCATGTACACGGAGTGGCTCGCTGCCGTGGAGAAAGAGTTTATCCTCACCATGCACTACACGCACACCGGCCAGTGGGGCAGCGGTGGCGCATGGGGTGCAAAAGATAGAACGACTCAACCACTAGCCGAAGCCCATGCCTATCGTGCCATCCGCGACTATGTAAGTACGGCGCCCAGCAGTTCGAGTTCTAGTTCTAGTTCGAGTTCTAGCAGTAGTTCTAGTTCGAGTTCGAGTAGTAGTTCGAGCAGCAGCTCTAGTTCGAGTAGCAGTTCTAGTTCAAGTTCGAGCAGTAGTAGCAGTTCGTCGAGCAGTTCCAGTTCGTCAAGTAGCTCTAGCAGCAGTGGAGGGGCTGGTGTTATCTGGGATTTGACTAAGCTTCCTGTGAATGAGACCAGCGGGTGGATTGATGATTTCGCGGGCTTCGTCCATTATAACCCGGCAGTGTACCCCTGGACGTGGACCGCTGACTTCGGCTGGGTCTATCCCTTTGGCCTCGACCGCACGCACTTCTGGAGTTGGCTCCCGGATGAAGGCTGGCTTTACACCGGCACCGAATTGTATCCCTACGCTTATTACGCGAACGGGCAAACCTGGCTATGGCATGTACACCACACCAACCAATTTGCCGTGCTGAATGATAAGCCGATGGTGGTCATCACTGTGGATCAGTTGTCCACCTTGATTAAACCATAGACAATTCTTCCACGTCCTCACAGCAGGATGATGCCGTAGGCAACCTGCCGTCCCAAAGGGACGGAGATGCCCCGGAGGGGCATAATGTCGGTAAAAACACAGCCATAAAAATCCCTGCGTCGGGACGAAACCCATCCGTCGTCGATGAACATTGGATCGGTTGTGTTTGGCATTATGATTGTTGTGTCGCTACCGAATTTCCGCGTTCCGTCCCTACGGGACGGGGATGTATTATAATGCACGTTTCTACCGACATTGTGTCCCTTTGGGACACCCCAACCCCAACGGGGTTGCGTCGTCTGTCGTTGCGGCGTATATCCCACCCATAGCAATGCAGCAACCCCGGCCTTTGGGGCGTAATCCCTTCGGGATACTTTCAAGACAGATACAATATAGGCAAAATCTACGCTAAACTTGCATACCGCTGCCTTGTCTGCTCCTCAGACCACCAGAAGCATGGGATTCTCCAAGATCGTCTTGAGCGCTACCAGAAATTCCGCCCCGGCGGCGCCATCCACCACGCGGTGGTCACACGATATGCCTAATGCCATGCGGTGGCCGACTACGATCTTATCATCCTTGTCCACGACGGGCTTCTTCAGCGTGGCGCCGACGGAGAGAATGGCGGCGTTCGGCGGGTTGATTATGCCGTAGAAATTGGAAATGCCGTACATCCCGAGATTCGTCACGGTAAAAGTGCTGCCAGTCATTTCAGCCGGGGTAAGTTTCCTTGCGCGGGCCTTGGCGATCAACTCCTTGGCTTCGCTAGCAATCTGGCGCAGACTCTTTGTCTGGGCATCGCGAATGACCGGGGTGACGAGACCGTCCTCTATGGCCACTCCAAAGGATAAGTTGACCGTCCCATGCTGCCGTATGGTTTCCCCAAGCCAGGAACGGTTCACTGTGGGCACGCGCAGTAATGCCAGCGCGGACGCCTTCAGGATGAAGTCGTTGACAGTGAGTTTTACGCCGCCTTGCTCCGCTGGAAGCTCACCCAGCGCCTTGTTAATGCTCGCACGCATCTCGGTGAGTGGTGCTGCATCCACCTCAATCTCCACGTAAAAGTGCGGAATGGTGGTCTTCGACTCAAGCAGACGCGCGGCGATAATTTTGCGAATGTTGGTGACTGGAATATCTCCTGCCACACCTGGAGCAGTGACCTTCGCAGCAGAGGTTGGCGCTACCGGGGCTACTGCTACCGCAGCAGGCACTGGTGCAGTTGCTGCAACCGCGACTGGAGCTACAACTGGTGCTGGCGCGACCACTACAGGCGCAGCCAGTGCGGGAGTGGCGACCGCTGCGGCATCTACATCGGCCACAACTATACGTCCACCCGGTCCGGAGCCTTTAAGCAATCGAAGATCAACGCCTTTGGCAGCAGCAACTTTACGCGCCAGTGGCGATGCCTTGACACGGTCAGATTCAGCTGCGGGAACTTGCTGCGGATTCGAAACGGGTGCGGGAGAAGAAGCGGGCGCAGTAGGCACTACGGCTGTGGGTGCCGTCTCAGCAGGTGGCTGTGGCACACAGGCTGGCGCTGCTGGTGCGACGGGTACGGGTACGACAGGAGTCGCAGGTGCCGGGACCACAGCCACAGCGGGAGTGACTGGCGCAGAAGGCGGAACTGGTGCAACAGGCGCTACGGTTGCTGGTGCAGGAGATGGTGCCTTGGGCGCAGGCGCAGCAACTGCTGACACAACTTTACCCCCCGAAACTTCGGGTGCGACTTCACCGGCATTGCCTATCGCACAGATGGCGGACCCCACGGGAATTTCCTGCCCAGCGGCGACATAGAGCTTGAGGATTACCCCCTCGTCAAAGTTCTCCAGTTCCATCGTGGCTTTGTCAGTCTCCACTTCTGCCAGCTTATCACCATTGGCTACTTTATCGCCTTCTTTTTTCAACCAGGCAACGAGTGTACCAGCGGTCATGGTGTCGCTGAGTTTGGGCATGTCTATTATTATGGCCATGGAAATTTAGATTATAAGGGCCTCAGCATTGCGAGAAATAGCCGTGAAGCAAAGCAAAAGCGATTGGTGCAATTAACAAATACGAAGGTTGTTAGGAATACGTCAGTGCATTTCAGTTTCTCCCCGCATGTTTTTAAACCGATTCCACTCCCTTCTGGTGCTCCCCGCTGGTTGTTTGGTGCTCCCCGCTCGTTGTTTGATGCTCGCCGCTGGTTGTTTGATGCTCCCCGCTGGTTATTAAATCGATTCCACGCCCTTTTGGTGCACCCCGCTCGTTGTTTGGTGCTCGCCACTCGTTGTTTGATGCTCCCCGCTGGTTTTTAAATCGATTCCACTCCCTTTTTTGTGCTCCCCGCTCGTTGTTTACCCATTACAGGTCATTTATACGCTCCCTATTGGTGTAAAACTAATTACACGCCCTTAGTAGAGTTTCCATCGCAACATCCAACATCCGCGCTCTTCCCCCCTACCCCACTAATGCTTCTCCCCCTCACTCATCGCTGTCTTGACTGAATGTAACCCACCCTCTACCCAACCGTGGATCAGCGCTTTGTCTGCATCGCTCAAAACAGCATGCGGATGTATGATCGTATAGATGCGCATGGGCATCTTTCCTTCCTCAACCTCTTCCCAAGCTTCTTCGAGTATATGGCGTTTCTGTTGGGCATCATAAGTACCCCATTCTGAAAAGTTCACATGCTCGCGGCCCTCATTCACATCGCTGATAACCAACCAGGATACCGGTGCCACCTTGGAATACCATGGCCAGACAGTCTCATTCGAATGGCAGTCATAACAGCTCCGCTTTAGCACAGCGCGAACTTCTGGTGGGGCTGATACGTCCTGGGTAATTTGGGGATTACTGCGGACGACCGGGATGAACTGTGCCCCGACAAGCAGCACGCCAAGGCCTAGTATACAATTTCGTTTCCAGCGGGTCATGATAATGCTCCGAAAAATAACATGACTCGGATTCCTGGCGAGTGAATTTGTGGGGATGGGTTTTGTTATGGTGCATTTCGAAGTTGTTGGGCTGTTTGAAGTGGCACAGGCATCTTGCCCGTGTGTCTTCCAGCGAACATCACAGAGCCCGAACATGGGCGAGACGCCCATGCCCCTCGGCAGTCGGCTTTTCTTCCAAAAGCACAACAACTTATAAATAAAGGATACAGATAACGCTGTGCGTTATCTACATCCTTTATAAGTGGTTGCAGTGTATTTGCCCACCGCTAAGAGGCCTTGGACTTATAGCTGAGGTCGAAGCGATGTCTCAGGCTCCGGGTGATAGCCAAAGCGATTGTGAGGGTTGAAATAGCCAACATGGCAGCTCCGAGATCCCCTTCCACAGCGTGGACACGCCTCTCGGAGGCTCCGAGATGCTCTACGTTGGCGTGGAATGACATCTTGGATTAGAGGCAACTCGCAAGACATCAGTAACAGCACACGAGACGCTCGCTCTCGCTTACGGATTCGCTGTTAACTGCCCACTTTTTCCTGTTCGCCAGACTGATTTTCCTTCAAACACGATAGCTATGAAGGTGCTTGTCACGGGTGGAGGTGGATTTCTCGGTCGTCACATTGTGGACTTGCTCTTAAAGCGCGGGGACATGGTCCGCATACTCGGTCGATCTCCGCAGCCAGACTTGGTCGCTCGCGGTGTGCGAGTGGTGCAGGGGGATGTGAGTGACTTCGCCGCGGTTGAGGCTGCCGCGAAGGACAGCGATGCCGTCTTTCATGTCGCTGCGAAGGCTGGTGTATGGGGCGCACAGGCGGACTATTTCAATGCCAATGTCTTTGGCACTCGCAATGTGATTGAAGCCTGCCGCCGCCACTCGGTGCGCTATCTCGTACACACCAGCACACCGAGCGTAGTGTTTAATGGTCACTCCTTCCAATGCGCGGACGAGTCCCTGCCCTATGGCACCCAGTTTCTCTGCCATTACGCAGCGACCAAAGCGCAGGCAGAGCGCGAGGCCCTTGCAGCCCACCAGCCCAAGCGCCTCGACATCTGCGCACTGCGGCCCCACCTCATCTGGGGTGTGGGCGACCCGCACCTATTGCCACGCGTCATTCACCAGGCAAAGCAGCGCCGCTTGCGGATAGTAGGAGCAGGCACGAATCGCGTGGACATCACCCACGTGGCGAACGCCGCTGCTGCCCACCTAGCCGCCCTGGATGCTCTAAAGCGAGGAGTCGCCGGTGGGAAAGCCTACTTCCTCTCGCAGGGAGAGCCGGTTTCCCTATGGCCCTGGATAAACTCGCTTCTGGCTCAGCTCGACCTGCCAAAAGTCACCCGCACTATCTCCGCTAGAACTGCCTACCACCTCGGTTCATTGCTGGAAATCTACTGGCGGATAACCCGGCGTGCGGGCGAGCCACCGATGACGCGATTCGTGGCCGTTGAATTGTCCAAGGACCACTGGTTTAACATCGCCGCCGCTCAGCGCGACCTCGGCTACACGCCGTCCGTCAGTACCGAGAACGGTCTGGCCGACTACGTTGCGCACTTGCGCGCGCAAGAAAAGCAAGCACCCTGAGCCTATGCCAAATCTGCAAGATCCACCCCCCGGGCTCTTCGTCTATCGCGACCAGACGCACTTCGACGAACTGGATGCCCAGTGGATTCTACACCACTCCCGCCAAATCCAGCACGTAGAGCGGGCCCAGCAGAAGCTCTTTGATACCATCATGCAGACCACCGCATTTGATCCCGTGACCTACCCGGATATCAACGTCGTCGTCCGCAAACTCGAAGTTGAGTACCTACTGCCCTTGAAAGGAGTACGCCCCTTTGCCATCACCCTGCGCATCCTCCGCCTGCGCGAGTGCGCCCTCACGACCGCCTTTGCCTTCCATTCTGAGGATGGCAACGAGTGTTACACCCGGGGCACCCGAGTCGTTTGCAAACTCAGCATGAAAACCGGGCAGCCCACCGGATGGACCGATACCTTCCGCACACGCTACAGTCAGTGGGAACAGTGGGGTAAATGCGGGGTATTCGAATAGACACAGACAAGGAACACGCTGTTGGGAGGCGTGGAGAGTAGCGCGTCAGAGTAGCTCATGCTTCCAGCTTGAGCCCTACACTCCGAGCAAGCAGGAGGCTTCGCAGCGCCAGCGCAGCGTATTACCTGTCACCGCGTGCCTTCGTGTGCCTAGGCTTTAGTAAACAGGGACAAGCAATCTAAGTTTTCGACGTAATCCCACGTAAACAAGTTTTGCTGAGTAATAGATAAGCCTGCGTTTTTACAAAATGCAGCAAATAACTCAGCAGACATTTTACTTCTCCATCCTGGATTCGCTTTCCAGTCGGTACTCCCTTGGGCTAAATTAGAATGATGAATAAATCCCATACCTCCGCTTTGTAACACCCGGGCCATGTCATTAACATAGGATTCAATTACTTTTTGATCAAAATGCACGAAAGAATCCCAGCTGTAGATAAAGCTCACTGAATTACTTGGAATATCTGAAAAGTCATAGCCATTATTTACAACATAGACTATCTTTTTATCTTTATAGGCTATACCACTAAATCGCAACTTGCAGGCATCTATGCAGGTAGAATTTGCATCCACCAAATAGAGGGTATCTGTTTTCTGAATTAATAGATTTGAATTTCTACCGTGGCCGCACGCTACTTCCATCACCGCATGGAAATTGCAGTCCTTAATGAGTGGCCATATATACCAGTTCCACTGGTCCAGCATATATTTTTCGTTGGAAGCAAAATAGGTATCGACCTTATACGGCAACGTGGTTTCGCCTACATTTTCAATAATGACTTTGTCGTTGTTCATCGTAAATTAGTGTTTATGGAATCGGTCAGTGCGTTGTGCTAACACAATTAAATTCTTACCCTTACGCGCAGAAAATGCAGTCAGCAATTCAAATAATCCCGTAAGATAGATATTTGTCGACGTACTCTGCGTGAAAACCGCGAATGATGGACATCGGACGCATGGATGGTTGGTGAGTGTAGGCTTCGCACTAAGCAGACTGGATGGCGCGTCAGAGTAGCTTATGCTTCCAGCTTGAGCCCTACACTCCGAGCAAGCAGGAGGCTTGTGCTACTCTTAGCTAGAGCGAATAAACCGGTATTGGTGCGGAGAAGCCTTTGAGTTGCCTATCCCCGGCTGGGTGAATGGGGCAGTGGGCTTCGATGAGCCGTGCAGTGGCCTGGTTGATGAGAGTTTGGCCAGGACGCGCCTGATCGCAGAGGCGGGCGGCAGTATTGGTCACTACGCCAATTGCCGAGTAATCCAGGCGACCGGCAAAGCCGATGTTTCCGAGATAAGCTTCACCGCTGGCAATGCCTGCGCCTAATCCGAGGGTAATGCCTCTCGATGTCCATCGTTCCACCAGTTCGGCGAAGCAGCGTTGTATGGCTTGAGCGACGTTTACGGCTCGCACTGCGTGATCGGGCATGGCTTCGGGGTCTCCAAAATAGACCATGAATCCATCGCCCATAAAGCGCTCCAGGGTGCCGTGGTGTTCGAAGATAATAGGGCCTACTGTAGAATGGTATTCGCGTAGCAGCGACATGACCACGGCAGGCTCGTTCGCTTCGACAAAGGGCGTGAAACCGCGCAGATCGAAGAAGGCAACGGTGATCTCCCGACGGTGATCGGCGAGGAGGCGCTCTGCATTATCAGCCACAATCGTATCCACCACCTGCGGTGAGAAATAGCGCCGAAGCCGGTTCGTGCGCTCGAGTTCGTTGACCTTCTCTGTCACTAGCTGATCCAAGTGCCGGTTCATCTGTACCAATTGCTGATTCACCGTCGCCAGCTCGGTATTGGCCGAGGCCAGGGCGTCCCGGTAGTCTCTCATGCTAAGGTGAGTGCGGATGCGCGCAAAAAGCTCCTCAGAGCGCAAAGGCTTGCCCACATAGTCATCCGCACCGCTCGCGAAGCCCTCGACTATATGTTGAGTATCGCTGTAGGCAGTGACCATCAGCGTGGGAATTCCCCGCGTACGTGGGTCTGCCTTCAGCAATTTACACACTTGAAAGCCGTTGAGATTTGGCATCCCCACATCGAGCAGTATCAACGAGAAGTCTCCATTAGCCGCCTGCTCCACGGCTTTACGGCTGTCATTCTGCCAGACCGCGTGGTACTTTTCAAAGCTCAGCAACTCTGTAAGCATGGGACCGAAGAAAAGGTCGTCTTCCACCACCAAAATGCTGCGCGGGGTACTCATTTATGTGGGTTATGGATAGGGTTACTAGCTGCAACCTAACAGTAATTCAGTTTCCGACAAGACTGCCTTTTGGAAATCGGTGAATGGGGGAGGATGGAAATGGCTCAAGCGTGAAGCATAACCAATGGATTAGCCGCAAAAAGTCTCAAAAAGTTACAAAAATGAAAGACACCAGCTTGTATCGTGCATCGTGCGTATGCCGTGAGTGTTTGTTAATCCAGCTTTGTTGATTTTTTGCGCCTTCTTGCGGCTAAAATCCTTTTCACGCATCACACGGATTACTACAACCTCTCGGCTAAAGCCACCTATCCAACATCTTCGAAATGCACCGGCTTTCCAGCTATCTGCCCTTCCTGCCTTGCAAATTCTGGTGAGGGTCCCATTTTGCATAGCTTGGAAACGCTACCTTCCAGTCTATTTGACTACGAATTACCGCAAGGTGCCATCGCGCAGACTCCGGCGGAACGCAGGGATCAGTCCCGGCTTCTGGTGTACCGCCGAAATAGCGGAAAAGTCTCGCACCATCGGTTCTGCGAGCTGGCTAGCTTGTTGCCTGAAGGAATGGTGCTGTTTCGAAACAATGCGCGGGTGCTTCGCGCACGTCTCCGAGCGGAGCGCCCCACCGGTGGGGCCGTGGAGTGTCTACTTTTGCGGCCTGGCACGATACCCAGCCAGTGGTGGTGCCTTCTTAAACCGGGCAAGAAACTACCCGTGGGTAGCACTTTCGGTGGGGACGGCCAATTCAGTGCGAAAGTGCTAAAGAAGCAACCAGACGGGGAATGTTTGGTGGAGTTTAACACCCTGAATGGACGAAGCGTAACCGATATCGCAGAGGCTTACGGAGAAATCCCCCTTCCTCCGTACATTTCCAGATGCTCCGGGCCTTCATCAACCGTGGATACCGAGCGCTATCAGACTGTCTATGCGGATACGCAAAAGACAGTGGCTGTTGCGGCACCCACGGCGGGATTACATTTTACAGAAGAACTACTCGCCCTACTGGCAGCACAGGGGCATCCCGCGCATGACATCACACTGCATGTAGGTCTGGGCACTTTTCGCCCCATAGCCACGGATACGATACAGGAGCATCTCATGCATGGCGAACTCTACGAGATCTCTGCCAGGACGCGGACCGCTCTAGCACAAACCCCGGTAGAGAGCCGCCTCGCCATAGGTACCACAACGCTCCGTGCCATTGAGGATTACCATCGTAGCGGAGGAGTGCAACAGGATGTCAGCAAACCCTGGATCGCTGATGCCCGGCTCTTTCTATATCCCCCTGCCACGTTCTCCGCCGGTGCCTTGCTTACCAATTTCCATCTCCCCCGCTCGACTCTACTCTGTCTACTCAGTGCATTCCTCGCCCCCGGTGAGTTGGCTGGTATAGCCCTGTTCAAGGAACTCTACGCAGAGGCTCTTAGCAACGACTACCGTTTCTACTCCTACGGGGACGCCATGCTTGTACTGGCTTAGGGAAGGCGGTTTGCGGTTGGCAGTGTCCCATAGGTCCTATAGGTCTAATGAGTCCTAAAGGTCTGAAAGCTGATGGCTGCTCCTTAACTTAGCAGGTATTTGTCCGATATATACCTTAGGTGCGGGTACCTTCATTCCATAGTTTTCTCCTCCTCATGGCCCTAATAGCCATGACGGGGTGTGAGACGCTTGAAAACACTGATACGCGCTCGACACTTTCCCCACAGGCTACGCGACGCGCAGCCCAGGTGGTGAGTGAGGGTGCGCCTGGGCGGTTTGCCGGAAATGGTCATGGTCGCTCCATGGTACCCATCTACGCCGAAGGGACAGTGGTGGTTATCCAGTCCACTGACTATAACAAACTGGAGAAGGGCATGGTGGTGGCCTATCAAGATAAGTTTGGCGCAGTAGTGGTGCATCAGTTACTCGAAAAGCAAGGTTCTGCATGGATAGCCAAAGGCTTTGGCAACGACATGATCGACCGTGAACCAGTGACCCGGAAGAATCTGCTTGGTGTCGTCTATGCCACCTTTACTCCAAACCAAGCACCGGCAAAATAGAACGCGAAACTCCCCGGCGAGTTAGTGACATCAGGTGAGCTGGATAAAGACTTTAGAACTCGCGAAGCTCACCCATGCCATTCTCACCGAATGGAACGTAGGTGGGATACAGTGCGCTCTGAGTCCAGCCCCAGTGGCCTTCGCCGAAGCGGAAGAAGAAGTAGCCAGCGTCTTCGGTTGGGGCGGGTGTGCCTTCGGGGTAAATATAGACCCATTCTCCGGTGCTATAAACGAAAACGAAGGGATAGTAGACATCGTACGCAAAGCTAAAGAGGGAATTCCATTTATAACCCCAATCGAAATTGGCAGTGGCCGTGCTCTTTAACAGTGTCTCTGGTGCCTTGGCCAACTGGGTTATGGTGATATTCTGTCCGGCAATCTCGAGTGTGTGGGTACGGTCGACAGCACTTGCATTGCGCTGCATCAGAATACTCACTTCTGCGTCCCCTGTGTTTTCGGCGCCTGCGGTGACTTTGGCCCAATAGATTTTACTGCGTGCCTTCCAGAGGGTGTCCTGTCTTGTACCACTTACTTTGAACTTATAAGTGGTAGCGGTTGCGGGCACCACTACACTGTTAGCGGGGACGACTGTGTATTGCGGGATATCGAAGCTGGCTCCTGTACCACGGAGGGTGACAATGCTCAGAGGTGGCAATGTGAGGGTAAATTCGCCCTCATCCGACACGGCGACATTGCCGACTTTCAAGAAATTTTCTGCATCGGAGGCTGATGTTCTCCATGCACTGAAGGTCTGCACGCCAACATTATGCAGCATCTTAACGGTTACTGTTTTTGCCGTGTCATTGCGGTTGAGTGCCACCATGACAACGACTCCAGCATCCACATCTGCCCAGCTACTAATGTCGAACTTTTGCAACGTAGAGGGTGTGGCATCAAGGCGGACCATGCCAGGGCGCACGTACTTGCTATAATGTTGAAAGGCATAGGCTTTCTTCTGTGGCACTGCCTTTTCAAACAATTCCTCTCCATGGTAGGGAGATTCATGATTAAAGAGCCAGTAAGTATACAGCGAAGCCCGGCCACCCACAAAGGCATTGTGCATCGCGCTCGCCACCCCATTCAGTGCGCCGTCCCACGTATGCGGTTCGCCAGAAGTTTCCGTCATCCAGTACTCCTTGTTGTAGATGTCTGTAATCGAAGTCCAGTAGGTACTGGCGGAGGTGGGTTTAGTATCCGTAGCGACTCCATTGGTATAGCCGTGCGCGGCTACATAGGGCATGGCATCGGTATACGCTGGGTCTTCCACTATCTCGCGCAACATATTCAGGTTGGTAGTTACATCGAAAGTCATGTGCTCGGTGCCAAAGAATTTCATGTCATAGTTGTCTGCTCGAAACGCATCGACTACTTTGCGAAACAGGCGGGCATACTGGGCATCACTATAAACACAGGAGCCGTAAAAGGTATCGAAGCGAGGCTCGTTGTTGATGGAGATTGCATCAAGTGGGGCTCCATACTTATCCCTCATCATTTTCGCAGTTTCCAGAATGAACTTTGCATAATGAACTTCACGGTCCTCACGGAGTACGTTGACTGAAGAATTCGCACCATCGGTGCCATTATCATTGCCAGACACCTTCATCCAGCCCGGTGGCGTCCAGAATGTACCAATGAGCATCAAACTGGGCTTCTTTTTCTTAAGATCGATGGCTATACGCAGAGAGCCCTCGGCTGCATTGACGTTAAAGTTCTGATACTTTATATTATTCAGGTCGGTATAGCTGCTCAATGTCGTGTACGGCAGCCATGTTCGAAAGGCAGATGCACCGAAGTCATTCAAGTAGTAATCCTGAATACTGCTTTGCTTAAGATAGGCATCTTCGGTGCGCGTACTGGTACCAATACCGCGAAGTGTCTGATGCCGGATGGCATAATCTACGGTGATATCGGCTCCGTGAAGAGTAGCTATTGTAAAGACCAGGAAACCCATGGCCTTTCCATAAGTGGAGAATTTCATAAGAAGGGGGATGATTGGAGTTCTACTAATTGACTGACTAAGGAATACCTCTGTCATACCAAACAAGAAGGTGCAAGTAATTCAGTGCTTCCTGGCACAAACGGGTGCAGACTGGGCGGTGCGCTTCGAATAGCTTGCTATATCCATGGGGAAGAACGAAGTCCCGCAGGGACGACCTGCATCTTAGCCCCGGGTTTCAACCCGGGGTACACGGCGTATTTAGTATTACAAGTCCCGTAGGGACGGCTGAAGGGGATTCAAATTCGCCATTTGAGAGAAGGAAATAGATCGCTTCGACTCGTTTGATGACGTCCATCCAGTCGTCCCTTCGGGACTCGGTCTGGTTATGTACCATTTCTACAGGTTGAAACCTGGGGCTAAGATGCAGGTCGTCCCTGCGGGACTGCATTCTTCTCATGCGTCGATGAGGTGGATTACGGCTCAGGATTATGCCATCTCCAATTCCTTTACCACCAACGTACGCACTAATTGGCCAAAGTCCAGTGGATGCCGTAGGCATCCCTGAGATTCTTCGCCAGCAGATACGGCCAGGCTGGTGGCCCTCCAATACCTACGCCCGTTGCTTGCGCTCGACTTCGAGAAACAGCGTGCGCAGCTTGTCCGAGGAGATCGGCTTTGATAGAAAGTAGTTCATCCCAATCTTAAAGAACCGCCCCTGATCCGATGTGGTGGCAAATGCGGTTACGGCGGCAATAGGAACGGTCAACCCCTTTGGCCCGATATCTCCGCTACGCAGGTTGACCGTGGCACGCACACCATCCATCACCGGCATGTCTATATCCATCAAGATTAGATCGACGGCATGCGGGTTCGACTGAAAGACATCCAGCGCTTCCTGTCCATTGTTGGTAATTGTGAGAGTGTGTCCCATCTTCGCGAGCATATACGCTATCACCTTCTGGTTGGTGGGGTCGTCCTCAGCGAGCAGGATATGAAGCTGCTTGGTAGTTGTCGCAAGGGAGCGTGTCTGCAAGCTGAGGCTGCTGAAGGGAGCGCGAGTCAAACCGGCAGCGCCGGTCATCACCTGTTCAATGGCCAGGAAAATATGGCACACCACTCCCCCACCGTCATCACGGGGCTTGTAGCTGATATCTCCATTACGGCGCGTAACCAGTCCTTTCGCCACAGCGCGCAATAGTCCATCAATACGCACCCGCTGGTGGGAGGTGCCGACCGTGGAGCCAAAGGGCTCGAACTGAGTCTGCTCCCTATCCGCTCTCCACGATTCACACGGGTTCTCGAGGCTGAAGACGAGCGACTTGTCGTCGTTGGTAACTACCCAGGAAAGCGCAAATGTAGCCGTCTCGTGCTTTTGCCCGAGAGGCGTCTCCTCAATCGAGGCAAGAATAAGGTTTTCCAGAATGGAAAGAAGGTGCTCACGGTCCCAGCGAATACGCTTTTGCTGGGATTCCGGCCTGACTATCAAGTCAAGTCCCCGGGTCCTGGCACGAAAGCGCAAGCGCTGCCGCACTTCGTCCAGCAGTTCCTGGGGCTGGCACCACTCCCGGTTTTCCTCGATAGCCTCGGTTTGTAGCTTGCGCAGATTAACCAGGTTGGCGAGCAGAGTCATCATGTGCCTGGACGCCGCTTCAATCGCCACCAAGCGCTCATCATCCGGTGCTTCAGCACGCATAATCTGGCTCATACCCAGAATACCATTCAGCGGTGTACGCAGCTCGTGGGAAAGCGTCGCAAACAAGGCTTCCACCGGCGATGAGGCACCTATTTCCGACGGCCATGCATCGGTAGCAGCAGATGGCACGGACATAGGGGCAGACTTCGGCCCTTTTTGAGGCGGTACAACAACCGAAACAGGCACTTCCTCTACCGCTTGAGCTTCTTCTTCCACCGGTGCTACTTGGTCGCACGGCGCCTCGGCATACTCGACTGTCTCCGGTACTTCCGTGGTATAGCTCATGGTTCCCACCGCCTCCACTTCGACCTCAGTATATTCATTGGCAAGTGGTGCCTGCTCCATCTCCTGTGCCAGTTCCTTGTTCCTCCGGGTTTCCCTATAAAGTATATATAAACAGCCAATAACAACGACCAGTACCAGTGCGACAAGAATGAAATTCATGGCAAAAATCAGACAGGGGGATTGAGCGAGTAGCTTGGCAATAACCAACAAATCCGTGCATAGCTGAATTCACAGCATTTGGCGATTATTAATGAATAATTTCCCTATTTTTGTAACTTAATTATGTAGGGTTAACACTGATGCCATTCAACTGGACTGATGAGCCCCCAAGAATAAGTCCTCTGGGCGATATGTAGCGATAAACTCTTTGCCACAAATCAAAGCCCCGCGCAGGGTGGATTTCTCCACTCTGCGCGGGGCTTGATTCTTTAACTGCTCAACCGCAACTCTCCCATTACCTATGCTGCGTTGCTCGCGGCAACATCGCTTCGGATGACTTATCACGAAGTCCTGGAAAGTGAAATAATCTCTATTGGCTTATCTAGTTAAAGGCGCGACACAAGGAGACGTCCGTTCAACCCGTTGGTGTCGCGCTTTCAGCGCTCCTGATCCACTATATATATCGCACCTCTACCACTAGCCTCTTGGGTTCATTCTACTTCCCGGTACACACTGGAATTCTCTTTGTTTTCGTGCAGACTTCAGGATGTCTGACCAAGCGGATTTTTAGAATATTTGTTGAGTAGTTTTGATTTTCATGGTTAATATCCGCATTAGTTGTGATTGACAGCAGATGTCTGCTCATAAATTATTTTAATACAAATGAAACACCCCGAGACTGCAATTACCGATGGCAACGAGGCTGTAGCACGAGTAGCTTACCGCCTGAGTGAGACGGTTGCCATTTATCCAATTACTCCGTCGTCTCCGATGGCGGAATGGTGCGATGAATGGGCCGCACAGGGAAAGCCCAATTTATGGGGAGTGATACCGACTATTGCGGAGATGCAGTCAGAGGGCGGCGCTGCTGGAGCTGTCCATGGTGCGCTTCTCACTGGCTCATTGGCCACGACATTTACGGCATCACAGGGGCTGCTCCTGATGATCCCGAACATGTATAAGATTGCGGGCGAATTGATGCCTTTCGTAATGCACGTGACTGCGCGCACGCTGGCTTCGCACGCCCTCTCTATCTTTGGTGACCATCAGGATGTGATGGCCTGCCGACAGACTGGATTTGCCTTGCTGGCTTCGAACTCGGTGCAAGAGACGCAGGATATGGCGACCATCGCCCACCTGGCCACCTTGGAGTCTCGCATCCCGTTCCTGCATTTCTTTGACGGGTTTCGCACCTCGCATGAGGTTAACAGCTATGTTCAGATCACAAACGCCGAGCTGGAAGCTTTGGTGGATGAGGAATTGATCCGCGCTCATCGTCAACGGGCATTGACTCCGGATCGCCCGATGCTGCGGGGTACGGCACAGAATCCAGATGTGTTCTTCCAGGCGCGTGAGTCCTGTAATCGCTATTATGATGCGTGCCCGGATATTGTGCAGGAAACCATGCGGCGCTTTAAGCAAGTCACTGGTCGGGCTTACGAACTCTTTGAATACGTAGGGCACAAGGAGCCGGAATCCGTCATAATCGCCATGGGTTCAGGCGTGGAGACTATTGAGGAGACCGTGCATTGGCTCAATGCAACTGGGGCAAAGGTCGGCGTCCTTAAGATTCGCCTGTTCCGCCCTTGGTCGCTCAAGCATTTTGTGGCAGCGCTGCCCCGCAGTGTACGCTCTATCGCGGTTCTGGACCGCACCAAGGAGCCCGGCACTCTGGGCGACCCTCTCTATCTTGAAGTGCGTGCGGCTATCGACGAAGCCCGGCAAGATGGATTGCTGCCCGATAGTTTTGCTCCAAAGATCATTGGTGGGCGCTACGGACTTAGCTCCAAAGAGTTTACTCCCTCCATGGTCCGCGCAGTGTACAATGAGCTGGCCAATCCCAAAGCAAAGACGCACTTCACGGTCGGTATCAACGATGATGTTACCCGCCTCTCCATACCGTGGGATGCGAGCTTCGATATCGAACGTGCGGACATCAAGCGTGCGGTCTTCTTCGGCTTGGGTTCGGATGGCACAGTGGGTGCGAACAAGAACAGTATCAAGATCATCGGTGACGAGACGGACTTCTACGCCCAGGCCTACTTCGTGTATGACTCGAAGAAGTCGGGCTCGGTGACTATTTCCCATCTGCGCTTCGGGCCGGACCCCATAAAGGCTCCCTATCTAATCTACAACGCGCAATTCGTTGCGTGCCATCAGTTTACACTGTTGGAAAAGCATGACGTACTGGATTGCGCGATGCCTGGTGGTGTTTTCCTGCTGAACTCAATTTACCCGGCAGACCGTGTGTGGAACCACATCCCACGCGAGGTACAGGCGCAAATCATCGAAAAGAAACTGCGCTTCTATGTCATCGATGCGTATGAAGTCGCCAAACAAACAGGCATGGGTGGGCGAATCAACACCATCATGCAGACGTGCTTCTTCGCGATCTCTGGTGTGCTTCCAAGAGATGAAGCCATCGCGGCAATCAAGAAGGCGATTGAAAAGACTTATGGCCGCAAAGGCGAATCGGTGGTGAAGAAGAACTGGGAGGCTGTCGATGGCACCTTGGCCAATCTCTACGAAGTTGCGGTGCCAGCTCTCGCTGAGAGCGAATATGTACGCCCCCCTGTAGTCATGGGCGATGCACCCGACTTTGTGCAGCGCATAACAGCCATGATGATGGCGAACAAGGGCGAAAGCCTTCCGGTCAGCGCGTTCCCGGTGGATGGGACATTCCCGACGGACACCGCTCGCTGGGAGAAGCGCAACATCGCAATCGAGATTCCCGTGTGGGACGCAAGCATCTGTATCCAGTGTAACAAATGCGTGCTTGTCTGTCCGCATGCTGCGATTCGTGCGAAGTTCTACCCGGAAAATCTCGTGGCTACGGCCCCCGAAACCTTTAAGAGCACGCCATTCAAAGCGCGCGAGTTTCCGGGCACCCGATTCACCATACAGGTGGCTCCTGAGGACTGCACCGGCTGTGAGCTGTGTGTAGCTGTCTGCCCGGCCAAGGATAAGAAGCAGCCGAATCATAAGGCTATTAACATGGCGCCGCAGGAGCCGCTCCGAATTCCTGAACGTGCGAACTATGATTTCTTCCTTAAACTGCCGGACCCCGACCGCCTTTCGTTGGAAGATAATGTCAAGGGTACGCAGTTCCGCCAGCCACTCTTCGAGTACTCGGGCGCGTGCGCAGGGTGCGGAGAAACTCCCTACATCAAGCTGCTAACCCAGCTCTTCGGTGACCGTGTAGTCATCGCCAACGCCACGGGATGCTCCTCAATTTATGGAGGCAATCTTCCCACCACGCCGTACGCAAAGAATCCAGACGGCCGCGGCCCGGCCTGGGCGAACTCGCTCTTCGAAGACAACGCAGAGTTCGGTTTCGGTATGCGTATGTCTCTGGATAATTTGCGAGACAACGCCATCCATCTCCTGCAGGGCTTTGCCAGCGAACTTGGAGACGACTTGGTCAAGGCCATCGTCACAGCCAATCAGGGAACTGAAAGCGGAGTCCATGACCAACGGGCTCGCGTGGCACTCGTGCGTGAGAAGCTGGCAGGGAACACCTCCCTGAAAGCACGCAAACTCAGGGAACTGGCGGACTATCTGGTAAAGAAGTCTGTATGGATTATCGGTGGAGACGGCTGGTCCTATGATATCGGATTCGGTGGTCTTGACCACGTACTCGCCAGCGGTCGCGACGTGAATGTGCTCGTGCTCGACACGGGAGTGTACTCAAACACCGGCGGACAGCAGAGCAAAGCCACCCCAATGGGTGCGCTCGCGAAGTTTGCCGCAGCGGGCAAGGGTTTACCGAAGAAAGACTTGGGTATGCTTATGTCTCTCTACGGGCATATTTATGTGGCCCAAGTTGCAATGGGAGCAAAGGACAGCCAGACCGTTCAAGCTCTGATTGAAGCAGATAGTTACGAAGGCCCATCGCTTGTAATCGCCTACAGTCATTGTATCGCCCATGGCTATAATATGAACTTCGGTCTGGAGCAGCAGAAGCTGGCGGTAAACACCGGATTCTGGCCTCTCTATCGCTTTGACCCACGACGGGGCAGCGCCGAAGAGTCACCAATGAAACTGGACTCCGCAGCACCAAAAGCCCCGCTGAATACATTCACGGATAATGAGGCCCGGTTCAAGATGCTGGCACACAGCGATCCGGAGCGCGCAAAGCTCTTGGCCACTGCTAGCCAGGAATACGTCAAGAAACACTATGCGCTCTTTGAGCAAATGGCTACCAAGCCTGTCACGAGTGTTCCTGCAACCACGAGCAATACCGCATCAACACCCGCTTAAACAATAATGCCATGGACCTTTCCACCTCTTATCTAGGATTCAAACTACCCCATCCATTTATCGTCGGCGCCTCGCCGATGATTTATAAACTGGATCTCGTCAAGCGCCTGGAGGATGCAGGCGCAGCAGCGATTGTGATGCATTCCCTCTTTGAGGAGCAGATACAGCACCATCAAAGCGGGATCGAGAAGCACATCCTCAGCCATGAGAACTCTTATGCTGAGGCCACTTCTTACTTCCCACAAGCGCAGGCATTCCACCTCGGGCCAGATGACTATCTCGCCCAGGTTGCGAAGTTAAAGCAGACGGTAAACATACCCGTAATCGCATCGCTCAACGGGATAAATGAAGGCACGTGGGTCGAGTGGGCGAAGCTGATCGAGCAAGCCGGTGCCGATGCACTGGAACTCAATCTCTACTTCCTGCCCAGAAGCGACGAGGAACCCGCTGGTGTTATCGAGCAACGCTGTTACCAGATCGTGCGGATGATTAAGCAGTTTGTGACTATCCCCGTGGCGGTAAAGCTTAGCCCGTACTTCACGTCGTTGCCGCATTTTGCGCGTAGGCTCGAAACTGCTGGTGCCGATGCCTTGGTGCTGTTCAACCGGTTCTTCCAGCCCGACATTAACATCGAGGAACTCGAAACAGTTTCGCACTTGGAGTTATCCAATTCATCGGATCTGCTTCTACGACTGCGCTGGCTCGCCGTGCTTCATGGACGTATGCGCTTGAACCTCGCGGTAACTGGTGGCGTGCACACCGCACAGGATGCCATCAAGTCTGTGATGGCTGGTGCCGACGCTGTTCAAATGGTCTCCGCTCTACTTCAGCGAGGCCCCAGCTATCTGACAGAGATTCGCAAGCACTTCGAAACCTGGATGGAAGAGCATGAGTATACTTCCCTCGAACAGATGAAGGGCAGTATGAGCTATCTGCACGCTCCAAATCCAGAACTTCTGGGCCGCGCCAACTACATGCGCATCCTGCAAAGCTGGAAAGTATAATATAGGATTCGGCTATTTATAGTCGGTTGGATTTCGTATAACCCCGTGGGCTCGTAATGAACCCACGGGGTTTATTATTTCGCGAAGTTCAGATACAAGGACATTGGCCTAGGCCGTCTTAAGGTCGCACCCTTGGCGCTGCATGGAGCGCATAGCACCAATACCACAGTCCTCTTGAGTGCATTCAACTTCCCGTACTCGCTGATATTCGCGTGCACTCTACAGGATTCTATAGAGTTGTCAGCACATCCATGATGTTCCTGGCGTATGCCTGGCCGTCACAAAGCGAAGAGGTGCGCATGCGTTCGCGTAAGTCATGGCGGAGGTTTGGGGATTGCCGATACTGCGTGGCTACACGCTGAGCGGTGCGGCGGTACTCATCCCAGGTGGAGACTGCCCACTCGTCATGGCCGATGGTCGAGAGCAGGCTAAACCCTACACGGGCACGGTGGTCCGAGCCTGTCAATGAGATGACGGGAACTCCCATCCACAGGGCTTCAGCGGTGGTAGTCGTGCCATGATAAGGAAACGTATCCAGGGCAACATCCACATCCTGATAGCAGCGGTAGTGCTCAGCCATGGTGCGGGTACGCCCCACAAGGATTAGGCGGTCCGCTGTAATTCCGAGGTCACCAAAGAGTTTGTAGTAGTGCTTCTGGAGGAATGGGTCTTGCAGACCGGAGGACTTCAGATGGAGGCGGCTTCCAGGTGTTTCCAGAAGAAGGCGCGACCAGTGTTGTATCGCAGCGGGCTGGAACTTGGCTAGATTGTTAAAGCACCCGAAAACAATGCCTTCGTGGGGTTGGGCGTCTGGAGCTGGGGCGTCATCTGGTGCTTGAAAACACCACGCAGATTCAGGCATGCGGATTAACTTCTCCGAATGGAACCGGTCCGTCACCCCCCTTGGGTCTGCGATGCGGTCGGTGATACGGTAGTCCATCGTCTTCAAGCCTGTGGTGTTCGGATATCCGAGCATGGAGACTTGGATGGGAGCACAGCGCCAGGAGAGAGCGTGTAGGAGATTGCGCCCGGTATGCCCAGCGAGATCGATGATAATGTCTACCGCGGCCTCGCGCATACGCTGACCGGATTCCAACATGGAAGTCAGTCGCAAATCCACCCATTGGGTAAAGAGCGGGCGGAGGCGATCCGTGACCGCATCGTCCTTCTCATTCGTACAGAAGGCAACCAGCTCAACCCGATCACGGGGTAGATGGGGAAGCCAGGCTTCCAGCCATGAAACTACTGGATGCAGCCGCAGGTCTCCCGAGATAATTCCGATGCGCAAGGGTCGCCCTGTACGGTCTTTGACCTGTAGCGCTGGGAGATTTGCAGGCAGTGGCAGGCTGGCCATCAGCTCCCCGTAATTTTGATGTGCTTCAAAGATACTGCGCGGTGTCTCGAGGCTCGAATAGTTGAGCGTAAAGAGAAGATTGCTGTGGAAAACCAATTGTTTCGGAGCCAGTTCAACCAATCGACGGTAGAAACGGAGGGCGGGCTCAATCTTGCCCTGTCGGGACAGGCAGCCGGCTGCATTATTAAGACAGGCGATAGAGTTGGGGTTAATCTTAAGCGCCTCCATCTGGATGGCCACAGCCTCATTCAGGCGGTCGCAGTCTGCGAGGCACATCGCCAGGTAATTCAGAGCTTCCAGGTGCTTGGGATTAAGCTGCGCCGCGTGTTGAAAAGCTCCGATGGCATCGTTGATCTTGCGTTGTTCGCGAAGACTGCGACCGAGGTAGTAGAAAACGTCCGCGCAGGTGGGGTATGCCAATGTCGCCTCACGCAGAAGCGGTTCGGCGATAACCGGCTTGTCATCCATTAACAGGAGCTGGCCCCGCGCATAGCGAAGAACAACGGATGTGGGTGCGTCTACTTGAAAATTACCGATGAGTTCCAGTGCCTCATTGGCACCGCACATTTCAATCAGCACGCGGACAAATATATCTATCTTAAGCGGCTCCAAGTCTGACCGCAGCACTGCACTTTTGAGATGGGCGAGCGCGCTCTTGTCGTCCTTAAGCTGGCGGTAGGCCAGTCCCAGATAGAAGTGCGCCTCGGAACCGCCTTTGGGGGCATGCAGCCCACGACGCAACGCGGGAATGGCTTCCTTCGGTCGACCTAGGTGGTACAAGCACTCGCCCCGATAGAGATGGTAGGCGGGTTGTGAATTCAGGCTTATGGCCTTGTCGTAACAGGGAAGCGCATCCGCATAGTGGGCAAGTTGAAGATTGAGAAAACCGAGAAGTTGCCACGCATCTACCAATCGGGGATCATCATCCAGCGCGGCCTTGTAGGACTCCAGTGCCTGCTCGTGTTGACCAGATTGATGCAGTTCGAGTGCTTCTTGCAGATGATCCTGTGCGGATAGCGTCAGCAGAGATTGCCGCAAGCTGCACTGGTTCGGTGGTGAAACAATGTTGGTCCCGTGCGCGGGGGTCTGGAATCCGGTATTCATAGGGTCACGCATGGATGGCGAAGTCGCGAGGACGCATGGATGACTTATGGATGGCGGCCATCTCGAGGTAGGCACTCTCAAGATGGCGAGTCCATTGTTCGGTGGCAAAGAGCGGTACGCTCATCTTCTGCGAGCGTAGCGTATTGGAAAGTTCGCGGAGTCGTTCACGGTCTGTGGCCAACTCAATGACCAGGCGCTCGTAATCGCACAGTGTTGGTGCGATGCATTCGGGGATGCCAGCAGCGTTGAGGAGGCTGGCACCTACGCGCGCAGCAAAGGTATCGCCCGGTGTGGAAATGACTGGGACCCCGGCCCATAGCGCATCGCTGACTGTTGAGTGCCCGTTGAAATGATGGGTATCCAGGAAAATATCCGCTAGCTGAAGGCGGGCAAGGTAAGCGGGCTTCTCTAATATGACATCATCCAGCACCACTTGCCGGGGATTGACACCATGCGCGCGAATGGCGTCTTCCAGATTCGCCCTCAACTCCGGGTGCTGCGCGCGCAGCCAAAGACAGGTGTTGGGACACCGATGGAGGATATTCATCCACGTGCGAAAGAGGTTCGGATCAAGTTTATAGGCCGGGTGAAAAGCGGCGAGAATGACCGCAGCATCGGGCAAGCCACAGGATTGTCGCGCAGGCTTCACCTCATCCACGGGCTGGCGATTATCCGCTGGCAGGTAGCAATCTGGCATAGTAACCAGAGCCTCAGTGAAATGAGTCCGGTGCTCGGGTGGAGCCACAATGGCATCCACAATAAAGTAGTCTATGTAATCCGCCCCCGTGGTACAGGGATATCCCAGCCAACTCACTTGGACAGGCGCCGAATGGTGTGCGAGGACATCCATGCGATTTCCAGTAGTATGCCCGGCGAGATCGACGAGAATGTCGATCTTATCCGAAGCGATCCATCGGGCTATCTCGGCGGCTGTGCGACCTTGAGCAATGCGCAGGGTGCTGAAACAGCTCCTAATGCGCTGGCCTATGCGGCTGTTGTCATTATGCCCCGTGCTGTAGCCGTACAGTTCAAATTGGGTGCGATCGTGGCACTCAAGCACGCGGACGATCTGGTGCGCCACTGCGTGGTTATTAAAGTCTGGAGATAGATAGCCGATGCGAAGCTTGCCGGCTGTTTGATGTAAGGGATGGTGCTCCGCAGTACAATTGCCAGCACGACGCCTTGCCTCGATGACAGCCGCTTTGCGAAGATCATCCCCGTGCTTGGCAATCGGTAAGGTTAACAACGTGGACGCAGACAGCCATTCCTTATCCACCCACAAAGGCATGTCGGCAGTGTTTAACTTTTCCAAGTCCTTCCACAGCCCTATCTCAATGCCTGCCTTAATCTGTCCCAGAAGCGATGGCCAAAAGATTTCTGGATCTGTCCGCGCGCGCTGGTATGAGTGCCATGCCTTTTTGAAGGTTCCGGTGCGATACTCGGCGCATGCCTTGAGTTCATGCAGTTTCCAGTTTGTGGGCTGTCTGGCCAGTGTATCCTGACAGATAGAGATGATCTGCTCATAGTAGCCACGAGCTTCCTTCGCCCTGCCTTTCTCGGCAGCGTCCCGTGCACGGTCCAGCAACAGCGCGGGACTCAACGCCACCGGGGTTCCCTTCGTCTCATAATCGGATGAAGGAATTGTAAGCTCCAGCACAGTAGGGGATTCTATGCGCAGAGTGCTTTCATGGTGGGCGGTGCTGAGGGACATGGACAATCAACGCGAGCTGAATGAATACGAATTTAGAACGAGCGGGATGCGAGTCCCGCTGAAAGTGGACTATGCCTGATGAATCGGCATGGCAGTGCGCCCCATCAGACCAGCCGAGAGCGACTCATTTACGAGGGCGAGGCTGTTGATCTTCGATGAGTTGGGGTAGGCGATCATTTCCAAGACGGACTTGTGTACATAAATGCTTAGTCGAAGGAGATCGTTGCGCATATCGTCCGGCAGGGTGCATTCGTGGCCTTCCCAATCGGAGTGAAATACATCCCAAACACGCAGGTTGTATTTCAAGGCGTCGATAAGCTCCTTTTCCTTCCCATCGAGTTCCCATAGGTCGAGTCCCTTGCGCATACGGGCGGCTGCTTTGCCTAGCACTGCAGCTTCCAGGCTGCGCCCGGAGAGGGTTTCCTTCTGAACCTGCCGGTAGGTGGCAAGGTTGCGGGTACTATCGGCTAATGAGTTCATGTTCGTATTCGATAAGTTTTTTGGAGAGTTTCAGGGCTTTGTAGTAGCGGTTGTTTAGGATTTCTTCCGAAATGGAATCGACCATAACCAGGGTGCTTGGAGCAGCAGCCACCAACTGGCGGACCAGTTCCCAGTAGGTCTGGTGGTGAGCGGTCAGGTTGGCCGTGTCGAAATACATTAACTGTATGACAAAATAGATGCGCTTGCAGGGAGTATCCGCCAGTTTCTCAGATAACAGATCCTTCTGACGAAGAACCGGAACTTCATTCTCCAGATAAATCTCAGCCGGCTGGTTCCCATTATTAATGAGCGCACCGGCAATGATGATTTTCTCCTTGGGTTTTAGATAGATTTTAAGGCCCACAGCGTTATTGGATTACAATAAGGTATATCGGACGGCATAAATGAATCTGTAGATAAATTCCATAGATTGCATCATTTTCATGCGTAGTTTTCACCGGGTGGAGTAAGGTACTTTTCAAGGTATGTGCCGTTCTTTGCTAGGAGTTCAACGCAGTGACTTGGGATCTAAGGGTACTGGAACCATCAGCACGACAGTGCATTTCGAAGTTGTGGTGCTGTAAGTGCCATTCTCAACCATGGGTTAAACGTCCTTAACCGAAGGCAAAACCAACGAGCCATGCTCCCGGACTGCAAAGTCTTGCTCCCAGACTGCAAAGTCTTGCTCCCGGACTGCAAAGTCTTGCTCCCGGACCGCAAAGTCTTGCTCCCGGACCGCAAAGTCTTGCTCCCGGACTGCAAAGCATTGCTCCCGGACACATAGACTTGCTCCCGGACTACAAAGTCTTGCTCCCGGACTGCAAAGTCTTGCTCCCGGACTGCAAAGCATTGCTCCCGGACTGCAAAGCATTGCTCCCGGACACATAGACTTGGTTTCTGTGGAGGAGAAGATTGCTATCCAGAATTTGGGAATAAACTTTAGCAACTTCGAAATGAACCTTCAGCGCTGGCCACGGTCATTAACGGCTTGCTTCAATGCCAATCTTTGATTGGCATCTGTTTTCTATATATTCTTTAGCTAAACGCGCTTTCACAACAGATAATACCATGAGTAATACAGCAGAAAAACACTCATTCCAAGCGGAAGTCGGGCAGTTGCTCGATATCGTCACCCACTCGCTCTACACGGACAAGGAGATATTCGTGCGCGAGCTTGTATCCAATGCAGCGGATGCACTCGAGAAGCTCCGCCATCTCCAGCTTACGGAGAAGGAGATATTCGACGACTCTCTCGCGCTGGAGATTAATATCACCACGGATGACACTGCGGGGACAATCACCATCCAGGACTTCGGCATCGGAATGACGCGCACCGAGCTGGTGGAAAACATTGGCACCATAGCTCATTCTGGCTCGAAGGCATTTGTCGAAGCCCTTAAAACGGCGCAGGAACGGGGCGAAGACACCAAGGCAGCCAGCCTCTCCCTCATCGGCCAGTTCGGTGTGGGGTTCTATAGTGTGTTCATGGTAGCAGAGACTACCAGTGTTTATACCCACTCCTGGCGCAGCGACGGGGAGCATCTCCTCTGGACGAGTACCGGCAAAGGCTCCTACGAAATCGTGCCCACCGAAGGCCAGCGTCGTGGCTGCAAGATTGTAGTGAAGCTGAAACCCGAGGAGAAAGAGTTCTCCCAGGCTGAACGCGTGAAGGAGATACTCAACCGCTACTCAAAGTTTGTCCCGTTCCCCATCAACTTGAATGGCGAACGCATCAACACAGTCCAGGCGCTTTGGCTTCGCAGCAAGAACGAGATCAAAGATGAGGAGTACACTGAGTTCTACAAGTTCCAGGCAAATGCCTTCGACGAGCCACGGCTGCGCCTGCACTTCAGCGCCGATGCCCCGCTGGCGATCAACGCCCTGCTCTTCGTCCCACAAGAAAACACCGAGCGCTTTGGCTTTGGCCGCGTTGACCCAGGAGTCAGCCTCTACTGCAAGAAGATACTTATCGAGGCAAAGCCCGACTATCTCCTGCCCGAGTGGCTCCGTTTCCTCAAGGGAGTGGTGGACAGCGCCGATCTGCCGCTAAACATCTCGCGCGAAACCATGCAGGACAGTGCGCTGATGCAGAAGCTCAATAAGGTAATCACGGGGCGCGTACTGAAGCTGTTTGAAGAAGAAGCCGAGAAACGCCCCGATACGTATGCAGAGTTTTATAAGAACTTCGGCGTTTACATCAAGGAAGGCGTTGCCACCGACTACGCAAACCGCGACAAGCTCGCGAAACTCCTCCGTTTCGAGTCCTCCCTCACCGAGGCTGGCAAGACGACCTCGCTCGCAGAGTACGTCACCCGCCTCAAGGAAGGCACCGCCGAAATCTACTTCCTCCATGGCCCCAGCCGCGCGGTCATCGAGTCCGGCCCGTACCTCGAAGCGTTCAAGGCCCGCAGTATCGAAGTCCTTTATCTCTACGATGCCATCGACGAGTATGTCATGCAGCATCTTGGCTCGTTCGACGGAAAGAAACTCATCTCCGCCGACTCCAGTGATGCGAAGCTCGAGGACGTATCGAAAGATTCCGCTGGTGAGGCTCTTCCTGAAGCAGAAGCCACCGGCCTCTGCACTTGGATAAAGGAACTCCTCGGCGAGCGCGCCACGTCTGTGAAGACCAGCACCCGCCTCGTGGACAGCCCAGCCGTAGCGCTCAATAGTGACCGCTTCCTCACCCCTGCCATGCGCAAGATGATGAAGTCCATGCGGCAGGACGTGAGTGAGAACCCCGCCGTTGCCCTCGAACTCAACGCCAAGCACCCGCTAATCAAGCAACTCTCCGCTCTGCGTTCCAGAGACGACGCGCTTGCCAAGCTCGTGACGGAGCAGCTCTTCGACAACGCCCTCATCGCAGCAGGTCTGGTTGACGATCCCCGCACCATGGTAAACCGCGTGTACTCGCTGCTGGAGAAGGTCAGCAAGTAGATTAAAGAGTAAAAGTGTGAAGAAGCCTCTGGCTTCGACCACATCTACGAGCAAAGGACAGCCATTTATAGCCCGACTGCAGCGATGCGGTCGGGCTGTTTTTTCCATCTTTGCCTAGTGGATAGTCTCAAATCTGCGCCCGCGTACTGATCACGGAAGCCAGCCGCTGGCCGATCTCGCGGTAACTCTTGCGGGAGAGCAGTTTGCCGCCGGCTGTGCTCCATGGAATCCCAAGGACGAGGTGGGGCACGCCTGCGGCCTGGGCTACACGCGCAACCGGCTCGCTGAGGAGAAGCTTGTTCTGCTGCTTGAAAGCCTTTGCAGCGTATTCCGGCCCAAGACCATCAAAGATAACATTCGCCCACTTCTCGGCATCGCCACCTTCTCCAGAAAGAATTGCGCGGACACCCTCGGTCTCATCCAGTTTTGCGGCTTGCAGCTCGAGCACAATGGATGGCCGGCACCGCCCCTGCCAACGCTGAATATCGCGGCGTAGTACTGTCCACTCCGGGCGCTCAAATGCACCACCGCGCCCGTAGTTTCCTTTGTGGGCACCATCGGGGTCGGCAAAGGGCACAGCCCAAACGAGGGCGTTCTGCTTCTTCATCCGTGGCATCTCACCGAGTAATCCATCCAGAACCCAGGATGCTGGATGCTCTCCGGGGAAGGCGCGAGCCACAATATAAATGCCCGGCTGGGTACCGCCTTGCGTACCGTATTGGCTGGCAATGCGGTGCATGGGGCGTGCGGTCTGAGTGAGCCCGATCACATCCTCATGCCAGTACTGGCGCGTCTTTTGGATAAGCTGTGCAGCGTCGTCCTTATCGTAGGGGAAGCCCAGTGCCAGATGGATCGCGGGAGCCGGGTAATCCAAGTCCCAACTCGCCCAATGCTGACCATCCGGCTGGAGTTCGCTGCGTCCGATGCGGAGATGGACCCAGTCCTGGTCGGTATACTTAATCACCGGGCGGACTGCACCGGCATCACTCGCGCCACAGCAGCCATCGAAGTAGCGCCATACGAGCTTAAGCTTGCGCCCTGCTGGAGGGTTTTCCATAGGCTTGGGTTCAGCCAACGTAAAGTTGAACCATAGGGCCTCACTCCCCCCTGTCGGTTCAGCGGAAAAATGCACTTCGGTGACGTCACCTTGTACCGATTGGGTCTCGAAACGGGCGTTGCCACCGGGGAAGTTGGATCGAAGCGATAGAGGCATGAGCGGTGTAAAGAAGATCGCAAGCTAGTTCCTCATGCAACATTCCGCAATCGCATAGTTGGGAATTGCGCGGGTTGGGTGTATAGCGAAGTTCTTTCACACGATTATACCCCAAAGGATTGGGAACCAGAGCGGGATGCGCTGGCTACCTTCAATCGCCCGTAGGCATCGTCATAACTGCTTATGTTTGGTATCCATAAATAGAGTTACCGGACCGTCATTCAGCGCAGCGATTTCCATGGAAGCCCCAAAGACGCCGGCAGGTATGGGCTTCCCCATCTGCTTCTCCAGCGCCTTGAGGAAGCTATCATAGAGCGGAATCGCAATCTGCGGTGGGGCCGCATGATTGAATGATGGGCGTGTGCCTTTCTGGACATTGCCATACAGCGTGAATTGGCTGATAACCAGGATGCCGCCGCCGATATCCATGATACTGAGATTCATCCGGCCTTCCGTATCATCGAAAATCCGAAGCTGTGGAAGCTTGCGTGCCATCCAGTCGATGTCGTCCGGCCCATCTGCCGCCTCAACCCCCACAAAAACCAGCAATCCCGCGCCGATTTGCCCGGTCATTACACCGTCTGACTTCACCGACGCCTCTTTAACCCGTTGCACAACCACTCGCATCCAGAGGGGTTTAGCGAATGCCCATCGCGTGGCAAGGCAGAAGCCGGATTTACACGGACCCGGGATAACCTTTGCAGACCGGTAACAGCCCTTTGTAAACCGGTAACAGCACTCCGCCGACTGGTAACAGCACTCCGCCGACCGGTAACAGTACTCCGCCGACTGGTAACAGCACTCCGCCGACCGGTAACAGTACTCCGCCGACTGGTAACAGCACTCCGCCGACTGGTAACAGTACTCCGCAGACCGGTAACAGTACTCCGCCGACTGGTAACAGCACTCCGCAGACCGGTAACAGCACTCCGCAGACCGGTAACAGTACTCCGCCGACTGGTAACAGTGTCACCGAACACCTCTGCCTTCTTCCCACCGAACACCACTGCAATCAGCCTTCTGCCTTACCTACTATCTACTAACTACTGTCTACTGACTACTCTGCCTTCCGCCTTCCGCCTTCCGCCTTCTACCTTCCGCCTTTCCCCCTTCTTCTGCCTTGCCAAACCCATTCGCTTTGCCTACCCGTTACGGCTCGTACTATGAGCGATTATTCATCTGTTAGCGCCCGTTTCGAAGCCGCTGGTCAGGGGCATGTATTTGCTTTCTGGAATCTCCTGAATGACGAGGAGAAATCCGCTCTGCTCGCGCAGGCTGCAGAGATCGACCTGGTCGAGATAGACCGTCTCACTAACACGCTGGTAAAGGGGGGCGCGAAGTCGCTCGATCTCTACGGGCTGGAGCCTGCACCCTTTATCTCCCGGCCTGAGCATGGCGGTGATGCCAGTCTTTGGAATCGTGCGCGCGAGCGCGGAGAGGCTGCTCTTCGCGCGGGCAAGGTCGCGGCGTTCACAGTAGCTGGCGGTCAGGGTACGCGCCTCGGTTACGACGGCCCCAAGGGGACTTTCGCAGTGACTCCTATTAAAGGGAAGCCGTTGTTCCAGGTATTCGCAGAGAAAATCGCTGCCGCTTCCGCCCGACACGGCAAGACGATACCGTGGCTTATTATGACAAGCCATGCGAACCATGCCGCCACGGTTGCTTTCTTCGAGCAACACCAGTTCTTTGGGCTGCCTTCAGCCAGTGTTATCTTCTTCACCCAAGGGCGGATGCCTGCGGTGGATTTTAGAGGCAAGATTCTCCTCGAAACAACTGGCACTATAGCGCTGAGCCCCGATGGCCATGGCGGTTCGCTACGCGCCATGGTGCGCAGCGGGGCTATCGCGAAGCTCAAGGCTCTCGGCGTGGAAGTTATCAGCTACTTTCAGGTGGATAATCCGCTGGTGCGCTGTATCGACCCGGAGTTTATCGGCTTCCATCTCCTCAGCGGCGGGGAAATGTCCAGCAAGATGATTCCGAAGGCCTACCCACTCGAGAAAGTCGGTCACTTCTGCACCCAAAATGGGCGCACTGTGGTGATAGAGTACAGCGACTTGCCCAATGCCATGCAGGAAGAGCGCCTGCCCAATGGCCAGCTACGCTACCTTGCGGGCAGCATCGCGATTCACTGCCTCGGCGTAAACTTTGTACAGCGCGCAGGTGGCAACGATGCCAACTACGCGCTCCCCTTCCACCGTGCGGATAAGAAGATCAAGACGGTTGACGCCACCGGAGCTATTGTGAATCCGACCAAACCCAATGGCGTAAAGTTCGAGATGTTCGTATTCGACGCTGTACCTTTCGCGAAAGACACAATCATCATCGAGACCCTGCGCCAGGACGATTTCTCGCCGGTGAAGAACGCCGAGGGCGTGGACTCTCCCCTGACCTGCAAGAACGACCAGGTGCGCCAGTGGACTCGCTGGGCTCTTGCAGCCGGGGTGGTACTTCCCACGGATGAAACCGGGTTACCGCCCTTTGCCTTCGAGATAAGCCCGCTCTTCGCGGACACGGAAGAGGCATTCCTCGATAGCTGGAAATGCCTCACTGCAAAGCCTCTGATTGCGGCTGGCACTTACCTCGGCTACTCGCTTTAATTTCCAGTTAACTTCACCCGATACGAACCATCAACAACACAACTATCATGAACATTCTAGGCATCGATTTTGTAAGCTATGAAGTAAATGACGTTGCCCGCTCCATCGCCTTTTACCGCGATGTACTTGGCTTGAAGATTTCATCCCAGTACGAAGACAAGTGGGTCGAGTTTGATGCACCTCCCACCACCTTTTGCATCTATAACCCGAAGGAGTTCATGGGGTTCCCGGCACGCATTAGTGGAGGTTCGGTTGCCTTTGCAGTTGATGATATCCCCGCAGCGCTTGCAGAATTCAAAGCCAAGGGGGTGACGATTGTCTCTGAAGGATTTGACTCCCCGGTTTGCCAAATGGCTGTCATCGCCGACCCTGATGGCAATGGCATTGTGCTTCACCGCCGCAAGGACGGCACCCACGGATAAATCCCTCCCCTATCGCTTCTCAATAGTCGCCTGCCCGCCTGCCACTGCTAATTTCCAATCATGAGCCTTCTCGAACAAGTACGCGCCGCTGCTGCGGCCAAGAAAATCCTTCCCTCCACTCTCGAAAACCTCGAGGCATGGATCGTTGCCGGGTTCCTGCCCGACTGGGCGCTGGCCAGTATTAATGAACTGGTGGAGGCAGGAGCGTGGGAAGAGCTGGATAACCGCTTCTACAAGCAGATTGCATTTGGCACAGGTGGCATGCGCGACAAAACGATCGCCGCTCGCCCAACCGCCGCCGAGGTCGGCACGCCCAACGCTCTGGGCACTCCTGCCTTTGCCGCGGTGGGGTGTGCGCACATGAACGACTTCAACATCGCCCGCGCCACGATCGGCCTCTACCGCTACTGCGCGCGCCACTTGCTCATCACGCGCGGGTACCGCGAGGAGCCTCGCCTCGTGATTGCGCATGATGTCCGCCACTTCTCCCGCCACTTCTGCGAACTCGCAGCCAGCATCTGGAGCCAGCTCGGTGGCACCGCCTTCATCTTCGATGGCCCCCGCAGCACGCCACAACTCAGTTTTACCGTCCGCGAACTCAAGGCCACGGCAGGAGTCGTCATTACCGCCAGTCATAACCCCCCGGCGGACAATGGGTTCAAGGCGTACTTCGAGGACGGTGCGCAAGTCGTTTCGCCCCACGCAGAGGGCATCATCCACGAAGTGTACAGCGTGCGCATGGGTGAGTTGACCGCATTCCTCAAGAAGGACCTCGCCAAGGTAGTCGTGCTGCCGACCTCACTCGATGAAGCGTATCTGACTGCGCTAACCGAGAATATCATGAGCGCGGAAACTATTCGCAAGGCGCGCCCAAAGGTAGTCTTCACCCCAATTCACGGCGTGGGCGGAATTTCGAGTGTGCCCGCTCTGACCAGGACTGGAGCGGAGGTCATC
Source organism: Verrucomicrobiota bacterium (assembly GCA_033762955.1). Taxonomy (GTDB): domain Bacteria; phylum Verrucomicrobiota; class Verrucomicrobiia; order Opitutales; family Oceanipulchritudinaceae; genus JANRLC01. The sequence goes on along the minus strand of JANRLC010000025.1, from coordinate 13,233 downwards.
GCCGTGGAGTCTCAATGGAAGATGGACCCGCGCTTCCCCACAGTGAAGTCTCCCAACCCGGAGAATGCCGAGGCGCTTACCCTCGCACTGGCCAAAGCGCGCGAAATCGGCGCGGATTTCGTAGTAGCCACAGACCCCGACTGCGACCGTATGGGCGTGGCTGTGCGCGATAACAGTGGAGACCTCGTCCTGCTCACCGGCAACCAGATTGGCGCGCTCCTTGCGGATTTCCGCATCACCCGACTCAAGGAGCTGGGCCAGCTTCCCTCGCGCGGTTCGACGAGGGCGGCGATGATAAAGACCTTCGTCACCACGCCGCTGCAGGATGCGATTGGCAAATACCATGGCATCAAGGTCATCAACACGTTGACCGGGTTCAAGTTCATCGCAGACAAGATTCTCGAATGGGAGACACTCCTGCAAAAGGAACTCCTCGCCCAGGAAGGCATCGCCATCGACTACTCAGCCACCACGGCTGCCAAGCGGGCCGAGTTACTGCTTAAGTACAGCACCTGGTTCCTCTTCGGCACCGAAGAGAGCTACGGCTACCTGGCCAGCGACCGTGTGAGAGACAAGGACGGGAACGCCGCCGTGCTGCTATTCACCGAGTTTGTTGCCACGCTCAAACTCCAGGGCAAGACAGTGATCGATGCGCTCGATGGGCTTTACATCAAGCACGGTTTCTACCTCGAAGGCGTGATCAACATCTACTACGAAGGCGCGAGCGGTGCGGCCAAGATTAAGCGCATCCTCGAAAGCTACCGCGCCACCCCGCCCAAGAAGATTGGCGAGTATGATGTCGTCCGCTTCGATGATTTTGGCGTGAAAGACTTCTATGACGCCGATGGTAAACAAGTGCCGAAGCAGGACCTCTACATCGTGGAGCTGGATAATGGGTACACTTACGCCGTGCGCGGCAGTGGCACCGAACCGAAGATCAAGTTCTACATCTTTGCCAATGAAGATGTGCCGGAGCCAGCAGCGTTGCCCCAGATAAAGACATTGACCATCAAGACCCTCGATGCGCTGAAGCTTGCCGTTGATGCCGACGCACGGGCACGCGCTGAAGGTTAATAATTACTCGCGCCATGCCGGAATCCCTAATCGCTGCCTGTGACCAGTCGTTCATAGCAGCGGTGGCTGCGCTTGCGCATTGCAACCCCTTCACGACAGCGCGGCTGGACCTGGAGAAAGAGGCGCTGGGGATTAACTTCAAGCCGACGGACCTCGCTTGGAACAAGAACCCGCATTCGGACGATCCGGACCCAAACCTCAGTGCCATCCGCGAACAGGCAAACACGCTGGCACCCGCACTGCGCGAGCGTTTCGCAGCAGCGAAGCGGCCATCGCTCGAGGATCGCAGGCTTTACTTTCAGTTCACCTGCTTCCGGTTATTCCACAACTATGTCCCGGACTTCGATCAGATCATAAAGCAGAATGGGAGTCATCTCGATGCCGGCCCTTCTCGCGTACGCTGCTACGAGCGGTTCAAGAAAGATGCCGAGCTTTATCTCGCGCCACTCAAGCCAGACGCTACGCTCCCACTTGCAACACCGGACCTCTTTGCCTGTCTCTTTCAGGTTCGCCGCGCATTTCTTAATATCTTCACCTATATCGTGGGCGGCTCCACTCCTGCCGTGAAGCTGCGGGCGCGGGTCTGGCAGTCCATATTTACCCACGATATGAGCCGCTACCAGCGCGGCCTCTACAGCCGGATGAACGATATTACCACGCTCATCACCGGCCCCTCCGGTACGGGTAAGGAGCTGGTTGCCCGCGCCATCGGCTGGTCCCGCTATATTCCCTTTAACGAAGGTACACAGGCCTTTGCGGTGGATTCTGCCCAGAGCTTTTTCCCCATCAATCTCGCCGCGCTTTCGCCGACACTGATCGAATCCGAACTCTTTGGTCACCGCAAAGGAGCGTTTACTGGAGCATTACAAGACCACTCCGGCTATTTCGAAACGAGTGGACCTCACGGCACGGTTTTTCTCGATGAAATTGGCGAGACGGAGCACGCCATTCAGGTAAAGCTCCTTCGCGTGCTGCAAACCCGCCAGTTTCAGCGACTGGGAGACACAGGCATGCGCACCTTTGAGGGCCGCATAGTCGCTGCGACCAATCGCGATCTTGGCAAGGCCATGGAAGAGGGCCACTTCCGCGAAGACCTCTACTACCGCATCTGTGCCGACCACCTGGAAACTCCCTCGCTTCGCGATGTACTCGACGACTCCCCGGATGAACTGCCTTTCCTCGTCCGTCACATCGCGCGCCGCCTGGTAGCGCAAGAGGAAGTCAACCGCTTCGTCAAAGAAGCCGTCGAGCGCATCTCCAAAACCTATGGTGATGTCCATGCCTGGCCCGGCAACTTCCGCGAACTGGAGCAGTGCATGCGCAACATCCTCGTCCACGGCGAGTGCCCTCCAGCCCGTCTGCATGGAAAAACACCAAATGCAGACGACTGGCTCGCTGCCAACGAGCATGGCACCTGGACGGCAGAACGCGTGCTCAGCCACTACTGCAACAGAGTCTATTCGCTCAACAATGAGCACTTGGAAAACACCGCCCGGATACTAGAGCTGGATCGACGAACAGTTAAGAAGTACCTGAAGAAATAAACATCTAAAGATTTGTCCGACCAGTCCGATTGATCTGAGAGTCCTGCCATTTCTTACAGGTCTTCACCGTTGACAGTATGGGGCGCCACACACTATAACAACTTCGTTGGCATTCAGCTATTTTATGAACCAATCAAAGGGGAGCCGATTCATTTCTTGAATGAAACGCATAGACACCACCAGTGATGTACAAGAAAAGCCCCCGGTAATTTTGTTTATCGTAGTGATTGTAGTCATTCTTGTATGCGGGGTGGTGTATTATCAGAAAATTAAACAGGACTATCTGCAGAATGCAGACCTCATGCTTAATGCTGTGGCAGATTTGAAAGTGGGAGAATTAACACGGTGGCGCGAGGAACGACTGAATGATACGCGCAGCTTCATTGATAACAAGCTATTCTCCCAACTGGTCGCTTCAGTTCTCCAGAATTCGAACAACGCACAGAGTAAAAACGAACTAGGCATCTGGCTGAAATCGCTGATTGAGCATAGCCAATACGACCGCGTTATCCTGCTCGATTTAGAGGGGCATGTGCGGTATAAGAGTAGACAAGATGAGGTACACGATTCTGCTCTTACGCAGGATCTCATCAAGGAAGTCATTCGTACAGGGCGCACTACGTGGGTGGATTTCTACTACAACGAGGCTGAAAAGAAAAACTACCTCGGGTTACTCGTACCTATAAGCAGTGTAGAGAAAGAGGGGGCACTTTTGGGTGTACTCGCAGTTCGCATTGATCCTCAAAACTATCTTTACCCCTTCATCACACGCTGGCCTACTGCAAGCGATTCAGGAGAGACGCTTCTGGTCCGCAAGGAGGGTCATGAAGTGCTTTATCTAAATCCACTCCGCTTCCGCCCCGATGCCTCACTCAACTTGCGAATTTCTTTGGATCAAACGAATGTTCCCGCAGTTCAGGTTGTCAAAGGTGCCCTGGGAAACATCAACGGTCCAGATTATCGTGGCGTCGAGGTTATGGCCAGTGTCCGAGCCATTCCAAACTCACCCTGGTATTTAGTGGCTCGGATGGACCGTGCGGAAATCCTACAGCCTTTGGTCGAGCAGTTGCGCATTTTGGTAGTTCTGGTGGGCTCCCTGATCGTAATGGCTGCATTAGGCATGTTCTCCATGCATCGGCAAAACAAGCTCAGCTATTATAAGAAGGAACTGACACTGATGGAGGCTTTACGCGAGAGCGAAGAGAGCCTGTACATCACCCTGCATTCCATTGGTGATGCTGTTATAGCCACAGACATGGAAGGCTGTATTACTCGAATGAACAAGGCGGCCGAGGAACTCACCGAGTGGCCCCTTTATGAAGCCCTGCGAAGTCCGTTGAATAAAGTGTTTGTAATTGTAAATGCAGACACGCGCAAACCAGTCACTGACCCGGTCAAACTGGTATTGGACAGTGGCAAAACGGTGGGCCTGGCCAATCACACTGTCTTAATCAGCAAGAACGGCAAGGAGTACCAGATAGCCGACAGCGCAGCACCCATCCGCGATAACAGCGGGAATATCCGTGGGGTTATCCTCGTATTCTCTGATGTTACTGAGAAGTATGCCGCTGCCGCATCGCTGTTGGAGAGCGAGTCCCGGCTGCGCCGTGCCATCATCAACGCGCCCTTCCCGATGATGATTCATGCGGAGGATGGCGAGGTCATGATGCTAAGTGATGCATGGACCGAGATCACTGGTTATACGCATGCGGATATCCCCACAACAGAAGCGTGGGCTAAACGCGCCTACGGTGAGCGTGTCCAGCTGGTCAAGGAAGACATTCGCCGACTCTACGAACTACAAGCTCGCCAGTCCGAAGGTGAATACACGGTGCGGACTAAAACCGGAGAAGAGAGAGTATGGGATTTCAGCTCAAGCCCGCTCGGAACCCTGAAGGACGGGCGCCGTATGGTCATCAGCATGGCCATGGATGTGACCTCGCGAAAGCAGGCTGAGGTTGCCATGCGGCGTAGCCAGGCCGATTATCAGTTGCTCTTCAACAGCATGCTGGATGGCTACGCTCTGCACCAAATGATTTATGATGCGGCTGGGAAACCGGTGGACTATCGCTTTCTTGCCATAAACCCAGCCTTCGAACACCTCACTGGCTTGCGTGCAGACGCGGTGGTAGGGCGCACCGTTCTTGAGTTAATGCCATTGACGGAATCCATCTGGATCGAGCGCTACGGGCATGTAGCAAAAACTGGAGAACCGGTACATTTCGAAAACTACAATGCCTTTCTTGGTAAATACTATGAAGTTCAGGCATTCCGCCCCGCCCCCGATCAGTTTGCAGTTGTGTTCGCAGATACTACAGCCCGCAAACGCACCGAAATAGAGCTTCGTCGGGAACGCCAGTTTCTTGATACAGTGCTGAATGCGCAGGGAGCACTCGTCATTATTCTCGATACAAAGGGTAAAATCCTTCGCTTCAATCCCGCCTGTGAAGCACTCAGTGGATATAAACTCGCGGAGATACAAGACCGCCCCTTCTGGGATACCCTGTTGTTACCAGAAGAGAGAGAGCAATTAATTGCACTCTTTGATACATTAGTAGCCGGGCACTTTCCCAATCAAAGAGAAAACTTCTGGCTCTGTAAGAACGGTTCGAAACGTATGATTGCCTGGACGAATACTTGCCTGGTTGAGGATGACGGGCGGGTGACATGTGTGATCAGTTGCGGCATCGATATTACAGACCGCATTGAGACAGAGATCGAACTCGCCATCAATGAGCGCAACTATAGGGAAATCTTTCATGCTACGAATGACGCCATCTTTATTCATGATGCCGAGACGGGGCGCATTGTAGATGTCAATGATACCATGCTGCACATGTATGGATATGAGAGCAAAGAGGCAATCATAGGCATGAGCATGGGCGATGTGCGAGAGCTTGAGCCACCTTATACCATTCAGGAAGCAGTAGAATTTCTTAAACTCGCCGCTGAAGGACAGCCACAGGTCTTCGAGTGGCATGCACTAAAGGCAGATAACACCGCTTTCTGGGTCGAAGTATCGCTAAAAGCCACTGTCATTGGAGGTCAGAAGCGCGTGCTTGCTGTCGTACGCGATATCAGTGAGCGCAAGCAAGCAGAGGATGCCATACTCAAGGCCAAGGAAAGAGCCGAGGAAAGCGACCGGCTGAAGTCTGCATTTCTGGCTAACATGAGCCACGAAATCCGCACGCCTATGAACGGCATCATTGGATTCACCGAATTGCTCAAGGAGCCGAATCTAGAGGAGAAAGACCGCCGCGACTTTATCCGAATTATTGAGGAGAGCAGCGGACGTCTGCTTAATATAATCAACGACCTCATCGATATCTCAAAAATCGAAGCAGGCCAGATGGAATTACATCTGGCGAACACCTCGATCAACGAGTTGATGAACAGTTTGCATGCATTCTTCGAACCCGAAGCGAAGCGCAAGAATCTAGCACTGAACTGGGTACCCGAGTTGCCGGATAACCGCAGTATCATCTCTACGGATCCAGTAAAACTCAGCCAGATACTGACCAATCTTATCAAGAATGCGCTCAAGTTCACTTTTCAAGGAGAGATACGTTTCGGCTATGTGCTCGAGGACGGCAATCTTCTCTTCTTCGTTCAGGATACCGGCATCGGGATTGCTCCAGATCTAATCGACAAGGTCTTTGAGCGATTCCGCCAGGGAAGTCTGGCTCTCTCCCGCCCCTACGAAGGTGCTGGACTGGGTCTATCCATTGCCAAGGCGTATGTGGAAATGATGGGTGGTAAAATCTGGATCGAGTCGGAGGAACATAAAGGCACTTCACTCTACTTCACGCTCTCCTACACTCCAGTTATAAACAGTCCCCCTGTTACCCCCCCAGCACCGATTGCACCGCTGATAACCCCATCATCAAAGACGGTCTTGATTGCCGAAGACGAGCCCAATAACATGAACCTGCTGGTCGCCATTCTGCGTAAAGCGAAACTTAACCTCCTCAAGGCCAGCAATGGGGCGGAAGCTGTAGGCTTATTTTCCGTTCATTCCGAAATAGATATAGTGCTGATGGACGTCAAAATGCCCATTATGGACGGCTTGGAAGCTACTCGAAAAATCAAGAGTATCCGCCCCAATGTCCCAGTCATAGCATTAACTGCGTATGCTATGAAAACCGATGAATTTGCCGCAAGAGAAGCCGGCTGCGACGACTACCTCTCCAAGCCCGTTCGCTTGACTACACTCATGGAGCGGATCAACAGCTTTCTGGATAAAGCGTAGAAGGGTGGCGGTAGGATGACGGCAATTTGCAGTTGGCAGTTGGTGTTCGGTGTTCGGTGTTTCGCGCCTTCAGCGCTCATGGCGTTTTTTTGATCTAAACCAGGGCCGCTGGCCTAGGCTGGGGCGGGACAGCTAATGCTAATAGCCAAGGGCTAAACTAATACTTCGCCCTCCGTGCTATGATGTGCGCTTAATTCGCATAACGGAGGGCATATTATTTTTGACCCTTGGAGCGTCTCTAGACAATGGTTTACGTACTGAGTAAATCGGCACGTCTGTTAACTGTCATTAACCCCCACTCCATGAGTAACCAGATAGAATCTGTCATGCACGAGTCCCGGAAGTTCTTTCCGAGTCCCGAGTTTAAGAAAACCGCGCACATCTCCTCCATGGAGGATTATCAGCGCCTGCACCGACAGAGCCTGGACGAGCCCGAGGCCTTTTGGTCGGACGTAGCCGATGAGCTGCATTGGTTTAAACGCTGGGACAAGCTGTTTGATGACTCGGAAAAGCCGTTCTACAAGTGGTTTGTCGGAGCGAAGACAAACATCTGCTACAACTGCGTGGACCGGTATATGGGCACTGCAGTTGCGAATAAGGCGGCCTTCATTTGGGAGGGCGAGCCTGGGGACACGCGCACCCTCACCTACCGCGACCTTTACCGCGAGGTACAGGTCTTCGCGAATGTTCTCAAGGCGCTGGGTATCCGCAAGGGCGATGCGGTGGCTATCTATCTCCCACTCGTGCCGGACTTGGCGATTGCTGTCCTGGCCTGCGCACGCATTGGTGCGGTGCACAATGTGATATTCGCAGGCTTTAGTGCAGACTCCATCAAGGACCGCATCACGGACTCCCAGTCGAAGCTCGTGATAACGAGCGATGGCGGCGGGCGCCGTGGTCGTATCATCGCACTGAAAGATATTGTGGATGACGCGGTAGAAGGGCTGGACATCGTGGAGAAGGTACTCGTTTGCCAGCGCAACGCTGGCCAGACCCCCTACCCGCATCGCTGGAATGCATCGCGCGATGTGTGGTATCACCAGATCGCACCAACAGTGCCCAAGCATTGCCCATGTGAAGAAATGGATGCCGAGGACATGCTCTTTCTCCTCTACACCAGCGGTTCCACGGGCAAGCCAAAGGGCATCGTCCACTCGGTTGCCGGGTACATGGTCTATGCCTACCTGACGACTAAGTATGTTTTCGATATTCACCCGGAGGATGTTTATTTCTGTTCCGCAGATATCGGTTGGGTAACCGGCCACAGCTATGTGGTGTATGGCCCACTGCAAAACGCGGCCACCGTTTTTCTCTACGAAGGCGCACCGAACTACCCGGATAATGGCCGCTTCTGGCAGATGATAGAAAAGTACGGCATCACCATCTTCTACACCGCGCCGACCGCCATACGCGCCTTCATGCGCTGGGGTGATGAGTGGGTGACGAAGTACGATCTATCCTCGCTTCGCCTGCTGGGCAGCGTGGGTGAGCCGATTAACCCCGAGGCATGGATGTGGTACCACAAACTGATCGGGGGCGAGCGCTGCCCGATTGTAGATACGTGGTGGCAGACAGAGACTGGTGGCATCATGTTGACGCCGCTTCCCGGAGTGACCCCGACCAAGCCCGGAAGTGCCACCCTACCCTTCTTCGGTGTGGATGCAGATATCCTCGATGTGGAAGGCAACTCCGTCAAAGCCGGGCTACTCGCCATCAAGCGCCCCTGGCCAAGTATGCTGCGCGGCGTCTACGGAGACCCGGCACGTTTCAAGGACACCTACTGGAGTCGCTGGGAGGGCAAATACTATTTCGCAGGCGACGGTGCCCGCAAAGACGAGGATGGCTACTTCTGGGTCATCGGTCGCGTAGACGATGTAGTCAACGTCTCAGGACACCGCATTGGCACAGCCGAGTTGGAAAGCGTGTTTGTGGAGCACCCATCCGTGGCGGAGAGTGCCGTAATCGGTGTAGCTCACGAGCTCAAGGGACAAGGCTTGGTCGCCTTTGTACTCCTGCGCTCAGGCAATAAAGAGAGCGACCAGCTCCGCAAGGAGCTTAACGAACTCGTCGCTAAACGCATAGGCAAGTTCGCCCTGCCAGAGAAGATTATCTTCAGCGCCGACCTGCCGAAGACCCGTAGTGGCAAGATCATGCGCCGACTCTTGCGCGACATCGCCGAAGGCCGCGCCCTCGGCAACGTCACCACCTTGGCCGACCCATCCATCATCGACTCACTCAAAGGAAAGTACACCGAGGAGAGTTAATCAGGTAGCAGGAACTTGAATGCTCAGGCTTAAGGTTGGGTTATTGATCCGATCTTGAAAGGCTTGGTGTTTCAATTTTGTTTCAGTCCTCCATTTGGCTGGTGGCAACCCATGGGTATGCTTAAAAGCAGTAGAAAAGGTGAACTCATCAGAATAACCTACTCGTCCGGCAATGAATTTCACAGGATACTGGGTACTTTCAAGGAGCAATCTGGCATGATCCATACGTATTTGCAAAATTAACTTATGGGGAGAGAAATGATACTTTTTCTTGGTATTTCTTTGAAATGTAGAAATCGACATACCAGCGCGTTGTGCCATGGATGCCAAGTCCCAAGGCTGTCCAGGCGCATCCATTACCTGACGCCACAGCATGTCGATAGTGCGTTCATCGGCTAAACAATGGCTTCCTAGATATTTGTTAATAAGTTGATTCAGATGGTGCACCACTAATCCCGCATAGAGATCTACAGCTCTGGCATTATTCATTTCAGAACTTTCGGTCAAATAACCTTCCATGGTAAAGACCAGGGAAGTGGTGTCGCAGGATTTGTAGTACAGTGGTTGACTCACCCTTAAAACATTCCAAGCGGGGATATCCTGCAAAAAACACCAGGCAATATTCCATGCGTTACCTGTTACAAAATATTCGTATATTAGTCCTTTCGGTACCATGAGCAAATCTCCCTTCTCCATGATATATATGTTTTTCTCGGTGCGCAGAGTGCCGGCTCCTTCCAGCGTCATAAGCACTAGATGCATTTCTGACAGATATCCAGTGGAGATGTGATAGCCATAAACTAACTTGCTGATGCCGGAAAAAGTAAACCCAGCCTCTTGTAAAGCATAGGCTCCAGCACATCGAAGGTCCAGATAGCGTTCTACACAGTCTGTAGGTATGCAATGATATCGAGTAGTGACTGGCATGGTAAGAAAGACCGGATATACATCTAGGAATTAGTTGAAGTGGATACAATCAGAAAACAGTCTCGAGCCAGCATGCCCTATCCAATCCGACGAATAGCCGTGGCGCGTTCATGGATTCGACTGTGCGTTCATGTCCATTCATTCGTAGAACAAGCACAAACCTATTAGCTCCTATTCATGATTTTCCGCACTTCTACTGTATGCCTTGCTATTTAGCATCCATAAGTGCCCTATATCCGGGCTGAGCTTTAAGAACCTCCAGAAACGCCAGCATATTTTGCAAGGACACATCACCCTCGACTGAATGGGCTGGGGAAAATATGTAACTGCCTGCTGCCCCCCATTCGATAAGTGCCAGACTTTCGCGTCGAACATCATCCACGGATCCGTAGGGGAGTGTTCTTTGGGTAGAGAGTCCGCCATGGAAACTGAGTCGGCCGCGATAGGTTGTCATCAGATGGCGTACATCCATCACTTCAGGTTGAAACGGATTAAAGCAATTCACCCCCATCTCGATAAGTTCAGGAAACAGCTCATCCACATCGCCACATGAGTGAATGAATTGCCGCTTTCCAGCGTCACGCACAGTCGCATACATACGGGAAAGCTGCGGTTTAATAAACTCCCTCCAGTGCTTGGGACCCATGATCAGGCCTTCCTGCTGGCCCCAATCATCTCCAAAATAGACCCCATCTATCTCCTGTTTCATGGCCTCGGTTATTCGGGCAATATTCCAGTCAGTGATAGAGGTTAGCAGTTGATGTACAAATTCCGGGTTTTCGCAAAAATCCATAAGCAAGGCTTCCATTCCGCGCAGAGTCCATGCGCGTTCATACAAGGAGAAGCCTATCGCAAAAACACGGAATTGCCCCTGTTTTTCTTTGCACCAGGTTTCCATCTGCTGGGCTGAGCCTTGGGGAAAAGGATTCGGCAGTTTAAGCAATCCCATATCGGGCTCATTAAGTATCTGACCACGCACATTGCCAATGTCTTTATCCATGGTGCGGTCCCACACCACTCCAAATTCATCGCGCACACTATTGTCTGCTTGTTCGACAAAAGAGCCCAATTCAAAAACTGCCATGTGGTTGTCTAACTCGGCGTCAATTGATGGTCCAAAATGGGCTCGGAGTTTTTCGTAGGCCTCGCTTGTGAAGGAAAGGCTCCAAGGCACGTAGGGTGGTTTATTTCCATCCAAGACAGTGTAAACTATATCTCGTTTGTTCATGGGATAAGATTTATGTATGTGTGTACAATAACATAAGGCAGTATGTCTGGAAATGTTGCTACAGGTCATAAACATTGGAATTCCAGTCAAAAGACCGCGCTACGTGCAACAGGGAAGAACGCCTGAGTCGCCAGGAATGGCACGCCCCATTTGCTATTTTCGGATTAAAGTGACCAGCAGGATGTTCTGTTTAACAAGCCCCGCTTGACACACATTACGGCTCCGGTAACGTGGCCGTTACCATGAAGGCACCCTCCAAGGCACGCTGTGAGTCGCGAGCAAAGATCGTCAAAGCACTGGCACACCCCTCGCGTATTCTTATCGCGGATGCCCTCGTCAACGGCGAACTCTGCGTGAACGATCTCACCACCATGATCGGCGCAGATATCTCCACAGTCTCCAAACACCTCTCGGTGATGAAGAGCGCAGGACTACTCGCCGTGGAGAAGCGCGGCCTGAATCAATACTACCGCTTGCGCTGCCCGTGTTTTACGGACTTCCTCCGCTGCATAGACCAGATTGCAAAAAGCATGTGAGGCTGTTAGCTTTTAGTGCGATGGACGGGAATGGACAGGCATGGACTGTAAGGACAGCAAACGCCTTCTGCCTTCTCCCTCTGCCATCTTAAATCTGCCATCTTAAATCGGCCTTCTACCTTCTGCCTTCTGCCTTCTTCTGCCCTCCCCTACTCCAGCGTCACATTCTTTTCGTAGAAGCCGATTAGGTTCTTCTTGTCTGGGCTTACCAGGAAGTCCATGGCCACCTTGGGGTGTCTGTTCATGGAACCGGTGATGATGTACGGGATGGATGGTCCCCAATCGAGTGTTTCGCGCAGGGGTTCGATGTGGTGCTGGAGCATCTCGATGACAGGCAGCAGCTTGTACTTGGGGTTTCTCAGGAAACTGAGGAGAATCTCCATCGGGCAGTTACCCGCACCGCGACCGAGCCCACCCATCGTCGCATCCACGCGGTTTGCACCGTGTATGATGGCGTCTATCGTATTGGAGAAGGCGAGCTGCAGATTGTTATGCGCGTGAATGCCTATCTCCTTGTTCGTACCCTTTAGCGCAGCCGCAAAGCGAGTGTAAAGCTGATCAATTTGTTCGCGATAGAGATGCCCGAAACTGTCCACTATCACCATGGTACCGGCCTGGCTTTGCGCCACGGCTTCGAGTACGGTGTCTATCTCCGCATTCGACAGCACGGATACACTCATAAGATTGGCCGATGTCTCATAGCCCAAGTCGTGGACGTGCTGGATCATCTCCAGTGCTTCCGTAAGTTGGTGCGCGTAGAACGCCACGCGAATCATGGAAAGTGCGCTGTCTTTCTTCGGGACAAACTTTTGCCATTCGCTCTTACCGGCATCAGCCATGGCCACGAGTTTGAGACCAGTTGCCTCCGTATCATGCTTCCCGATGATTCGGATCAAGTCCTCCTCTTCGCAAAACCGCATCGCTCCATAATCCTTGCGAGAAAATTGCTTCGCCGAGCCTTTGTAACCCATCTCCATGTAGTCCACCCCGGCAGCGATACAGGCATTGTACGCAGCGCGTACAAACTCATCCGTAAACTTATGATTATTAATCAATCCACCGTCGCGGATTGTACAATCCAAAGTTTTAATGGCAGGGCGAGAAACGATCCAAGGGGCTGAATTGTGCATTGAGTTATCTTATTAGAATTTACCGTGTTAGCGAAATAGGTTTGTCCGGCAGCCACTGCTCTTTACCGGAGCACACTTGCCAATTGCAACCCTAAAGCCCCTATTGCCATAAGCTTTTAGCTTTTAGCCATTAGCTGTTACTGTCCCGTCCGGCTGTAGGTTGTCACTTGGAGCAAGACAACCTAATGCAAAAAACTACAATCAGGTACAGTGAAGCCTTCAAGCTACAAGTGATACGAGAAGTAGAAGAAGGTAAATACAGTGGATGCACGGCAGCAGCA
>JANRLC010000024.1:0-16723 GCA_033762955.1 Verrucomicrobiota bacterium | reverse complement strand
TCTTGTCGCCGCAAGGGGGCGAATGTGTCCCTCTGGGACACCAAATATCCCGAAGGGATTACGCCCCAAAGTCCAGCGGTTGCGCGCGGAGCGCGCTACCCTGGGTAAAGATGTGAAAGAAACATCAACCCCAACGGGGTTGCGTCGTCCGTCTTTGCGGCGTTTATCCCGCCCATAGCAATGCAGACGCAACCCCGTTGGGGTTGTCCGGTTTCTTACATTTACCCGGGGTAGGCCTGCGGCCAACCCCGGGCTTTGGGACAGAATCCCTTTGGGATTCCGATGCCGCGGTGATGCGATGTGACAAAAGCCATGAAATTCTACGCTAAACGGATACCTAACTACGCCCAGAGAGCGGTGCTATGTTCTCCATGCAGCGCCAACGGCGCGACTCAATACCAGCCTAGGCTATCGGCCTAGGTAAAATGAAATAATTTAAAGGATCGGGAGCGCTGAAGGCGCTAATCAAGCGAGTTGTAGGACGTCTCCTTAGGTCGCGCCTTCTACGCTCATGGCATTGTTTTGGTCTAAACCTAGGCCGTTGGCCTAGGCTGGGGCTGGATCGCGCCTTCAGCGCTACCAAGGCAAATTGGGTTCATTGTAAGCGCGCACTTGATTTGAGAAAAAACAGCACTTGGTTTGAGAACAATTCATTTTATCATGCATTGTAACGCCATTTAATAGCCATTAAAATGCCGCCCCATTTACATAGGGCGGCGTATTTATAGCGGCTAAGGCTTTACGGAGCGACCTACCCTTCGCCTAAAATTACGGCTGCGTCACGTTCCAATTCAGTGCGTTGGCTATGGCATCATTTCGCGCTGCCCCAGAGAACGTACACCCAGTTAAATCGACAAGCCCAGGATACTTTCCAATGCGATCAGGCAGTTGCGCAAACCAAGCATTGATGTTGGTAATCAAACGACTGCGTACATCTACAATTCTCAGATTCGGGCAATTAACCAGTGTCATGCTTCCCAAAGGCGTTGCAGTAGAGCCAGGCCCGAACAAGTGGACAAGGTTTGGACAATTCTTTGCAGTAATACCATAGAGATTTGCTGATGCGGCACCTAAGTACCGCACTCCTTTCATATAGGTCAAGTATGCATAACCTCCATAATTACCAGCACCGCCACCAAAGCTAAGATTACCAATGTAATCTGGTTCATAGATGCAGTAATGCTCAGACCCACTAAGTACTAATGCTGGAGTAAAGGCCGCCGGTGGCGAGTTAAGACCACTAAGCACTGCACTCTTAGGCCTTGATATACATACTGGTACACCCCGCCCAGTAACAATGGCTGACTCCTCAAAGTCTGCTCCAACGTAGTGCCCATTAATCGGGGATACTCCTTTGTTCGCTGGTGCGTCTACTGTGAATCTACCACCATTTGGAAACGTAAACACAGTCCCAGTGCGTACGGCATCAGATGTTATACCGCTCATAGTCGATGACCCAGCATATACTCCATCCGTAAGCACCACGCTTACATCCGGCATACCTAGCCACAGCTCTTTCTCGTCAACATTGAAAACCTGCTTGCCTGGTGGAATAAATGTCGGAGTGTGTCCGGCAAATAGTGCCGAAAACTCTGCCTGAGTTATATTCTCAATTGAGGTCCCGATCCGATTTCCGGTCGGAGTGACACACCCGTAACACTGTCTATCAGTTATCCAGAACGGCTCATTGAGCATATTGCTCGCACTGAGCGTAGCCAGTAGGAACTCTGCATAAGTACCCTGGCGGATTTCGTATTTTACTCCGACTCTTGTAGCGTCTGGCATATTAATAGGTGTTAAAGTTTGATAAATCTACAGTTGAAAGTGTCCCCCCACCGCCAAGGGTCGTAATCATCGAATTGATCTGCGCAATATGCGCGGCATAGTTCGGGCCGCCGAATGACGTCCACCATGCTGTAAGCAGCACAGGGACTCCGGATACCACCATAAACACAGGGTTTCCGGAATCGCCCGATATTATTCCCTCATTGAACTTTAACCGTTGCGCATAGTTTTGGCAGTCATGGTCTATCCCGCCCGCATTCACCCCGTCAGCAGTTATATACCCACCGCCCATGACCAGGCATTTTTCCTCTTGGTCAAATGCCAGCAACGCCATGTATTGAAGCGCCCCAGGGAGATGCGCCGCATAATTCGCAGGCAACACCGAGTAGTGTCGAATAGTCCCCGGCAAATCCGCATCCAGCCTCGCCACCCCTATATCGGTCGCCCCATCCACGCTTACACCTGCCACCGTCCGCGTCACTACCTCATTATTCGAGGTTACAAATCTAATAGTCGATCCTGCTTGCAGCGGGTAATGTGCGGCAAACACCACATGTCTCCGCGTAATCGCCACCCCAGCCCGCCGCGGCCCGTCGTAGCTGTTCCACGGACTAACCCCAGTCAAGTCAATCGGTTCAGCCCAGCAACCCGGATTACGCACATACACAGGCGTTGCGTGGTCTTGCGTGGTATAGACCGGTTTGCTTCCATCAGTGGCAGGCTCTAGCCCACCGATCAGATCATCAATCTGGTCCGATGCATGCCGCGCCAGGCTCCCCGACGCAAACCCCACAAACATGTCGACTACAGGCGTATTCACAGCAAATGCCACTACAACATCTTCAGCCCTTCGATGCGGTGTCGCGATCCGTATCGTTGCGCTCCCCGGGCTTTGGTGTTTCACCAGCACGCCACGATCAATGGTAGCCACCACTGGGTGCAGGCTCTCCACAGTCACTACCTCTGCAAAAGTGTTAATAACCTCATCCTCGAGGCTGATGTGGTAGTCAGTCACAGTCTGCGGCCCTGTAGCACGGCTATAAATACGGTCCCCGCTAATCACCTGGCTGACTGCCACCGGCGTGACCTCTCTGGTTACCGGATCAAACACCACGCGAAAGTTATACGGCAGCCCCGGGCCTCCACTCAGTATCTTTCCCGCGAAGTATTGAGCCAATACGTGCATTGTTACACCGGGTTACCAGTCAGAATCACCCCGGGAGAAATCCAGGCACCTAACTCGCCGCTAAGAATAAGAGGCCCTAAGCCCAGCTTCCCCTTCAGCACATCCGGGTCCACATTGCTCATGTCAGACTTAGCGGCCGTACTCGGCAGCCGCTCCCCTCGCAGCTTGTTGTCCCCATCCGTCAAATCCTCATGCGCTTGCTTCAGGTAGCGCGTGCGGTCTGCCAGTTGCTTCGCCTGGACATTATCCCAGCCTGCAACAGGGTTGCCATCCGCGTCGAACTGTGGCGTCCCACCCTGAATCGGATCAGTCGTGTTATACTGGTAGATACCAGATGGGTAGACAGGCGTTTCTGGTAGAGTGGCCATGACTAATTAGAGGGGTGGGTCAAAATGACTACCTGCAAGTCATCAGCAGCAATAACAGCATCTGGGCTTTGACAGCCGAACATCTTGACCAAAAACGACAAGGCAGGCGCTGCGCCGGCGGCCACTTCAATTGTGAAGTGCGCGTGATACGGACCTTCACACGCTACCCCGAGATACGATACAACAGGTATAGTGACTACTTGTTTTATTGCTACTGCGGCATCCGGCCATAACCCAGTAGTGCTAACACCGAGTTGCATGACGCCATTATTCAGCAAATACGTGACACTCAGTTTAACATACACGTCGATTTCGAAACTCTGCTTGTAAGTTTTGGCATCCCACCCGGTCACGGTCATCAAACCCGCCGCTATAGGGGTGAGGGTATTAAATTGCAACGCCGTCTCCAGTCCGTTGGACGCCTCATACCTACCCGCAATCCGATCCTTGAGGTACTTTGTACGCGCCGCAAGCGCTTTACTCGGCTTATTCAGCGCACCATCGATCCCACCAATCGCAGGATCAGTTACCTCAATCGCCGGAATCTCAGCGGCGTAACCTGTATTTTCAGTCAGTACATTTGGCATATTATTAAGTATTTAGCGGTTGATAAATCTACGTTTAAACGTCGGTTAAAAGCTCCAGCTCCCAGGCACCCGTATAAGAAATCATAGAGTCCTTGCGAAAGTCAGCCCGTACCACTCGGGAAAAGAGCTGGTACACATCCGGCTCCACCTCTTGGAGCAAAGCCCATTCTGTCGGCGAAAAGTCATTACCCTCAGTCGTGCGCATTTCATAGCCGAACCTTACCCGATTTGGAGCCATCACCGTAACTGTGCACGGCTTAATCAGCCTGGGATCTTCCATCGGGCCACTCCAGCCAGGCAGCGGATGAGTCAGGGCATTCGTAGGTGTCAGTCCCGCTCCCCAGCCTATATGAGTGATCGGTAGTGTGGCCGTCTCAGTCCCAGCCAGTGTTAGCATGTACGGGGCGATCGCGCTTTGTATCACTTTATTCGAAAATTGTCCCTTGCGCACTACATGCCCATCCCGGCACGCAGTCCATGACACCGTCCCGATCATTGCCGGGCTCCGTCTCGCCAGGCGCATCAATCTGCCTAACAGCTTCATGGGTACACCCTCCTTGCACCACACCGGCGGGTACCGTCGCAAAGCACCGAACCATCGCAGTAGAACACATCTCCAAGGAATCCTCCGTCGCGGTTGTAGTTACCATCGCGGATTATTTCCCCATCCCGCAACTCATAGCCCTGAGAGCATTCCCAGATCGAGTTATCCAGGCTATTCGTCACAAAGGCTATGGCCTTATAAAGAATACTCCGGAGCACCCGCGTTACCGGTGCCACTCGGTTAAGCAACCGCTTGATTATTCCCTGCTCTCCCGGTCCGAACGTCTCCCCGGTCTCCAGATCAGTAAGATTCAGTGTAAAGGAGTAGTGAGCCCAACTATTAGAGCCATTAGTCCCGTCGCAGAGTACCGAGCCATCACAGTACACGGTTCCATCGCAGAGCAGCTCGAGGACATCCCCACCATCACAAAGCACAGAGCCATCGCAGGGAAACGAGCCATCGCAGTACAGCGGTGTTACCCCTTCCTTCAGCTCAAACAGCCCCCAGGGTGCCATCGCTTGTTTGACTCCGGACACCGTACCCTTAAATCGATGGATGGCTATCGCACTCGCTATTACCTTGCGCTGGGTGAGTTCACTCCAGGACGTATCCCATTCCACCACATTCAGCGCCCAGGCAAGCCAGGGTAAGCAAACCTTGGGGCACGTCCACGGATTCCAAAGAGTGTTCACTGGCACCGGCACGCCGCCGATGCGAGAGGTACTAAGATCAAGAGCGTACTCCCCTTTGTTAGTCCTGGCACTGCCAGGCTCAGGCGCTCCCGGCAGCAAGCTCTTGGTCGCATGTGCCATTAGTCATTCCTCCCAGCTACAGTGATGATTACGTTTTCCGGTCTACACCATGCGGCATGCGCACTATCCACAACAGTGGTAAAATCAGGAGACGAAAGGGCAACCGATTGCACCCCCTCCGGAGAAAGCGCGGTAATTATCCCGCTCAACGGCACATCATACCCTACCCGATGCCTGGCTGCGATATAGGCTATTATGCGGCTAATCGCTTCTTGGAGCACAAGCGACGCATCGGGGCCATAGCTTAAAGTCAATTCCGCATTCACGCTGTATTCCACGATCACAGCGCTGCGTACCTTTACCGTGTCGCACAGCGGCCGTACCGTCTCAGCGCTCAGTGCTGTGTTAATCACCTGGACAAGTCCAGCTTCCTCGCCATCCGCTACCGCTCCCACCAACTCGCCGGTGATTTCAAAGTCCCCAGCGGATGCATCGGCATCGAGAGTAAACTGCCCTCCACCAGGAAAGCCGATTACGGTTCCGTCTGGTATGTCCGCAACCAGAGCAGAAACGGCCATCGCGGTAGCTCCATCGCTGTAGCCACCGGCGTAGCGAATTTTAACACCCCAGCAACTACCATTGTAGAAATTCGGATACTCCGCATCAGGATCGTCCAGACACACTGGTACCGCTGCCAGCACGGTCGCAACCACCTGGCCGGGATTCCCACGCTCGATACTCACATCCTTGGCCCGTTGCTCCCAACGCAGTCCATCAGCATCAGTCCATGCGTAAACCGCCGTCAATGCATGGTATTTATAGGCACCGGACGGCCCGGCCACAGAAAGGCTCTCCAGACTGAGCTGTGTCCGGAGCCTCAGCTCGGTATCGGTTTCACCGCTGAGTCTTTCCACACCATACAGGGCCGACAGATTATCGAGATTAGCACCGGTTGCATAAGCCAGCATGCAGGCTTTTGCCGCGTCGTTGACGCGCTGGCGCAATAGCACTTCGCGATAGGCCGCAACTTGCAGAATCTTGTAGGCAGGGTCTGACTCAACCAATGCATCGAACTGCGGATCCCGCGCCCGCAGATCCGACAACATTTCAGCCAAGATCACCTCGTAATCTACCATCTCCACGATCGAGGGAGCTGGCAACTTACTAAGATCGATGGCGGTTGTGGTTGTCATGTAACTGTCGGAGTGTACCAAAGACGCAACGCAGCGCGTAGGCTGCAAGATTTCCGCACACGCTAGGCAGCTATCTGGATTCCCTTCATCACGATCTCTTCACCGGTGTGTTTGTATATCCCGTAAATATCGATTTCGAGTTGTCCTGGGGTAGGCATCACGGCAAAAAATCGTGAAGACTGAAACCGGGGCTCCCATTTGCGCAGTGCCTCTGCGGTTGCAGCATACACATCTATCATGTTTCCCGCTGTTATACCCTGACCGATGAGTTTGTGCAGTCTCGATCCATAGTCCCGGCGCATAACTCGGCTGCCGATGGGTGTCATCAATATGTCGCGAATCGATTGAGCCAGGTGATCATATCCGGACAGTCGTTTCCCGGTAGCTGCATTTATTCCGTTCATTCGCTTTGTGGGATTTCGGTTTCGAGAATAGTAACAAGCCCTGATTCGTCGTAGGTATGCTCCGCATGATGCACACTCCATAACCCATCGATCTCAGGCTTAAAGTCAGAAATGGTAACGCGCCAATCGGCACCGGCTTCCGGCAGACCCTCCAGGGTAAGGTTTAGCGTCGCTTTCCCCCGGCGGATACGTCGCAGCTCTGCATCTGCAGCCTTTTGTGCCGTGACCTCATCCGCATAGTCGTTGCGTAGATTCTTTACCGGGGCATCTTCACCGGCAGTTACCTCCTTGCGAATTCCGGTACGCTTATCGGTCCAGTAAGCGAGCACCTTCTTATAATTTTCACGCTCTTGTTGAGTGTGCTCCCACTTCTGAAAGTCTGTAACCTTAAGCGATAGAGTTGGAAGCGCCTCCCCAGCCGCTGTCTTTGCTTCACCCCGGGGAACAAAGAGCAGCTTACCAGAAACGGGCTTGGCTATGGCATCGCGTTCAGACGCAAGCCGCGTGAGAAAGCTCAGGTCGCTCTCATCACTCTGGTCGATGTGCTTTATTAGCGTATCGGCATATATGGCAGCTATGCGGGCATCGAGTCCGTGCTCACTGGCAATGGTTGTGACAATTTCGCCGATAGTCTGTTCGTGCCAGGACCGCGTTTTGCGTGTCTTGAGACTCTCCAGCATATCAGCCCCTTTGGCGGAAATCACCAGGGTCGCCGGCGGCCCATGATGTCTGCACTCATCGACTACAAATTCTCCTTTCAGAAATAAGCCGCTTTCCTGATAGCCCATCCAGACCTTTAATTTTCGCCCCTTGGGCGGGATGGCTACATCGAGACCGCGATCATCCAGGTTGATTTCACAGGTGTCGGATGCAAATCCTGCTTCATCGCGCACTACCAGAGAAATCAGTCGCTTCCCGATCGTATCAGTTATATCCACCCCTTCGACTTCGATTCTGAATTTAGGCGTCATGAATTAATCCCACAAATTTACGGTTGATTTGATCTGAGGTGACGACTTGGGAGCACCGATGTCGGGTAATACGATCGATATACCCGCTGGGAGCAATGGTCCCTGTCCGGAGAGCCCAGGATTCGAGCTCAATACCTTCTCTACGATTCCGGCAGTAGTATGTCCGTAGTGGCGCTTGCAGATTGCGTCCACCATGTCTTCGGCCTGGGTTGTATAGGTTACGTCCATTTTACTCCTCAGCGTAAAATCCAAGACTTATGGTGAATTCGATTTTCTTGGGAATGCCACCGCCCGCCAGCTCTCGCTTGGTCTCGACTATGCGCTCGATGCACCATCGCCCCCATGCCAGCCCGGTGGAATCTACCAGTTCCAGCGGTTCACCCCTGCCAGCTAGTGTCGCCATGCTCCCTACTTGGTACAGCCCTGATCCTCTGCTCCCACTACGCTGATTGCTGAACGGAAAAATCACACCGTGAAGTGAAATCGTATCATCCCCGCGCCCGACAAATTGCCGAGCAGGCATTCCGCCCAAGCGTTCCTGCTTGGGCCAGCGGTATTCGCGAATCCGTTCGAGTACCTGGTACGCAGCCGTAGACACGGAAAACTTGTATTCACCCAGTTGCATCTGGATGTTTGGACTCGGTGAGGTCCCACCCTCACCATCCAGCACGCCGTTATATTCTGCCTGTTCAAATCCTGGCATTATCTGCCTCCCTTCAAATTATCGTAATCGTATAGACTGGACCGTTTATCACGGTTGTCTCTAGCTCGCAGTATCGCCTCCACTTCACGGGCAATATCTTGAGAACTCTGCCCGGGCGCTGCGTAGATGTTAAATTGGTAGGTGTTAGTTTGCGCACTGGCCTGTGGCTCCCCGATGATCAGCGGTGCATTACGAGACGATCCACGCGACACCGCCACTTCCAGTGACTCTGGTTTATTCCGAGGAACAGAACTGTTATCCGATCCCTGATTAGCTTCACCCGAAGCAGTAGGGACCGGAGCTGGCTGCTCAGCAAATGCCGATTGCCAGACAGGTGGCGCCGCCACCAGACCGAATACGGCCGCAACCAAGCGGGCGCAGTATTCAAGGCTAGTGACAATATCCTTCAGCGTTTTATATAGGGCTTCAAATGTTTGGTTGATGCCGGTTTTGAATAGCGTCCAGATGCGTGTGCCCATTGCTATAGTCCATTGAAGGGCATCATTTATGGCTTTAATTGCACTGCTTACACCAGGCAAACTGGAAGCCCAGTTCCACCCTTGGTTAAGTTTATCCATGGCCCAACTCAGAAATTCTATTTCCCTTGTCAACCTGTTCACGAGAAAGCTTCCGGACAGTTTTCCCATAAACTCACCAAACCCATTCATCAGCTTTTGGAATTTAAAATCACCAAATATACTAAGTGGATTACTGATAAATTTACGAAATGGTGCCAACAGTGCCCAGAATCTTACCAGCTCTTTACCGATAGTTTGAATCGTACCGAATATCGGAGCCGCCCCTTCTTTAAACCCAGTCCAGAAACTATTAAAGAACGATTTAAGCGGGTTCCATAGGCGATAAATAACAAATACGATGGCGGCAATGCCAATGACTATCCAGCCCAGTGGATTTGTGACCAGAAAGCCCCACACTGCTTGTAGCCCAGCAATCAGCGCAGGAAACCCTATGGTTGTGAGCAAAGTGATCCCACGCATCAGCATAGGTACCGCTCCAGCCGCAAGGTTGCGAAGCGACCCGGATAGGCCGTACATGCTGATCGATGTCCTGATCGCCTCCCACCGCAGCCGCAGAAAATCAAATTCGAGCCATTTACATCGCACTCCGCAAACAGTGAGTGCCAGGTTTAGTGCAGCTATTCCCACTACCAGCGAAGTCACTGTGCCAATCAGGGTGCCACCAGCAAGCACCGTTAATCCCAGGCCTCCCACTACCAGCCCAATCGCGCCCGCCACCGGGGGCATCGCATTGCCAAGCCAGGTTACCGCTCTGACTCCCAATGTGATTGTGCGGATAAATGGTGCAAGGAAGTTTCCCATCGGCGTGCCAACAGAAATCTTCAGCCCTTCCCATGCGGATTTCATCTCAATCATCGCACCCTTAAAATTCGCACCCATTTTTTCAGACGTGCGCTTTGCGGATCCATCTGCTTTGGCCTCAATCTCAGCGAGATATTGCTCAAGTCCACCTTTAGCCGCTGCCTGCACGAGTACTGCCATACCGGTGGCAGCTTCCACGCCGAATATCTTCGAGATTATTCCAATCCTCTCCGCCTCTCCCAGATCAGCAGTGGCATTGGCGATTTCCTTGAGAATTTGCGCGATGGGTAGGAGATTTCCCTCCGCATCTTTCGCATCGATTCCCAGCGAAGCCAGCGCGCTGGAGGCTTCACCCGCCCCACTCGCGAGATCACCAGCGCTCATTCCCATAGAAGCCAGTGCGGATGATGAGATGTTCTTTGGGACCGCCAGTCGTAGGAGTGCAGCCCGCAGTGTAGTTCCCGCCTGGCTCCCCTTTATACCATTGTTAGCTAGTAATCCCGCCATTGCCGCAGTCTGTTCAAGCGAGATACTCAGCCCATGCGCGATGGGTGCCACATACTTCATGGTTTCGCCCAAATCGCTCAGGTCCGTTTGTGATGAATTTATCGTGTAGGACAGCACATCCGCCACATGAGTCATTTTGGACGCTTCCAGCCCAAATCCTGTTAAAATATTCGCTCCTATATCAGCCGCCTGCCCGAGATCGACTATACCAGCTCTCGCGAGGTCGAGTGTAGCAGGCATGGCATCAATGATCTGGTTGGCACGAAACCCCGCCGTCGCCAGGAAGCGCATTCCCTCCGCTGCCTGGGTGGCAGTGTAGGCAGTATGCGCTCCAAGATAGCGGGCCTGGTCATCCAGAGCTTTCAATTCCGAGTTGGATGCTTCCGCGACAGCGCCAACGGCGCTCATCATCGCGCCGAAATCACCCGCCACTGTGATGGCGTCGCCAAAAGGCCGCGCGATGGATCCCCCCATGCGCCGCAACTCTCCCCCTACCAGTGAACCTGTCACACCCGACATCATGACATGGTCAAGCTGTGCCCTGGCTACGGAGATTTTAGAGGCAGCTTGCGTCACGGCCGTCGCAGCCTGTGTTGCTGCCGCTGCTTGTTGAGTAAATCCCGCAGCAGATGCGACGGATGCCGACTTGAGAGCCGAAGTCGCCGTTGTAGCTTTCGTCGCAGCAGAAGCCACGTTGATCAGGGAATTAGCCTGCGAGCGTTTCGTTCCGACAGCAGTGGCGCTGGCTGCATTACTTGCCTCAGTCGCAGCATTAAAAACTCTTGTGGTTGTCGCTGCCTGCGTCGCAGCGGAAGCCACATCGATAAGGGAATTAGCCTGCGAGCGTTTCGCTCCGACAGCAGTGGCGCTGGCTGCATTACTTGCTTCAGTTATGGCATTTGAAACTCTGGAGACCTTTGCAAGTGAATCTGTTGCCTGGGTAATGCCGCCGATAGACGCCCTCATGGCGCGGGCTGGCGCCGTGATGGCATCTATCGCTTTGAACAGGACACTGACGTTCATCGATGAAGTAGCTTGAGACGTGCAACGGCCTTTTCCCGCCAGTCGAGCAGCTCATCGACAGGCATTTCCAGCATCTCATCGGCAGACCAGTGAAACACTGTGGCGATGTCTGCCATAGCCTCCCGGACTTCGCCTAGCCCCGGGAGAGATCTCCCCCCAGTATCTCGCCAATCGCGCGAATATCGACCAGATGCAAAAGGTCGCAATCCTCAGGAGTAAGCAGTTGCTCATTGCACGCGGCTATCAGCATCAGGCTCTTGGAGATTTCGCCCTGCACTTTGTCCATCAGCTTCAGGCGCTTCCCAATAGGCGGGACAAACGTTAAACGTGTGATTATCTTGCCCCCTACTGTAATAGGGCGCTTTAAATCGTATGGGGCCAATTGGTCTGGATTCTCAGGCATGGGAATGGTGTATTCGGTTTTTAGTGTGCAGTTTTGAATTAGATGCCAAGGGCAGCCCGCTGGGCGGCAAGTTGATCCACGCCGTCGATGATGCGGACCATGTTCAAAGCATCGATCTCGTGGATGACGGCGCCGTTGATCTCCAACTTATAGTACACGCAAGTTGTCGTGGCTTTGCATGGAGCATTAGAGCCAGACTTCCATGACCCGGGATCGATGGCCTTGGTCATACCAGTCATCGTGATCGTGACGTTGTTTTCCGCCTTGCTTAAATCAACGTATGTCCCCTTGAACACGTGGGTCTGCCCTGGCTTGCCAAAGGTCTTGGCGATTTCTGCATCATAGTGCGAAGCGGAGAATTCTCCAATCAGTACATTGGTACCCATGTCGTGTTCGACCGGGGTATCAAGACCGCCACTGCGATCTTCCTCGGTCTTGATTTCGACCTTGGGTGGGGTCACTTCCTGGACACGGCCGTGATAAGACAGACCGTTAAGAAAGTAATTCAGGTTTTTAAAAGAGGTTGGGATCATGGCTTATTATAAAGATTTTGTGTGAGGATAGTTTGAGCGAAGGGTGATATATTATGCCGTTTCGAAGATATTTGAGATGTAGTCATTGACCATGTGAGCCCGGAACGTGGCACGTTCCAAAGTCTTCACGTCGGTGAAGTCGTAATCCCAGTACGCATGGCCAAGGGCGATTTCAGCTTCCGTGTTCAGCTCCGGGTCCAGCCAGCAAGAGCCGCCGTAAATGGCTTGATTACTGACCAGCGATCGCAAGTAAGTATTCACGCTATTAACTACATTCACACCGAGATTACGGGTGATACCCTGCCCGATCAGCCAGCGGTGCGAAATCAGGATACTCTCCATGATCTGGTTGTTGATCTTGAGCGAAGTCAGGAACAGGAAACGCGGATCCGTCTTGTTCATTGTCCGGTTCCCCCAGGCGCGGAAACCATCGCTACGAATGATCGTATTGATATGCTCCCCTGCGAGCACATCGGCATCGCAAGCGGCATCGCCCCACGCGAAATCAATCGGCCGCGCAGTGCCGGTGATCGCATTAATGCCGCGATTATCAAAGGCCGTCCACCAGCCGCGTTCGCTGGCATTCAGGACATCCAGCCCCGCGATGTACCCGGATGCCGGGAGTGTGGCAGTCCCTACCGTGACATACGGGTCGATAAAATAGCCGTTCTCGCGACTGCCACTTGGCAAGGCATGGGCGGAAATGGCATCCGCATTCGTGGTATTTGGCCCTTCGATGATCGCATAACCCTTGAGGCGGGCCGCCACGGCGAGCAATGCAGCGGGGACTGCTGTAGCAGCCACTGGCCCAGTGGTGAATGTACTGATACCAGGTGCGATGATGATCTTGGGCTTCACGCCGGTAACGCTCTCTGCGTTAAGCAAGGCATAGACTCCCGTGCGGGCACTCGAACTACCAGCCACCGCTGTGGCAGTGGCCGCGGGAGTTACACCCTCGGCAACGCGGGTCATGACAACCAGGGAGTTGGCATGCGCAAAGATGCCCTCCAGTGCATCCAGCAAGGAACCCCCATCCACACCCTCACCATCAACATCATTGTAGATGCGCTGAAGAGCCTGCTTTGCAGTGGTGACAAGTACGGGGGTGTTAATCGGAAAGGCATAGGCACCGGAATCGCCGGCCTCCGGGGCAGTGCCGACCAGCCCGATGACACTTGCACGAGCCTGTTTGATAGGACGGCCACCGGAATCAACCAGGACAGCCTCGATACCGCGGATTAGATCGCTCATAGATGGATTACTTTAGGATGGATTAAAAGGGTGATTAGCTGTCAGCTTTGGGTGCAGGTGCCTTTTTCGGCGCCACGGATTTTGAGAGTTCGACCTTGTCCTGTTGTACCAGGTATCTGGCGTCACGATCAGATAAGCTGATCGTTGCCCCGGCATCGTAGCGTTGGCCGTTTACCCAAAAAGTTGCTTTGGCGGTGTAGGATTTAGCTTCACTATTCATAGTATAAACGTTGATAGATATGGTTTTGTTTTGAGATCGTTTGCCTTAATTTAGGCATCACACGCTTTTGACGTTGGCGCTGCATCCAGGCAGAGGCATGGCGTTTGGAGCCCCAACTCCGGGATGCGTATGGGCATCCGCCCACGACTTGATGGCCTGCAAGTCGCTTTTACGGGCCACAGGATCGGTGGCGTCAGAGGCCCCGAGGCGCGTGACTACGTTTCCGAGCACGACGGCTTCACCGGCGGCTGTGACCGTGACATCGCCATCAGCGACGATGGAGACCTTCCCCTCGGTGAGGATACGGATTTCCGCGCCACCACCAGGCACACTCACGGTATAGCGATGGAGTGTGCGGTCATACTCGACAAAGGCCCCATCTTCGAAAGTGGTACGGCGAATATTGACCGTGTTACCATTGGCAGGGTGATCAACGGAGTAAAGCGCCTGCGATATATAGGCCTGGGAAAGGTCACCCATCGGAGCGAGTATCGTCACTTGGTCGCCAATCTCCGGCGCCATCCAGTCACGATCACCGCCAGCGCGTGGCGTTGTCCAGGGCAACCAGTCGGTGAGTAGGGCGCCGATCCTTACCCGCGCCTTGGCCGTCGTGTAATCGATTTCCTCAATTACACCGATACGCAGCATGTTTGCCATGCGGCGCTGCAGTTCAAGGATTTCGTAGGCGAGGGACATTTCGTAAAGGGTTTACTCCTCTGGGTATATCTGGACGTAATCGTCCACGTGATCAGCGCCGATTTCCGGAGCGCGTCCGAGATAGAGTGCTTCCGCGAGAAACTCTGGAAGGGACTCGAATTCGCTTTGCCCGATGCGCACTATCTGGCGAAAGCTCACAGCCCAAAGGCAGACGGCGTTCTCGCCTTGAGGGGCGTTATAGAGGTTTTCTGCGCCAATCTTCAGTGGATCGCTGAGATTGGTTAAATTCCACCGCTCGCCGTTTGTTAAAAATGCGGTGAGAAAGCCCACCATATTTAGGCATGCGTCACTTGCGGATAGCCGCGGTGCATTTCCGGCAACGCAGTACATCACCACTTGCAGCGTATTGTCCGCGCAACCGTCGCCATCGGATTCAACTTGAGGCACCCCCATAATCGCAATCCGCACGGCAGGTAGTGCAGTACTTATTTTCTTCAGCTCATCCAGATCGAAACGCCCTGCATGGGGCTCACACGCACGCAAGCCAGGAAGCCTGGCTTTGACGGTGCTTATGATTGCATTGCGGTATTCGAGCAGATCCACGATGCCACCGATAATATCACCAGCAGGGCTCTGCTGTTAGGCTGCAAGATTTCCGCACAAGTGTGCGTACTACTTCAGTATGTTCTGAATCCAAGCATCCAAAACAGCCTGCAGTTCATCCTGATTCGACTCACTCACTCCAAGGAAGGGACGGGCCGGGATGCCGCCTCTGCCTTCTTGATGTGTCCGGGCATAAACCAGATTTGAGCCGATGCGCACGCTGTCATCGCCTTCCACTTTATACGTGATGCTATCGAGTAATCTGCCGCTTCGCTGCAAAAGCGATCCCCCTGCGCGTGCGTGCCGGGCATAGCGTGGGCTCCATGCTTTCCATGGTTTGCCATCGACATCTGTTTTTTCACTGGCGATGCGCCTACGCGTTTGAGACTCCACAACGCCCCCGATAGTTTCCATCAGCTCTGGAATGGGGAGCGCCTCAAACTTGCCAAGCATGGTTTGGACAACCGGGAGACCGTTGATGGTTATAGAAATGCTCATTAGCTTTCGTACAGGATCACTTCATTGCTATTATGGACAACACTCACACCATCCACCGTCAAAGTCACTTCCCGCACATGCGGAGTTTCCAGCGGTGAAGGGGAATAGGCAGCTAAGAGTGTAGCCCCTGTCTGCCCTGGTATCACCACGCCACCGCATTTCCATCGGTAGCTCACAGTTCCTGGCTTACTCACTATCAGCGGATACTTCCTCGCAGACTCGAACCGGTCTGGATACTGCGGGTTGTACTCAATCACATTCTGAATCACCTCCTGAGTACTATTCGCCACAACTACGAAGTTTCTCGGTGTGCTACTACTCCAACCCGTCTGGTTGATGATGCTTGCCAATAGTACCCACGCGACGCCGTCATTACTGCCCAGGCATAGCCCATCTTTGATAGTCCCCACCAAGCTACTGGTACCGCATCGCAGCCGAAATGCCGCAGGAACTATGGCGTTCCCCGCACCCAGGTCGATCTTCCACCACCAGGGACCGGTCCCGCTCATATCCCCCGGATCGCTCAGAGTAGATCCGTCCCATGCCTTGTAAGCCAGCGCACTCAAAACCGAGTTTCCTGCCACCAGTGGCGCCGGGCTAGTATTCGATGTCATACTCCCCGTTGGGTAGTAGACCGCATTGTATAGCACATCTATCTCCCGCACACCCGCCACAGGATACGACGGGTTTACGGCCGCCGTCGCAAATACCATAAAGTCCTGGTAACTTACCGGCGCGGCCAGCACCCGTCGCCTCGCAATTATCCCATGAATCAATGCAATCATAGCACAAGCCACACGTTCCCGCCCTGGTGTACCACAGCACACGCCGAATACTGCGAAGGCAGTGGGTCTGCCACTGCACAATGCTTTGTGCCCGTCGCAGTCAATGTAACTACACCCGCCGTTTCTCGCACAATTACCGCGTGAAATCCATCGCTTAAACCATTAGGCAACGTAATGGCCGCCGCCGCTGTCACCCCGATCAACTTCCTGTTGTCGCCTTCAACCAGTGAATAGTCACCGTTTTTAGTATCCGGGATCGGAGTCCAAGCCGGTCCCTGTGGCCCCTGAGCTCCATCAGCCCCCGCCGGCCCTTGCGATCCTTGCGGTCCCTGATCTCCCTGAGCACCATCAGCCCCCGCTAGTCCCTGAGGTCCTTGTGGTCCTTGCGGTCCCTGTGGCCCCTGAGCTCC
>JANRLC010000023.1:0-70093 GCA_033762955.1 Verrucomicrobiota bacterium | reverse complement strand
TCCCAGCCGCCACCGCGTATCGACTCTGTTGGCAAACCAAACGGAATTACTCCGTTGTAGTGAAGACCTTTTGGGGTGCCCCTAGTGTTTATGCGGTGTTTCGAGGCGTTATGCCCTCGAGTAGAGAAAGCCGGGCTAGGCCAAGGCAAATTGGCTTCAACTCATTTCCCGCGATTTCAGGATCTCTGAGTTTACTCGAACAGATACTTAGCTTTTCGCTATTAACTTTTACAACTGTTCCCAGACTTTCAGCGTGTAGTTGTAGAACCAGCGCGGTTGCGTTGACTCCTTCATGTAGAAGAGCCACGCGCCTTGCCGGGTCTCGGTTTCAAAGTTGTACATGAACGGGTATATGCTCTCGGATGTCCAGTTCCACCCGGTTACCATGTCATACCAGAATATGCTGGAAGAGTCCTCGGCAAAGAAGCAGAGCCAGCCCAGTTCCTGCTGCCAAATCCAGGGGGCTGCGCTGTCAGTGTAGCCCCCAAACCACTCGGACCAGCGGTAGTCGTACCCGATGGGCATGCCATAGAGGCCGTTTACGACTCGTGGAAAGAACACTACGTTGCCACTCAGGCTCCCGACTTGCTCCAATAGAATCTCCGGTCCGGTTTGTTTGTTCTGCACCGTGTTGTAGGTGACGATTGCCAGATGGTCCATGTGGGGGAGGATGTTGGTAATGGAGATGGATGTTTGATCTACGGGCAGCTTTATGCTCGCGTAGTCGGTTAGTGAAGCAGGGTAGAGCAGACTAAAGGTTTGTCCCAGTGCCTCCTCAATGGAGATGGCTCCACTCTGGAGCTGGGTGAGTAGTTCGGGGGAAAAGTTTCCCTCAAACAGAATGAATGACACCGAATCATTGGAGTCACCATTCGAGGGCAACCACTCAAAGGTGGTACTCTCGGTCAAAGGACGCAGGGGTGTGGGTTTTGTTATGGCCGGGGCATTGGCGGGGAACTCCGCTTGCAGGCTGAGTGGCATGGTTTTTACCTTGTCGCCCAGGAAAGAATTGTAGCCGATCTTGAGCGTATAATCGCCGAGGGGGTACTTCGCATTTAGCAGATCAAGGCCCTTTGTAAGGTTAATATCCACGGGTGGGAAGGTCTCCGCTGTCCACAGTTGCGTGGTACCAACAAGGGTGAGTGGTGCATCCACTGCCAGCGGTGTCGTAAGCACGCCATTTGTCAGATTTATTCCCGTATTTTGAGTCAGAAACTGATAGGCCAGTGGTACAATGCCTTGATTCGTCGTCTGGCTGAACCACTGTTGCCGCAGCATGATCACCGATGCCGGTTGCGCGAAGAGATTGATTGCCCCAAACAGAATGATACCCAGTGCAATAATACGTTTCATAGTTCGACAGTTGATGGTTTACGCTACCGCTTAATAACACGTTGGTGTGTTATGGACACATTTTGATCGGCGTGAGGAACTTTGTCAACGCTGAACCCGTTTGGATGTTCGCATCTATCCGCTACATGCTACGCATCCTTTTCAGTTCGCTAAAACTACAAAAACAAATGGGCCGCAGTGTCTTGCGACGAGCTGCGGCCCAGATGTTTTGGGGTAGTGAAAGTAATGTAGGGAAAACCCTAGCTACTGCTTACATACCGTCAACGAATATTTTCAATTATTTTAACAATCAGAGCGGTGCAGCGGTCAGTGCGGTGACTTCGTTGCGAATCTTTTCTGCAAGCGGTGTGCTGAGGTAGCGTTCGCTTGGGCTGGCAGCGATGACTACAATCTTCTTGCCTGCAAAGTCGGCGCGCTTGGCCAGTTGCAAGGCTGCCCAGATCGTGGCTCCCGAGGAAATACCTACGGGAATTCCATCGGTGATCGATACGAGCTGTGCCGTGGCGAAGGCGTCTTCATTCGTCACTTGAATGACTTCGTCCAATATGGAAACATTCAGGTTCTTCGGTATGAACCCGGCTCCGATACCCTGGATGCGGTGTGGACCAGGCTTGCCGCCAGATATCACTGGGCTTGCAGTCGGCTCAACGGCAACAGCGTGCAGCTTGCGGCGAGCCTTGATGACTTCTGCGACACCGGTGATGGTGCCTCCGGTGCCGACGCCGGCTACGAATGCGTCGATTTGCCCATCCATTGCGCTCCAAATTTCTTCCGCAGTAGTGCGGCGATGGACTTCCGGATTCGCTGGGTTGTCAAACTGGCCTGGGAGAAAACCATTGTCCTTGTACTCGGCCAGAAGCTGATTGGCTTTCTCTATGGCACCGGGCATACCGCGCGGGCCGGGAGTGAGGACAATATCCGCACCGAGCAGGCGCAGCAGTACGCGGCGCTCGATGGACATGGTCTCAGGCATCGTAAGAATAATTTTGTACCCCTTGGCTGCGGCAACGAATGCAAGGGCGATTCCCGTGTTACCAGAAGTAGGTTCGATAATGGTTGCACCCGGCTTCAGCCTGCCGTCACGTTCTGCCGCTTCAATCATCGCCTTCCCTATTCTGTCTTTGACGCTTGAGAGGGGATTAAAGAATTCCAGCTTCACATAGACTTCGCCGGGAAGCCCCTGTGCAATGCGATTCAGCTTCACGATTGGCGTGTTACCGACGGTTTCGATGATGTTGTTTGCGAGTATGGCAGGCATGTTTACTCCTTAATATGTGGTAAGTTGTGTGTTTAAGTAAGAATAGAGATGAAATGCTGTCAAGCAGATTGGAATTATAAATCTTAGCCATCGCTAAATGGGGAGCGTACAGAGCATGATCCACTAAATTTCACGAAATACACGAAAGAGATTCAGGTCAGTACGGTGCAGGACGAAGTAGGTATTCTCTGCATTCACATTTTAGTGAGTTTCGTGCAATTTAGTGGATCAAAATCCGGCTGCTAAATCCTTGTCCAGATAAACATGCACAGAAACTGAGATGTGCCCTCAACTCGCTCTACTTCGGAGCCAGAACCAGATGCCCGGGAAAATCTTTCGACGCGGGGATGGCGCAGGCCTGCACGTCGAAGAGCGCTTCGACTAGGGCTGGGGTGAGGGTGTCGGAGACTTTACCAGAGGCGAGGAGCTTGCCATCGCGCAGGGCGAGAAGGTGGTCTGCGTAGCGCAGCGCGAGGTTGAGATCGTGCACAATACACAGCACGATACCACCAGCGGTGGACACCGCTTTTGCTGCCTCCAGCGCGGCAAAACGGTGTGCGGGGTCAAGGCTGGCCACGGGTTCATCCAGCAAGAGGATGGGCGCATACTCTGCGGGGGGAGTTGCTATCTGGGCCAATACCCGTGCGAGCTGTACGCGCTGCTTTTCCCCGCCCGAGAGCGTGGGGTAAAGTCGGTTGGCAAAGGCGCTCATCTCCATTTGTGCAAGCGCTGCATGGGCAAGAGTCATGTCTTTCGCTGATGTAGACCCATCGCTGAAGGGAGTGCGCCCGAGCAGCACCACCTCTTCCACGGTAAAGGGAAACTGCAAGGTGGACTCCTGGGGTAGTACGGCACGGAACTGCGCCAGTTCCTCGCGCTTCCATGCAGGCAGCGCCCGCCCATGGATGGAGATTTGCCCACCTTCGGGGGCAAACTCACCCGCTAGTGCTCTAAATAAAGTGGACTTCCCAGCGCCATTTGGCCCGAGTACAACCGTAAAACTACCCACGGGCACGCCGAACGAAACGGCATCCACCAGTGTCCGCGTACCGCGGCGGACTGTGAGTTGTTCAACAGTTAACATGGGTGTAGCTTTGCTTTGAAATAGAATCGGGGGAGCAATCCACTAGGACCACGCCGTGCCCCGTCGTGATCGCATTAAGAGAAGGAACACTGGTGCGCCGACCAGTGCCGTGATGATACCAATGGGAATCTCCGCTGGAGATGCCAGCAACCGCGCTAGCCAGTCTGCACTGACTAACAGCAGTGCCCCTACCAGTGCGGAAGCGGGGATGAGTGTCTTATGGTCTGGCCCCAGGAGCAAGCGCACCCAGTGCGGCACCACCAGCCCTACGAAACCAATCACACCAGTGACCGAGACGACAGCGCCAACCATGGCCGTACACAGTACGATGACCAGGAGCTTTAACCGCTGTACTTCAATCCCCAGATGCCCGGCCTCGGCTTCGCCCAGGAGTAGCACATTTAGTGGTCTGGCCAACAGTGGAAAGATGAATAATGGCACGGCAGTGAATGGCAGTATGGCTAACAGCTCCCGTGGTGTAACAGCACCCAGGCTGCCCAATGTCCAGTACTGGAACTCGCGCAGTTGCCCGTAGTCCGCCCGGGTGATGAGGAGCCCTACATACGCCAGGGCGAGTGCATTGATTGCGATTCCGGCCAGGAGCAAATGCACCACCGAGGTCCGGCCCTCCACCTTGGCAAAATGATAAATCGCCCACACAGAAAATGCCCCGCCGATGAATGCCGCACCCGGCAACAGAAATACACCCATCAACTCGACTAATGGTTGCATAAAGGCAGCTTGAGAAGCCGCGATTGCGGTCACTGCGCCCATTGCAGCCCCGGCAGTTACTCCGATGAGCGAGGGGTCCGCCAATGGGTTGCGAAACAATCCCTGTGAGCCCACTCCTGCCACCGCCAGACTCGCCCCGCCAAGTAAGCCGACGCATAAACGCGGCAACCGAATGGCGAGCAGAATCGCATCGATCGCAGCCAGTCGCTGCGCCTCGACCGCCGAGGTGGGATTCATGCCCAGCAGTCGCCATTCCAGCCAGCTCAGGAATTCAGCGGGAGTAATCGGCGTGGGCCCGTAGGCCATGGACGAGAAACTAGCCAGCAACAGTACGCCTGCAAGCAATGCCAGGAACGTGCCTCTATGCTGCCGAAACACAGGCTACCGACGACGTTGACCGCCGGGACGAAACCCGGGCGTGTGCGATGCATTAACATTACGCATACGGTAGGTGATGCGTGCCTTGTCCAAGTCGTAGGTACTCATCTCCATCTTCACCATGTCACCCACGGTGAGCTTGATGAAGTGCTTGCGCAGTTTACCAGAAATATGGGCCAGAACCGAGTGGCCATTGGATAGTTCCACCCGGAACATGGTACCGGGAAGTACAGTGACTATCTTGCCTTCTACTTCAATACAATCAGTTTCTGCCATGGGATTTGGGTAAAGTGCGCAAACGCATTGTTGGAAAAGGTGTATTCAACCTCATACATTAAGAGGGAGTCAACGCATTTCAGCTTTAGCTTTTTTGGAGAATGGAAAGTTGGCAAGGACACCTTCCGCACCGGAGGCGCAACCACTCATGAGTTGATGCTCCTTCGGTGCGACAGAATGCCATGAATTCTCCGCTAAATACAAACTCGGGATATTTCTAATTCTGAATACACTCGAAGGCTAAGAGCTAAAAGCTAATAGCTAAAATTCCATGCCCATCGTGATTCCAGCCTTTTCATTGAATAAAAGCTGCCTATGGTGGCACTTATGCCGAAGCTACTCTTTCTTGGAGATATTGTTGGAAAACCCGGTAGAGATGCCGTGATTAAACGGTTGCCCCAGTTGCGCCAGGATTGGGCGCTGGATTTTGTAGTGGCGAATGGCGAGAACTCGGCGGCTGGGGCTGGGATTTCTGGGGCGATTGCGCGTGACCTCTTCGCGGCTGGGGTGGATGCGATTACACTCGGGGATCATGTGTGGGATCAGCGTGGGTTCGAGGACGAGATCAAGTCCCTCGACAAGCTTTGTCGCCCCGCCAACCTGCCTGTCAACTGCCCCGGGCGCACCTACGTGATAATTGAAAAAGCTGGTTACAAGCTCGCCGTCTTCACGGTGCTCGGGCGCCAGTTCATGAACAACACGAAGGCAGACTGCCCCTTCCTGTGCAGTGATAAGCTTCTGAGAGAACTCAAAGGGCAGGCGAACGCATTTCTCGTGGAGATACACGCGGAAGCCACCTCGGAGAAAATTGCCATAGGCTGGTATCTCGATGGCCGCGCCGGGCTGGTTGTGGGCACACATACGCACGTGCCCACGGCAGATGCCGCCATACTGCCCCGGGGCACGGCCTACCTCACTGATGCTGGCATGTGCGGCCCGTATGCGAGCGTTCTTGGGCGCGAGGTACGCCCGGTCTTGGGCAGATTCCTCGACGGCATGCCAAGAAAGTTCGACGTCGCCACCGAAGACGTACGCTTGAGCGGTGCCTTGGTGGAACTCACACCGGACGGGGCAGCCTCGCATATCGAGTTGATTACCGTACGCCTATCCCCTTAAACTCAAAATAGTCGCAGCCGCGCGATTTACGCTGCCTGCCCATCCCAATCACCGGCAACCGTGCCACCCATGAAGCGCCGCAAACATACTCGATGGAACCGCAAGTACCCCGTCATCTTTGAAGAGGACGATGAGCCGACGGATCAGCCCGAATCCGAAGACCAGAGCCAGGAACTGCCCTCGATGGAGATCGGCTCCAGCCTCGGGCTTGCCGTGGACTCCGATGAAGACGAGGACGAGCATGTCGTAGTCCCCGGTGCAGCGCCTGGTATTGATCGCCACCCGGAGATCAACGTAAAGCCAGCCAATGGCACCATCCGTATCCGCTGTATCGATTACGGAGTGGATGCAGTAAAGTTTACCGAATACGACGATATTGACGCCTTTCTGCTCAAGCCCAAGCCCACCACCTGCGCCATGCGCTGGATAAACGTGGACGGCATCAATCCCTACGTCATCAACAAGCTCAAGGAGTTCTACCACCTCCACACCCTGGCCGCAGAGGACACGCTAAATACCCGCCAGCGTCCGAAGATCGATGCGTATGAGGGGCATCTCTACATCGCCGCCCGCATGCTCATGATTCAGGAGGAAACCCTGAAGAACGAGCATCTTTCCATCTTCGTTCTCGCGGACACACTCATCACCATTCAAGAGGAAACCGGCGATGTGTGGGACCCCATCCGCGACCGCCTCAAAATACTCGGCAGCCGCCTGCGTACGCATGACACCTCGTTCCTGCTGTACTCGCTGATGGATGCGCTGGTGGACCATCTCTTCCCCATCATGGAACGCTATGGCGAACTTCTCGAAGAGATGGAATCAGCAACCATAGAACATCCCGACCCGAAGAACCACTATCATATCTTCGGTCTCAAGCGGGAGCTAAACATGCTCCGCCGCGTACTCTGGCCCATGCGGGAAATTGTAGATATCCTCTACCGCGACGAAAAACGTGGCCTTCCCCTCGCCGTGAAGCCCTACCTGCGCGACGTCCTCGACCACTGCTCAGAGCTGCTCGACCTCATCGACAACTACCGCGACATGGCAGCCAGCTTGACCGAACTCATGCTCAACGCCTCAACCGTGCGCATGAATGAAGTCATCAAAATGCTCACCGTCCTCGCCACCTTCTTCATTCCCACCACCTTCCTGGCCAGTGTTTACGGTATGAACTTCAAGCACTTCCCCGAGCTGGACTGGAAATACGGCTACTACTTCTTCTGGGTTATCAGCGGCGGTATCTCCGCTACCTTATTGTATTACTTCAACAAGAAGGGTTGGTTGAATTTCGGGAAATAGAGGGGGGCCATTCTGCCCCAACGGGGCGAATGCGTCCCGCGTCCCGGGTGACGGCCTGGACTTTGGGCAATATGCTTGGGTACGCGGGCCTCTGGCCCGCTCTGCCGTCAAACAATGCGGACCGCAGGTCCGCGTACCCAGGATGCCGTAGGCATCTGGAAATACCATCGGGATTCTGCCATCCCAAGGGACGAATACAGCCCGTGGGAAATGAGATGAACTCAGGATGCCTTTAAAAGCGCCAACGGCGCGCACTAGCCATAGCCTGGGCCAACTGCCCAGGTTTTGAGCCAAATATATCCATGAGCGCTGAAAGCGCGACCTAAGGAGATGTCCGACAACCCGCTGGGGTCGCGTTTCATCGCAATGGATAGCGGTGCATTTGAATCAGCATGACAGTCAGCGATGCAAAAATGCTAAAATAGATAACTAAATTGGCTTTAAGCACTGGTTGATAGGTCTGTTTTCCCGGAGCTTTAGTGATGAGCGATATCACTTTATATTCGTAACTCGTAGTAACCAAAAGAGTTAAACTCAGGGCGATGCACACATAAGTGTATATGAACACCCATCGTAGCAGTCCGTCCTGTGTGCTCGCTAATATACCCATAAACCATGCTAGGAGATAAGCCAGGCTAAACAGGATGGCGAGAACATGCGTCTTGCGTTTACTGGGAGCTGCCAGCACCTCCGCTGCCCTAAGGAAGCGGATGGCATAATAAAACACCGGCCACATCAACAGCCAGCTTACGATGGCAAAGCTCATAACATGTGAAAATTCCATCACGTACCCAATGAGGGTTGTCAGAACATTCCCAGCCAGCATAGCCATGAAGAACTTAGTTTCCCTGGATTTGGAAAAGTACGAAAATGCCACTGACTTAACCAACACTGCGGAACATAGCAGGATGACAAAGCCCATTTCCGTATATTCGCGAATAACCAAGGTTCCTCCTGAATAGATACCGTATGCAGGAAACGCCATCGAACAGGCTTGCGCGGCGTCAGCACAAAATAGACTCAGGAAAACAATCAGTAGCTTATTCATAGCTAATAGTTAACGGGACTCATGCATATAACCCCAGCCGGCGGGAATTGTCACACAAGGAGTGAGTAAAAATCCTGAGAAAAACACACCGGTCCAGCTCTAGACATCTCCTGTGAATGCTGTAATTGGATCACGCGGAGGCGCGGAGACGCGGAGTAAACAAACCGGAGTGTAAATCGATAGCTAATGCATCATCCTCCGCGATCTCCGCGCCTCCGCGTGAGTTCGGTCTAAACGGGCGCAGCTATGGCAAGAGGTATCTGCGTTATTTCATGAACATGTAGGAGAGGAAGAATTTCTTCTCCTTGGGCAGAAGTGTGTCTGCTTTGCCGATAATTGGGCGCAGTGTGGTGGTCATTTGCATGCAAACCAGCAGGAAAATTAGCACCCAGAGGGATAGCATGCTCGCTTTTTCCCCAACCAGTTGACGGGATAGAAATTTGAGCCCAAAGATGATGCCTATCGCCCAGAACACGAGGTTCAAGAAGCCGAAGATGGGGATCGAATCCGTAGATTGCGCAAATACCCACGAGACTGGCGCGAACCCAAGTAGAAGGATGCCGGTTATAGCGGTCATACCGAGGACGAGTTGGATTAGTTTGCTGATTCTAATCTCGATGCCACTCAAGCAGGTAAAGATATAGAGACTGGGGAAACAGATGGCTGTGGAAAACAGCATGCCTAGAGTAATCTTGAGTGGTGCGGCCCACCATTGTATGCCTCCAGAGAATGAGCCTACGACGATCCCAAAGAGTGAAAGTGAGATGATGGCCACGATAAGCAGGGAACTTCCGATGCTTGCCTCTTTACTGGCGCTCATGTGATGCACTAGGGCGGTGGGATTTCGCAGGAGAAGCTCAAGTACGCTTCCGATTCCTTTTGGTGCAGGTATTGCCATCACAGGTATTGCGGGAGGGACTGCTTGAGCGAGAGACGGTGCGGAGTAAGTCTCCTGAGGAGGGATGTCGTTGTTCATGGTATCAGTATTGAATGAGTTTAGAGATTTCGAAGCAGTGCCAACAGGGTGTTATACACCGCCTCGTAGAAATTACCTTGCATGGGGTGATCGCGCAGAAACTGCACGGCAAGCGTCGGGCTGCCGAAGAATGGGCGCAGAATCCATGAGAATTGCGCACCCAGAAAGAGGTTTCCAGCCAGCCAGGCGAACAAGGTGCGCCCGGCGATGGTTTTATTTGGCGTGGATAGCGCAAGTACTTGATAGAGTTTCCAGTTTCCAAAGATGCCTGCACTGGCGATGACGATGGTATGCATGAGCAAGGTCGCGCCATGGGAAATGCTTTCTGACCCCGAGCCGGGGGGCGGGATGTTCATGGTCATGAAAAATGCCACCGGGCTGACTGCACCGACGATCACGCTGAAGATGGCAAAGCTAAGCAGGATGGAAATCGTAGTCTGCCGGGCTCTCAACCCTGACCCCAAAACCATGGCGAGAATGCTGTTCAGCAAGCCATTGGTTAGGCAGGTTAGAAATACAAGCATGGGGAGCTTGAGCCCACTGTAACAGGCTTGCAACGGAGAACGCCACAACCCGAGTGCAGCACCGTAGCATCCGCAACCCAGAACTATGACAAGGCAAGACAGAACGATCACGCGTCCAGGATGCGGGCCGTTTACCCACTGGGCCAGAGTCCTGGCATCAGCCCTGCACAAGCCGTGCAAATAGTTACCAAGACTGGGGAAGCTTACGGTATCAGGCTTACTAAATAAAGTATCAGTCGAGGAATGGATCACTCCATTTGCGTTTTGTTTAGCAGCTATCCTTGCCATCAGTGTGAATTACTTACTGCTATTTACTGTGAAGCACAATGCGTATTTTATGCTGGGTAGAGTTCTCATTTGTATGCCGCGAGGACATTCAGACATCCTGTAGTCATGGGAAATAAGATGAACCCAATTCGCCTTGTCAGCGCTGAAGGCGCGACCTAAGGAGATGTCCTACAACCCGCTGGGGCCGCGCTTTCAGCGCTCTCGATCCTTTTTTCAGACCTCAGTAAAAATGGCATTTTTAGCTGAAATCATCCGCAGGGTTTAATCCCTTCAAGAGTGGATACAGAGCGGTGCATTTCGAAGTTCTTGGGCTGTTTCAAGTGGCACGGGCATCTTGCCCGTGTGTCTTCCAGCGATCATCACAGAGTCCGAATATGGGCATCTTTCCCATGCCACGAACGAGCCATCGGCACCGCTCCCAAGGCGCTATGACTTCGAGATGCTCTGGTATCGATCCATCTCAAATGCTAGCAAAGCCACAAGTGTCATCAGTATACCTTTTGCACACGCGTTTCTCCCTGATTGGATTTCTATGTATCTTGCTTTCTTCGCTTAATTCCCTGCGGAATTGCCAATCAAGTAGGATCAACTCTCAAGGAGCAGCAAATGAAGTCCAGGGAATCGGCGAAATCCTTGGTCGAACGTTACCAAGCGGAGACCTCTCTCCAGTGCCAGCGCTGCCAGCATGGCATCGTTGCAATCGTTGCCATGTAGATTCAATTCCATACAAAGCCGGGTCCATCGATTCCTCACGGCTGACGTCCACTGGATAATCTCAACGCCTGGTGCGGAACAAAGGGTATCAATGAACAGGCATGCTTCCACCAAAGGCGTAGGAGTGCTATAAATCTTCGGATTGGTTACCACCCGGATTAACCCAGCTTCCACGGTGGGGAAAAGCCGAAGGGGAAGGCCTTGATTAAGTGTCTCTTCCAGCCATTCCTTTGCTACTCGATGGTGTCTCGTCTCGCTCCGGATCGCATTTATCAGGATGTTATTGTCGGGCAGTACCATCTCAGGAAAGCTTTGCGCGGTCGTATTCCAAATCTACCGCTTCAACCCGGTGGCGGAACTCTACATCGCTCATCGGTTCTCCCGAGACTGAGCTGACCGGCAGTACGATACGCTTGGCTGGACGTTGCTCTAAACGCTCCAGACGCTCTTCCACTGCTTCTTCCATGAATCGCGTCAAGCTCAGTCCAAGCTGGTTTGCTTTGGTTTTAGCTCTCTGATAAATATCGTCATCGATTCGAAGCGTTGTCTGCATGAAAGAAATCTGTCACCCAATATTTATTCTGTCAAGTTGACACCTGTCGATGTAGTTCGTCGATGAGTAATATAAACCGAATCGAGATTGCCGTCACAACTGATCAGGCATTTTTGGTTCACGTACATTGCCAAGACTTACCGAGATTGTGCAACTTTCGCACGAGAAGAAATCGGTGTCAGATGGTCTCCCAGAAAGGCATACGCACGCTCTCGCATTGCCTTGCTGAAATGGTGCCCACAGGGGTAGACCCCAAATTCAAGCACACCATCGTTAAAGGCAGATCCCGCGTATTGCACCATCTTCTCAATGCCGACACTCCAGCGTTCATCCTGTATGCCACCAAGAATCAAGAGGTTCGCGGGTTCCACCAAACGAACCACATCTTCAATGTCGCCGTATCGCAATATCCCTGGGACCACGAAGTCGAATTGAATACCTGGCATGTCCCGGTAGTTGGATGAACCACAACTACACACGCTCGCTCTGATGCGGTGATCAAAAACCGGGGCGAATAGGGCAGCACGCCCCCCATACGAATGCCCGATGAACCCAATTCGATCCTTGTCCACCACGGCCATCGCCTGAAGCACATCAATGCCAGCGGTTATGTCATGGAGAACTTTACCAAGAAGAGTCTGTCCACGGATCAGTCGGACAAGGAGTTCGTGCAAGTGAGCGTAATCTGGCAATTCCTTGTCCTTGCAGCGATCCTCAAAACAGATCGCGTCTGGTGCCAGGGTTACGAATCCACGTTTGGCGAGTTCGCTGGCATAGACTTGGTCCTGGTCGCCCGACAATCCAACCAGTTCACTCTTACCCAGAAGTCGATTTCCACCGTGCTGATGAAAGCAATAGACGGCGGGCACTTGACCAGTCAGCACCTTTGGAACGCACAGGAAGGCGCGAATACGCTCACCTGGTTCAACCGCGTACTCGATCGTTCTGCGCCAGTATGATCCGCAGTCAACCGCTTCGAGCACAGCCATTTCAGGAGCGACTTTTACCGGCAGGATTCCGAGTAATTCTATAAGTTTGGCTCGATCGATCATGGATAGATGGCCAATAGTGTATTATCCAGCAGGTTCAAGGGCAAGGTTTAGGCAAGACGAATTGGTCCTGCCGATAATTACCGTACAGTCAACGGAGTTGCGCGCCTAGTGAGTACTTAGAGGCTGGGACCGCATCACCTCATACCAAGGGGCTTATGCCATGCGGCACCAACCGGGTTCGTCCTTATGCATGGGCGGGAGATCCAGTCGTTTGCGAAGGCCATCGACGTAATAGCGGTACGCCTCGAGTGATACTTCCAGGGGAATCCTGTGGTCGAGACCAAACATCGTGCCACCGCCACGCAGGCATGGATCCAATCGGTAATCCAGTTCCTCGTCGATCGCAGATTTCCCGCGAGTAAGGGCGAACTTGTCAATTCCGCCACGTAGAGTAAGCCGGGTGCCATATTTTTTCCGAAGTTTCACCATGTCGGTTCCGCCGGTTGGCTGGACGGGATGAAGACAATTGATCCCGCTCTCGAGAAGCGCATCGATGACCGGATCAACGTATCCATCGCTGTCGATATCGAAGATGCGGGCTCCTCCCATTTGGGCCAGAGCCCACATCCTTCGATAATAGGGATTGAACAGTTCCCGGATCGTTTTTGGGCCGATTAAGGGACCGCTTCTTCCCGCAAAATCCTCATGGACAAAGAGAATGTCGATTGGGGTTGTCTGCATTATTTTCCGGATACTCGCCTCCTGCATGTCGCCTATTTGCGCGAGAATTTTCCGGATCGCATCAGGCTCATCGGACAGGGCCACACAGGCGTTTTCATCCCCCATTAATTGGCGCATGATGTCATAGGCCCCCCAGATATAGAGCCGGACCACTCCGCCGGCTTCACGCTCTTCTCGACAGGTAGCGAGCGCTTTCTCGTCGACCCGGTCCGCTTCAACCCGGAACCAGTCACTTACCCGGTCCCAATCTCCCGCCTCTGCCATCGGGAAATCCTGTGGCAGGCCAATGGTGGCTACCTTTTTAGGGAGGACCATGGTCCGACCGAAGGTGTCGCGGATAACTCTGGTCGAGTCATCTTCACTCAGGAGCGTTTCCTTCAGACCGCTTCGGGGCCACTTGTCCATCGGGGCCGTGACATATTTCACCCTATCCCATGCAAAGGCAGAAAGGTTGACCTCTTCGTTGGAAGCTCCCTGTTCCCGCCAGCAGGGCTCTGTTCCGATGAGCAGGCCAAACATTTCAACGATCATCTCTCGCTCACTGTGCCCGAAGCACAAATGCGAAAGGAACTCTTCTCGTTTCCAAAGCATGACTAAAATCCTCCCCGGCGAACGGCTTCGCAAGAGGCCGGTTGTCCGTTTGCGTCCTTGAAAACAGCATCATATTCTAGCCCGGGAAGAATTTCGGACCGGCTTCCACGGAAATGAAACTGCAAGGCCCGGCGACGATAATCCGAACGATTTGGCGGCGTCTCATGGGGAATCATCCCGTTGAAGAACAGGGCGGATCCCGGTTTAAGGGGGACCGGATGAAGCGTGCCGAGGTCCAGCTTTCGCACATTGATCTCGCAATCGCGCTTGTGCTCGTGAACCAGTGGACCCACCTTGTGCTGCCCGCGTAGCATGTGCATGCACCCGTTCTGGACGGTCGCTTCATCAATCGCGATCCAGACTCCGCAAATCGACTCAAGGGGCTTAACTGAAAAATAGGCATTGTCCTGGTGCCATGGCTTGGTTGAGCCGATTTTCGGGGGTTTGATAAGGGCGAGACTCTGGTAGAGCAGCGGACTGTCCGAGATAAGATCGGCGACGATAGTCTGCATGGGACTATCCGGACGCAAAATCTCCTGGAATATGGGGGCTTCCTTTTCGAACCACATAAACTTGCGGACTTGCAGCTCAAGCTTCTCCAGATCATCAATAGCCGGGGTCTGGCCGGCTTCCAACTGGATGCATAAGGGATCGTTTTTCTTTTTGATCCATGCGCCTCCCATAATGGCGCCGGAACTTCCCGCGATAAGATCGGCACGGTTCCGATCCGGTCCGTAGGTCGCCACCATGATCCGAAAGGCTTCCTTGACCGCCTCGACCTGTTTGAGACTGAGCAGGTTC
Organism: Verrucomicrobiota bacterium; assembly: GCA_033762955.1. Taxonomy (GTDB): domain Bacteria; phylum Verrucomicrobiota; class Verrucomicrobiia; order Opitutales; family Oceanipulchritudinaceae; genus JANRLC01. The sequence continues at coordinate 55,366 of JANRLC010000023.1, read as the reverse complement.
TCTTTCACAATAAATCCGTCTTCCTGGTACCGCTCGAACTCGAGTTGGCTTACGAATTTCAGTTCCTTTATCATGGGCTATAGAATACCCGAATTTCCGGCCTTTGAAAATTGATTAGCCGAACAATAATTTGTACATTCCAAACATGACTCAATTCTGGGAGAAGCAATGGAAAGCTGGAGCAAAATTAATTATTGCCACACAGTACGGGCTGGTACGGTGTGAGCAGAACTGGTGCTGGGACATTGAAGCATTTACAGATTACGACATTTGGACGGTCCTGGATGGAGAAGGGGAAATGACCATTGACGGGGTCTCCCATCCCATCGGGGCAGGCTTCACTGTATGCTTCACTCCAGGCCCCCACAGTGTCCATGCCCGGCATGATCCCGCCCGCCCCCTGAAAGTTTTCTACTGCCACTTCCAGTTACAGCAGCCTGCTGGATTCCCTGATCCGAAGCCACCCCTGACTGCCCCATTGATGGTGAATTCGGATGAATTGCGCTGGAGTACGCTGCAAGAATTGACCGCCTGCCTCGACACCCGCCGTGACCCTGCTCTCAGGGAAAACCTGCTCTGGCAATTGCTGCTTCGGAGTGAACGCCCGAGCCCCCTCAGTTCAACGAGTCCCTGGGAGCGGGTAAGGGTAATTGTCCGTCAAATACTCGAGGTGCCTGGAGCGACTCATACGGTCGACAAGCTTGCCCGCCAGGCGGGGTTAAGCGCGGGGCATTTCACCCGGGTCTTTCGCGCCATGACCGGAGAATCGCCCATTCAGCATATTCTCAACCGCCGCATTGAACGGGCCTGTTACTACCTCCGTGAGACGCACTTGCCGATCCAGCAGATCGCATCAGCCACCGGCTATTCCGACGTGTATTTTTTCAGCCGCCAATTCAAGGAACGGATGGGCATAAGTCCCAGTCGCTACCGTGCGGGGGCAGTTCCCAGCCCATTACCCTAAAGAGGAAAATGGAAAGTTGGTGTGAACCGCGAAAAGTCACTAATTGTGGGTACATAGAGACGACGGTGGCAACAAAAAACGCTAACCCTACAGGTGAGTTCTGAGATTATCGGCATCGGCGACCACGCAGTGAGTCGTTGGCCCCATCCAGCCGGAGCGCGTTGCCAATGATAAAAACTTGCAGCCTTCTATGAATGCAGGAATAAACCCTATTACAGTTTAAAACCATCGGATTTGTCGCGCTTCTTACCACCTTTCGATTCGTCAACGTTCCCACTATTGCGTGAACCATCGACGAAAAGTTTGGACCGGGACAAGGCATAGAGGAGGAGGGACTTTGCACGAAGCGTCTGGAGAGTTAAGAGGAATCATCCCAAGTGGATGCCTATTCTGAGGAGCGATCTGGTGGCGTTTCAGTTGGCATTGGCGTTGTCTTTGCTGTTGGTTTGCCCTGTGGTCTAAATCCAAGCTTATACAGAAAAATAAACGATATCATTCCTGTAACAAAAAACAACACGTATAACTGGATCATTTATTCTTCTCCTTATCAGTTGGGCAGCACTGCTGAACTGCATGTGCATCATTAGGTAAATCACTGTCACAATATTTGCGAATAATACTACCTGGCAGAATCAGTTGCTCATCTCATAGGTCTCCAGTTTTACAGAGTAAGTTTCATCAAGTTTTGATATCACCACCATAATTTTTCCTTGAAAATCCTTGGATAGGCTGGTTGTTAGCGTAATCTCGTGTGTCCTTCCGTTTTCATCAGTGAAAATTACCGTAAGTCTTTCGGGCACCGGCCAGCGTGGGTCCATATACAATTTATCCTGCCCAGGGCTTAAAATACCCTGCTCCACCTTGCCTTGCGGCCACAGTATTTCACTCACATCTCTTAAATCTGAGGCTGTGATATTCTTTGCGCCAATAATATACTGTGGTTTTTTATAGTAGGATTCTCCCACATATCTCCACGCAGTGTATCCTAGAACTAACACTCCAATAAAAATAGCTATCAGTTTCATATCAGCCTCCTTATTTGTCAGTCAGTAGAGTGGTAGGTCCGACATTATCGAATGGCTGAAGAAAGCCTTGTTGTTCCCATTGTTTGAGCTGGCTGTCGGAAGGTAAGCCAGAATCATCGATATTAACTCCCGCTGTACGGGCTTGATCCACCATCCAGCGCAAAGTCATTGCGCCGATATAAAGGTTTCGATCAGTGGTGCCGCCAACATCACTATGCACACCGGGGAACCATTGGCTTTGAGATTTGGTTACATTGCTGGCCGGTTCTAAAGTAACAGCTCGAAACAAAGATCGTTTCTCATCCGATGCGTAAGCAGTAGACGCGTTCTGAACATTTTTTGGAATAGTGTCATCATTCCAAGATAAAGATTGGATGAGTGGAAAGGAATAGACGGGATCGTACAAACCAAGAAAACGTACTTTAGGTTTTTCCGTGTCATAGATATTCCTGGAGAAGTTACCAACACGTTTACACTGACAGCCGTTCTCATCCAGCGTGGTTGCAATTTCATTGGCGATGGCCGATCCACGGCTAAAGCCAATAATATCTATATTAATTGTTTTGTTCGCCGCATAGTCTTTGCAGATTTGTGCAACTACGCTCTTCACAATTCCACTAGCGCCCGCTCCCCACGCAGGCCCTAATGCCTTATTTCCATCGGTGGGATTGCCAGGACCACGGTAATAATATTTCGGACCATCCTTATATCGAGTATAAAACTTATATACGTTCGATTTTACAGCTTCATCAGCTCCAGTGCCGTCTATTGCATAAAGATTTAAGCCATAAGGGTCGATCAGGCTAATTGGGTTATTCGATATCGCTGTATATAGGTTCAGTCCTCCTTTTTCCTCAATCGGGTCCCTACTCACCCAGCTTCCCGTCCTAGGATTATAATACCTATTCCCATAATAATACAACCCCGTCTCCGCATCCAAATACTTCGTCGAGAACTGGAATGGACATACTGCGGCCATCGGCCCGTTCGCACGTAATGTTTCGCCGAAGGGACCGTACTCATACGAGGCGGCGATTGCTCCGGTTGTGCTATTTACCAGTGCTGCCAGGTTTCCGTTGTGGTCGAAGGCGGTGAAGTATGATCCTTCCCTCGACGCATCTTCTGCGTCCGTGGCATTGTCTATCCACAATAGCCCACCTACCCCACCGGCACCTTGAAGACTGCCACTGGCATCAAGTCCCCAGACAAAGCGCGAAGCGCTCGTCGTGTTCGGTGTACCGTGTACGGTTTTCAGTTCCTGAAGGAGATTCCAGGAGTCGTACAGGAAGTAGCTAGTAGTCAGTAGTTGGTAGTTAGTAGTTCCCGAGGGGGCAGAATAGACCTTTTTCCATATACGCCGACCCTGGCTATCGTAGGCGTACTCTAATTTCTGAGCGGGGATGCCCCAGTAGTCGGGAAACAAGCGCGTGGTCATGCGGATGGGTCGATTCTCCGCGTCCCATTCGTAGGTCCAGCGTCCGTCTTCGGTCAGGTTACCGTCGGCATCGTGAGCGAAGACTTCCGGAGTCTTCGGGATAAATTCGAAGCCGTTTTCTTCGGAGATGGCGTCGGTGCCGTTGGTGCCTGCGCCGACCAATGTGCCCACTACGTTCATCGGTTGCCAGATGGGCAGTTGATTGTTGTTGGCGGTTACGATACCGAAGAAAAGTGTACCGGTTCGGGTTGTAGCTGCGCCGTTAACTGTCACTGTGGCACTGGCATTGGCTTCTCCCAATGCATCGACGGCTCCGGGTACGGTGCGCTGGGTGTACTGGTTGCGCGAGTTCGGCGTGTAAGTCGCGCTACGTCCATTGCGGTCGGTGGTTTTTCGGTTGCCGATGTCGTCGAAGGTGAAACCGTATTGATAGCCGGGGATGATGGTATCGGCGGCAGTATTTTTCACTGCGCTCGTTACCTGTCCCAACCCATCATATCCATACTGCCGGTACGCGCCGCCGGTTTCGGTTCGGCGGGTGATCTGGTTCATGTCGTTGTACTGCAAGCTATACCCGAAGCCGCTGCCGAAGCCGGTTGCTTGATGGGTAATGGTCTTCAGCCGCCCCAAACTATCCCTCGGTTGCGCTGTGGTCAGCACGGTTGTGGTATTGCGCTTGAAAGTCTGGCTCTCCACGGTACCGGTATAATTAGCATAGCCGTAGGTTTGCGACAAGCTCCCTTCGCTGATCGTCTGGTAGCGCGAGGCGGCATCGTAGCCATAGGCCACATTCATGCGATTGGTCCTAATATCTCAATTGAGTGCCTTTTCTGAGGAGCTATTCGGTGGCGTCTCAGTTGGAATTGGTATTTCCGGTGTTGATTTGCCCTGTAGACTAAGAGACTTTAAAATAATAAATGTGCTCACAAACTGAAATCCTTCTGCTGCTACTAGATCGACGTATTTAAACGCTTCATGGGGCACGCCGGTATACTCTCCTGTCTCGTAACCGATCAATTTTACTCTACCTTTAATCTTTTTTGAATTGGCTGTCGTAAACCATATAAATTGAATACAGCGTGACTTATCCAATTTTTGTCCGTTCACTTCGCTAACCTGAAGTAATTTCACCCCATCATAGGATTTATTTCGCAGAGTCCTTCCGTCAATTATTTCACCATCAATTGTCACCACTTTACCCAATGGTTCACCAAGCATACCTATTACAGCACCACGAATATTTAGGCTGTCAACTGTCACTGTAGTACATTGATCATGTTTAACATCATCAGCGATAACTTTAATTGGGTTAATTACTGTCGCCAATTGTGCAATTAAAACCATGTAAGTAGTAAATATTTTCATAAACATTAAGATTTTAGGATTTTAGAAGCTATCAGTGTTACAATCCACGCACCATACTTCGGCATTAAAATCAGCATTACCTGTTTTCCATTCAGTTTCATTACTTTCATAGACTTTCATAGGATTACCGGGTTTATCAGGATAATGCATGTGATTCGCATGTTGTATAGTTCCACTCTCATTTACCCATCCGAAGTCAAAATTAACGCCGGCGCGACCACCAGGTTTCCAATCACCTGCTGGTCGTGAACTGAAGTCCCAGTTTGACAAATCAGCCTTTCCAGTGCCATCGAAAGAAATATCTGGATCAACACCATTCGATCCGATGTCACTCCAAAGATGAATTGAAAATAAATGGGGCTCTGCTGGCTTCTTGTTTGCACTATTTCCGCTACACTCACAGTTATTCTTCATTTCTAATAGTCGAGCTTCAGCTTCTGCACGTCTTTTATAGCAGTTCGCCATACTAGGATTCCCGGGAATGCCTAGATTGAGACAAGTAATACCTATGCAGCCACGGTCCAAGGTTTTCTTTCTCTTGCGATCTTTCTTTTTCCAAAAGCCACCCTTATCTCGATTTGGATTATTTTTCGACCACGTGTTCCAATAATCTATGCGTGAACTTTCCTTGCGTAGCCCATCTATGTCGAAGAATGAAATAGTATCGTTATCTGTAATGACAAATAGATTAGTTCCGCCCTGTTCTCCAATCGGATCCCTACTCACCCACTGCCCTGTCACCGGGTTGTAATACCTGTACCCATAATAATACAGCCCCGTCTCCGCATCCAAATACTTTGTAGAGAACTGGAAGGGACACACCGCTGCCATCGGGCCTGTTGCTCTAAGCGTTTCCCCGAATGGACCGTACTCATACGAGGCGGCGATTGCTCCGGTTGTGCTATTTACCAGTGCTGCCAGGTTTCCGTTGTGGTCGAAAGCGGTGAAGTACGATCCTTCGCGAGACGCATCCTCTGCGTCTTCGACGTTGTTCATCCATAGCAGGCCGCCTACGCCACCGGCGCCTTGCAAAGATACACTCATATCTAATCCCCAGACGAAGCGCTTCGTGCTTGTCGTGTTCGGTGTTCCGTGTACGGTTTTCAGTTCCTGAAGGAGATTCCAGGAGTCATAGAGAAAAACGGAAGTAGTTGTTGGTTGATAGTTGCTGGTTGCTGAGTTCCAGAGTGAGACTTCTTTGCGGATGCGTCTGCCTTGGCTATCGTAGGCGTACTCTAGTTTCTGATTGGGAGCGCCTGCGGCGGCGGCCTCCGGTTTTGTGGTCATGCGGATGGGGCGGTTTTCCGCATCCCACTCGTAGGTCCAGCGTCCGTCTTCGATCAGGTTGCCATCGGTGTCGTGGACGAAGACTTCAGGAGTCTTCGGGATAAACTCGAAGCCGTTTTCTTCGGAGATGGCGTCGGTACCGTTGGTACCTGCGCCTGCGAGCGTACCTACCACATCCATTGGCTGCCAGATGGGTAGTTGATTGTTGTTGGCAGTTACAGTGCCGAAGAAGAGCGTACCCGTTCTTGTACTGGCGGCACCATTCACTGTCACCGTGGCGCTGGCATTGGCTTCACCGAGGGCATCGACTGCTCCGGGTACGGTGCGCTGGGTGTACTGGTTGCGCGAGTTCGGCGTGTAGGTGGCGCTGCGCCCGTTGCGTTCGGTGGTTTCGCGATTGCCAATGTCGTCGAAGACAAAGCCGTATTGATAGCCGGGGATGATGGCGTCGGCTGCGGTCTTCTTGGCTGCGCTCGTTACCTGTCCCAACCCATCATACCCATACTGCCAGTAAGCGCCGCCGGTTTCGGTTCGGCGGGTGATCTGGTTCATGTCGTTGTACTGCAAGCTATACCCGAAGCCGCTGCCGAAGCCGGTTGCTTCATGCGTGATGGTCTTCAACCGCCCTAAACTATCGCGGGGTTGCGCGGTGGTCAGCACGGTTGTCGTGTCTCGCTTGAAGGTTTGGCTCTCAACGGTACCGCTATAATTAGCATAGCCGTAGGTTTGCGACAAGCTCCCTTCACTGATCGTCTGGAGGCGCGAGGCACTGTCGTAGCCATAGGCCACGTCCATTCGATTGGTCGCGCCTTCCCACAATTTTACGCCGCCGCGACGTAAAAGACTGTCCTGTGGGTACTCCACTTTCCATCCAGTAAATGCTCCGCCGGTATAGGCCACGTCCTTGAGCAGTTGGTTTTCGTAGCTCAGGTTGCGTTCGCCAGCGGCATCGGTGACGGTTTTGAGTCTGCCCGGTCGATCATAGCTGTTGGTTACATCCGGCGTGCTGTCGCTATAGTTCATCGTCTCCACTTCGCCCGCTACGGTGTACCCGTAAGTCGTGAATGTGCCACGCTGCCAGGTGCGCGTGAGCAGGCGACCACCCGGAGTGTAGGTGTACGTAGCCCCTTGACTCACAGCATCCTTCTTCTGCTCAAGCAGGCCGAGATTGTAGTAAAACCACTCGGTCACTGCGGCCCCGGTCTGCCCTGTATAATCGCGCCAAGTAGTCAGTGTCTTCATCCGACCGGAGTAGTCATAAGTCATCGCAGTGGGGTAGGTTTGCGAGCCGTATTTCCGCCGCTCTTCGCCCGTCGGGGTGTACTCGGTGGTCTGGGTCGTAGCGTCGGGAAGTGTCTGCGTCACGGTTTCGCCCAGCGCGGCATCAAATGCATAGGTAAACGAAGTAGTCTGCCGATTCTGCCCCGTTCCGCTCTGCGCGGTATCGGGGTCGGGGGTGGTCACCGTTGCCAGGCGCCCGTCATTAAAGTAGGTGTAATCGGTGCGGTTTCCGCTGCCGTCTTTCAGGGACTCCGTCGAGGCGAGGCGTTGCCATGCATCTGCGGGATAGCGGCTGGTGGTTTGTGCGAGAATCACCGGGCTGAGGGAGGCGTGCTGCACCGTCTGCGTGACTTTGCGCTCCGTGCTGGTCTCCTCCGTCACGCTAATCTGCACGGTGTTATCCGGCAGGGTGGTGGTTTGGGTCAGCTTCTTTTGCGAACTATTGTAAGCGGAGACCGTATGCGTTGTCTGCGCATAGGCTCCACCCTCGCGGGTCACCATCCAGCTCTCCAGGCCGTCCGGGGTCGTATAGGTGCTGCGCATGAGAGAGGGTGTATTATCGCCATTCGTTTCCCAGAGAGATTCCTTGCTCCATTGCACGACCATGCCCTGATAAGTACCGGTACCCGTCTCTCTGCGCTGGATGCGATCGGTTCCGGTGTAGTCGATAGTATTGTCGCCATTCAGGCTGATGGCGCTCTCGTACAGCTCGCCCAGTGCGGAATAGGTAAATAGAGTCACCACTCCGCTGGGGTCCATCCGCTTGGAGAGCTGGCCCAACTCGTTAAAATAGCTCCGGTCGGCGGCACCATCCACTGCCGGGCCGGGATCGTTGTGCGCGAGAAGCGTGGGCAGTACCGTTTTATACGGGCGGCCTGCCGCATCGGTATAGCTCTTGGTCCACTCCTGGGTGGGCGCACCTGCGGTATCCAGGCGGGTCTGCTGGGTGACGACGGCATTGAAGGCAAGTGTGGTTACGGGACTGTTCTGCCCGATGGCGATGACCTCGGCGGTTTCTCCTTCGGCCACACTGTAGGCCGTGCGCTGCCCTCGCACGGCTGGGCCGGTAACCTCGTAACTGGCACCGTCTTTATAGGTTTTCTCGATGCGCTGGACGATACCGTCAATCTTCTCGGTGGTCAGATCGTAGTCGGCATCGGATGAATCATATTCAAAAGTATGGGTGCGGGTGGTATTGGCGTAGGGTTCGGTGCGCGCTGTGACCCGGCCCCAGGTGTCGTAAGCCGTGGTGGAGAGGGTCAGCGTTTCCGTGCCTTGCTCGAGCTTTTCCTCAATGGTACGTCCCAGGGCATCGAGGGTGATCTTGCGGGTAAGCCCACTTCTGGTCTCCTGGCGCAACCGGCCAAGGGTGTCGTGGCTGTAGTCCGTGCGGATGCCTTGCCGATCAATTTCATACTCCAAGCCACAGCAATTATACTGTCGGGTGAAAGCAACACTGACGGAAGGACCCAGATAAACACCGGCAAGTTGTTGTTTATCTGTGGCACTGAGCAGGCGGTTGTAAATCCTCACATCATCGACCGTTCCCTTGAAATAGGAGCCACTGCCAAGACGACCGATGGTGAGGGGCTGGGTATTGGCTGCGGGAGCGTCGATGGAAGGATCACTCACGGTAAGCGCGGTACCATCGAGATAGAACGCAACCGAGGTGCCCGAGACTGCCACAAGCAGGTGATGCCACTGATCATTAAGCGCCAGGGCCAGGGTGGCTTGCGCATAATTGGAGCTACCGCTGCCGTAGAAGCGTAGGCGTTTGGTAGATGGCTGGTAGTACCACTCATAGCCATTGTTATCGGAGGCAGTGTTCTTCTTCGCCATGAGGCGCATGGCGGTGGAACTATTCAGGGCGCTGGCATCGAGCTTCACCCAAAGGGCCAGGGTAAAGGAGCCCGTGAGCTCTAGATTATCGGCATCGGCGACACGCAGGGAGTCGTTGGACCCATCCAGACGGAGCCCGCTGCCACTGTGCCCGGTAGCCCAAGCGGGACCATTGGCACTGGTGGCCGGATTGGTGCCTTCATAACGCGTACCGTTGTTGACCGTGCTGTCGCTGGCTGTATCGGCAGCGGTTTGCCCCTGATTCTCGTCCAGCGTAAGGTGGAGGACTTCAGGTATGGGCAATGGGGTGGCTGAGTGATCGAAGGTGTTTCCCAAAAGTACGCGGCCAAAGTCGTCCGTATCGTCGGCGTTGTCGTAGGAGAGCAGGTAGTTATCGGGCATGGAGCGCTGTTCGCGGAAGACCACCACTCCTTGAAGATTCTTGGAGGCAATCTCCTTCCTGCCCTTTGTTATAGCTGAGGTATCCGCATTGGTTGCACCGGAATAGGTGGTAGTAGATAGCCCGTCCTCAGTGTAGATTTGTATGGAGATTTGCCCGTCTGCTTGCTGAACACTACGATTCTTGTACTTATGCGTACCCGATGCATAATTTCTGGTTTTAGTCACCAGCACCTTGGCCGCGTTTGCGGAAGACACTGCCGCCTCTGCCGTATCGATGGAGAGATCGAGACACTGTATTTGCCAGTTTTCGGTGTAGTCGTACGAACTGCCGTCTGGATTTAGGGCATTCGACACGCTACCCGAAAGGGAAATCTCCATGCTCCGCGCGATGATTGTGGAGCCTATTTTTTCTGTTTCCATCGAAATCTGTTCTGCCTCTGCATCCCCCATGCCAGGCAACGCAGTCTGTATATAGGAATACTCGGTAATGCGGTTTGGCATTGTACCGGCGGGAGTGGAACTCAAATACTGCCGGGTGTGGGTCTTCAATCTGCCTGCACTCGGTGAGGAATCCATCGGGTAGTACTCGTACTCATCCCATGCGCCCACTGCTGTGCTGGTGCCATTAGTCACGAGGCTGACAGTCTTGGACCTGAGCTTTCCGTAGCCAGGTTCTCCGCTAGCTACATAATAGTCTGATGTAGTAATACGTTCGACAAGCAAGGGAGCCCCTGTTGAGTCGTACAACGGTTCCCGCAGCTCGGTAAGTTCCAGACCAAAGGGAAGATTGGAGTACTTTTCTGTGCGCGTACTCACTACCCGCCCATCGCCCTCAGCCACGGTATAGGTTTTCGTAAGTAAAGAAACCGTACGGTCTTCTGCGATGGATTCCGCGCGCACGACATAATCCGGCGACTGTGCATAAACAGAATCCGTAGTTACCAAGGTACAAGCAGTGCCCTGCCACTCATAGTATCTGGAGTAGGTGCTCAGTTCGCCCGACTCATCATAGTGTCTGGTGTGGGTGCCCAGTTCGCCCGACTCATCGGAATAGAATCGCTTGTTCACGGAATCCCACCGGAACGTAATTGAATGGTATTTTTTGGTTGGATTTGGGGTATAGGCATTTGTACCAGTCCACGAGGCACTGCTCTCGTTATAAAAATCCACCGTCCATTGATTGGGGTGCTCGGGATCAGTGCTGTTGTTGATATCCACGAAAACCAGCGGGGTCATGTATTGGCGTCTTGGATAGGTCGCATCGCCATAGGTTCGAAGCGAGGAAGTATCCCCCCGAAAGAGCAGGCACTCCTGTGTGCCTAATCGGGATGTTGGTGCTGTTTCATGAATTATCAACGCCCCAGCACTTTTGCTGGAGCCATCCTTGCCCAAAGGTAAGTTAATGCGGACACTACCCAGCGAATATTGTGGTTTACCCGGTGGACAATCGCCACCTTCGCAAGTGTCGCAACAAGAGTCCGGGTCCTGTTGGTTTGCATCGAACTCAGGATAGACGATGGCCCCATAGTTAGTTATAGACCAGCCCGTAGCCCAACAGTCAGGCAAGCTGTCGCCTGAATACTCGAATAGTTGTGAACCGGTGGTATTGCCACTTTTAAGAGCTGCTGCTACGTGTTCTTCTAGCGTAAAACTTATATTATCAGGATTATCAAATGTTCTGACACAGGAGTCATTCGTATGCCATGTAGAAGGCAGCGCGTAGGGACGGTATGAGTCGCCTTCATCATAATCAATACTAGCTAGTGACCATGCCCCGGGTTCAGTACCGTTGAACGGTGCACCATGACCCGGCACGTTTATAATTTTTTGCAATAGATAGAATTGTGCTTTTCCTTTCGTATCATCTGGCAGCAAACCACTACTTAAACTTATACTACCGTAGGATACGCTTACTAGCGCACCCCAGTTATGTGCGTTACAATTTAATAATGAATTAGTCAGCAAGCATGTAGACCATTCACAATCATAGGATAATGTTTCCCAATAGGATGCGAATCCGTAATTTTCATCGCTCCAAGCTTCGTGATTCCAACAATAAGCTGCATCTTCGCGAGCTATTAATCCATCAAGATCTGAGTTAGAATAGTTTTCTGGCATGTAAGGATTACTTACGCTAGGAGTACAATTATAGTTACTAGTAACACCGCCCATAACAACTTTTAATTGTGCATCAACATCAAAACTATTGTGGTTTCCACTCAAAAATGGCAAACCACGAAGTCTGCTGATTTCTGATAGAAAAATATTAACTTTTTCCGAGGCATTCCTAATGTTAACGGAAGCCGAGTTGATTTCTGGAAAATCCGCAGGAAAATAGGTATCAAAAGAACATCTAAATACTAAGTGCGGTAGTTCAATTGGATTATTTGGGTTGAACTTTTCATATGTAATAGTTTCCTTTATGTTCAATGGTTCTTTTACAAATCGCCCACAAAGAGTAGTTAATTCGAAAGATAAATACAATTCCTTAACTAATTCATAAGTCCTTGCAGGCTCATCCATTTCATTGCTATAAAACCCATCTTTAGGCATAGGTGGGCAGGTAGTTCCACCACTACAATTAAATACTTCTGGCCACTCATAATAATAGTGATGAGTAACATAATACCGGACCTGAAACTCACGCATGGCTCTCTCAATCGGGATTTCGCCGGGTTCAATGCCAAATACGGTGGCAAAAGGTACTACCAGTAAGAAGTAGTAAAGCAGTTGTCTTGCATGAACGATAGATGAAGCTAAGTTTCTTAAATACATAACAGATAAAGTGTGCAGGGGGCGCGGTTGGTGGTAGTTGCGGCTATTACTGATTGAACCTTGTGTACAAAGTCATACCCACGGCAGCATTGCTCTTATTCAGGGGCTTGCTGTCACTGCCATCCCAGAGGCCATCGTGGTCGGTATCTTCATCCAGCGGGTTCGTGCCGTCTTGTAGCTCGGAGAGATTGCCAATGCCATCGCCATCGAAATCGGCGGTGGCGGGGTTTTCTGCTGTAACATCCATGAAATTCAGCCGGACAAAGAGGTGATCCGCATTGTGCGAGAATCCGTAGGCTTTGATGGCATCGGAGCCGGTCTCAATAATCTCGAAGAACCGCCAGGTCTTCAAATCCAGCGAGTACTGGATAAAGTACGTATTGCCCGTACGGCTCCACCATGAGAATTCATAGGTGCCTGTGAGGCTGTCGTGGGTGAAACGGGAGCCTTCATTCAAATCCGCAGGCGACTGCGCTGTGGCGTAGGGAAGGAGCCCGGTGACCGATACCAATAATAAGAAGAGCCGAAACCAGTCGTGGCGAAAAGGGCGATGCGTGTTCATGATAGGCAGGGAGAATGGAGAATGGGAAGTGTTCGGTGTTCCGTGTTCGGTGTTCGGTAGGAAGGCAAGTTAAAGATGTGTGAAATTTTAGTTATCCTTGCGCCAGTAATAGATATCCACCGCTTTGTTGGTCGGTGGTGGGTTATCGCGGAGTCGTTGTTGCTCCGCGGTTTGCTGGCTCTGATTGTCCTGATGGCGTTTCCGCAAGGTCTCCAAATTCGCATCGTACCACTCATGCAAGGCCTCGAGTGCGATGAAGGGGGAATCGTCGGTTTCAGCATAGTCCGTAACCACTACGTAGCTGGCCAGCCCGGGTTTCAGGTGCTGGAGTGCGTCGAGTCGATTGGGGGCTAAGGCATTTGCCGTGGTGGGTTGCGCCCGCTGATCGGCAACCATAAATAGACAGGAATACACTGTGGATGCGGTTTCAAAGTCGGACACGGTGTCGAACAGGGTGAAATCGATGGAGCTGTAGGCGGTGAATTCCTGGCCGTCGAAGGTCCAGCGGATTTCTGAATACTCTGGATGAACCTCGCCGGAGAGAGCGAGGAGCTTGTAGTCTTTTGGGGCTGAGATGGAGCCTGCTGAAGCAGGAACTCCAACGGGGGAAACTCCGATGGGGTCGGGTTGGAGTTCACGCTTTAGCGTGTCTGCAGTTGGGGCTGAACCGGAACCTGCTGAAGCAGGAACTCCAACGGGGGCGTCTGGTAGTTTCGGTGGCGCGATTTTGTGTACCGTTACGATGCGTTGGCCATCATGCTGAACTACGGTCGATACCTTACGGGCATTATGGATACTGGCTTCTGTCTTGGCCAGGAGTACCGCATCTGGCGGCGTGGGTGCTACCTGCAATACGGGCTCTTGCGAAGCACCCAACAATGGTAATGAGGCAGTGCACAGGGTTACTGTTGCCAAATACAAGAGGTATGAAGGAGATGACATGGGTGTGCGGATGATTGTTAAGCGAATTTATGCACAATAAAGAAAGCTAACCAGAGCGACGGTGTGCTTACTGTGATGCAGTCCAAATAAAATGAATATCATTTTCAAGCAAATAATGCGTGGGCATGGAAGTTGGAGCACGCGCACCATGCGTCCTTAGGCAGTTGATTGGTCGTATAGGAGTAGCTCTTGCTGTTGCTGGCATAGGTGCTCAGCCGATGGGGTTTGGGAAATGTCCACGGTTCAGAACGGCCAGGATCGCCGCGTTCCCAGATTGGAGACGAGAGGACAGAGGAGCCTGTGGCAGGGTGGAGTTCACGTTCTAAGTTGGAGTTCACGCTTCAGCGTGTCTATTTGGGATGTCTGGGAGCGCGGACGTCTCGTCCGCTACCTTGGCGACTGTTTGGGAGTGCTAAATAGTCGTGTATTGGGGGCTAGAACCTGCTAAAGCAGGAACTCCAACGGGGGGCAGCTTGGCCGCTGTGAATTGAAGAAGAAGCGGGCGAGCCGCCCGCGCTCCCATCGGCGAACGAGGCTATCGATGGTGTTTTCGTGGTTTAAACCGAGTCGTTGGCCCAGGCTATGGCTAGTACGCGCCGTTGGCGCTTTTCAGGCAAATAGGGTTTATCAGGATGTCTGAACTTGCAGGACAGTGTATCCCCTGTCAGCGAATAAGAGGATGGATATTCTGTGCCGCGGTTAATTTCATGAATCTGGGCACCAGCAAATTCCATGAAAAGGGAGGGGTGCACTAAAACGTCGTGGGATCGGAAAAATACCACGAGTGTAACGTAAAGTAGTCAAGGTAAAGGATAAAACAACGAGCGGGGAGCATCAAATAACAAGCGGGGAGCGTCGAAAGGGGGAGAAATCGGAAAAATAACAAGCGGGGAGCATCAAGTGGTCATGGTAAAGGATAAAACAACAAGCGGGGAGCACCAAACAACGAGCGGGGAGCACCAAAAGGGAGCGGAATCGGTTTAAAAACCTGCGGGGAGCATCAAACAACAGGCGGGGAGCATCAAACAACGAGCGGGGAGCATCAAAAGGGAGCGGAATAGGAATAAAAACCTGCGGAATCGGAAAATAAACACGTGGGGGAGGGTCAAAGGAATGAGAGGAGCATAAAACCTCGTCAGCAATGGGTGGATGAAAGCCGGAGAGCCAGAGCCGACGAGGACGTCGGCGATCCCAGGAGCCAGTGCCGACTATGACGTCGGCGATCGGAGGAGTCATTACCGACGAGGACGGTGGCGCTCCAGGATACTGATTTTCTTAAAAATCGTTCTAGACATTCGCTGATATTATGCACAATGTCCTGTCTGAATGTATTTCAACGCACCCAGCATTGTGGTTAATTTACCTGCCATCACAGGTCGATTGCACGTTGCTCTCATCGGTGTAGTAGTAGTAGTCGGTTAACAGGCAACCGCTAAACAAGCTGAGGCTTGAACAACGGTTGCCGGATTATCCGACTACCGCACTTTGTCTTATCTAAAATCAATTTTTCACCCAAGAAGTTTTAACTCAAAACCCACCAGTACTATGACAACGGAAACTCTCGCCAAACCTGCCACAGCCACTGCCAGCCTGCCGATGCGCGGTGCGGACCTTCTGGTCCGCTGCCTTGAGCGCGAGGGTGTAGAGTTTATCTTTGCGTACCCGGGTGGGGCATCGATGGAAATCCACCAGGCACTCACACGGCCTACGACGATACGGACCATTCTCCCTCGCCATGAGCAGGGCTGCGGGTTCATGGCTCATGGTTACGCCCGGACCACGGGGAAGGCTGGCGTGTGTATGACGACCAGTGGCCCTGGGGCGACGAATCTGGTGACTTGTATTGCAGATGCCTACATGGACTCTGTGCCGATGGTCGCCATCACCGGGCAGGTGATGCAGAATTATATTGGTAAGAGCGCGTTCCAGGAGACGGATGTGTTTGGTATGACGCTGCCTATTGTGAAGCACAGCTTTCTGGTGCTGAAGACTGAGGATATTCCCAGGATTGTGAAGGAGGCTTTTCACATTGCGCAGTCGGGGCGCCCCGGGCCAGTGGTGATTGATTTGCCGAAGGATGTGCAGCAGCGCGTCATCACTCCGGACTTTAACCAGCCGATGGATTTGCCGGGGTACAAGCCTGTCCATCAGGCGGGGGATGGAGAATTACTCGAGGTGCTGAAGCTTATTATGAAGAGCCACAGACCGGTTCTTTATACGGGTGGGGGAATTATCACGGGGCGCGCTCATGAAGAGCTGCTGGCTTTCGCGAATATGACCGGGATACCGGTGGCTACAACCTTGATGGGGCTTGGCGGGTTCCCGGAGAATCACCACCAGAGCCTGCGCTGGTTTGGCATGCATGGCACGGTGGCTGGTAACTGGGCATGCCTGGAGTCGGACTTGCTCATCGCCATCGGCGCGCGCTTCGATGACCGTATCACCGGGAAGGTGAGTCTCTTCGCACCGGATGCGACGATAGTCCATATCGACATCGACGCCTCTGAGCACCATAAGAACAAGCACGCGCATCTCCCGGTGCATAGTGAGGCAAAGTATGCGCTGAACCGGCTGGTGGAGCTGGCGAAGGAGAACAACTTCGCCATGCCAGATATCTCCCCCTGGCTGAAGAAGGTGTATGCCTGGCGCGCGGAGTACCCGTTTGCCTTTGAGGAGTCGGCCCATATCACCCCGCAGCTTGCGATCAAGACACTCTACGAGGAAACCAAGGGGGAGGCGATCATCACGACCGGGGTCGGGCAGCACCAGATGTGGTCGGCGCAATTCTACGAGTTCCATGAGCCGCGGAGCTTTATCAGCTCACTCGGGTTGGGGACGATGGGCTTCGGGCTGCCTTCTGCACTCGGCGCCAAGGTGGCGAACCCAGACCGGCTCGTGGTCGATATCGATGGCGACGGGTCGTTTATGATGAATGTGCACGAGCTTGCGACGGCGGTTCGCGAGAATATCCCCGTCAAAGTCATGCTGCTGGATAACCAGCACCTTGGAATGGTGGTGCAGTGGGAAGATATCCTTTATGATGGCGTGCGCGGACAGACTATCCTCGGCGACCCCAAGAACATTGGTGGCCCGACGAACCCCGATGCGCTCTACCCGGACTGGCCGACTATTGCGAAGGGATTTGGAGTCGCCTCGCGCCGCGTGATTAGGAAGAGCGAGTTGCGCGATGCCATCCGCGAGATGATCAACCACCCAGGTCCCTTCCTGCTGAATGTGATCGTGCCCTTCACCGAGCACGTGATGCCGTTTATCCCAGCCGGTAAATCCGCTCGGGATATTCTGATTAAGGATTAACTAATAGCTAGGGGCTAACAGCTAAAAAAGCGCTCAAGGGCGGAGTAAGTTTCATGTTTTAATTGAAAAAGAGATTACACCGTGTATTGTGCAGCACACTGTCACAGACTAAAACCCAGACTAATCCATACCACATGAAACCTATCATTACCGCTGCAGCGGCCATGACTATGGCGCTCAGTTCGTTAACACTCGTAGCCGATGTCGTTGAGATCAAAGATGGTTCCCGCTTGGTGGGGAAGATCATCGAAGCATCGGATAGCAATCTGAAACTGGAGACCGCCTACGCCGGCACCATCACTGTACCGCTGACACAAGTCGCGAGCTTCTCCACGGAGAGCCCGGTCTTCGTTCG
This sequence comes from Verrucomicrobiota bacterium, assembly GCA_033762955.1. Classification (GTDB taxonomy): domain Bacteria; phylum Verrucomicrobiota; class Verrucomicrobiia; order Opitutales; family Oceanipulchritudinaceae; genus JANRLC01. The sequence continues at coordinate 37,819 of JANRLC010000023.1, read as the reverse complement.
CTTGCAGAGTGGAACCACAATGCTTGGAAATGTTAAAGGCGACAGCTCGGGTAACCTGAGCATTTCCGGCGCTGATGGCACCCTGAATACCCAGGCAAGCAAGGTGACCGCCACCTGGCCGACTACGGGCAAGGATCCCGAGATTACCAAGAAGGAAGCCGAACTCGCCAAACTCGACCGCAAGTGGAAGTATGAAGCCATTGCCGAAGTCAGCGGCAAGAGTGGTAACACGACAAAGTCTGATGTAGGTCTGGGTATGAAGGCCACGCTCGAAAGCTCGCAGGATGTGCTTAAGCTGTACGCCAGTTACAACTACTCGGAAGCCGAGACGGCGGGAGTTAAGAGCACGAGTGCGGACAATATGAAAGGCGGGATCGATTACGCTTCCTTCTTCTATAAGGACCTCGGCTGGTATGCCCGCTCAGAGTTGGAGAAGGATGAGTTGAAGGACATCGATATTCGTTCCAGCAGTGGCGCTGGTATCACCTACCGCTTCGCCAATACCGAGAACTGGAAGCTCAACGGACGTACCGGATTTGGGTACCGCTATGAATCTTACACATCGGGTGGAAGCAAAGAAAAACCGGGCTTGGACTTCGGTCTGAACAACAACTTGCGCTTTGCCACGTGGGGTCGCTTGATCACCGACCTGAGCTTCACCCCGACGTTGAGCGATTTCTCTGATTACCTATTCATCCACGACACCGGACTGGAAATTCCCCTCGGCTTTAGCACCAAGTGGGCACTGCGCATGGGCGTGAACAACGAGTACAACAGCATGCCCACACCAGGGCGTGAGAAACTCGACACGACCTATTACTCCAAGTTTGTCTTGAAGTGGGAATAGCTCGGGCCAACAGGACGTAAAGCTTGACTCCAATTTACAAGGCGGCTGGAAACAGTCGCCTTTTTTATGCATGGGCGGATAGCGTACCGGTGCCTGCGGTGCATCACAACATGCTTTGCAGATTGCCTACATCGCGAAAATCCGTTGAACAGAGACCATGAGCAAACCCCAGCATACCCTCCAGTTTCGAGTGCGCTATGGAGAGACCGACCAGATGGGCTCCTACTTCAACGGACATGTACTTAACTGGATGGAGATGGGGCGCACAGAGCTATCGCGCCATCTCGGTCTACCTTATGCAGTCTGGGAACAGCGTGGCATCTTCCTTCCCGTTGTGGAAGCCCACCTGAAGTTTACCGGACGTGCTGTGTACGACACCCTTCTGGAAATGACCACCAGCGTGGAGCCTGCCGGGTATGTACGGCTTCGCTTCGACAACGCGATAAAGAACGCGGAAACAGGCGCCACCGTAGCGCATGGCTACACCATCCACGCAATCCTGAATACTGAGGGCAAGCCCGTACGCATGCCGGAATGGGTTAAAGCTGTGGTGGCGTAGCGTGTAGCTTTTAGCTATTTACTGGGACTGAAAATACGCGTTGCCAAGGACATCAGCCATACTACTATGGCTGCAAGTTCAGGGAGAGATGTGCCCGCTCTCCGTCTCGTACGGGGAGAGGAAAGTCCGGACACCATAGGGCAGGATTCCCCTCGCAAGCGGGGGCACCACAGGCGCAAGCTTGCGGTGACGGAATAGTGTCACAGAGAATATACCGCCTATTGCCGACTTGTTCGGCGATGGGTAAGGGTGAAAAGGCGGGGTAAGAGCCCACCGCTCCTTGGGTAACCAGGAGGCACGAAAAACCCAATCCGGTGCAAGACCAAATAAGGGAGTGGACGGCCCGTCCGATACTCCCGGGTGAGTCGCACTCCCGCAAGGGAGGACGGCCAAGGCCGTCAGATAAATGGGTGCAGCCCGCCTCGGCGGAGCAACAAAATCCGGCTTACTCCTCCCTGAACTTACCCCTTTGGGAAGTGGACAGCTTCTTCTCTTTGGTTACGCCAAACAATGGGGTAACTATGAATCCACCACCAACCGCTTCCCCATTTGTATCACTGGGTCCCGGGTGAACCCGAGTCGCTCGTAAAAGCCCTGCACCTTGGCATTGGTCTCCAGGATTTGCAGATTGATCTTCGGGCAGCCACGTTCCCTGAGTACGCGCTCCACCTCAGCCATCAACTGGCGACCGTAGCCCTGCTTCTGCAAGTCGGGGTCAACACCCAGATAGTTTACCCACCCGCGGTGCCCATCGTAGCCTACCATGACTGCGGCGATGAGCCGCCCCGCGCGCTCCCCCACAAGGAGTAGATCGGGCTGGGTAGCGAGCTTGCGGTCGATGTCCTTGTTCGGGTCATTCACCGGGCGAATCAGCCCGCAGCGCGCCCAGAGGGCGATGAGTGCGGCGCGATCCGTATCACGAAAGCGGCGGATTAGCATGGCAAAGTCGGAGAGGTGGGTGTTAATTGATGGATGGTAAAGCGGAACTATTCGGCAGCCTCCGGCTTCTGCGCAATCCAGAAACGGCACTCATCGGCGAAGTCGCGTACCTCCGCCGGTTCATTGGCCAGCTCGGAGCGAAGGCAGTCGCGTACGAGGGTCCACCCAGTGGAGCCGAGGTCCTCGATGACCTCAGTGCGGTCGGGGATATGAACGAACTGCTCGCCGAAGAGCATCGGCTCGATGCGGTCGCCAAACTCGTCCAGCTCCGGTGGTCGGTCGCCCTTATCCCAGCGCTCCTGCTCCTCCAGCCAGAAGACACGGTTCGACGGCAGGTTGCGGTCATGCGTTGTAAAGATGAAGAACGCCCCGGGACGCAGCGCATTGTGGATTTCGCGCAAAGCCTTCCGCCGGTTCTCGCGCTGCGGTACTTGCATCAGCCCGTTGAACGCGAAGATCGCGCCATCAAACACATTGCCACCAAAGGAGAGCTTGGTGACATCCATCACCTGAAAGGGCACGCCATACTCAAGAAGCTGCGCATAGTGCCGGGCCTCGCCAATCATCTCCTTCGACAAGTCCACACCCAGCACCCGCGTGTACCCCAGTTCCCAGAGTGCGATAGCCACGCGCCCCGTGCCCGTGCCAAGGTCCAGCAGCGAATCTCCCTGCTGGAAATACTCCCGTACCAGAGCCTCCTCCGAGCGCCACAGCCCAATATTTACCGTCGCCTTCCCATAGTAGCGCAACACAGGCTCCTTTGCATAGAACGCCTTCACATGTGATGAATCCATACCACCAGAGAAAGCAAAAAGTGTACGTCCCCGGCAAGGCTGAAGCGGCAAGGCGGTCGGAATGCCTCTCATGTCCGTGCGAGGGAGGAGTGGCACTACTGGTACAGCAACGGACACTAAAGCCTATGAGCTAATCGCTATTACGGCTTCTTCGGCAATAGCAGGCGCAGTGTGCCCCTGTCATTCGCAGGGCGGGAATCCCCTGCATGCCCGGAGAACGCTTGCGCGTAGAGGCGAAGGCCTTCCGGCTGCTGGATGGCGCTTATTGGGAGCCAGAGGGTCTCGCTCCAGACAGCTCCGGGGCGAAGACTCCCTGTCTGATACACGCGCGGGGAGTGACCCTCGACCGTCACCTCCATGCGAGTAAAGGCGAGCGGTTGATTTCCCTGATTCTGGACCGTCATGACGACTGCTACGGTTCCATCCTTGCTATACTCGGGGTTTAGCCAGATGCCGGCCAGAGCCACGTCTGTAAACGTGGGATCATTGCGACGACGTATTCGTTCAAGGTCGATTACACCGGCACCGGAGTCATCATCCAGACCAGGGGCACCGGTATCATTGGCATAGGTAAGCAGTAAATCCGCAGCCTGACGCGCGCTGAGTCCGGGGTTTTCCGAGAGTACTGCGGCAATGGCGCCGCTGACAAATGGGGCTGCCGCCGAAGTGCCACTAAAGGATTGCATCTGTCCATCTGCTCCAGCTGTGGTGACTCCCACTGCTGGAGCGGCGAGGGCGACCTGACTGCCGGAGTTTGAGAAGGAAGGGACTTGGCCATTGGCATCCACGCCTGCCACGGCTATTACTCCGGGGTACTGTGCGGGGTACGCCACTTGCATGGTGCCATCATTCCCGGTGGATGCTACCACGGCTACTCCGTGCTCAATTGCATAGTTAATTGCAGTTTCAAGCAGCTTGGAATAATTGTGCCCGCCAACGCTGAGGTTAATGACCTGCGCGCCATCCACCACCGCCTGGATGATGCCGCGCGATACCGAGAATGAATCGCCCAAGCCCTCCGCGCTCATAACATTATAGCTCAGAATCGCGGCATCCGGTGCCATGCCATCGCGCCCGGCTATGATAGCAGCCACCGCAGTGCCGTGTTCATTACTGGCAACTTTGCCAATAGGCGCGAACTGGAAGAGGTCGGTGCGGGTTATAGCAGTGTCGTTCAGCATGGGGTGCGTCTCCACTCGTGTATCGAGGACTGCGACTTTTACCCCGGCACCCAGGCCTCGCCTGTCCAGGGGTGCACCAAGAAAAGCGGGACCTGTCTTGCCGAAGGCAGCCATGCCGGCCATGCGCTGTGTCTTCGGCGCTGGCGGAGCATACACGGGGTAGTTGTTGGCCACGGTGCTCTTGGGGTGGGAACGCAACCAAGTCCAAACCAGTCCGACATTCTTTCCCGTAACCAGTGCCGCATTAAGTTGGGCAATCTGTGAGACAACGGAGAGCCCGTTTGCCGCGGCAAAGCGCAGGAACTCATCCCGGTCGGCATCGCTACCAAAGCCTATAATTACCTGGTCAACTAGCGCATCAGGGTCGGCTGGGGCCGCCACGGCTGCAGACACATCGGAAGTAGTCGGTTTAGTATCTCGCTTGGGCGAAAGGGTAGGGTAGGGCGCAGACGCGAAAGCCACCGGCTGTTGCGGGGATAAATGTTCCTTCAAACCTACTGGCTCCTTATTGCTGCACTGTTGTAAGGACAACAGTACTGCCAATACAAGAAATCCACCAATGACAGGCCATCCACCCAGTGGTCCGAGGATGGAGCGCTTGCGATCTGGTGGCTCTAGTTGAAGCTTCCCCACAGTTTTTGCAGCCAGACAGGATTCGAATAGAGAACCCCGAGTGCACCGCCGAGAGCTACTACGATCATAAGGATTATCTTGTTAAACTCCCACAGCCATTTCGCAAGGCTGAGAATGACAATCACACCAACTGTGTAGAACCAGAACTTCGGATTTTGAAGGAATTTTTCCATGACGGCTATTAGCTAGGCACACTATCGCTCATTTGCGGTTCACATGCAAATCACAAACGCTGAGTGCTTGTCTCTGCTTCAGTGTTCTATAACCGCCTAGTAATACTTCACGAAGGCGTCCTTGCGCAGGCGCTCGAGCCATGCACTTTGCGTCTGCTTCGCGAGCTGATTGCTCAGGATGTTCTCTATGCGGTCGCGCACTTCTACGAGTGGCTGGATGCCCTCGGAGCGCTTTGCTTCGGAATAGAGAATAAATATTTGTTCTCCGACCTTGATGGGCTGACTGTACGTGCCGGGTTGGAGTAGGAAGCCCACTTCGCTCAGCTCTTCGCGCAGATCTGCACGGCGGATCCAGCCCCAGTCCCCACCTTTGTCTTTGCGGTTATCCTGGCTGTACTTCTTCGCCAAGTCTTCAAACTTTGCGCCAGCCTTTAGCTCTGCCATAACTTTCTCCCCGTTCTGGCGGAGCAGGTCAGGCGTCTCATCCGCAATCGGTTTAAGCATGATTAGACGGAGATGGACGCTCTCTTCTTCGTAAAAGTGTATCTTGTTCTCCATGTAGAACTTCTCGATGCGCTCCGGGCTGATCTCGGATTGGGACTTCTTTAACTGCCCACGCATGATGCTCACAATGATACGTTCCTCGAGGTCCTTCCGAAACTCGCGGACATTGAGCCCCTGTGAGCGGAGGTGATTGAGGAACTTGTTGCGGTCGTTACCAAAGTCCTCAATGAGCACGCGGTCCATTTCGTTCTCCAATACGCTGGGCGGGAGGCGGTACTCCTTGCGGGCAAACTCTTTCACGATCAACACGCGGTCCACGAGGTTCTGCAAGACTTCGCGATACAGCTCTGTGATCTTCGCCTGGAAATCATTCGGCGAACGGGACTCTTCGCGGATGCGGGGGATGAGTGGACCCATTTCCCGGCGCAGGTCCTCGAAGGTGATGATCTTGTCCTCCACCTGCGAGGCGATGCCTTGTTTGTAGGGTGGCTCCCATATATTATGGACAGGCTGGGCCGCAACGCGACCTGCCACTACGGCGAGTAGAAGTGTTAACCAAATGTATGGACGCAATTTCATCACTTAATATCGGAAACCAGTCGTTTAAGGTATTGCCTGATCTCCTGCAACCTTAGAATCGCGGTGCGTGCGGTCAAGCGGGGAAAACGAGTTCCAATCTTTACGTAGTCATCGGATTTGCCCGAAGCACGGAGGCACTTGAGGAGATTTCCCTCCGTTTCGACAGTCAGCAGCCCTGCCTGTTCCGCTAAAACCCGGATATGGGTAACTGCCAGCAGGGCTTGGGCAGGCGAGGGGAGTTTGCCGAAGCGATCCTTCATGGTCTCCTCGATTTCATTAACCCCCGCCATCCCATCCGCCAAAGCTAGTCTGCGGTAGAAGTCGATCCGCAAGCGCGCCTCGTTGATGTAGCTCTGCGGCAGCCCGGCCTCAACCGGGTGCACGTGGGTGTTCTCCATCTCGGCATCCTTAAGGACCACATACCCCTTGTCCACCAGCGCGGGAGTGTTCTCCCCTTCGCCACTGCTAACAAAATCCAGCCGCACGGTGGCGCGGATACGCAACGCACCGGGCTCCCCTTTCAACCGCGCCACGCTCTGTCGGAGCAACTGGCAGTACAGGTCAAACCCCACTGACGCGATGTACCCACTCTGCTGTGAGCCCAGGATATTCCCCGCGCCGCGCAGCTCCAGATCGCGCATCGCGATTTTAAATCCCGCGCCCAACTGATTATATTGGCGAATCGCCTGAAGCCTTTTCCTTGCCTGGTCCAGCATCCGGGCATGGCGGTGCAGCAGCAGGTAACAGTAGGCCTGCCGGTTAAACCGCCCCACCCGCCCGCGGAGCTGGTAAAGCTGCGCCAGCCCAAAACGGTCCGCGCCCTCAATTATGATCGTGTTACAGTTCGGGATATCCAGCCCGCTCTCGATGATCGTCGTACAAATCAGCACATCGTAGTCGCCCTTCACGAAGCGCGTCATGATCTTCTCCAGCATCATCTCCGGCATCTGCCCGTGCCCGATTGCGATCCGCACATCCGGCATCATATCCTGCAGCCGCAGGGCCACCGACTCGATTGTCTCCACGCGATTGTGCAGGTAAAAGACCTGCCCCCCGCGTTTCACTTCGAAAAGGATCGTCTCCTTCACCAGCTCCGCCGAGTAGCTCTTCACAATCGTCTGGATCGGCAGCCGGTCCTGCGGAGCGGTCTCGATCACGGAGAGATCGCGCGCCCCCGTCAACGCCATGTAGAGCGTGCGCGGGATCGGCGTGGCACTCATCGTGAGCACATCGATATTTTCGCGCAGCATCTTTATCTTCTCCTTGTGCCGCACTCCGAATCGGTGCTCCTCGTCGATGACTAGCAAGCCCATTCGCGGCAGGTACACGTCGTCGCTCAGCAGCCGGTGTGTACCTATAAGTATATCCACCTTCCCCGCCGCCGTCTGTGCGAGGATGTTATCCACCTGCTGCTTGCTGCGAAAGCGACTGACCATCTCCACCGCCACCGGGAAGTTAGCCATCCTCTGCTTAAAGGTATTAAAGTGTTGTTGGGCCAGCACCGTGGTCGGCACCAGAATCGCCACCTGCCGGTTGTCCATCACCGCCTTGAAGGCCGCCCGCAGCGCGATCTCCGTCTTCCCGAAGCCCACATCCCCGCAGAGCAGGCGGTCCATCGGGCGCTGTTTCTCCATGTCCAGCTTCGCCTCCAAAATCGCGCGATGCTGGTCCACTGTTTCCGTGTACTCAAACGCCGATTCAAATTGCCTCTGCCAGTCATTATCCGGTGCAAATGCGTGCCCCGGCTGACTGTCTCTCGAAGCCTGAAGCTTCAGCAACTGCCCCGCCAGATCGAGCGTGGCCTGCTCCGCCGCGCGGCGATGTTTCTCCCACTGCCCCGAGCCCACCCGCCCGAGCTTTGGACGCATCTTCGAGAGCCCCACATAGCGGCTCAGCAAATGGGCCTCCGGTAATGGCAGGTGGAGCGTCACCTCATCAGCAAACTCCAGGGAAATAACCTCCTCATTGCGCCCCCGGACTTCCATCCTGGCCAACCCACGGAACCGGCAAATCCCATGCGCCGCATGTACCAGGTAATCACCCTCCGCCAGCTCCGAGAAGTCCAGTAACTGATCCACCTGCGCACGCTGCGGGAGCTTCCGCCTGCGCAGCCCCGCCGGACGGTGACGAAACCGCCCCGCCACCTCATCCCCCGCCACCAGCACCCACTTCCCCGAGGTTCCCTCAGTGGTAAATGGCAACTCCAGCACCCCTTCCGCCTCCAGCCGGAACCCCTGCTCCAGCACCCCGTGTGCGAAGCACGGTTTCAGCCCGCGGATTGCTCCAGCATTCTCCTCCAGAAGCCGGCGAAGCTGCTCCTCGTCGCCCTCATTATGCGCCGAGATCGTGACCGCATACCCCTGGTCCTGCCACCGCGCCAGTTGCGCCAGGAAACGCTTCCGCGCCTCCAGTTCCAGTTGCATCCGGTCCGCCCCAAAAGTGTCATCCAGCGGGATCGTGCGATACGCCGCGAGCCCCTCCGTGTAAATCCCGTAACGCTTCGTCTTCTCGGGGATCAACGGCTGATCCGTCTCAAACTCCGCCAGCGCCAGCCACTGGTCCCGCCCACGCCTGCGGTCAAACAGGTCTTGAAATGTCGCCAGACTCGCCCCCGGGATCTCCAGCACCTCAAACCGCACCGGGGCCGACTCCTCCAAGCGCGCCGGGTCTAGAAAGACCCACGTCACCGCCTCCGCCGGGATGTAGTCCAGAATATGCCGGTCCCGCGCCTGCCCGCCCGACGTCATGGCCGCGGCAATAATCACCGCATCCAGCTTGTCGAGCGACCGCTGCGTCGTCGGGTCATACGTGCGCAAGCTATCGAGCTGGTCCCCAAAGAAATCCAGCCGCACCGGCGCATGCCCATTGATCGGGTACACATCGATAATCCCCCCGCGCACCGCATACTGCCCCGGCATCTCGCAGACCACCTCAAACGAGTACCCCAACTCATGCCCCAGCCTGTCCGTCAACCCCCGGAACGAGACCACATCATTCACCTTCAGGCGCACCTCCCGCGCGCTTAAGGCATCGGGCGGCGGCACCGGGTGAAAAAAGCCCCCCGGCGTCGTGATCACCCACAGCGGACGGTTTCCCTTCGGCCCCCGTCGCTGCTCCAGCAACCGCGTCAAAGCCGCCAGCCGGTCGCACTCCAGATCGAACGAGCGCGGATGCTCATCCCCCACATCCGGCAACTCCGGCAGGATAACCAACTCCGGCTCCCGCCCCACCGGCCAGCCAGAAAGTCTGTTATAAAAAGTAATATCCTCGTACAACCGCTCCGCATCCCCGAATCCCCGCGAGAAAATAAACCCCGTCTGCGGCGCCGCCTTGCGCAACAGCATCGCCACCACCCCACTCATCGCCAACGGATGCACCCCCGTGTACAACACCGCAGACTCCTGTGGACTCAGACAGGCCGGCTTCATAACAAGGTAAGTACCGCGAGTTTATTGATGGCAAATAGTGGCATTTGGGTAACGATGCCAAAGAGTGGGACAGACATTCTTGTCTGTCCAAAAGAAAATACACAATGTCACGCAGCCCTTCGGAAACTTGGAACTGCAAAAACAACCATTTTCGCTCGGTAACAGGTGTACGCCGACCGGTAACTAGTGTACGCAGACCGGTAACTAGTGTACGCAGGCTGGTAACAGGTGTACGCCGACCGGTAACAGACCATCGCGGACTGGTAACAGACGTCCGCTGGCTGGTAACAGACCATCGCCGACAGGTAACAGACCACCGCCGACTGGTAACAGACGTCCGCTGACCGGTAACAGACGTCCGCCGACCGGTAACAGACCTCCGCCGACCGGTAACAGACCTTTGCAGACTGGTAACAGGCCTCCGCCGACTGGTAACAGACCTCCGCTGACAGGTAACAGGGCCTGGCAGCACTCGCCGAGAGTTGCGCGTTCAGCACACTATAGGCCCCATAGGTCCTATTCCTCCTATAAGTCCTATAAAGGCCTTCAGCGGATTACAGGCCCTCAGCAGACTATAGGCCCTCAGCAAACCATAGGCCTCATAGGCCCTATAGGTCCTAAAACACCATCCACCAACCAAAAGCACCCCCATCCCCCTACGCATTCACCGAACACTCCCGATCACCCCCCGAATTCCCCGATCACCTGCCTCTTCCACTTTCCACCATTTATTAGGCTTGATAACCTTACTTGAATTACTGGAAAATGCTCTTCACAATTATTTTCCATTTATACTGGTAGCACCACGATTATTCTTAACGTCTAATTAGCCACACCACTTTAAACCGCACCACACCATGCAACTCACATTGCCAAGTGCCCTCACGCCTGGCTCGCCCCGCTCCCGCCTAGCCCTGCTGCCCTGGCTCACCTGCCTCCTCTTCGTCCTCCTGGTACCCGCCGCCCTCCGCGCCGCCACCTACACCCTCCCGGGCACCAACATCGCGCTGACCTACAGCCTTAGCGGTAATCCCGTCACCGCCACCATCACCGGCTGCAACTATGACGCCAAAGGAGCCTTAACCATCCCAGACACTCTCGGCGGTGTCCCCGTCACCTCCATCGGCGATTCCGCCTTCTACTACTGCAGCCGCCTGACCAGCGTCACCATCTCCAACAACGTCACCTTCATCGGCGATTCCGCCTTCTACTATTGCAGCAGCCTGACCAGTGTCACCATCTCCAACAGCGTCACCGCCATCGGCGATTCCGCCTTCCGCGCCTGCAGCAGCCTGACCAGCGTCACCATCCCCAACAGCGTCACCTCAATCGGCTATCAAGCCTTCTACTCCTGCACCAGCCTGACCAGCGTCACCATCACCAACAGCGTCACCTCCATCGGCGGTGGGGCCTTCGACATCTGCACAAACCTGACTGCATTCATCGTTGGCCCTGCCAACAATGCCTACTCCAGTTTGGACGGAGTGCTCTTCAACAAGGCACAATCTGTACTCATTCAATACCCAAGTGCAAAAACAGTGTCCACCTACACCATCCCCAACAGTGTCACCTCCATCGGCGCTTGGGCTTTCTACTACTGCACCAGCGTGACCAGCGTCACCATCCCCAACAACGTCACCTCCATCGGCTCTTCCGCCTTCTACTACTGCACCAGCCTGACCAGCGTCACCATCTCCAACAGCCTCACTTCCATCGGCTCAAACGCTTTCTTATCCTGCACCAGCCTGACCAGCGTCACAATCCCCAACAGCGTCACCTCCATCAGCGATGGAGTCTTCTCCTCCTGCACCAGCCTGACCAGCGTCACCATCCCCAACAGCGTCACCTCCATCGGCGCTAGAGCCTTCTCCTACTGCAGCAGCCTGACGAGCGTCACAATCCCCAACAGCGTCACTTCCATCGGCAATGGAGCCTTCTATTACTGCAGCCGCCTGACGAGCGTCACCATCCCCAACAACGTCACCTCCATCGGAGATGACGCCTTCCGCTCCTGCCTCAGCCTTATCAGCGTCACCATCCCAAACAGCGTCACCTACATCGGCTCTAGAGCCTTCTACAACTGCACCAGCCTGATAAGCGTCACCATCCCCAGCAGTGTCACCTCCATCAGCGCTGAAGCCTTCGTCTCCTGCACCAGCCTGACCAGCGTCACCATCCCCATCAGCGTCACCGCCATCGGCTATCAAGCCTTCGAATACTGTACCAGCCTGACCAGCGTCACCATCCCAAACAGCGTCACCTCCATCGGCTCTCAAGCATTCTCCTCCTGCACCAGCCTGACCAGCGTCACCTTGGGCAACAGCGTCACAACCATCGACTATGAGGCCTTCAGCTTCTGCAGCAAACTTACCAGCGTCACCATCCCCAACAGCGTCACCTCCATCGGCTCTTCCGCCTTCTACTTCTGCAGCAGCCTGACAAGCGTCACCATCCCCAACAGCGTCACCTCCATCGGCTATGATGCCTTCTCCGACTGCAGCAGCCTGACCAGCGTCACCATCCCCAACAGCGTCACCTCTATCAGAGCTAGAGCCTTCCGCTATTGCACCAGCCTGATAAGCGTTACCATCCCCAACAGCGTCACCGCCATCGACGAAGGGACCTTCTACTTCTGCACTAGCCTGACCAGCGTCACCATCCCCAGCAGCGTCACATCCATCGAGGATAGTGCCTTTGCCGACTGTTGGAGGTTGAAGAGCACCATCTTCGAAGGGAATGCACCGGCTAACTTTCGTTATAATGTATTTTATAACACTGATTCGGCCTTCACCATTTACTATTGGGCCAATGCACTGGGCTTCACTACGCCCACTTGGAAAGGCTATCCAACATCAGTTATGACCTGCATCATGGATCTCAGCGGAAACCAGGACTTCGGCGCGGTATTCCTCAACCAGACCGCAACACAGACCCTCACCCTGAACAATACGGGCAACGCGACACTGACCGTCAGCGCCATCACGTATCCCAGTGGGTTTAGCGGCAATTGGAGTAGTGGCACAATTGCCGCCGGAGCCAGCCAGAACATCACAGTGAGCTTCACTCCTACCCAGGCAATCGCCTACTCAGGTACTATTACAATTACAGCCAACGAGACCAGTGGTACGAATAGCATTGCCTGTTCAGGTGCTGGTATACTCGACGGCTTCGCCCTCATCCCCGCAGGCGAATTCCAGATGGGTGATAGCTTGGGCGATGGTTTTTCAGTCGAACTTCCTGTACACACGGTCTATACCTCCGCCTTCTATATGGGGCGAACAGATGTCACCAAGGCACAATGGGATGCGGTACGTACTTGGGCCTTAACTCATGGATACACTGATCTACCCACTGGCGGTGGCAAGGGCAGCACCCACCCAGTCCACACGGTATCGTGGTATGACTGCGTAAAGTGGTGCAATGCCCGAAGCGAGAGCGAGGACCTTACCCCTGTGTATAGCGTAAGCGGCAGTGTCTACCGCACTGGGCAAAATAACCCCACTATAAACTACAGTGCCAATGGCTACCGCCTTCCTACCGAAGCCGAGTGGGAAAAGGCAGCCCGCGGCGGCCTCAGTGGCCAGCGCTTCCCCTGGGGGAATACTATTACCCATAGTCAGGCGAATTATTACAGTCACTCATCCTATACCTACGACATCAGCCCGACCCGCGGCTCCCACCCGACATATAACAACGGCAGCTATCCCTACACCAGCCCCGTGGGCAGCTTCGCGCCGAATGGCTACGGGCTATACGACATGGCGGGGAATGTATGGCAGTGGTGCGGCGACTGGTCTGGGGCCTACAGCACTAATCCCACCGGGCCGGGCTTCGGCAGCTACCGTGTGTTGCGTGGCGGCGATTGGCGCGTCGACGCCTTCTACGCGCGCGTGTCCTACCGCAGCGGCAAAAAAACCGCCGACAGCTTCAACTACATCGGGTTCCGCCTGGCCCGCAGTTCGGATACCCGCATCCTCAGCCTCAACGGAAACCTGAACTTCGGCTCCATATTCCTCAACCAGACGGCAACCCAACCCCTCACCCTGAGCAATACGGGCAACGCGCCACTTACCGTCAGCGCCATTGCGTATCCCGCAGGATTTAGCGGCGACTGGAGCAGTGGAACCATCGCCCCCGGAGCCAACCAGAACATCACCGTGAGCTTCACCCCCACCCAAGCAATAGCCTACAGCGGTACGATTTCCATCACAGCCGATCAGACCAACGGCACGAATACCATTGCCTGTTCGGGTGCTGGCGTACCCATAGCTACATTTGCCGACTGGTCAACCACCGCCTTTACCCCCGAGGAGCGGAATGACCCCGCTATCAGCGGACCTCTGGCCGATCCAGACAACTCCGGCCTGAACAATCTCATCCGCTACGCGTTCTCCCTATGCAGGATGGATACCACCTCTCCCCATCTGCCGGTACAGACCGTGATCTTAGATACAGCGTCAAACAACAATCCCTACAACACGACCGACTTCACCGTGCGCAACGACCCCCAGCTCACCTACCGCATAGAAGTGAGTAGCGACATGGTCAACTGGCACTACAACGGCGATGGCCATGGCGGGCCTTATGTGACCGTAACCCCCGTTGATAACGGAGATGGCACCACCAGCGTCCACGCCCAAGACCTGACACCCGTGGTCGACACCCAACCCCGCTACTCGCGAGTAGTACTGGTGCATCAGTAGTGGGGTGCTGTCAGCTAAGCTAAAGAAATGCTGCGCCTTCGTCGCGGAGAAGCCATTACGGTTCGATCACAACATCACCCCAAACCCATGAAATCCAGTCTCTATCCAGCCATAGTCGCTATCCTGCTGGCCTTCGCTTCGCTCCTCCATGGAGAGAAGGCCAAGGAATTCGTCATCGTGCCTTCGACAGGCACGGGGCCATTTCCGGTGGCAGTGTGGCTGCACGGTTATCGTGGTTACTCGGACAGCGGGTATTTCCCAGGGGAAACGGCTGAGGCGATGCAAAAACATGCGGATCAAATGGGTGCAGTCATTATCGGCTTTCCTGCCACAACGGATTTGGGCGACGATACTCAGCAGTGGTCAGAAGAGCCTGTGGCCGATCACGCGTACATCCAATCCCGCCTTCAGTTGATAGGTAAAAACGTAAAGCTGGATCTAAGACGAGTTGTCCTATTTGGGTTCTCTGAGGGTGCCATGGTGGCTGCAGATATCGCCACCCTTTATCCGGCGAATTATCGCGGTGCTATTCTGATGTCGCCCGGAGGAGTTGGAGATCCTAAAGTGGCTAAAGTTAAAAACCCGCTACACGCAAAGCAAGTGTTCTTTTGCTTTTGTGGAGCCGATGAACACCCAGGCAATGTGGGTTTGACCAAGTTCTACGCCCGCCACCTTCAGCGGGTACTCGGAGCACAGGTGACGCTGAAATTATACCCCGGAGTGTCCAAACACACCCGTCCGCCGGATTTTTTAGAAAAGTTACCTGAATGGGTTGTAGCCATTCTGAAAACTGAGACGAAATCCACTGGCGACACAAGTGTGGACAAAGATGAGCATAAAGTATTCAAGAACGAAGGTAATAGGATAGATCGATCTTCAGATTTAACTCCGTGACTCCCAAGCTGATCAAAACCGAGTCGGACAATCAGGCAGCACTGGCACGAATTGAGACCCTCTTCGATGCCAAACCTGGAACGCCTCAAGGGGATGAACTGGACCTGTTAATCACGCTCGTGGAGCTGTATGAAGCAAAGGCATATCCCATCGACCTGCCTGATCCAATCACCGCAATCCGCTTCCGCATGGAGCAACAGGGATTGAGGGCAAAGGACCTCACACCGTAGGTATCCTGTCTCCCCAAAAGCAAACTGGACTTTAGCCAATTTCTAAATCCGAATTCCGAAGGGATTCTTACAGCCCGGAGGGCTGTCGGGATGCCTACAGCATCCTCCTTCCTCTGCTATTCCGACTTAGTCCCTTAGTGCCTTTGTACCTACCTCCTTCCACCGTCCTCCACCCACAGGTGCTTTAACTGCTTACGGATTTCAAGCAGCGCAAACGCCAAGAGCTTGACTCGCAACTTTGGGATAACTATTAGTAGTGCATCGCTGGATCGCTTAATCTGTCAAGTAAAACTAAATAACCCTCTTGTTTGTGTTTGGAACTGTTTGTGGTGAAACGGGTACGACCCCATCCCATAATGCCAAACCTTGAGGGTATGAATGGGATTCCGTCATGATTGCCAATCGCTTCTGCACCGTATGTCGCTCCATTGCCCCGCTGGCAATCCTACCCTGCACGCTGTTTGCGGGATGGGAAATATCCACCGGACCGGTTTACCGCTGGGACATGGAGATTTCAATGACAGGTCCCAGTCATGCGCAGGTGGAGCTCTTTCAAGCTGCCGTGCCGTACCAGAAGGACCCGACTGGGATCGGCTCGCTCGCTTTGACGGGAGACCGCACCTATGATGATGGGTTCGTCAACCGCGATGCAGGTACCGATAATCCCGAGGCTATTGGTGGCCCTGGAATGACTTGGAATTGGGGCATCAGCAATGCATCGGTATATGACAAGTCCAGTGCGACGCTTCGCTACCACAAATCAGGGGGCGAGAAACTCAGTCTACTTTCTACGAGCAGCGTTGAGGGGCAGCAGTCCATCGATAGCCACGCTGCCGGGTGGGAACTGGCTGCACGCTATGTCCCGGAGCAGAGGGAATCCTGGTCCGTGGCCTGGATGGTCGCTGCGCGCTACCATGAGAAGAATGGCCAACTGTTTTCCGGTTCCAACTATAGCCAGCAATGGTTGCTGGAATCCTACCAGTTGGCGGATACCTTTCCGCTGCAGGGTGTGGTGCCTTCCACGAGCCCACTCTACTCGGGTACTTATAATGGTCCGGGACCAGTGATCGCCAACCGTCCTTCGACACGAACCGCCACCAATTTCCAGACCTTGCAAACTTGGACTGCGGCCAATCAGTGGCAGGCCGAAATCGACACTTCTCTCTGGGAATTGCGCGCCGGGCCAGAGTTTCGTACCGCGCTGGATTCACGCATTAGCGCCGTGCTTAATCCTGCCATTTCCCTTAACCGGATGGTACTGGAAGGGACACAGATGGAGCAGTTTAGCTACGATCCGGTGGGCGTGCTGCGTACCTGGCATGATAGCTCATCGGCTGAAAAGTGGTCGTTTGGCGCCTCAGTGGATGCCGGTCTGGAGTTTTACGCTGAACCGTGGTCGGCCACAGTCTTGGCCGGCTATCATTGGGTGAGTGACTCCGTGGAAAGCCACCTCGGGCCATCCCGTGTACTCTGGGAGCCGAGTGGCTTCACCTTTAATGTTAGCATTGGTTATCGCTACTAACCCTCCTGCCTTTCCTGCTATGAAAAAGCATCTTTCCGCTGCGCTCTTCTTCTCATCCGTGGTATTGCAGACAGCAGTAGCTACGGTTAATTTCACGCCGTTTACCCCCCTTGGTGCCGGAGGTTCCCGCAATGGACAGACCTTCACTTTTGGAACGGGCGGAACTGCCTACGAAATCGACGCTTTTATTTATATAGCCGGTATCGACCTCAATGGAGCTGAAGCGGGGATTAGCGCCCGCCTCTCGTCGCATGCCCTTCCAGCAGGACTGGCATACACCTTTACTTCCACACCCGCTGCCGACTCCAGTGGGGTTACCCTCACTTACTCTTTCCAAAATAATACTGGTTCACCCCTGGGTGAACTGCGATTCTTCGTCTTCGTGGATGCGGAGATCGACGAATCCATCAACACCTTTTTCAACGAGTTTGCCGAGGTGTCAGGTCCTGCAGGCGCTGGCGAAATCGACTCCCTGCCGGATGTCTGGCAAGTGGATGAACCTGGATTCATTTCAGGTAACCTGCTCGATACCATTCTGTCCGGCCAACTCGCCAACACGAACAACGTGCCCGCTGGAGTTACCGACGATGTCGCCATGGGCATGGGTTTCGTACTGGGGAATCTACTGCCGGGGAAATCCTTCAGCGCGCGGGTGTTGATTTCCGAGAACGGAAGCAATCTGGGAGGAGTTATCCTCACCCAGAAAGATTCCCAGGTCGGCTCCACCACGACCATGACACTTTCTGCACAGGCTGACCTGCTCGCAGTCGTGCCACAGATTCAAATCCCCGCACCCCAAACCCTGGATGAAGATGCCAGTCTGGTTTTCTCTGCGGGCAATGCCAGCGCGCTTACCGTGACGTATGTGGATCAGGGCAACCCGCTTAATAATCCACTTAAAGCTACGCTCTCCGTGAGTCATGGGACGCTCTCACTGGGCCAAACCACAGGGCTTGTCTTTATTACCGGAGACGGCAGCAATGATACACAGATCGTCTGCACCGGCACAGCCGCAGCCATCACAGCCGTGATGCAGGGGATGACCTACCAACCGGCGCTTAATTTCAATACCAATGTTCCGGGGCAAACGGAAGCTCTCGCGCTCGCAGTCGTCGATGAAGCCGGTATCGGGGTAAGCGGGTCGGTGGTAACTGCGACCGTCCCTGTGACGGTAACCGCGGTCAACGACGCTCCACAACTCGTAGCACCCGCTGGCCAGTCGCTGCTGGAGAATGGCAGCATTGCCTTTGCACCCGCCAATAGCAACGCCATCGTTGTTGCGGATACTGATGTGCAGGAGACCCCTGCTGGCGAATTACAACTAACCCTTGGCGTTTCCCACGGTACCCTGATTCTCGCCCAAACTACGGGTCTCACCTTCAGCATTGGCGGAGGCAGCGCGGCAGCCAGCCTTGCTTTCAGTGGAACGGTCGCTGCCATAAACAGTGCGTTGTCGGGCTTGCTCTACACGGCGGATGCGAATTACCATTCTGGATTGGGAGCCGAAGCCCTTATGATCGCGCTATCCGACCAGGGTAATACTGGTTCCGGTGGAGCCAAATCTGCAAATGCCACCATCCCGCTTGTAATTGGCGAGCGCAACGACGCGCCCAAGATGGATGCTATTGCCGATTTATCCATTCTGGAAGATGCAGGCGTGCAAACCATTTCTCTCACGGGCATTGATGATGGCGACAATCTGGACGTACAGGCGTTGACCATCACCGCTACTTCGAACAATACGGCACTCGTCCCAAATCCGACGGTTAATTACGCATCTCCAGGAACTACGGGTTCGCTGACATTCACCCCCGTTGCCAATACCAATGGCTCGGCAACGGTAACCGTAACCGTAACAGACAATGGAGGCACGGCCAACGGTGGCATCAATACACTGGTGCGGACATTCTTAGTCACTGTGACAGCAGTGAATGATGCCCCAGCGTTTACAGCGGGTGGAAATGTCACCGTTGCGGAGGATAGTGGAAATTATGCTCTAGCTTGGGCATCCAGTCTATCAAAAGGCCCTGCGAACGAAGCTGCGCAGACCCTTTCCTTTGTAATAACTAACAACACCAATCCATCGCTATTTGCGGTTGCGCCAGCCATCGACAGCAATGGCACGCTGACATTCACTCCTGCGGCCAATTTTAGTGGAACAGCGAACATATCCCTTGTGCTGCAAGATAGTGGGGGAACCGCTAATGGTGGAACAGACACCTCCGCGCCAGCAACCTTCACCGTCACAGTAACTGCGGTCAATGACCAACCCACTATTAATGGGATTACCGATGTAACTGTTCTCGAAGACAGCGGTGCCAGCAGCGTAGCTATTGCAGGCATTGCGGATGGCGATGCCGACGAGTCGCAGACTTTGACTATAAGTGCCACATCGAGCAACCCCGCGCTCATTCCGAACCCGTCCGTGACCTACACATCGCCCGCCGCGACCGGCTCACTCAGCTTCACTCCGGCTGCGAACCTCAACGGTACCGCAACGATTACGGTGACCGTGCAGGACAATGCTGGTACTGCAAATGACGGTACCGATATGCGCGCCCGCACCTTCATCGTGACTGTGACTGCGGTTAATGACCAGCCAGCAATAGATGCGATTGCGGATGTAACCGTTCTCGAAGACAGCGGTGCGCGCACGGTCAACCTCACAGGCATTGCGGATGGGGATGCAGACCAGACACAGGCCCTGACCATAAGCGCCACCTCGAGTAATACCGCGCTCATTCCGAACCCGTCCGTGACGTACACATCGCCGGCCGCGACCGGTTCACTTAGCTTCTCTCCGGTTGCAAACCTCAGCGGTACGGCAACGATCACCGTAACCGTGCAGGACAATGCTGGGACAGCAAACGGCGGTGTAGATACCCGTACTCGTACCTTCACTGTCACCGTGACAGCGGTTAATGACCAGCCCGCAATAGATGCGATTGCGGATGTAACTGTTCTCGAAGACAGTGGTGCCCGCACTGTTAATCTCGCAGGTATTGCGGATGGCGATGCCGACCAGTCGCAGACCCTGACCATAAGCGCCACCTCGAGTAATACCGCGCTCATTCCGAACCCGTCCGTGACGTACACATCGCCCGCCGCGACCGGTTCACTTAGCTTCTCTCCGGTTGCAAACCTCAGCGGTACGGCAACGATCACGGTAACCGTGCAGGACAACGCGGGAACAGCGAACAGTGGTGTAGATACCCGTACCCGTACCTTCACTGTCACCGTGACAGCGGTCAATGACCAGCCGACGATAGATGCCATAGCCGATGTAACTGTTCTCGAAGACAGCGGCGCCCGCACGGTAAATCTTGCAGGTATTGCGGATGGGGATGCCGACCAGACGCAGGCCCTGACCATAAGCGCCGCCTCGAGTAATACCGCGCTCATCCCGAACCCGTCCGTGACGTATACATCGCCCGCCGCGACCGGTTCACTTAGCTTCACCCCGGTTGCAAACCTCAGCGGTTCGGCAACGATCACGGTAACCGTGCAGGACAATGCTGGTACCGCAAATGGCGGTGTAGATACCCGCACCCGCGTCTTCACCGTGACCGTGACAGCGGTCAATGATCAGCCTGCGCTCGATGCCATAGCCGATGTAACCGTTCTCGAAGACAGCGGTGCGCGCACAGTCAACCTCGCCGGCATTGCGGATGGGGATGCCGACCAAACGCAGACCCTGACCATAAGCGCCACCTCGAGTAATACTGCGCTCATTCCGAATCCGGTAGTCACCTATACATCGCCCGCCGCGACCGGCACGCTGAGCTTTACTCCGACTGCAAACCACAGCGGTACGGCAACGATCACGGTAGCCGTGCAGGACAATGCTGGTACTGCAAATGGCGGTGTAGACATCCGGACCCGTAGCTTCACCGTCACTGTTTTGGCAGTCAATGATCAGCCCGAGTTCGATGCATTGCCCAACCTGACCATCAAATCCAATTCCGGCCCCCGAACTATCTCTATCACCGGCTTCAGTGACGGTGATCCGGATGAATCCCAGATCTATGGTCTTTCGCTCGGCTCCAGCGATGCCTCCATTATTGCCATCAATGAACAGAATCTAGTGCCTACAGGAAAATCAGGTACTGCCACTATTACGGTTACTCTTAAGGACAGCGGGGGAACCGCAAATGGCGGCATCGATACCCGCACCCGCACCTTCACCGTTACCGTTGAATCTTTCAGCGATTCAGTCTTTGCGAATTACACCCCATGGGTGCAAATCTCATTTGCGTGGACCCTCGATAATCAAACGGGGTACCTCAAGGGCACACTGACAGTTATAAATCCGTCCGTTTCGGGTCGCCGTTACTCCGGACCCTTCTGGTTGGCATTTGCAGCGAGCGAGAAACACAGTTTCCCAACCCCCAATGGCACAACCGCAGAAAACGAATCTTACATCGTCATCTCTGACCTCATGGCCACGGCACTCTCCGCCACGGGTAATAGGGATCAGTCTCTGGACCCGGGAGAAACGGTGGTGCTTACAGGGGTCACTTTCTACTCCAGGGACCGCTCGGCGCCTGCCAGTTCGCTCTTCCACGTATGGGCTACCGTAACCGGTCTCTAGTCCTATATTCATAGCTATTTAATACATTTCTTCATCATGAAAACGGAACTTCGCACTTGGACTTTACGACTCCTTATCCCTCTACTCGCCTGCCTGATGCTGAGTGCGACCTCAGCACCTGTAGTTACTCTGGAAATCAAACCAGCCGCTCGTCTGCGACGACAGAATGCCGCAGCAGCCAATGAGTTTTCACTCCAATCCAGTATGCGGCTGCGGGGTACGGTGGGGCACACTTATAAACTGCAGGTGAGCCATGGAGCCGCGAAGTGGGAGGATGTGTTATGCCTCGTCTTGCAGGAAGAGGCTTATGAACTCAAATTGCCCACACTCGGAAGCGAGCCCGCGGTGTTTTTTCGCGCTCTTGATTTGGGTGTTCCACAAGATGCAAGCAAGCCCACGTGGTCGCCGGATGCACGGCTGCAATGGAATCGTGTGGATGCAAAAACAGTTCGCCTGCAATGGCCCATGGCGCTCGACGATGTAGGCATTTATCAGTACTCAATCACTCAAGGGGAGCAATCGCTTGGCACGGTGCTTGCCCAGGAGCGCTCCATGCTTATCCCGCTCGACGACGATGCGCAGATAAGTCAGCTCGCGATAGTAGCTATAGATCCGGCGGGCCAACGTTCAGTAAAACTCAATGCTGCCGCACCGCTGCCAGTCAAAGGGATTAGTATTGTTGCCGATGATAGTGGCTATCTCTACGAATTCCACATCGACGATCAGGGGGCCTTCACTCCGCTCAATCCTATCAGCAGTCCCTTCGATCGCATCCGTGGTGCAGCAGTGGCAGACTACGACGAAGACGGTGTTTTGGATTTTACCACCGGTGCCTATTGGGACAACGCCTTTCGCATGGTATTCTATAAGGGCCAAACCGATGCGACTTTCACCCTGACCAGCAGTCTGCCTGTAGTTTACGGTGCCAGCGACTGGATTATGGATATGTGTGCTGGTGATTTTGACGGCGATGGCCACCAAGATTTTATCGTCAGTGGCAACCAGTCTACCACTGCCTTCTATTGGGGTAATGGCGATGGTACATTCACCGCAAACACCAGTGTTCTTGGCAGTTATGGTCGAGCCATGGACACAGCCGATTTCAATAACGATGGGTTGATCGATTTTGCGCGAGCTACCTATTATGATGGCATTGTGAGACGTTATCTTTCCAATGGAGACCGTACATTCACCGGAGCCGATGTCGGTGACGTCGGTGACGATCCTTACGGTATGGCAGTGGGCGATTATGATGAGGACGGCTTTGCAGATATTATCGCCAACTCTGGAGGTGCTGGCGACATTACCTACTATCGGGGCAATGGTGATGGTACATTCAAGCCTGGCATTAGTTTGCCTGTGCTCGACATCAACAACCACGGCGCCATGGACGCTTTCGATTACAACAACGATGGGCACCTTGACATCGTTCTGTCGGGCTATTCCAACCGCGAAGTCTATTTCTGGCCGGGTGTGGGCGATGGTTCTTTTGGCACACGAGTCACCCTGAGTGGGCGTCCCAACAACGCTTCCCTCGGCTTATCTGGACCGCCAGTTCCCGGCAAAGCCATCACTGTCGAATGCACAACGACCGCTGCGCTGAATGCCAGCGTTGCGTTTACCGCATCTGGATCCGATGCTCTTGACGCTGACACTTATACGTGGACTTTCGGCGATGGCACTACGGCAGATGGCAAGACGGTTTCACATGCGTACGCTACCGAGGGCAAAAAGGTGGTTCGTCTACTTCACACCGATGCCACGGGGAAAAAGTCCATTCATGTAAAAACAATTACGATTAATGGACTTGCTCCTGTTGCCAGTGCCAGTGGCCCTTATGTATTGAGTGAATCCGATGCTACAGCAGCCACCTGGAAAGCCACACTCGCATCCGCCAATTCCACCGATGATTTCGGCATTACTTCTTCCGCGTGGCAAGTCGACCTCAGTACCCTGGGGCAGGGGTTGTTGTATGAAGTATTCACGGGTAACTGGACGAGTCTACCGAACTTCTCCGCACTCACGCCATACGCAGTGGGTTTAACAACCAAACTCGACCTCAGCGTGGATACTCGTCGCGAGTATCTTGGCCTGCGCTTTCGCGGGCAGATACTTATCGAATCGTCTGGTACCTATACCTTCTATACAGCTTCAGATGACGGTAGCCGACTTCTTATAGATGGGCGGGTGATTGTTGAAAACGATTTCGTTCACGGAAATACGGAGCGATACGGATGGATGCTCCTGACTCCCGGATGGCATGATATAGAAGTTCAGATGTTTCAACAGAGCGGAGGCGTAAACCTCAACGTGTACTGGGCAGGCCCAGGCATCACCAAGCAAGCGATTCCTGCCGCCAATCTACGACCGGTTGTAGCACTGCAGGGCAGTCCTAGCACAATTGTGTTTCCTGATTTTTCCGTAGGTACCCTACTGCCGGTAACACTCACGGTTACCGATGGGGCAGGCCAGCAGCATTCGGAAAGTACATCCATTTCCCATACCCTGGCGGCCGCACCAGTCGCTGTCATTACTGCTCCAGCTAGCGTTGATGAAACAGTGGCTCTCGCTGGTAGCTGGACGGTGCCACTTTCCGGTGAAAACTCGACGGATGAGGGCTCAAGTATATGGAAATACGAGTGGGACTTTGGCAATGGCAGTACTGGCACTGGAGCCAAGCCCAGTGCGATATACACATCGACAGGAACCTACACGATTACCCTTAAAGTCTTTGATCAAGCGGGACAATCTACCACTGCCACCAAGGATATTCAGGTACTCGATAATGCCGACCCTGTGGCTGTTATCACCGCGCCTGCTGTAATCGATGAAACCGCTGCAACGAACGGTGTCTGGACAGTGAACCTCAGTGCAGCCAGTTCAACCGATGACTTTGGTATCTGGAAATACGACTGGAACTTTGGTAACGGGGCGACCAGCACCGTCTTGGCACCCACTGTTACCTACACAGCGGCGCAAGATTATTCAATTACCCTTAAGGTCACTGATAATGCCGGGCAGACCAACTCGAGCACCCATAACATGACAGTCAAAGCGAATGCGCTACCTGTCCCTGTCTTCACTGGTCCTGAGCTTTTAGACGAATCCTCAAGCACTTACGGTGGTTTCCGTGGCGAATGGGATGCTTCCGGTTCTACCGATGACCGCGGCATTTATGTTTATGCTTGGAATTTCGGCGACGGCACCGCTGTCCGTACCGGCAAAACTACGGTTCATACCTATGCCGCTGCCGGAGAATACGACCTTACGCTAACCATCACCGACTTTGGGAAACAAACTGCCAGCCTCACCAAGAAAATCACCGTGCAGAATAATCTGCCACCAGTAGCTTCCTTTGTAACTAGCCCTGAACCCATTGAAGGTGCGTTTCCCGCAACCCTCGATGCCTCAGGAAGCACCGACGACACTAGGATCGCGGGCTACGCTTGGTACCTTCCGCCCATCGTGTTTCCGTTTTCTGGTAAACAAATCGATAGTACGCAATGGACTGTCACCAATGGCTACCAGGATGATGGCTTGCTGTTTACCGGGAATAACAACTGGGGAAGTCGCTACTTCTTTAATACATCTACTCCCCTTAAGCGTGGAGGCAGACTCGAGGGAATTGTAGCCACACCTACCGGAAGTACTCATGCCATGTTCGGTCTGAAAACCCGCGACTTTTCCACCGGCTCCTACACCGGGTTGATCTACGCGGTTTACTTCGCCAATGGAGGTCAAGTTTACATCTATGAGAAGGGGTCGAGTCTGGGGCAGGTAACTACTTACATCCCTGGTACCACCTATGATGTGCGCATAGTCACGAAGCTCGCAGGCGGGGCTACTTATTATATGCGCCCCACCGGCGCGGATAAGGAGTTCACCCAGATATTCGATAGCTCAAACTTTACTGATGCTTGGATGAGCTTTGGCGGCGATGTGTATTCGGGCTCTTATCGCTTCGATGATATCCGGGTGGAAGGTCTTGTTCAGGAAGGTTCGTCAGCATTCTCGCCACCAAACATGCAGCCAGACGCATGGACGATCTCCCGCGGTACCTATGATAATGGCTTTACGATGAATGCGATTGGCGGCTGGAACTATTCCTTCTTTTTCAATCACAAGTCCCGCATCGCCAGAGGTGGCTCCATTGAAGCTACCGTGCAGACTCCAGGTGACTCTGGAGCAACCCACGCCATGTTTGGGTTCAAAGATCTCAACTTCAGCACAGGTACGTATGGGAATCTCGTTCATTGCATCTACTTCGATAACAGCTCCATTAAGATTTACGAATACGGCGGCCATATTGCCACTCCCGCAAATTACACCAAGGGCGAGACGTACGATGTGAAGCTAGTTTCAAAAATTCCCACAGGAGCGATCTATTACTACAGGATCCATGGCTCAGGTCAGGATTACACAAAACTCTACGAATCAAACAATTATGGCGACCCGCTGATGACCGTTGGTGGGGACTTCTACTCTTACAGCTGGTTCGTGGAGGATATTCGGATAACTGGCGATGTCCTGGGCGGGCGTGTAATCACCACTCCGCTTGCTCCGGGTGGCAATGTAACGCTTGAGGTACGCGATGCGGTAAACCAAACAACCCGGTATAGCGTCAATGTGCCCGTAGTAACAGGGGATCCACCCACAGCAGTAATCACGGGCCCTGTAATAAACCAGACAGGAACCCGGCTCCACCGCTTCTCAGGCACTCTCTCCTCGGATGACCATGGAGTGGCAGGTTATATCTGGGATTTCGGTGATGGTACACCGATTGCCACTGGAGAGATCGTCAATCACTACTTTCAAAATGCAGGTGTCTATACAGTCAGCCTGACTGTTTATGATTACGCTGGTCAGTCCGATACCGATACCTTCGAGATCGAAATCTTTGGAGACAACGCAGTAGTCGCAGTACCCTGGCGTATCATTGGAGATGTCGAACTCCCACACGAGACTTGGGATGGCAAAGAAATCCTGGTTAAGGCAGTTGCTGACAACTCGGTGAAGGTGCCGTTTACCTGGACTTGGGATTTCGGTGATGGCTCCGCCCCCGTCACCGGACAAGTGGTAACTGCTGCCGATCTCTATAATCTCCAGGCCGCACATGCATACACAGGCAGGGCAGGGGTGCCTTATTACGCGACCATCACTGTAATAGACAAGGACAATACTATCTACTTGGATACGTACCCAATTATCCTTCGTAACAAAACCCTGGATATCGAGATGAACGTCGCCATCGACGAGGGGCTTTGGTATCTCCACAAGGCACAAACGCGCTATGATGTGGATTCGCTCAACCGTGGCGGTTACTGGTATTTTAGCGGCTATACCGGCATCACTTCCTCTGCGCTACAGGCCTTCTTTGTAAACGGTCACCTTGAGACAGGCGACGCCAACCAGGATCCTTATGTACAGACGGTGATTCGTGGGATGAACGATCTGTTGACGCGGTTAAAAACCTACAACATCTCCGCACAGCCCTACGGCGATCCCGATGTCAATGGTAACGGCATAGGCCTGTCCATAAACGAAGGCAGCGAAATCTATCAACTCGGTCAAGTCATGGATGGCATTGTTGCAGGAGGCCGTCCGGAGCTCATAGCCCGAACGGGTCCAGCGAATGTCAAAGGCCGTGTCTATCGCGATATAGTACAGGATATGGCGGACCAATACGCATGGGGTCAGCACGACGGAGCAGATGTCGGCGGTGGGTGGCGTTATAGTTGGGGTGACCATCCCGACAACTCAGCCGCACAATGGGGTGCTGTCGGTCTTTACGCCGCAGAATATCATTACGGTTGTACTGTGCCCCAGTGGGTGAAAGACCGCAATGTAGTCTGGCTAAACTATTCAAAAGGTGGCGATGGCTCCTATGGTTACACAGGTCCTGGTCCCTACGATGCCACCACGCCTTCCGGACTGGTCCAACTCGCATGGAATAAAATCCCAACTACTGATGCACGGTGGGTCAGCGGAGAGAGATACATGGCCACGGGCAATGGCTATACGTTCAAGTACAATAAGGACACTAACAATATATATCCGTTATATGCACTGGCAAAAGCCATGCGCCTGGCCTGGCCGGAACCACTCACCAAGTTTAAGGAGACGGGATTGGAATGGTTTACTGATGAAACAAACGGGCTTGCTCGCTATTTGCTCAACAAGCAATCCTATGCTACGGATGCTGCCAACCTTCCCTACTTTGGTAGTGTCTATTCCGGTGGTGGTCATGTGACTGGACGCGATTATCCCACTGCCTGGTCGGTCATCATGTTATCGTCATCCCTGTTCCGGCAGGCCCCCGTCGCAGTCATCAATGCCAGCCCCAACCCTGCGTCGGTTGGCCAACTTGTTACCCTTGATGCCCGTGGCTCCTACCACCAGGACCCATCGTACAAAATCATAGATTATCGCTGGGATTTTGATGCAAGCGATGGCGTCGATTTTGCCAATCCAGATGGTGTTGGTCCTGTAGTTACCTACGCTTTCTCGAAGGTAAATCCCTACACCATTTCTCTTCGCGTCTCAGACAATCATAATCCTCCAGACTACGACACCGAGAGCTATGTGTTTAATGTCACTCAACCACCTCACCCACCTGTGGCAGATGCTGGTGGACCCTATATCGCTGCTAAAGGTGAAGACATTGTGCTGAATGGTTCAGGCTCATTTGACATCGATCTAATTGACGGCGATTCAATCACGGCATGGGATTGGGAAATAGATTACCAGCAGCCACTGGACTTTGCCGACGACCATTCCGGAGAGAAAGTCACCCTCGCCGGTGGTTATCCCAATCCGGGTCTGTATAACATTGCGCTGCGTGTTACCGACAACGCCAAGAAAATATATCCGGAAACCACCAGTGTAAATCTTACATCGGATGACTACACCACGGTAACCGTTTACGAAAAGATCGTGGGCAACCTTGCCGCGCGCACCAAGGCAGGCAAGTGTCAACTCACCTGGACTTACCCCGATGCTTACAAAGACCGCGATCTCCGTGCCGTGGTGTATCGCAGCGAAACCGGCTCCAATGCTGGTCACTATGAGATAGGCCAGACCACCAGCAAATTTGCTACCTTCCTCGATCCGGTCATCGACACCAACAAGGACTATTACTACCGCTTGTTTATCTACGTCAAAGGTTCCAATACGCCCCTTGGTGTCTCCAATGTGGAGTTCATTTATTCCCGTGACCGTGGCGACCGCAACGAGCTGCCCTCAATTACTTCCATTCCTGTTTACGTAGCTCAGACATTGCAAGAGTATCAATACCAGGTTGAAGTGTTGGACCGCGAAAACGATCCAGTTTTCTACACCTTAATTGAAGGTCCTTCTGGTATGAGCATCAACCCAACCTCTGGTTTGATTCTGTTTACCCCAACGGCCAATCAGCGTGGCATTCAGAAGGTAGGGATTGAAGCTCGTGAAACGCGTGCCGGTGGTGGATTTGACCGCCAGTTCTGGGACCTGATTGTGGATAGTGGGGATAATCGTGCTCCCGTTGCCGTCGCCAATGGCCCATACCAAGCCATTCTCGGACAAGCGCTCAACTTCAGCTCTGCAGGTAGCTCCGATCCCGATGGCGATACACTCACATTCCTCTGGAATTTCGGCGACGGCAAATCCTCCAGCGTGGCAAACCCCTCTTACACTTACACTGCGGACGGAGAATACGTTGCACTTCTAGTTGTCAACGATGGCAAGGGCGGTACGACGACCAGCGCCTTCCGCGTACAGATAGACCTTCCCAACCGACCATCGGAAATTAAAGTCAAAGGCGGTGCCAACTTCCCAGTCAGAGCTCTGGCTACTCTTTCCATTGATGCTACAGGCACACGCGACCTTGATGGTGATGCCATGACATTTGAGTGGACTTGGGGCGATGGCTCTCCAGTAGAAACCGCTGGAGCGATCGGTACTCATGTCTTCGCGAGTCCGGGAGATTATGCCGGAAAACTTTCCGTTCGTGATGCGCGCAACGGCATCTCCACTTACAACTTCACGGCAAAAGTCGGCCCAGCCAACCAGCTCCCCCAAGCCATTCTCACAGTGGTTACGCCTGGATTGGAAGTGGGTGACACCTGGCAGTTCGATGCCACATCATCCACCGATGCTGATGGCGATATCTTGCGCTATAGCTGGAACTTCGGTGATGGTTACCGCACGACCGGCAACGCTGTCACCCATGCCTACCGCAGTCCTGGAAATTATACGGTAACGCTTACTGTAAATGATGGCAACGGCGGTATCGTGAATGCCACCCATACACCACATATCAATGCCGCCCCAGCCGTAACCAGCACCCCTCCACCTTCTGTCAATCAAGGGGATACGTTTACTTATACTATGACAGCGAGCGATGCTGACGGAGATCCCATTAAATACGTCCTCGATACGAACCCACCCGGTATGACTCTCTCTGGAGCAACCCTTACCTGGGTGCCTGGTGACGACGATGTGGGTAGCACTACTGTCACGGTACAAGTTATCGACCTAACCAATGGCACTGTGATTGACCACACATTCGTAGTGAATGTGGTTAATGTAAACGATGCCCCCGTGATCTTCTCCACACCCCCTGCCAACACCGTATTGGAAAGGCCATTCACCTACGATACCAACGCCTACGATGTAGATGATGACACCCTTGTTTATGCCCTAGTAGGTGCTCCTGCGGGAATGACTGTAGATTCTGCCACAGGTGTACTTTCCTGGCAGCCTGCGTTGGCAGATGAAAATCTCACCTTTACTTTCAGTGTCACTGCGACTGACCCATTCAACGCCAAGGCCACGCAAAGCATTTCCCTAAAAGTGCTTTCAGGGAAGCAGCCTCCAGAAGCCATCGCAGGACCCGATCAGCAGGTGTTCGTCGGTCAGAGTGTGACGGTCGATGGGTCGTCATCCACCGATCCTAATGGAGATGCCATCACGTTCCAATGGGCATTTCTCAAGACTCCGGATAAAAGTAGTTATAAGGGGATGGCCTCCACCGCCACTGGCTTTACCTTCCAACCCGACCGACAGGGGCGCTACGAGATCGAGCTTCTCGTCAATGACGGCCAACTTTGGAGCGCGCCCGATGTAGTTGTCATCGAGGCGACGCTTGCCCCTCTGGATATCATTCCAAGTGCGATTAACAAGTCACAGATGACCATCGATCCTTTGACACTCGCAGTGGATGGCATCGTCGAGGTCAATATTGCCAATCCTGGAGGCAAGAGCGTAAAGCAGCCCTATGCGGTCACTGTATTTATTGATACCGATTACGACGGAAAATTCACCCGCGATCTCGATGTGCTACTCGGTGAAATGGACCTTCCGGATGTACCCGACAACACCTACCTCGATGTTGCGGGAATCCCTGTATCTGGTACCGCGCTCTTTGTTGGTAACTTCATCCAGGCATTCGTTGACAGCAAGTATCAGGTGGTCGAGATCGACGAAACGAACAACGTCCTTGGCACTGCCCCGGTGTGTGTTGCTGGCGGAGCGAATCCGTGCATGGATGCGTCCGTCTCCTACATCCGTACCGATCGTACCACGCTGCCGGAATCCGCTACCATCACCGTGCGCCTCGGCAGTGCCGGTGGCCAAGCCCTGCCAGAAGGCGTATCCGTGGCCTTCTACGACGGCGATCCCTCTGCTGGCGGCATACTCTTGGGAACTGCCGTGAGCAGTATGATTCTCGCACCCGGGCATTTTGAGGACATCTCAATAAAGTGGAACACCCCTACCATAGCAGTGCATAGCATCCATGTACGAGCCGATGACAATGGTTCCGGGCTTGGTGTCATTACGGAGCTATCAGAAACGAACAACTCTGTTACAGCACCCGCTGATTTCACCAAGAATGACCCACCCGTAGCCGATGCAGGAGACAATCAGAGTGGCGTTCCCATGGGCTCCGGAGTCACACTGAATGGGTCTGGCTCCATGGACCCCGAAGGCAAGCCGCTTGTCTGGAAGTGGACTCTGCTCAACATGCCCAGCACGAGTAATGCCTCGCTGATCAACACGCATACGTCATCGCCAGCATTCCTGGCAGATGCTTCCGGTAGCTATCTAATCGAATTAGTAGTAAATGATGGCATACAGGATAGCGCCCCTGCCCGGGTGACCGTCACTGTTATCGACCCGACCAAGAATCGCACCCCGGCGATTAGCTCCATGCCTGACTTCATCGCTTTTACTGGCAGGCTCTATAACTATCAGGTCCTCGCGACCGATGCGGACGGCGACGCACTCACCTATACGCTCGCAAATAGTCCAGCAGGTATGACCATCAGTGCAACCGGCTTACTCGGGTGGACTCCGGTCAGTGATGGCAAGTATTCCGTACAAATTATTGTCAAGGACACCAAGGGCGCTCTCGCCTCTCAAGCCTACACGCTCAACGTAATTCCCTACGAGAATTACGCCCCCTTCATCACCTCAGCACCTCCAGTCAAAGCCCAGGTTGGCGAACTCTTCACCTACACGCCTGCTGCCACCGATTACAACAAGGATGTACTTACCTGGTCACTCATTACAGGCCCCACGGGCATGAGCATCCTGCCTGCCTCGGGTAGAATATCCTGGACACCCACGGCAGGAGATGTCGGTTCTCATACGGTTAAGATCGAAGTCAAAGACGCCGGAGGTGCCAGCGATACCATGACCTTCCAGCTCGTAGTTGTACTGGACGCGGTGAATTCGCCTGTAGTCAGCCGCATACCCGATCGCACTGTAACCGATCCGCAATCCTTCGGCCCCATCCCACTGGATAGTTATGTTACCGACCCCAACTACGCGGACAGCCAGATCACCTGGTCCGTATCAGGAAATACAGGGCTTAGCGTCAGCATTAGCGCAGACCGGATCGCCACTGTCACTTATGAATCTGGAGCACGGATGTCCGAGAGCATCACCTTCGTTGCCAAAAATCCAGATGGATTCAGCGGCTTCTCGACCGCTGTTTATACCGTCCGTGGAGCCGATAATGCGCCCATAGCGGTCATGACCGAGCTTCCTTCCGAAGGCGTGAAAGAGATTCGCGAAGGCCGTTTCGAACTTCATGGCACTGCCGATGATCCCGATGCCATTGATGCTGTCACCTGGCGACTCTCCCTGTACAATGCAGCAGGTAAATGGATAACCGATCTTACGCCTGGAACCGTAGATGAGGATGGGTACACCACAGGTCGTGTTCTCAACGGAGAGTTGCTTGCGGACTTAAACTTCACCGGATTCGAGAATGGCATTTATGACCTTTATCTGGATGTCAACGGAGGCCAGGCGAGTGTGAGTACCCGTGCCACAATCTCGCTGCAATCGGAACTAAAACTGGGGCACCTCAGCTTTAGCCAGCATGATATCGTCCTTTCCGTAGGCGGAATACCGCTGACAGTCACCCGCAAGTATAATTCGTTGAACACAAGCAGCGGTGACTTCGGCCACTCCTGGACCTATTCCGTAAGCGATGTGGAGATGGAGATCGATGAAAGCCGCGTAGACACGACTGATGTCTTTGACGAACCGTTTAGTCTGCGTACCGGTGGTGGAAGGAACGTAACCATCACGATGCCGGATACCGGCAAGCGGGTCACTTTTGTTCAAGATTACGAATCAGGCGGGTGGTTCAAGACACGTGCCGTCTGGCGTGCGCCCCATGGAGTGAATGCCAGTCTTACACCCACAGTCTCCTCCAGTATAGTTTCACTCTTTAGTCTGCCACCTTATTGGGAGGCGGCGGGTATGAGTACTTCGCTCGAGAATTTTGACTTCCCCGGCTATATTCTCACCACGAAGGACGGCACCCAGTACCGCATTGACCGCAAGGACGAGGGTGAGCACTTCCTCGCCGATGCTGAAGGCGCGTATGGTTCATACGTCCATTCCTATTCCGGTGGTAATATCTCCAACATAAACATGCGCGACGGTGAGCGCATCCAGATCAACCGGCAGGGTGAGGGGATGCAAAGTGTCGAACATTACCTCCCGGGCAACAAGAAGACGCTATCCCTTGTCTTTACCCGCGATGCTGCCAACCGTATCACTGGCATCTACGATCCCGCCAGTTTGGATGCCACCGGCCAGCCCCAGGGTCCGGCCGCTTTGAAGTATGATTACGATGCCTCTGGCAATCTTGTGAAGTACCATAAGCTGACCGATGCGACAGACCCTCTGAAGCCTAAATATGAGACCACTTCCTATTTCTATGAGGAACCGCGTCGTCCGCACTTCATTACCCAAATCAAGGACCCAATGGGTCGCTCACCCATGCGCACGGAATACGATGCCGAGGGGCGTATGGTCGCCTCCATTGATGCCTTCGGTAACCGTAACGAATTCAATCAGGATGAAGTAGCCAGGACCCAAACTGTCTATGATCGTCTCGGTAACCCGTCCCTGTACCTCTATGATGCCCGTGGCAATATCATCTCCACCATCGATTCGCTGGGTCGTAATATCAGCCGCACATTCGACAGTAACAATCGCATGCTTAGCGAAACGAATCCGATGGGAAATACGACTACGTTTGCCTACGATGCCGCCGGCAACCAAATCACTTCGACTGATTCCCTCGGTATCACTTGGTCGCGGACCTACGATTCCTCCAGCCAGTTGATCTCGGTTCGTTCGCCCAATGGGCATACCCGTAACATCACTTACGATGAGCAGGGCCATGTTCTCACAGAGTCGGACTTCGCGGGTAATGTCACTACCTACACCTATGATACTTCCGGGCACAAGATTTCCATGCAGGACGGTCTCGGAAACAAAACTACCTATACCTATAACAGCCTCGGACAGCTTGTCGCCGAAACGAATCCCCTCGGGCATGTCATCACTCACACCTATGATGCTAATGGTAATCGTATCACCAGCAGTACCATGCGCACCAAGTCGGACGGTTCCCGCGAATCCGTGACCACCCAATTCGTCTATGACCGTGCGAATCGTCTCATCAGTACCATAGA
The DNA here is from genome assembly GCA_033762955.1 of Verrucomicrobiota bacterium. GTDB lineage: Bacteria > Verrucomicrobiota > Verrucomicrobiia > Opitutales > Oceanipulchritudinaceae > JANRLC01. Next base: position 3,262 of record JANRLC010000023.1, on the reverse strand, counting down.
TCCCAGTGGCCATGCCGAGGGCATGGTCTATGACGGGAACGACAAGCTAATCATTGCCACGGACAAGCTGGGGCGTGCCACTCTCTACACCTACAACGAGCGCAGCGAACTCATCAGGACCCAGTACCCGGACGGTGCCTCTGAATCCATCATTTACGATGCTGCTGGCAACCGCATCCGCACTACCGACGGCAATGGCAACGCTACACAATACACCTACGATCCTACAAGACGGCTTGTTAAAGTCACCTATGCTGATGGGACGTCTGTTGAGAACACCTACGATGGCGCCAACAATGTTATAAAGCGCACCAATGAGCGCGGAATCGCCATTAATTACGAATTCGACAGCTCCAACCGCAATACAAAGGTCACGGATTCCCTGGGCAACATCACCACCTACGACTACGACAAGAACGGCAATGTGATCAAGATGACCGATGCCCTCGGCCATATCACTCAGTACCAATACGATCCCAATAACCGGCGTACCCGAATCATTTACAACGACAATACCTTCGTTCAATACACTTATGACGCGCTGGGTCGCCAGATTATTGAAACCGACCAGAACGGGCGTACCACCACAACGGAGTATGACCCCGCCGGGCGAGTCATAAGCATCACCGATACCCTCGGCCAGAAGACTGTTTATGGCTATGATGAGCTAAACAATCGTACCTCGATTACAGATGCTGCCGGGCGCACCACCCGTTTTGCCTACGATACACTCAGCCGGGTTATCAGCGAAACAACTCCATCCGGAAAAGTTACCCGGTATGAATACGATGCCGCCGGGAATCAACTCACCAAGATCGATGCCAACGGCGCACAAACTAATTATTATTATGATATGCGCAACCGTCTCCTTCTGCGCGAGTACAGTGACGGCACCACCGAAAGCTTCACCTATGACAAGGTGGGCAACCAGCTAAGTGCTACTAATGCAGAAGGCGTTGTAACCACGAGCTATGATGCCCGCAACCGCATCACTCGTGTTGTTCAAGCAGACGGGACATACGTCGCCTACACCTATGATGCCTCGGGCAATCGCGCGTCCGTAGGCACACCGGCGAACCTTGCCACCTACACCTACGATAACTTGAACCGGTTGACTGGAGTTACCTCCACAGACGGGAAAAACTATTCCTATGCTTATGATAAAGTTGGGAACCGGACCAAGCTCACCTATCCCAATGGAGTTGAAGCCGTCTACACCTACAGTGATCTCAACCGGCTCCTCTCCATTACCAATCGCAAGACCAGCGGTGGTACTGTTATCTCCTCTTACAGCTACACTCTGGGAGCCACGGGTAACAGGACCAAAGTCGTAGAAAACACCGGGCGCACGGTGGATTACACCTACGATTCGCTGTACCGTCTCCTCACCGAAACCATTGCCGACGGCGGTACCACCACTGCCATTACCTACACCTATGACAAAGTAGGTAACCGGCTTACCCAATCCGAAGTCGCCGGGCTGAATAACAAGCTGACCTCCTACTCGTATGATGGAGATGACCGCCTGCTACATGAGACCCGCACCACCACCGCATCCACTCTGGAGATCACATACGCCTACGATGCGAACGGCAATACCCTCAGCAAGACCGAAACGCCTGCTGCGGGTGCTGCCACTACGACCACCTATACCTACGATGCGCGCAACCGCCTGGTTCTGGCCACACAGGGTGCGGCATTACTCGCCGGGTACAGGTATGATGCACGCAGCAATCGCATAGCAGAGTTTACTGCACAAGGGGAAACGCGATTCCTCATCGATACGAACCTGACGGTCTCCCAAGTGCTGGAGGAACGCACGGTCAATGGCACCATCACAGCCAGTTACACACATGGGCAGGATTTACTACGGCTGGAGCGCAACGGAGTCATGAGCCACTATTTGTATGATGGGCACATGTCTGTCCGCCAATTAGCCAACCAAACCGCTACGGTAACCGATACCTACCATTACGACGCCTTCGGCAACCTCCTGTCTTCCACAGGTACCACAGACAATGATTACCGCTACAATGCCCAGCGCTTTGATGCCAACACCGGCTTCTATCACTTGCGTGCGCGACTCTATAACCCGGAAATCGGTCGATTCATTACCCGCGACACCCATCCGGGCAGCATCTACGACCCCGTCACCCTGCATGATTACCTCTATGCCGGATGCGATCCTGTGAATCAAGTCGACCCCAATGGGCTTTTCTTTGGTGGTCTGGTTGGGGTCTCCATGACCATGTCCATTCAAACCATGCAGTTGAACTACTGTTTCATGTTACTAAACATCTTTACCGATGTACTCATGATTTCGAATGCGATGCTTGAGCCCGGTGCCGCTTTGATGGAGGCGGCATTGGATGAACTCGCCAACGGCACCTATCCAGGCGAGTTTTACATGGAAATGTACATGATTGGCCGCGATCTCACTGCGCAAGGCTACAAGGCGATCTCCGCATCCATCGGGAAACACGTGAAAGCATTCGCCATCTCTCTCATCCCGCTCAAAGTATCCGTAGGCAAAGTGGCCGGGTTTGAGTTCGACATCTCCAAGATCGTCTTCGATTTCAAACTGCCCAATCTGCTCCCCGCAGTGAAGAAGTTTGGCATCTTCAAAGACGCCCTTCAAGGTATCGCCAAGACCCTCGATGGCGCGAGCAAAGATCCACCAAATGTTAACATGGCCATGGAGGGCAAGAAGGCAGTCCTCGATATCCTCAAGAACCTCGCCAGCAATGCGCTGAAGTAGCTAGATGTAACATGCTCTATAAGGGCATATGCAGGAAGGAGCCAAAGGAGCGCGGCCAGCTTGGCCGCTTCGTGTGATAGATGCGGGCGGGCCGCCCGCGCTCCTGTAAAGATGCCAGCTTGGCCGTATAAAGGAGCGTGGCCAGCTTGGCCGCTTTGTGTGATAGAAGCGGGCGAGCCGCCCGCGCTCCTGTAAAGATGCCAGCTTGGCCGTATAAAGGAGCGTGGCCAGCTTGGCCGCCTTGAGTGATAGAAGAGGGCGAGTCGCCCGCGCTCCTGTAAAGATGCCAACTTGGCCGTATAAAGGAGCGCGGCCAGCTTGGCCGCGTTGTGTGATAGAAGCGGGCGGGCCGCCCACGCTCCTGTAAAGATGCCAGCTTGGCCGTATAAAGGAGCGCGGCCAGCTTGGCCGCCTTGAGTGATATAAGCGGGCGGGCCGCCCACGCTCCTGTAAAGATGCCAGCTTGGTCGTATAAAGGAGCGCGGCCAGCTTGGCCGCTTTGTG
>JANRLC010000022.1:0-24564 GCA_033762955.1 Verrucomicrobiota bacterium | reverse complement strand
AAAAAAGCTGATGAAACCGCTGAAACTGGACAAATCGCTTAACCAAACGTAAATATAATCAACTAAAATGGTAAAGTTTGTACGCAAAACCGTAAAGGATCTCCTGAGCTAAATGCGTAAACCATCTCCTGACCTATTCACGAGTTGTGAGCCTTCTGCCTTCCGCCATCTTCAATCTGCCATCTTCAATCTTGAATCTTCCATCTTCAATCTGCCATCTGCCTTCTTCCATCTGCCTTCCATCACCCCACGTTCACCGCATCCACATCGATGGTGTCCCAGACATCCTTATCCATCGTAAAGGCATCGCGCAATTCGCGTATTCTGGCGATGGTGCGGGGGACGGTAGGGGTAAAGTACCAGATTTGGTACCGGTAGTCGTCGTTAATCTTCTCCATGGGCGCCGGGGCTGGGCCGCGTAGCTCCACTTCATCCAGGCTGCCATGCTGTTCGATGAATTTTACCCATTGTTCGGCAAAGAAGGCCACTTTCTCCACGCTCTTTCCTTTGAAGATGTGGTGAATCAGGTGCCGAAAGGGCGGGTAGTTATACTCGCGGCGGTTCTTGAACTCTTCTTCGATAAAGCCGTCGAAGTCCTGTTGCCGGGCGAAGAGAATTGGCGGGCTGTGTGGAAGATAACTCTGTACGACAACCTCTCCGGAGCGGTCCCCGCGACCAGCCCGGCCTGCGACTTGAACCAGTAGCTGGAAAGTACGCTCGGCTGCCCGGAAATCCGGCATGTGCTGCGAGATGTCGGCATCGAGAAGACCGACGAGGGTGACATTCGGGAAGTCCAGCCCCTTTGCGATCATCTGCGTGCCTACGAGGATGTCTATCTTTCCCTTGCGAAAGTCACCCAGAATCTCCCGGAAACGGTTCTTCTTCTGCATGGTGTCCGCGTCAATGCGCACAATCCTCGCCTTGGGCAGGATTTTCTGCGCGATGTCCTCGATGCGCTGGGTGCCGGCTCCGCGCCATTTGATCTTCTCCGATCTACACTTCGGGCAGCGGTCCGGGGCTTTCTGCTCAAAGCCGCACCAGTGGCAACGCAGGATATTCTCTGCACGATGGTGCGTGAGGGTGACGCTGCAATGGTCGCACATGGCTACGTGCCCACAGTCCGGGCAGAGCATGGATGTGTTGTAGCCGCGTCGATTGATAAATAGGATGGTTTGCTCACCCTTCTCCTGGCGGTCGTGGAGCTTCTCCGTGAGCATGCGGGAGAAGACAGGTGGTCCCTTCTGGGCAAGGGCCTCGCGGCGCATATCCGCAACCAGCACGACGGGAAGCTGCCGGTCATCGATGCGGCTGCGCATCTTATCCATGACATACTTGCCGGTTTGCACGTTGTAGAAGCTCTCCAGCGAGGGGGTAGCCGAGCCCAGCACACAGACCGCTTTGTTTAACATCGCGCGGTACACCGCCACATCCCGCCCATGGTAGCGCGGGGAGTCGGCCTGCTTGTAGGCGGGCTCGTGCTCCTCATCCACGATGATGAGCTTGAGATTCTTTACCGGGGCAAATATGGCCGAACGCGCGCCCACAACCACCTGGGCTTCGCCACTCGCCAGCGCCAGCCAGGCATCGTACCGCTCACCATCGCTGAGCACACTATGCCAGACCACCGACTTTACGCCGATACCTTCCAGCCTTGCGCGGAGCCTGCCCACGGTCTGCGGCGTCAGCGCCACTTCCGGGACGAGAAAGACGGCACCCCCGCCTTTCTGGACTACTTCGCGCAGGCAGCGCAGATACACCTCGGTCTTGCCGGAGCCAGTCACGCCGTGAAGCAGGTGTACTTTAAATGCACCGGCATCTAGGCTGGCGTTAATAGAGTCCACCGCGCACTGCTGTTCGGGGTTCAACGCATGGCCGAGAGGGTTGACGACCTCTGCCTCAGCGAGATCGTCGCCATAGGCCTCGCGTTCATCGCGCTCGCTTATTTCCTTGATAAACCCCTTCTCGACCAAAGCATCCGCAGTGGCCGCACTAATCTTCATCCGCGAGAGCACCTTGCCCTTCGGCACGGGCTTGCCACTAATCTGTGAGTAAATGAAGTCCAGCAGCGCCGCCTGCTTTGGTGCACGTTTGCGCAAAGCGTTTAGCTCCTCCTCCGTTGGCAGACGGTCCATGCTGAGAAGCGTACGTTGACGCGACTGCATGCCCCTGCGAACGGCGGCTGGGAGCATACCCTCAAACACCGTTTCCACCTCTGCATTATAGTAGCCCGCCATCCATTCGCCCAGTTTGATAAGCTCCGGAGTAAGTACGGGAAAGGGCTGCACAATCCCATAGATAAACTTGAGCTTCTCCACGGGAAAACTTCCTGAACCCTCAAGCTTACGCACGACACCCAGCACCGAGCGCTGCATGAGCGGAATACGCACAAGCGACCCACTCTGCACCTCATCCGCAAGCGGGCCAGGTACCTTGTAGTCCAAGTCCTTGCCCACGCCAGTCAGTGGGGTCACAGTGATGATTTTCTCCGAAGTCACAGCAACCGCTAACAAATGGCCGCAGGCGGTTATATGCAAGCCATTGTAGCTGTTAGCTTTTAGCTATCATGATGAGCTAAAGGCTAATAGCTCTGTTCGCGCTTGTATCGTTCTTGGTTTGTGCAATTATTTCCCCATGGTCTCACTCCACGAGTTAAGTGCCTTTTGTGATGAGCGAACGCGGCGCAAGCATATCCCGGATTTCCCGCCGGCATACAATGGCTTGCAGGTGGCGAATCCGGGAACGGTGAGCAAGATTGGGGCTGCGGTGGATGCTGGTAAGGTACCTTTCGCGAAGGCCATTGCTCTGGGTGTGGACTTTCTCATTGTGCATCACGGGCTGTATTGGACAGCTCCCACGCCGTTGACAGGCACGGCCTACGAGAAGGTGAAGCTTCTAATGGATGCGAATTGTGCGCTTTACTCCAGCCATCTTCCGCTGGATTGTCATCCCGAGCTGGGAAATAATGCCCTGCTCGCGAAGGCGCTCGGGCTCGAAGTGGAACGCGGGTTTGTGGACTACGAGAAGGTACCGATGGGGGTGATTGCGCAGTACGGGCGCTCACGCGATACGCTGCGCGAGCAGCTTTCGGCACTGTTCCCCACGGTGACTGCCATAGAGTATGGCTCCAAGGAGATAGAGCGGGTGGGCATTCTCACTGGCAGCGGGGCGAGTGCAGTGAGTGAGCTGCGCCGCGCAGGGATCGATACACTCATCACCGGGGAACTGCGCCAGCAACACTTCAATCAAGCCCAGGAAGAGGGCCTTAACTTGTACCTTTGTGGCCATTACGCGACGGAGACCTTTGGCGTCAAGGCACTGGCAGCGGAGGTCGCCGCGCGTTTCGGCTTGCCGTGGGTTTTTATCGAGACAGAGTGCCCGCTATAGCTAAACTCTACCTCACCAACATCGGGTTTCATGAAAACTATCGCCGTCCTTAATGGCCCAAACCTCAGTGGGAGAGTAGGCACAAAGGTACAAAGGCACAGAGGCACTAAGGTAGAAGGCAGAAAACCTGAAGGCACAAAGGAAGAAGAGTTGCACCTCCACTTTTCACATTCCATAACTTGGTCTCATGAAAACTATCGCCGTCCTTAATGGCCCAAACCTCAACCGTCTCGGTCTGCGTGAACCAGAAGTCTATGGTAAACTGACACTGGCGGACCTCCAGGCCTTATTGGAGAAGGAGGCCGCTTCGCTAGGGGTACAAGTGGTCTTCTTTCAGTCCAACCACGAGGGCGAACTGATCGATAAGATTTATGCGTGGGCCGATGCCAAAGTCGACGGGCTTATTATCAACGGCGGTGCATTCACCCACACTAGCGTAGCTCTACGCGATGCCATTGCCGGGTCTGGCCTGACGGCGGTCGAGGTGCATATCTCCAATATCTACCAACGCGAGGAGTTCCGCCACCACTCGTACACCGCGCCAGTGTGCAAGGGTGTGATAACCGGCCTTGGTTTCCATGGCTACGTGTCTGCGTTACGCTATTTCTGAGTCGGAAAGAAGGCAGGCAGAGTGTTCCAGTCGACAAGTAAGTTAAAACAGCATATACTGAGATTTACCACCAAGGTCATGATGATATTGGAGCAAAAATCAATTGAACGCTTAAATTCCTTACTGAAGTTGCCTGCTACAGGTTTTGAACAGGATTGGGACATAGAGTTAAGTGATCATAGGAGGATTGATGAGTTTGTAGATGTCTATTCGAATTATCATGATTTATCTAGTTCTGATAAAAGGGCACTGATGGCATTAATTATATCATCATGTGAAGATGCCATTAATGATAATTTGCTTTGTGATGATTTATGGAAGAAGGTCGGAAATATCCTCACCCAGGATCGCGAACTTCATTTAGACTTGATTGACTATTGGTCGCATCAGAGCAGCAGCGATGCCTGCTTTCAGATATCTAAGTATTTACATGTCGTCTAGTCCACGACTCTCAAGCGCATGTACCTCGGCTGTGCCGGGGAGACAGGGTCATAGGTACGCACCACCACGGTTTCGGAGCCATCACCATTTGCAGTTGCGGAGACTTCCACGGTTTGCGTCGGGCCGCTTTGCCAAGCATTCAGTGTAGCGCTGACTTCGGGAATATACTGGATGCCGAGGGATGCTGCGTCGATCCATCGCCGGAATGTGATTGTGCCATAGCGCACCTCGCCCGGTTGCCCGGCATTCACAACGAAGTCTCCACCAGTGGGTAGATGCGTCATGTCTCCTGAAAGTGGATTCATGCCCAAAGCGAATTCCAGTCGATTGCTTAGGCCGTCGCCATCGGGGTCGGCGCTGAGTGCGGTTATTGTTGGGTCGAAGCGCCGTGAGCCCGGGAAGGCGTTTATTAACCAGTTGTCGCGACTGTCGTAGATGGGTGAGGAGGTGAATTGGTAGCCTTTGCCGCTGGAGCCAACCATGCCATAGAGCAGTTTACCTCCGAGAATACCTAGGTTTCGGATTTCACCCGTGAAGCCAAGCACAGAGGGTACCCAATTCTGCCCGTCGATGGAGCGCAACAGGTAGCTTTTCCACTGGCTGACATCGTAATCATACGCCACGCCTGCTGCATAGTAGAGCCCATCAGCGTAAAACGACTGATACAGGATATAGCCCATGCTGCCTGAACGCAGAACCTGCGGTGAACCGCCACTTGACCACTGGAGAGTGAGTTGGGCATACGTACCATTAATCAAAGCGGTGCTGGTGTTCGCAGTGTTGTCAATATTATGGAGATTATTGGTTGTACTGCTGGCAAGGGATTGCCAGCTCTGGCCGTCAACAGAGGTGAGGACGGTGCCTGAATCACCCACAACGACAAATCCTCCATCAAGGGCGATTATATCGTTGAGCGATGCAGTGCTGCCGCTGGTAACCGCGGCCCAGCTCGTGCCATTGGTGGATCGCGTAATGGCGCCCGAAGCCCCTACCGCCACCCAAACTCCATTGGAGTAGGCAACGGCATTCAGTTTTGGTGTCACATTTGGATTCCGCGCAGTCCATGTAGTAAGATTGGAAGAGGTGAGTAATGTGCCGACCCAGTTATAAACATTGAAATCAAAGTCGTACCCTACCACGACGTGGAAGCTTCCTGAACTGGCGATATCCTGTAATGAGGTATTGCCAGACGGAGAGACCGTTCGAGTGTTCCATGTGATGCCATCAGTGCTCGTGGCGAGGTTATCGCTGAAGGGCACATAGACAGTACTGCCAATCACACGAAGACCAGGGCCATAATAAGTCGTTTCGAGTGTTTGCGTAGCCATCACGGCGGGGTCCTGCACGTTCGGGCTTGCAGCAAGCGTTGTGGTGCCTCCTTTCATGTCGGATACCGTCACCTGACAGGACTGAACTCCGCCCGCAGTAAACGTATGGAGGCGCGTAGCACTATTCAGATTCGCAGTGCCGTCGCCCAAGTTCCAGTAATAAGCGAGCGTATCTCCATTGGCGTCGCTGGCATTGGCTAGAAGCTCAACCGGTTGCCAGACTTTCACATAGGACGGGATGGATAGCGTTCCCGTAGGCGCAGTGTTGCCAGCAAATGGACCGCGGCTGACGACAATATCGATCTGTTCCGCTCCGGCTCCTCCATTGCGCAGGGCTACCGGTGTGATTGAGACATTGGCGGTTGTATCGGTATAGGTACGCCCGATTTCAAGCCCACCATCGTCCCGCAATTCTGTCTCCGGGGATATATCGAGCTGGATGCTCGCTCCATTCGCACCGCCATTATCGCCGAGTTGGATAACAAGTCCGTTGTACGCCTCTTTGCGGTCAGTGAAGCGTTGCCGAAAGTCCACCCAGTAATCGAGGGTAAGACCATTGAAGCTTTTTGCCACGGGAATCTTCAGCGAGTATTTGCGCGAGGCTATCTTGCTCAGTCCGGTGTCCACCCGGGTAATGGTATAAGTATTCTGGCTGGACGCAGCACTGCTGGCGGTGATGATGTCAGTTGAGCCAAGCCAGCCGAGGGTGTATTGAAAGTTACCACTGAAGACGCCCTCCGGTATACCGCCCGAACCCATGTTATCAAAGGCATTGCCGTACTCGACAATTGCTCCGGCGCCGAGGGGATTGGTCGTACTCGTGGGATTCCATGCCTTCGCATGGCTGAGACCCAAGTTATGCCCGAGTTCATGGGTCGTGGTTAACTGCCAGTAATCCGGATCGGAAACCTGCACCCAGCATCCAGACCACCCGACATAGCCAAGGCCTGCCCAGGGATAACCGATATCCTTAAAGAGGATGACAAGATGGCTGTAGTCGTTCCAGTTGTAATTACCGCTTGGATGGCTGATCGCCAATTGTATGGCCTCATTCATCAGATCGTCCTCACTACCATTGCGGTTGTTATAGTCAGCCGAGGGCATGGATAGGCGTAGTGTCGGCGTCGTGGTGAAGGAAAGATTGAGTTCATGGAGCGAGGAGTCCTCCAGAAAATCTTCCACAGTGGCCAACCCGGCAATGCGCGCAGCACTTTCCAGCGGATCTCCCGTCAAGTCCGGGAAATCCACCGCGATGACGAGTACGGACTGGCTACCTATTGCGTTATAGGCATCCAACTCACTCGTGCCTCTGCCATCTGTGCTGGAGCCTTCGGTGTTGGTAGCAGCGTCGGTAAACGTACGCTCATCCACAACAAAGGTGCCATCAAGGATAAATCCACGGATGCGAATCTGCTTTCTGGTTTTGGCATGGTTACCCGCCCCGTAGGTAAGTGCTGGGTAAACTTTGTTACCAATACGAACTCGATGGACGAGATCAAGGTTCGCGGGATGGGAAGCGTCGGGTGGTACCTCGTCAGCACCGGTTAATGCATCGTGCTTCGGTGTGAAGCAGATGACCTCATAGTTGCCCGTGGTGTCGATTGGTTTCTCTACGATTGCTTGCACGGCTGGTGGCAGCTTCGCCCATTCGCCGGCGGAGAGCGCGTTCGCCATTGCGCGCTCGGGGTCCTTCGTGACCCAGTCAGCCAGTGTAGCCACACGCGCCTTCGCGAGCGCTATTCCCTGCTTCTCTTGTGCAAGTCGGGACGCAGTGGGAAGTGCAGTGTTTGTCAGCGCGGACTGCCAGGCACGAAAGCTATCCATGGGTGTGGATGCAGTCGGGACCGAGGGCATCGTGTCGCCTCTCTGTGCAGGAGCAGGACTCTTTGCTGTCGTTGCATGGAGTGCATCGATGAGTAAAGTCAGCCCAATTAAACAACCCAATCCAGTCAGCCAACGACGGCGATTTTGCATAACAAAATATCAAGGTTTAATTAATTATGCGCTTTTTCCAACCGAATGGCAAGAACGATAGGAAACGGGAGATTGGGAGCAGTGGATTTCGAAGTTGTTGTGCCTGGGAATAACAGCCGATGGAGCGGTCGTGACATTGGGCGAGACGCCCATGCCACGCACGAGCCATCGGCACACCTCTCAATGACTTCGTAACGCACCGGCCCATCCACAGAGGAATTATTAGCGAGACACACGCAATATATTCTCTAGTTTGCATACACTTCGCATGACTGATCTATTTAGCAACCTCCTCGAATGGCTGAGTGCATTCACGACCGACGACCTGCTCGAATGGTCCGGTGTGTTAACTGGCATCACCGCCATCTTTCTCACTGCGAAGCGCCACCTGCTTTGCTGGCCGATTGGCATGATTAATGTCATCATTTACGGAGTATTCTTCTACCGCATCAACTTGTATGCCGACGCCGGGCTGCAAGGGTTCTACTTCCTCACCTGTATCTATGGCTGGTGGCACTGGGCACGAGGCGGTGAGAACCATGCGGAAGCTCCCGTCCGTAGCTTGACTGGAAGGGAACGGCTTATCGGTACCGCAGCAGTGACTGTAGCCATTATTATCATCTGGACCGCCCTCAAGAGCTTCACCAATGCGAGCTATCCCTTCTGGGACACCGTTGCCTCCTGCCTATCCGTGGCCGCGCAACTCCTGGTCATGCGCAAAATACTGGACAACTGGGTCATCTGGCTCTTCGTGAACATCATCTCCATCTGCCTCTACCTGGCGAAGGCTGCGTACCCCACCGCCGCGCTCTACGCGATCTTTCTTATCCTCGCACTCGTGGGCTACAACAACTGGCGCAAGGCTCTCAGCGGACAAGCGGTGGTGTCATCCGCCGCATGAACCAAGCGATCTAGCGAAGGGCTTTGCCCCGGTACGGATTTTAGCGTAGAATTCACGGCATTCTGTCGCACCGAAGGGAACTTGAGTTTGGCCACCTTCCCAATCCGAACCCTCCGGGATTCCTGAATCCCAAAGGGATTCTGTCACATGCTTACCCAGGGTAGCCCGCTCCGCGAGCAACCGCTAGGCTTTGGGGCGTAATCCCTTCGGGATATTTCTGATTCTGAAAACACTCGATTTGACGCTTAACACGTACGCACCGAAGGCGCGGTATGTGACCGTTGCGCCTTGGCATACGCTAAACACAAACTTCGTCCCACACTTCCCCTTGAATCACTTCATCTGGCAGGGTTGATCCCAACGAACTTTATATACTTTACGGGGTTTCTCGTTCCAGAGCGCTATTTGCCGCAAGTTACCATTCGGAAGCAGGAACAAGACTCGCTCGCTCCACCACTGTTGCCCGTCGGGGAGCTGAAAGGCTATCGTACCGCTCTGTGCCTCAACGCTGACGGCTTTTACGTTCAGCATGCCTGCCAACGGTTCGAATGAAGACACGTTATCCGTGCGGGGATCGATCCGCCAAACGCTCTGCTTCGTGGTAACCAGCAGCTCTCCGGTATGCGGATTCGGCATAAGGTCGTGCGCACCATCATCGGGCAGACGCAGCGTTGCCAGCCGCTCCAGTTTGGGATGAGATTCGGCATGAAAGCTAAAGCGGGCGACCTCGCGCGCACCACAGGCCCATAACTGCTGTCTCTCTCCATCCCATACCACTCCATGCCCGTGCGGTAGGGGCACGACGGCATGGGGTTTACTCGCGGATGGGCCATCGGTCAGGTGATAGAGCTGAAGCTCATCGCAACCATCTGACCCCGCGATCACCAACCAACCACCAGGTAATAGCTCGATGGAGTGCGCATTCGTCACTGCTGCGCTGAACAACACCCGGCCATCGCTACGGCGTATAACGGCTCCGCCACCACGCCAGGATGATGTTACCAGCAGACAGGATTCTCGATCAATCATGACTGGCTTGACTTCATCTAGTGAAAAGAACAATTCCCTCCGCTCGTCGGGGAGCCCGGGTGCGGTGCGGCTGTCCCATTGCCAGAGCGGTTGTGGTACTGATTGACTCTCGGTCAGTGCATATTGTTCCGCCAGCGTATCGCCACAGATAAACAGTAGTGGTAATTGCATAAGTGTGCCCCCATCAAACTACGCATATCCAGGCAGGGCAAGCTCGCACGTTCCTTCATAAACCCATTACTCCCATCATTCCCATTCAGACCTCACTACCGCCCCCCACCACACCACCACCACCGCCCTGCGCCCTACACAGTCGTCAAATGGACGGTGTTCTCGATAACACCGGCAGAGATGGCGTAGCGCGTCAGACCGGCTGTATCGTGGATGTTTAGTTTATCCATGAGATTCTGGCGGTGCTTCTCGACTGTCTTGATGCTGATGGAGAGTATTGCGGCCACTTGTTTATTGGCCGCACCCTCGGCTACGAGTTGCAGCACTTCCTGCTCGCGGGAGGACAACTGGGAACCATTCTTCTTAAGCATTCCTTCTCTATCGCGAGGCTGATCATCGGAGTCTTTCATCCGCTTCATAATGGAGGGGCTGTAGAACTTATTGCCCTTGGCGACTTCGTTGATCGCTCTGGCAAGCACCTCTGCCGAGGTCTGCTTTTCCAGAAACCCCACGGCACCGGCGCTGTTCATGTACTCGATGTAGGCATCATCGCTATGTGCGGATAGAATAACTACCCTGGCTGCGGGGTTATCAAGGAGGATTTGGCGGGTGGCCACCAGCCCATTTAGCACTGGCATGGCTATGTCCATCAGGATGACATCGGGGTTAAACGCTTTGGCCATGTCCACGGCTTCACGACCATTTTTCGCCTCACAGAGAATCTTGAAATTACCATGCGTATTCAACAGGGCGCGCAGGCCTTGTCGTACGATCTGGTGGTCTTCTGCAAGAAGAACCGTAATCTGTCGTTTAGGTGTTGGCATATCGAATAGATGCTGGGCTTAGTTAATTGGGATCTCTGCCTTTACTGTGGTGCCTTTATCTGTTTCGGATTCGATGGAAAGTGTACCGCCGACCATCTCCACGCGTTCTCTCATACCCAGGAGCCCGAGGCGCTTGCTATTCCTTGACATAAAGACTTTCTTCACATCGAAGGATTTCCCATCGTCATGGATAGCCATGCAAATGGTGCCCACGCCCTCACTGATGTTCATGGTGACATGGGTGGCGCACGCATGGCGGATAACATTGGTTAGCGCTTCCTGTGCCACACGGTAGAGCACGGTTCGCCTGGCATTGCTCAATGTCTCCACGGCTGCGATGGCTGAGAGGCGGATATGGACCTTGTTCCTTTCCATCACAGTCTTGTTATACGAGTTCAGCGCCGGGATAAGCCCTAGATCATCCAGCACTGCTGGTCTTAAATCCCGGGCGAAACGATGGACTGCCTTCACCGATTTCTCCACCAGCTTCTGCGTCCGGGCAATTTTCGATTGAAGAAGATGGGATCCGATGGAGGCCCCCTTGCTCAGGGCAGCCAACTCTACATTGACTCCTACGAGAGTTTGCACGACCTCGTCATGCAGTTCACGGCTGATTTCTTTTCGCTCATCCTCTTGAACGGACAGAATCTGGCGCGTTAAAAGGGTGAGTTTCTTGTGCATGATCTGGGACTCCAGGTAAAGTTGTTCGTACTGATGTTTGGCCTTTAGAATGGCTTCCTCTCCAGCGATGCGCAGTGCTATCTCGCGCTCCAGCTTCTTGGTCTCCTTGGCCATCGCTATGGTGTGCGATCGCAGTGTCTCGTTGCGCTCTTTGAGAACCTGGATGGATGTCTGTGTGGCAAACCAGGCAGCTTCCACCGGGATCATAGTCTGCGTAAAGAAGTAACTAGCCCGGGAAATAGAGCCAGAGGCAATATCTCCAAAATTAAATGATTGAGCCAGTGCCACCAAGGCGCGCTCATGCACCAGGGCCAAATCCTTCATGGTGAGCCCTTCGCTCAGTGCTGCACGCCCCAGACTGTGCATGCGAACGCCATTGCCCATCGATTTCCTTCGAAGATGAGAGCGTAGTGCTCCCACGTAGCGTTCATAGAGTCTGTTGCGGCTGACACTCATGGGTGAAGATATATCGTCTAGCATTGGGTTGCCTGAGATTGTGCTTATGGCTCTAGAGCGTAGACACGAACCATTCGCATATACCTATCAAGTAAACAAGCTATCAGTAATCTATCCGTGTCTTTCACTAATTGCAATGGGGTAACTGATTAATCGTACAGCACTGAAGTTCGTACAAAGGGGCAAAGGCTCAGAGGCACAAAGCCCAAACGCTGATTGCTGTACGCTGAAAGCTGGAAGCTGATGGTTTGATTGTTAGCAGAACAGGGACCGTGCCGAGTGGCACGGTCCCTGAGAAACACTAGTGGTTTTACCTGTTAGTGCTTGCGATTAATACTTCAACGCGGCGATCCTGGCGCGAATTCGAGTCGCCGTATGCACCCACCTTGATCCTGTTTGCGGGTACGCCTGCATTGATCAGAGCGGCGCGAACGGCCTCTACTCTACGATCAGCGAGTGCCTGATCCTTGGGGTCGGACCCGGAAGGATTCATAGACCCGTCCAGCGCGATCTGGAGCGAAGGGTTCGCCATCATGTAAGCGGCGATATCTGCACTCTTCGCGGAATCCGAGTTCTGGATGCGCGATTCGTTATAGGCAAAAGTGAATTGCTTGTAGGAAGTCCACTTATCAACGATGCCTACAACACCTTTGTCCCCCTTGTCACCGGTTTCACCTTGCCCACCAGTAGCTCCAGTCACGCCGGTTGCTCCAGCCACACCAGCAACGGTACGTCCACGCGCACCTTCGTCACCGCTACCGCCAGAGGCCCCCGTGGCTCCGGTGTATCCCGCAGCTCCCGTAGGACCATAGAGCGTAGCACCCTGGGCACCCGTAGCGCCAGTAGCTCCCTGTTCGCCGGTTGCGCCAGTAGCTCCAGTAGCACCGGTATAGCCAGCGGTACTTGCGCCGATTTCGCCCGTTTCGCCAGTAGCACCCTTGGCACCAGTGGCTCCCGTTGCCCCTGCCTTACCCATGGCACCACGGCGGACTTCGCCCGCTGCGCCTCTGGCTCCAGTGTCACCCTGGGCACCCGTGGCACCTGTGGCTCCCACTGCTCCACGTTCGCCAGCAATGGCGACGCCAGGGGCACCGCGTGCGCCAGTTGCACCCTGCGCACCGGTGGCACCGGTTGCGCCATCGGGTCCACGAGGACCGATCAGGCTGTCTGAGTGATCTACCGGAGGATTATACGGAGTTGTTGCGACGGGCTTTGATGCACACCCGGTGATTATCATTGCGGCGGCCGCGAATGTTATTAGTTGATATTTCATTGTAGTGATTTCCTCAAGGGATGAGACCTGTGTTTCGATGAACGTAGATTCACGCATGTAGCGAGACGCCATCGTCGGTGACCGTTGTATCCCTTGTGGCACCCATAGTAGCGGATAATAGGTAAACTCTCTATGGGGTAAAACCCGACTTCCCCCTTTATCTATAAGCCCTCTTGAAGAACGAGGTTCGGAGGGTAGGCACAGAGGGTGCAAAGGCACATAGGCCCAAAGTCGGAAAGGCAGAAGGCAGAAGGCAGAAGGCAGAAGGCTGATAGCTTCCCTTGTTACTCCCATCGCGAAACACGCCGGCGTGCTTTTTGGCTCTTGAAGAACAAGGCGTACATTATGTCTGTCCCACCTTGCCAACCCCTTGTTACTCCCATCGCGAAACACGCCGGCGTGTTGTTGGGCTGTAAGGGCGCAACAGGGATTGCTGAAAGACGGGTATCGCCCCTTCAGGGCTCAATAAATAAAATATAATCGATACCCAGGGCGATACCCGGGCGATGCCCTGGCTCAAGAGTGGTTGCGCCTTCGGCGCGGAATGTGTGCCGTAGGGCCCTGGCATACGCTAAACACGTACGTTTCAAGTGGCCCGGGGCATCTTGTCCGTGTGTCTTCCTGAGATCATTACAGAGCCCAAACATGGGCCCGGCCCATGCCACGTCTGCGCAATCGGTTTTTATTCGAATGCACAATGCCTTCGAGATGCTCTGGTCAGGAGTGGGACGAGTCGGGGAGTGCGAATTCGTACTAGAGCGTCACGCTCCGGCTACTCCAAGGCGTGAATTTAGAAAATGCGGTGGGGATTGTAAAAGAATTTCAAGAAAAGGGCGCTACTTGAAGGTTTTTAACGTTATCGTCGTAAGTAACGCGCGATTATGCCTAAGAATTTGTAGAAACAGCCCAAAGCTCACGTTGATAGGTCCACGGATTTGTAAAAACAGTCCAAAGCTCGGACTGTTAGGTCTTGAAATTTGTAAAAACAGTCCAAAGTACGGACTGTTACGTCTTGGAATTTGTGACATCGGTCCAAAGCATGGACTGTTACGTCTTGGAATTTGTAAAAAAGGTCTTGAGCGACCCTTGTTACGTGTTGAAATTTGCTTGATCGGTCCAAATGGTGCGTTGCCATGTGTCGGTATGAGCTGGATCGGTCTAAATCAGGTGTTGTAAGGTGTCGGTATTGGCGTGAATTGTGTTGGAACTCCCGTGGAACGTGTCGGGGCTGCAGTGTTTGGTGTGAGTGCTACCTTGTTTGGTGCAGGCAATTACCTGTGAGTAGTCGGGAGCGTGGCATGGGCGTCTCGCGCAGGTTCGGGGTCTGTAATGATCGCTGGAAGACACACGGGCAAGATGCCCGTGCCACAAGAAAAGCAAGGGCGCCGTTCTGGTTCGACATGGGGAATTTTCCTGTCATCTTATCGTGCTTCGTTTCAGAATTTGCGCCAACTGTCGTCTTTAAGCTAATGTCCATACGTACTTTACAATCTACTTTTTGGGCTTTCCCAAAGTACTTAACACTCACCTCGGCGCTCAGCCTTGGTTTTCTTGCTTTTGCGGAGGCACAAGTGCCCAGTGGGCAAAAGCTCAACCTGAATGCAGTGCTGCAGTTGGCACTACAGAATAATTATGAGATTAAGGTGGAAGAGATTAACCCACTGGTTGCGCAGAGTGCGGTGAGCGCGTCGTGGGGAGAGTTCGACCCGATCTACTTCTTCGACTACCAGCACGAGTTCAACCAGAAGATTCAGAATTCGCTGGATCTCTCTAATAATGGTACGAACAATCTGTATTTTGAGTCGGATAACACCCGCTATCGCACGGGATTGGGGATCAAGAGCCCGATTGGCACGCAGTTCCAAGCATATACCAGCGTAGATGTGCTGGATAATACACGCAATCGCCAGGGGCCGGGTGGATCATTCGATCCCACAAAGCCGCGCTTGGACAACGTTTTCTCCCCGGAATACGAATCTTTTGCCGGGTTGCAATTAACCCAGCCGCTCCTTCAAGGGCTGGGCTTTGGTGCGAACCTGAAGAATGTGCGCGAGGCACGCTTGAATATTGGTATCTCCGAGTATGGGCGGCAGGTTATAGTTTTGAATACACTGGTGGATGTCATGGCTGCCTACTACGACCTTGCATTCAGCCAGACGGATATTCTTGTGAAGAAGGACTCGGTCGCAGTGGCTGAGACCCTGGTAAAGGAGAACAAGCGCAGGCAGTCGCTGGGGTTAATGGCTCCCATCGATGTGATGGAAGCGGAAGTGAAGGTCTCTGAGGCTCAGGAAGAAGTGATCAAGGCTGAGGGCTTGCTGGGCGACCGCCGCATCCGCCTGCTCCAGCTTATAAGCACGAGCTACTCGAGCGCGGAGCCACCCTTTATAGAGGTGGAATCGGATTTTGATGATGAAGTACCTGTGTTTGACTTTCTCAGTTTGCGCTCGGCGGCATTTGTGAACCGGCCCGACTATTTATTAGCCCAGCGCAATGTGGATAAGGAACAAATCAGCGTGGATTTCCTCGACAATAAGAAGATGCCCCAACTGGATGTCAGCCTGAGCTATGGGTTGAACGGCTTTGGCAGCGACATGGGGAACAGCTACGATCTTTTGACCAAAGGAGACCGCCCGCGCTGGGCTGCTGGAGTATCCTTTAAGATGCCCATCCCCGGCCGCACAGCGACCCATGAGAAAATCGGGGCACTTCGGAAGAAGAATCAAGCAGAACTGAAGGTGCGGCAGATGGAACTGCGTATCCCGCTGGAAATCCAAAATGCACTGGGTCGTATAAACGGGTTGCAGGAGCGGCTGGTACTCTCAAACAACTCCATCCGTGTCGCAGAGGCTGCATTTAAGCTCGAAATGGCTCGTCTTGAACAGGGCAAAACCACCACACGCAATGTGCTGGAGATTCAGGACAAACTCGCAGAAGCCCGCACTCGCAAGCTGGCGGCCCAGGCAGAGATCAAAAAGTCTATCTCCGAAGTTTGGGCCACATCCGGACTGCTGATGCAGAAGCTGGGCTATACATTTGAAGCGGATAAAGAAGTTCGCAAGGAGTTTGAGAAAGTCAAGGCGACCGCGCCTGCTCTACCCACTCCCCCCGAAATGCTTCCAGCGGATATGCCTCCGGTAAAGGAATCCTCTGGATTCTTCCCGTATATCAAATTCGGGCACCGCTCTGAACGTTAATGGCATGCCAGGGGAAGCTGAGGGAATCGTCTGTGCGCTGCAGTGGCAAGATAGGCCATGCGGACCCTTCGTGCTCGCTTTCCCCAGTTGTCGAAACTAATCTTGTAAACTGTGTTCTAACTAGAAAGGTCGCTATTATGTGCTTGGATTTCGTTCGTTCCACAGGAGCTAAACTGGCCCTGATCATTGTCTTGGGGTTGACTAGCAATCTGGCCGCCACAGAGACGGATGCCATAATTTTACCTTACTATTCCGTGGTGATATCGGCCTCTTCGCGCGGACAGATAGAAGCATTCCTTGTCAAAGAGGGTTCCGTGGTAAAGCGCGGGGACTTACTTGCCTCGCTGGATGCGGACTTGGAGTCCTATGAAGCCGAGCAGCGAGCCAAGGACTTTGAGCGCAAGCAATTCGCGCATTTGGGCACGGCAAAGCTCTTCTCCGAGAACCTGACAAGCGCCGAGGAGGCACTCACCAAGAAGATGGAGGCTGGCATAGCCGAAATCGAGCACAAGAAGGCGGTCAAAGTACTGGAAATGAAGAGCATAAAGGCACCACTGGATGGGGTGATTGTGCGCAGTTTGCACGAGGTGGGGGAATGGGTGGAACCGGGCACGGAGCTGTTTGATCTAGTCAGCATCGATAAGGTTTATGCCCAGCTTTTGCTACTGCCTGAAGAGGCCTTCAAGCTTAAGGCTGGCCAGCTAATCACCGTAAAGCTGCCCGAGCTGGAAGGCGCACCCAGCTTTACCGGACCGGTGGACTTTATTGCACCCGTGGTGGATGCATCGAGCAATCTCGTGCGGGTAAAAGTCCTTCTAGATAATGCCGATGGCCGGATACGTGCCGGACTTCGCGGTTTAGTGCAGCTTCCGTAAACCCTCGACGACTCTGTCCCATGCTATCCGATAACAAGAGCGATATTCATAGACTCGAGGAATTGCGGGAGTTCGCTGAGGCGCCACGGTTGTTCTGGCCGGCGTATGCCACCGCGCTTTGCAACCTGCTGGGAGCCACGCGTTTGCGGATTGTGCTCCGCGATCATGGCGATGCTTCGCCCGGATGGAAACGGATTGCGGCCCATGCGAAGCCGGATGCCCCGCGGCCCCTCATATCCGATGCGGATTCAGAGAGCCTTGCAGACCGGGCGATTATTGAAGGTTTTGCAGAGATAGCTTTTTCGGAAAACCAGCGTGTCGTTTCCCTGCCGCTTAAGACCGGCACGCCTACTCACGACTGTGTAATGATCGCAGAGATTGCGGTTGTGAACCATGAGGCTTTCGTGGAGTCCATCCACCACGCCCAACTGGTGGCCGACGTCCCGGCGAGCTATCGCAACTTCCGCGCGCTCAAGCAGTCGCAGTCCGATGTCTCCACCTTTGCGTCAACGCTCGATCTACTCACCCTCATCAACCGGCATGCAAAGTTCGAACCGGCTTGTCTGGCACTCGCGAACGAGTTGGCAAGCCGTTTCAAGGCCACTTACGTAGCCATCGGCTGGGAAAAAGGGGGCTATGTGAAGCTCCGCGCGATCTCGAACATGCAGAGCTTCGAGAAGAAGATGGAGCGGATTCTGCGCGTGGAATCCGCCATGGAAGAGGCACTTAGCCAGGATGATGAAATCCTCCTGCCGCTGCCGACGGACTCCATCCGTATTACCCGCGACCACGAGGCGCTTCTCCAGCAGGAGTCCCTGCAAGCGGTGCTCTCGGTGCCGATTCGCATAGATGGCAAACCGGTCGCCGTATTCACCATTTTGCGCCACGAGCAGGCATTTACCGAAGCGGAAGTGCGCGCCGCGTGGATCATCGCGGACCAGGTGGCGAAGCCATTGGCGACCTTAAACCGCGACAGTCGCTGGTTCGGCGCGCGGATGGCGGAGTCCGTCGCCACCTACACCAAGAGCCATTGGAACCTCGAGCACCCCTGGCAGAAGCTGGGTACGGTAACCTTGCTGATTGTCGTGCTGGTGCTGTTCTTCGGTCGCATCACTTACCGGGTGGATGCCCCCTTCATCGTCCATACTTACCAGCAGGCCATCGTCCCCGCACCCTTTGACGGCTATATTCAGGAGTCTAGTATTCGCATAGGCGACGAAGTTGCTGAAGGACAGGTATTGCTGCAATTGGATGATTCCGAGCTGAAACTGCGCAAAGCCTCCTACGAGGCAGATATCCGCCGTTTCCGCAGTGAATCCGAACTCGCCCGCGCCCAGAACAAGTTTGCCGAGATGCGCGTAGCCCTTGCCCAAATGGAGCAAAACCAGGCGGCACTGGAGCTGACGCAGCACGAGATCAATTCAGCCCAGATTCGCGCTCCCTTTGCCTCCACAGTAGCCGATGAAGCCCGCCTGCGCGAGCGACTCGGTGCTCCGGTTAAAGCCGGGGAAACGCTCATCCGCCTGGCTCGCCCCGACCAGCTTTATCTCGAAATCGACATCGATGAACGCGACATCCACGAAGTCGTGGAGACGGCGAAAGGGCAATTCGCATTCACGAGCGAGCCAAGCAAGAAGTACCCGATGAGCTTGGTACGGGTCGATCCCATTGCTAATAGTAAGCAGGACAAGACCATCTTCTTCGCCAGGGCTGCCTTTGATTGCCCGCCGGAAAAGTGGTGGCGTCCAGGTATGACAGGCATGGCCAAAATCGAAGTGGGGCCACGCACCTTCTTCTGGATCATCACCCACCGCCTGGTGGACTTCCTCCACATTAAACTGTGGCTCTTCTAAGTCGGCAGAACTCTCTTCAACTGCGGTATGTCCGATCTTCTATTTAGTGAATCCTGGCATCTGGTAGCTGGACAGCGGATCCGCCTGCGCCCGAACATCAACATGCGCAAGCAGATGTTTCGCGGTGAGTCCTGGTATGTCATCGGGGATCCCTACACCAATAACTTCTACCGCTTTCGGCCCACAGCGCAGGCCTTCATCGCCCGTCTCGACGGCAAGATGACTGTTGAAGAAGTGTGGAACACCTGTCTGAAGGCGAATCCCGATGAGACACCTGGCCAACAGGAGGTCATTCAGGCACTTGCACAACTACACGCGGCGAATCTTATTGTAAGCGATCTCCCGCCGGATGCCTCGCAGATGTTCAACCGCGTGGTGAAGCAGCGCCAACAGAAGGTGAAGAACCTGTTGAGCAACTTCCTCTTCCTGCGCATTCCGGTGTGGGACCCGGACCGCTTCCTGAACCGCATCCGCCCGGCCATCCATCTGTTGATTAACAACTGGGTGCTGATCGCCTGGGTGCTGCTCTGCATCACCGGCCTGAAGGTGGCAGCGGATAACTACAAGGAGCTTCTCTCCTCCAGCGCGCAAGTGCTTGAGCCGCGGAATCTAGCCCTGCTCTACATCACGTGGGGCGTGGTGAAGTTCCTCCACGAAATGGGCCACGCAGCGATGACGAAGCGCTTTGGTGGCGAGGTGCATAACATGGGGTTGATGTTCCTCGTCTTCACTCCGGTGCCCTACGTGGATGCCACGGCTGCCTGGGGATTCCGCGAGCGCTACAAACGCATACTCGTGGGCAGTGCGGGCATGATGGTGGAGTTCGCCATTGCAAGTGTGGCGGTCATTATATGGTCAGCAGTGGGCAGCCCGGGTGCCATTAAGCAGATTGCGTACAACATCATCTTTCTATCATCGGTCTCCACGCTGCTCTTTAACATCAATCCGCTCATGCGGTTTGACGGCTATTACATCCTCTGTGATTTGCTGGACGTACCGAACCTTCAATCCGTCTCGTTCAACCAGCTTCGCTACACGCTGGAGCGCTATGTCTTTCGCATGAAGCAAGCAGTGCCCGTGGCGATAACTCGTCGTGGCGCCTTCTGGTTAAATATGTTTGGTGCAGTCAGTTCCGTGTACCGTGTAGTGTTGCTTACAGGGATCATTCTGTTCATCGGGCAACAGTTCTTTGGCGTTGGCATAGTACTCGCCGTATTTGGGTTGGTCATGTGGGCAATCGTACCCGTGGTAAAGCTGGGTATCTACGTATTAACCAATTCACGATTGCAGCGCGTACGGATGCGCGCGTGTGGCATCATCTTTGGCACGCTGGGACTCATTGTTCTGTTTATCTGTCTCTTTCCCTGGCCCATGCATTTCCGCTCACCCGGGGTTATTCGCGCACATAACAGCCAACAGTTCATTAACCAAACCGATGGCTACATGCGGGAGTTGCTGGCGAAACCCGGGACCTGGGTGCAAGCGGGCCAGCCGCTGCTTCGCCTAGAAAATCCGGGCATTGATCCGCAACTGCGCCGCTATGATGCACAACTCGAAGAGTACGCAGTCCGTCGTCGCTGGGCGCAGGATACAAATCCCAGCTATATCGAAGCCCTCAACGCCATGGAGCTTACAGCGCATCGCGGACGCGACCGGGTAGTGCAATCCAAGGAAGGATTAAACGTATCCTCCAGCACCGCAGGCTACTGGTTCTCCCCCTTTATCGCTGATTACGAAGGGGCCTGGGTCGCCCGTGGTACCCCACTTGGAGAAGTAGTGGACACGCGCTCGTTCTACTTCTCGGCCATCGTATCGCAGAAGGAAGTTTCCCTCCTCTTTGACGAACCCATCCGCGACGCGGAGATTCGCATTCGCGGGGAAGCAGCCTTTGAGATCGAAATCCCCCGCGATCAGATCACCATCCTTCCGGTTGACCAAAACCGGCTGCCCACGGCTTCCCTCGGCTGGGCTGGTGGTGGCACTATTCAGGTACAGCAGGACGACAAAGAGGGCACCCGCACGGTGGAGCCCTTCTTCGAAGTGCGGCTGGAACTGCGGGACGGGCAAGGTACTCCCGAGCTGGCCCATCTTCGTTCTGGAATAGTCCGCTTTGATCTGGCACCCCGTCCCTTGTGGGAACAGTGGATGAGACGATTCCGCCAGATGCTTCAGGAACGCTACCAGATGTAGGCACATTCATGGCGCTGAAAATATCCACCCCCTCGCGCGAGGCACGGCGCACCAACCTGCCAGTGATGAAGCCACTTCGCAAGGGACTGGAAGCGTGGCTCTACGATTGGGTCGGGAAACGGCGCAGCCACAAGAGTAATCTGGATGTATTACTTTTCGAGGCTGAGCAGGTGCAGAAGATTCAGCAAACCATCGGCGACACCTCGACCTCTCAGCTCCATGGGCGCATGCGCGAGCTGCGTGCACTACTGCTGCGACATGGCTTCGAGCAGCGGCCAATCCTGATAGAGGCCATGGCCTATGTCGCCGAGAATGCCTACCGCGAGATCGGCCTCATGCCCTACCGCGAGCAGATTGCCGGAGCACTCGGCTTACTGAACTGTAACCTCATGGAAATGGCCACCGGTGAAGGCAAGACGCTCACCCTCGGTCTGGCCGTAGCCCTCGCTGGCTGGCGTGGGCACCCGGTCCACGTGGTTACGGCAAACGACTACCTCGCCGAACGCGACGCCATTAATCTCGGGCGCCATTACAAAGCCTGTGGCTTGGACGTAGGCTTCGTCACCGGTACGATGGAGCCCGCAGACCGCCGCAGAAACTATGCAGCGGACATCGTTTACACCACTGCGAAGGAGCTGGTTGCCGACTTTCTCCGCGATCGGCTCCAATTCGGGGACCTTAGCGATGCCGCCCGCCGCCACATCCGGCTGACACTCCAGCCCAAGCTTTTGGATAATGCTCAAATCGTGCAACGCGGCCTGCACAGCGTGTTCGTGGACGAGGCGGACTACATCCTCGTGGACGAGGCCGTCACCCCGCTCATCATAAGCAAGCAGAAGGAGAACCGCATGCTGAAGGCAGCGTCCCGCGCTGCCTACGATTTCGCCCTGTCTCTCCAGGCAGACGTGGACTACACCGCGAATGCCAAGTTCCACGAGATAGAGCTGTCGCAAGCCACTCTGGACCGCCTGGAAAAGGAGCCGATTGAAAACCCACCCGTTCTCCGCAATACCCGCTGGCGCCGCGAGATGATCGAGCAGGTGCTGAAGGCGCGCGAGTTCTACAAGCTTGGGAAGAACTACATCATCGATGAGGGCAAGGTGGTGATTGTTGACGAAGGTACCGGTCGCCAGATGCCCAACCGCTCCTGGCGCCTCGGTCTGCATCAGGCAGTCGAGCACAAGGAGGGATTGAAGATGAGTGATCCCGCAGAGACACTGGCTGGCATCAGTTTCCAGCGCTTCTTCCGGCTTATCCCACAGCTTGCAGGGGTGACAGGCACTGCAAAGGAGAACGCCCGCGAACTCTGGCGTATCTATGGATTACCCGTCATCCAGGTGCCCACGCATAAGCCCTGTCTGCGCACCGTTGACAGGGTTTGCATCCTCCCGGACATGATCTCCAAATGGGAGGCAGTCTGGGAAGATATCCGCACCTGCCATGCCACCGGGCGCCCTGTGCTCGTCGGTACCCGTAGCGTCATAGCCAGCGAATCACTCGCGGAAGTACTTCGCGGCGAGGGAGTACATTTCCAGTTGCTCAACGCAGTCAGCCACCGCAGCGAGGCCGCCATCGTCGCGAATGCCGGTAACCCTGCCAGCATCACCATTGCCACAAACATGGCTGGCCGCGGTACAGATATCCGCCTCTCCAGCGGGATTGCGGAGATGGGCGGCCTGCACGTCGTTGCCACCGAGTACCATGAATCTGCCCGCGTTGACCGCCAGCTCTATGGCCGCTGCGCGCGGCAGGGAGACCCGGGCAGTGTCAGCCAGTACCTAAGCCTGGAGGACGATGTCATCACCCGCTTCACGCCGAAGTGGATTGTCCGTCTTCTCCAGAAAGGCTTGCGCCAGAAGTTCCCCGGCACGGAGAAGACCGCGCTCTGGGCTGCGAGGCTTGCCCAGAGGGCAGCCACCCGCCAAAACTACCGCCAGCGTGTCGGCGTTCTCGATCAGGATAAATGGGCAGCAGAGCAGTTATCATTCGGCAGCGGGCCACGCGGGATTTAGGAAACGGGGTGAACGGGTATCGGGAGTGAATTACACGCGAATTCGGGTTGCGAGTAACCTGCAGTCTCCAGCTTTCAGCATTCAACCCAATGCACACTGCCCACTACCCTCCGCCGCGATTTCTGACTTTGTGCCTACCTTCTGCCTACTTCTGCCAACAAATATCGAAGCTTGCGCCGCGTGAGCGCTGCGCTAGCGTTTCGCGCAGCACAACAGTCGCTGCTTAACCACTAATACTCACTCACTTTCCTGTGGCCACACGCTACCACGCCCTTGTCTTTGACTTCGATGGAACCATTGCGGATACGCTGCACCCGGCGATGCGCATCCTCAACCAGTTGGCAGAGCGCTACAAATTCAAACCGCTTGCCGCGGCGGACCTTCCCAAGGCTCAGGACATGAGCACTTCGGAGTTGATCCGCTTTCTAAAGATTCCCCGCCTGAAGCTGCCCGGCATCCTGCTTGAAGGTCGCAAGCTTTTAGGTGCGGAGATCGACACCATTCAGCCCATCACCGGCCTGCCTGAAGTGCTCGAGAAACTGCGCCAGCAAACCGAGTTCATGGGCATCGTGACCTCGAACTCGAAGCTCAACGTGCAGAACTTCCTTCGCCGGCATAACCTCGGCCAGTTTGCCTTCATCAGCTCGGTTTCCAAACTCGGTGGTAAACACAAACACCTCAAAGCCATACTCAGGACATTCACACTGGAGAAGGATGACATCCTGTACATAGGCGATGAGTCCCGCGATATCAAAGCCGCTCACAAGGCCGGCGTGGCCGCATGCGGCGTCACCTGGGGCTATAATTCCAGCAAAGCCCTGCGCTCAAAGAAGCCAGACTACCTCTTCTCACAACCCCGCGAATTACTCACCCTGCCAATGTTCAGAAGGTAGGGCAGTGAATGGAGAATGCAGAACGGGAAGGCAGGCAGAAGGCGGAATGTAGAATGGAGAATGCCTGTGTTCCGGGAAGTAGAATGAACCCGCGAGGACTAGGGTAGGTGCTTTATACTCGATGCAGCGCCAACGGCGCGATCCCGTACATGTACCGAAGAGCATCCTCATATTTAAACCTATAGAGTAGGTCAACTCGCGTGCGATTATCGGGATGGGAATCACATGCGGTGCTTCTTCTTCTGCCTTCTGCCATCTGCCTTTGCCCCTTGTGCCTAAAGAAGAAAATGGAAAGATGCCATGAACCGTGAAAAATGGCTAATTGAGCGAGTATAGAGACGATGTCGGCTTGAAAAGACACTAACCCTATGGGTGAGTAGGAAAAGCCGAGTGGCCGATGGTCCTTATGCATCTATTTCCTGAATGCAGGAGGCAGGAGGATGCCGTAGGCATCCCCCCGTCCCGGAGGGAC
>JANRLC010000021.1:0-65681 GCA_033762955.1 Verrucomicrobiota bacterium | reverse complement strand
TGAATAATTCATCAGCCACGGATTTCGCGGATTAAACACGGATAAAGGCTGGTAACTGATGCTTTTCCGAGGATGCCGAAGGCATACCAGCGATTTCAATCCCACGGCCTCAGCAATCCGCGCTGCGACCCCGCTGGGGTCAGGATTATTAAGGCGGGGTTCCGGGGGTATCGCCTCGCGCAGATGCGAGTCTCGACCCCCGGCTAATTTCTGGGATGCCTACGGCATCCTCTGGAGTTTGGCCAATTTTGCGTTACCATGCTTCACCGCAGCCCCGGCATGGAAACAATGCAGTCCCCTTGGGGACGACCTGCATCTTAGACCCAGGTTTTAACCTGGAGCTGAAGTTTGGCTCCGACTAGATAAATCAATGCACCTTTGATCGCAAATAGGCGGACAAGAATGTCCGCCCTCCGTTGGTATAACAGCGGACAAGAATGTACGCCCTCAGTTGGGTGTTTGAAGCAAACGGAGAGCGGGTTTTCTAACCCGCTCCCCAGGTTTCAACCACCGGTTGCATCGCACAATAATGAATTGCGCCATAGCAATGCGGACGCAACCCCGTTGGGGTTGTCCGGTTTCTTACATTTACCCGGGGTAGGCCTGCGGCCAACCCCGGGCTTTGGGACAGAATCCCTTTGGGATTCCGGGATGCCCCGTTGGTGCGACAGAATGCCGTGAATTCTACGCTAAACGCGTACTACGGCATCCTACTGCCTTCTGCCGTTCCGACTCTGTGCCTTTGGACCTGTGTACCTTTGTGCCTACAATAAATAATCGTCTTGCCAAACGGAAATCCAATCTATCAGTCTAAAATTCATAATTAATTGAAGGTACACTTCCGCCCTAATTGCCATAAATCACACCACGATAAACCGCTCCCCGTCATGCAACTCACATTCCCAAGCGCCCTCGCGCCCGCCTCGCCCCGCACCCACCTGTCCCTCCTGCCCTGCCTCGCCTGCCTCCTCATCGGCCTCCTCGTACCCACCGCCCTACGCGCCGAGACCTACACCGTCCCGGGCACCAACATCACGCTGACCTATGACCTCAGCGGTAATCCCGTCGCTGCAACCATCACCGACTGCAACGATAACGCCACCGGCGCATTAGTCATCCCAGACACTCTCGGCGGCGCCCCCGTCACCTCCATCGGCGATGGAGTCTTCTACTCCTGCAGCAGCCTGACCAGCGTCACCATCCCCAACAACGTCACCTCCATCGGCGATTTCGCCTTCTACTACTGCCGCAGCCTGACTAGCGTCACCATCCCCAATAGCGTCATCTCTATCGGTAATTCCGCATTCTACAACTGCACTAGCCTGACCAGCATCACCATCCCCAATAGCGTCACCTCCATCGCCGATGGAGCCTTCTACGACTGCGGCAGCCTGACCAGCGTCACCATTGCCAGCAGCGTCACCTCCATCGGCAATTACACCTTCGCCGGCTGCACCAGCCTGACCAGCATCACTATTCCCACCAGCGTCACCTCCATCGGCGAGTGGACCTTCCACAACTGCAGCAGCCTGACCAGCGTCACCATTCCCAACAGCGTCATTTCTGTCGGTAAATCCGCATTCTACAACTGCACCAGCCTGACCAGCATCACCATCCCCAATAGCGTCACCTCCATCGGCGCTTCTGCCTTCCGCAACTGCAGCAGCCTGACCACAATAATCGTTGATCCAGACAACAGTACCTACTCCAGTGTGGATGGAGTGCTCTTCAACAAGGCACAGTCTGTACTCATTCAATACCCAAGCGTAAAAATTGGAACCACCTACACCATCCCCAACAGCGTCAACTCCATCGGGGAATCCGCCTTCTACAACTGCACCAGCCTAACCAGTGTCACTATCCCCATCAGCGTCACGTCCATCGGCTCTCACGCCTTCTTCTTCAGTCGCAAACTGTCCAGCGTTCCTATCCCCAACAGCGTCACCTCCATCGGCGATGGAGCCTTCTTATTCTGCAGCAGCCTGTCCAGCGTCACCATCCCCAACAGCGTCACCTCCATCGGTGAATCCGCCTTCCGCAACTGCAGCAGCCTGACCAGCGTCTCCATCCCCAACAGCGTCACCTCCATCGGCCCATACGCCTTCTCAGCCTGCTTCAGCCTGACCGCATTCATCGTTGAAACATCCAACAGTGCATATTCCTGTTTGGACGGAGTGCTCTTCAATAAGGTACAATCTGTACTCATTCAATACCCAAGTGCAAAAACACGGTCCACCTATACCATCCCCAACAGCGTCACTTCCATCGGCGCTTCCGCCTTCGACTCCAGCAGCCTGACCAGCATCACCATCCCCAGCAGCGTCACCGCCATCGGTTCTTCCGCCTTCTCCAACTGCAACAGCATAGCCGCCTTCATCGTTGATCCTGCCAGCAGTGCCTACTCCAGTTTGGACCGAGTGCTCTTCAACAAGGCACAATCTGTACTCATTCAATACCCAAGTGCAAAAACAGGGTCCACCTACACCATCCCCAATAGCGCCACATCTCTCGACTCTTACGCCTTTTACAACTGCCGAAGCCTGACCAGCGTCACCATCCCCAACAGCGTCACCGCCATCGGCTATGACACATTTTCCTACTGCCGCAACCTGGCCAGCATCACCATCCCCAACAGCGTCACCTCCATCAGCAATGGAGCCTTCTACGAATGCTCCAGCCTGACCAGCGTCACTTTTGCAGGCAACGCTCCCGCTACATTTGGCTACGAAGTCTTTGCTTCTACCGCCCCTGGCTTCACGATCTATTATCCTCCTGATGCCAGCGGTTTCTCCACACCCACTTGGAAAGGCTACCCGGCGAAGCCAACGCTGTTTTACGCAGATACGACTTACGGGGTCGGCGGCGGCTGGAAGTGGAACGGCCTCGGTTTCCTCTATGACGGGTTTTATCCGTTTCTCTGGCTACCCCAACAACAAAGATGGCTTTATCTGGTCGGTTCGAACGAGGACTCGTTCTTCTTCTTCGACTTCACGCGCGGCTACTGGGGATGGACAGCCCGCGCCTACTACCCGCAGGGTGTTCTGTTGGAAGGTCCCGAGAACGGAGTTTGGGTGGAACTCTGAGGTCTGCTGGGGGAATTCGCACGCCCACGCGCAATCGACTCGCCCGTGCGCCTCAGCGCTATAGGACCTATTGGACGTATGGGACCTATTATAGGACGTATGGGACCTATAGGATGTATGCCTCCACCTACCAGATAACTAAGGCCGCCTACCGGTTTACAAAGGCATCTTCGCACCGGTTCTACAATTACACGGATTCAGCCTGCCTTTATCCGTGTTTCATCTTGGAAATCCGTGGCTGATTATTCTGGCTTCTGCGCACTCCGCCTTCTCCTGCGTTCAGGGTTAACTATCCGAAGCTCGGGAATGGAGAGCACGAGGGGATGGTTGGCAGCATACTGTGAGTACACCATTCTACGGTAGGCAACCAATCGGGGTTGAATCACACTCTTGATTAAATTTCTGGCATTAATTTGGTGCCCTTTGATTTCAAATTTCAGGTTGCGCACGTTCGTGCAGACCGCCTCAAGCTCGTTGATTCGCGCAAGAAACTCATCGGTCGTGAA
The DNA here is from genome assembly GCA_033762955.1 of Verrucomicrobiota bacterium. GTDB lineage: Bacteria > Verrucomicrobiota > Verrucomicrobiia > Opitutales > Oceanipulchritudinaceae > JANRLC01. The sequence continues at coordinate 62,092 of JANRLC010000021.1, read as the reverse complement.
TCCCAGAATCTTACTGGGTATGGGGGATCTGTCCGTATCCAGGTACTCACATTTTCTCCAGACGGACTCCACCTGCCTGCAGACAAACGCGAGCCGCTCCGCCCCTCCCTTGCGGGATGGAGTGCGCACAACCAGTCTTCGCAGTCCGGTCGTCTTGTCGCTTATGGAAAAATAGCGGTTATAGGCACGGACTACGCTCAGCAGTTCGCTGTGCAATCCCTCGCGCTTGGCTATCGCCTCATCCAGCAGCACGTCCAACCGGGCTTCTTCTTCCAGATGCGTCACCAGCCGATTGTAATCTTCCTCCAAATGGTGCCGACCATATTTGTCGGCAAGCAGGATTTTATCCTCAGGCAACCGGTCGGCATCGACCCGTCCCCAGGAGACGAGAAATTTCTCAGTCAGAGGTATCCATGTGACTTTGGGATTATTAATCATAGCTATATCGTGCGATGTAGGTGTTGTTGCGTGTTAATCGATTAAACAATGGATTTAGCCGGTGCCTCAGGCGTTGGCCTTACGAAAAAGGCGATTCTCTTCGGCTCGATGGAAGTTTTCATAGGGTACTCAAGTGTTTTCATCGGGCAATTGGTTGTTTGCTTCGGGCATTCGGATGTGTAATTCAGGTATTCGGTAGTGTACGTCGCGTATTCAGCTCTGTAATTCGGGCAATGGGTTGTTTTGTACCGGTTGTTACGACTACACTTTGTGTTATGATGGCTGTTGTTTGGGTTAAAGGAAGACTACCTCATGCCTTCGGGATATTTCTTGGGCTAAGTAATGGATGAAGAGCAGCCAGCGAGCATTTCCGAGGGGCTGAATGGCAGATTATTTAGGTCCTCAAAAGTTCTTCCTCGGTCATAGGCTAGATACCAGAACCAACAGGCATCTGAGTATATTGTCAACTGATTTGCGCACACACTCATAAGGTCTAAGGATGCATTAAACATACTTAGGCCTAGATTTCAAAAAGAAGCGCATTAATTCAATGTATATAAAGTTATGCTCAATGTATCTGATTATAAACCATATATATCTGAAGAATAACTAAAAATCTTTACGGACATACTCATGCGACATACGCATAAATAAACTAAATATTGAAATAGTGCTCATGTCTTATAAACATCTGCCTATATTACTTTAGTTTAGACATATGCTAAATGAGAATATTATCATCTATAGTAAGAATATACATATATTAAATATAAGTATGCTTAAGCATCAAGAATACATTCACAGTAAGAATAAGATACTGCCGATTATGGAAATAACCATGCCGTGTCACTATTTGATCCTAGTCAATGACCTGGCGGCTAAGCCAAGTTTCCTCGCAGCGAAGGTAACAGGTTGCATGGTCCAGAACGGAGGCTTCTCACCACTTGTAAGGAACTTATTGGTCCAGAACAGAGGCCTTGTGCCACTCGTATGGAGTTAAATGATCCAGCTCAGAGCCTGATAGCACCACCGACGAAACTGATGGGTTCAGGTAAAGTCCTGTTCAGCAGTCCTACAAGGGTGTTGGGTTCTCCACACAAGCTTATTAGTCCGTGCATATTCCTGTTCGCTGCTCCGAAATGCCTGTATGGTCCGGGAAGAATGGTGATTGTCCTGTCGGAAATACTGATTGGAACTCCATTGTAATCGCTAAGCGCGCCATTGCATGCGAACGCCAAGGCAATGCAGCGGATGGGACGTCCGCGTTCATGGTAAAGGCAAGCGAATGATGTCTGTGCGCCCATACACAAGCGAGTCGAGGCTTCGCTATAGTCACCGTATAAGTTACTGTCCCTGACTCCAGGTTGAGTGATGGCGGAACCTGTCAGGCTGGGTGGCAAGGGCTGCCCTACCCCGATGAGATGGATTACGGCTGCGTATTACGCACCCTCCTATTCATTTACCCAATATTTTAGATATGCCCGAATGCAACCAGCCATCGCCGACTATACTTGCACAGTGCGTGCCTGTAACTACTGTTCATCCATGCCTGAAGCTGCCAAGTGCTACCAGTGTGAATCCGACAATCCTGTCGGAGTTCCGTCTGCGATAAACCGAGACAAGAATGTCTCGGCTACACTCGATGCGTCAAACCGACAATACCACCATCGCGTTGAACACCCCATCACACTGTTGCGGGTCTCTGGAGAGGATGCTGCGAGCTTTCTTCAGAGTCAGTTTAGTAACAACCTACGAAACATGGCGCACGACAGAGCGGTGTATGGCCTCTGGCTCGATCGCAAGGGCAAGGTTTGCGCAGACAGCTTCATCCTGCAGGAAGGGAGCGGGAGTTTTCTTCTTTTCAGCTACGAATGCAGCGCGGCAACGATTAAGGAGAAGCTGGAGCGCTTCATTGTGGCGGATGATGTAGTAGTGGAGTCCATCGGTGCGTCCTACCTAGACCTCGTGGTTTGGGGCGGGCACTCCAGCACCAGGCTGGGTGCAGCAGAAGGGACCTACCCTGCTGCCGCTTCATGGTACCGCTCCGGGGAAGCGCTGCTAGTCCATGGTCGGCGCAGCACTGAAAAGCATGCAGACATCTTAATTCCGCTAAAGGACACCGCTTTGCTCGAAGCTTACCTGCTGGACCTGGAGAAATCGGGCTCAATGGAAGTGTCCTGGTCTGAAATGGAGCATGAACGCCTCCGAAGCCGTATCCCATCAGTGCCAAGAGATGTGACACCGGGTGAATTACCTCAGGAAGGAGGACTCGTGGACGATGCCGTATGCTTCACCAAAGGCTGCTATCTGGGACAGGAAGTCATGGCGCATCTCAAACGCTCGGGCGGGTTTCGCAGGAGGCTGCATCCGGTTTCCATGGCTGGATTCCCCCCTTCAGCGAATGCCCTAATCTATGCAGGAGACAAACAGGCAGGTGAACTTCGCAGTTACTTATACAATGGGTCATCCGGCCTGGGATTCGCACTCATGAAACACCGCGAACTTGCTGGTAGAAGGCAATTTAGCCTATTTCCGGACGGTCCTGAAGCCATCACCATTTGTTAGTTAACCTGTATTCATGAATACAATCATTGAAGAACTTGCTCGTTACTTCCAAACACTGGGTGCGGACGAGTCGCAATCAATAACGATGGCTGCTCAGCTCATGAAGCGTGCCGAGCAGATTGCTGTTGATGAAGCCATAACGAGCGATGCAGCTTTGACCCGTCTTCTCACTCGAATCAACGCTGCCAGAAACGAGTGCAACGGCCCGGATTCCGCCTTGGAAAAGGGTTAAATGACCATCGACCACGAAAAATATTTTGGTTTTTCGGTGAAAAAGAGTTGACGAAATGGGTCTATGGGATTGTGACTAACAGCGTTGGCTTTCGTCGAAGCCAAATACTCTAAAAAGCACTACAAGGAGAAATAATGAATAAGGCGGAACTCGTAGCAACTATACAAGAAATACTGGGAGAAGGCACCACAAAGGCAGCGTCTGAGCGCGCACTTGATGCCGTCCTCCAGGCAATTACAACTGGAATCAAAAGCGAAGCGGCCACAGTCCAGCTTATTGGTTTTGGTACATTTTCCGTGGTACAGCGTGCTGCACGCAACGGAATCAATCCCCGTACCAAGAAGAAGTTGAAGATCAAGGCATCGAAAACCGTGAAATTCAAGCCAGGCGCTTCGTTGAAAGAAAGCCTCTAAACGGAATTATTGCACCCCAAATTAAACCCGCAGCTTGTCTGCGGGTTTTTTATTGCCTAGAAGGTACCGCTACAATCCATGAAAAACGACCTCGTTAAGCTCTTCGAAGAAACATTTGGCCGTCTGCCACAGGCTGTTACCTGTGCACCCGGGCGCATAGAATTCATTGGCAACCACACCGACTACAACGGGGGCCTGGTCCTGGGCGCAGCAATCGACCGGTCGGTAAAGGTGGCAGTCGCTCGTCGCGAGGATGATCGCATCCACTTGAAGAGTCTCATGGAAACGCAGGATGTGCAAACTTCACTCAGCAGTGTAATCCGGCAGACCGGAGCGCGGTTTTGGGCAAATTACCCACTGGGCGTTCTGGAAAGCCTCAAGCAGGACGGGCTCCTGCCTGACAAGGGGTTCGACTTGCTGGTGACGAGTGACGTACACCCCGGAGCAGGACTGAGCAGCAGTGCCGCTTTCGAGCTGGCATCAGCGCTGGCATTCTCCTCAATATATAACTTCCCGATGACTCGCGAGCGCTTGGTCATGGCAGCGCGCCGGGCAGAGAACGAATTCGTGGGTGTACCGTGCGGGATTCTCGACCAGGCGGTATCCTGCTTTGGCAAGGAGGACCACTTAGTCCTGATCGATTGCAAACAGATCACCTTCACCACTGTTCCCCTGCCAAAGGGTGTGAACTTTTGGATATTTAACACGAATGTTAAGCACAACCTCGTAACCTCACTCTATGCGACCCGCCATCAGGAGTGCATGGAAGCGGTACGCCTTATCAAGCAGAGTCTCCCCGAAATTGACTGCCTCGCGGATGTAACCCCAAAGCAGCTCAAGGCGCACCTGCATGAGCTACCCAAGAAGATCGGCCTGCGCGCTCGCCACGTCGTCGAGGAGAACCAGCGCGTCAAAGACACCATCGCTGCACTCGCAAAAGGTGACCTCCGTACCGTAGGCACGCTTCTTCTGGCTTCCCATGAGAGTTCACGCAAACTCTTTGAAAACAGTTGTCCCGAACTCGATACCTTTGTGGACCTACTCAAGAAGCGCGCGCATGTGTTTGGCGCCCGACTGACTGGCGGAGGCTTCGGCGGTGCTGTCATGGCGATGACTGGACCGGAGTTTACCGAGGTTCAAGCGTCTGAAGTCGCTGCCGACTTTGCAGCCCGCTACAACAATTGCTGCCCTGCCATCTTTCATGCAAAGACCGGCGATGGCGCGCATGTCGTGTAGAGCGTGGAAGGTTGGCACTAAGTCCAAAGGCACTGAGTCGGATAGGCGGAAGGCTGTAGGCAGTTGCGGTTTGCAATTGGCATCCCTTGGAGTTTGGCCAATTTCCGAGTCCGAATCCTAAAGGGATTCTCTGGAGTTTGGCCAATTGTGCGTTACCATGCTTTATTTATCTCATCATCGGCATGGGAACAATGCAGTCCCCTTGGGGACGACCTGCATCTTAGCCCCAGGTTTTTAACCTGGGGAATGCGTATATACCCGGACCGAGTCCCGAAGGGACGACTGAAGGGATGTCATCAAACGAGCCGAAGAGAAATGTTTCCCTATCCCGTATGGCAAATGTAAAACCCTTCAGCCGTCCCTACGGGACTTGTGTTACTTAATATACCGTTACCCCAGGTTGAAACCTGGGGCTAAGATGCATACCGTCCCTTTGGGACGGATGTGTCCCGGAGGGACACAATGTTGGTAGAAACAGGCATTATAACACACCACGTCCCGTAGGGTCGGACTGGGCCATTTTTGGCCCAGAGGGCCATCGGATATTAGCCGGTGGTGAAAACCACCGGTAAAGAGGATCCCCTTATAATTTCCGCCCCGGCAGGGGCGGTGGTCGGCGTGGCCGAATCGCCAAAGATTACCGATGATCCAGCGCCCCTGCCGGGGCGCAATTAATTTTGTGCAATGTAACCAGTGGTTTGCACCACCGGCTAATATCCGACAGCCCGCCGGGCGACTGCCCCGTTCTCTTGAGCTCGTGGTTTGGGGCACTTCTCAGTTTCTGAATATGTTCAGGAACTTAGATGCACCAAGCTCGATTTTCAGGATGTCTGAGCTTGATAAATCCCTGGACTGATGCAAGGGTCACATTCGTGAGCAAGCGCAACAGCAACAACAAAGCAGCACTCCTCGGAATAGGCCTGGATAATAAGGATGGCCACAAACGCATTACTACGGCAGAGCAATTTGCTGTAGTTGGTGGCTCGGCAGAGACACACGAACGCATGACGGAGACCCTCATCAAGACCTTTGAGGTTATCAAGCAAAGCGGGACCGCGTTGGAAGAAACCCACCCGGCTAAGCTGGCTGAAATTATCCAAAAAAGTACACCTCACTAAGGACCAGAGTTGCAATCCTCGCGATCCGTGCTTAAGTCGGGCTAAGCATTAATCTACTATGGCTGGAAATATCCTCGAACTCACTGCAGACACTTTTGACACTACCATCACTGGCACCAAGAAGCCAGTCTTGGTCGATTTCTGGGCACCCTGGTGTGGCCCATGCAAAGCAATCGGTCCGATTCTGGAGCAACTCTCTACAGAACTGGGGGACAAAGTCACCATCGCGAAAGTGAATGTGGACAATAACTCGGAAATCGCTGGACGGTATAACATCCGCGCTATTCCCACGATGCTTCTCTTCAAGAATGGGCAGATTGTGGACCAGATTGTAGGCCTGACGAACAAGGAAGCGCTCAAAGGCCGCGTTAACGCACACGCCTAGTCCCGGACACGACGAACAAGTCGCCACGCCGTCCTACCTTCTCCAAGTCTGACAGTGCATCTCGTAGTATTTGGAGGACAGTCAGAACACTTGTCATAGACTTCGATGGTTGCGGGATGTCTATGGCATCTTATTGCGCGCAGAATCCTCAGGACATGGTTCGATCCGCTCTTTTCCCGCGTCTGCGAATGCTTGCCTCCACCCGCTACTGTGTTTGTATGGCACCACTATGAGCAAACCCATCGTCACCAAACTTCTACACACCCGTATGCGCGTCGATGATATTGAGCGCACGGTGAAATTCTATCAGGAGATTCTCGGGCTGGAGCTGGTCCGCCGGTCAGAGTCACCGCGTGGCTCGAAACTCGCGTTCCTCAAAGTACCCGGAAGCGAGGAGCTGATCGAGATCACTTACTACCCCGGTTCCGGCCCGGTACAGGTGCAGCCGGACCTCATGCATCTGGCTTTCGAGGTGAAGAGTATGGCGGAGTTCGAGAAGCACATCACCGCCCATGGGATTAAATTCACCGATGGTCCCACAGAGAGCACCAGTGGCGTGCTTGCCTTTATCGATGCACCCGAGGGTTACGAAATCGAGTTGATTGAGATGAGGTAGAACACGATGGACAAAAGGTGGATTAGGGCAGGTATTTTGCGGCAGGTAAAATCAGTCCGCAGAGGCAGGTAAAAATGGTCAAGGGTTCACAAATAGATGAGCTTTTGATGAATATCGCACACGTGTTGGTTGACGCCTTACATTTTGCACTTATGGATACGTAGAATGACCAGTCCTACAGAGTCTACCCCTACCCCTCGTGCCTGGTTTACCAGTTGGGCGCAGAATTTTCGGTTTCATCAGCGCATTCCGACAGGACTGCCCAGGCTACCCTGGACCTCGGTCTTTGTGGTGAGCATGGTCTGGCTCACGTTTATGTTTCATGTCTTTGCGGGGGGGATATCGCTTACCTATACAGTGAAGCGCTACCATGAGGACCCCCGGATATTCTCGCTGATTACGACGCTGAGCGTGATCATTATGGTTGGTCCGTTTATCAGTTATATTAGCGATAATATTTGGACAAAGATAGGCCGGCGGAAACCCTTTGTGCTCATCGCCTATGCGGCTGGCGCATGGGGGATGGCAGCGCTGGCCTTCCTTCCGCAGATCACTACCTTTTTACAGCCGATTGCACATTTCCTCGGCTTACCCAGTCTGACAGAACCCATTCTCTTGGTTGCGATAATTGTCTCATACACCACATTAATGGATTTACAGGCTCCACTGGAGCCACTGCTACTGGAATGCGTCCCCCCGAAGCAGCGTGGCCGATTCTTTGCCCTGCGGTCTATCTTGGGCAGTATTGCCTCTTTCTATTTCTACCAATTACTCTGGCCGGTCTATGACATTCCATTGGATATTATTTCCTGGATGGGATTGCCGGCCAATGTGCTCATATTGACGGGAGAGCAGATCGTTTATCTCATAGCCGCATGCCTGTATCTGATCAGTTGTTTCATTATTGTAGTCTTGATTGAAGAAGTGAAGCGGCCGGATTCGCCGAATAAGCGCATTCAGGACCTTGGGGTGGTGAAGTTTGCAGTCAGCTATGTCAAGGACGTCTTCATGACGAAGGAAATATACCCCTTCTACATAGTCATGGTCATTCCCGGTCTCGCGGGTGCGGTATGGGGCAGTCTAGACGCAGTGATGAAGACGGACCAGTTCCTCTACACAAAAGGCGATATGTCATTGATGGGGTTGCCCTCCATTCTGCTTTCCATCTTCATCCTTTCGCCATTTGCAGGTTGGTACTCGGATAGGAAACCAGAGATTCGCAACTCCGTACTGGTGCTAATCGGTTTGGTATCCATCGCTTGTTTTGCCTCCGTTGTCCCCTACTATTCAGCCGTCAAACCAGTGGATAGCGCGTCGTTACCAGATATCTACCATTGTATCGGGATGAGTTTGCTGGTCGCTCTGGGCGGCATGGGGGTGTTTGTAATAATCGTAGAGATCGTGTCGCGCCGATCCGACCGTATCTACATGAGAATCTGGATATCGCTCATCGCCATTATCAAAGATTTCATCATGCAACTGTGCTTCTTCCTGTATTTGCAGTTTGTTGCCGTGGATTCCATCCCGCCCATCACCCTGTGGATGATCATGACACAAACCGCAGGCTCCCTGGGCGTGATGATAGGAATATGCGTGGGGCCCATGATCTATGAGTATATTCCCCGCAACAAGTTGGGCACTGTATTAGCAGGCAAGGGACTGATGGAAGGCGTGTTACGCTTCGGCGTAGGCATGCTGGGGGCAAGCTGGGTGGTCTATTGGTCGCGCCACATCCATAAACCAGATCATGCAACGTATGACTACACGTCACTCTACGTTATCCAGATGCTCCTTTATGTTCCGGCAATCATCGCCCAATTCTGGTTTCTACGACAGGTACTATCCGGTAGAATCAAGCCCAGTGGTATTCTTGAAGTGGATATTGAGGCAAAGAATCATTTCATTAATGCAGAGAAAGGCAGCGATTCGGAGACGAAGGCCAAGTGAACGGCTGAATCTGGAAGGGTGGCTTTAGCCAAGGGGTGTCGTAATCCGTGTAATGCGCGACGAGGCTATTTGGCCGCAAGAAGGCGCAAAATTTAAAAATGCTGAGTTAACGAATCATCAAGGCATACACAGGACGCAATTGCTACAGCCCGGAGGACTGTCGCCGTCCCAATGGGACGGTCTGCATCTTAGCCCCAGGTTTTAACCTGGGGTAAACGGCGTATTTAGTAACACAAGTCCCGAAGGGACGGCTGAAGGGTTTCAATTTCGCCCTTCGGGATATGGAAATATATCGCCTATAACGCTGTGAGAATTTAACCAATTACAACCATGGCCACCACGTTTCATAATCTAAATTACCACATTATATTCTCAACGAAAGGGCGAGAGCCTTTCATTCGCAAGGACTTGGAGACAAGAGTGTGGAATTATATTGGAGGTGTTGCCAGAGTTAATAAGTGTGAAAGCTTAATTATTGGCGGTGTCGAAAATCATATTCATGCCCTGCTTCGTTTGCCAGCTGACATGGCTGTATCGAAGGCAGTACAGCTCATTAAGGGTGGAACATCCAAATGGATTAATGATGAGAAATTCATGCAGATGAGATTTGCATGGCAAAATGGCTATGGTGCGTTTACCGTTTCGAAATCCAATGTAGAGGACGTCTATAATTATATTCATAGTCAACGGACGCATCATGAGACGCGCACTTTCGAGGACGAATATCGTGCATTTATGTTGCGACACGATATAATGTTCGAAGAAAAACATCTCTTCGACTAGTTTAATGACGTCCATCCAGTCGTCCCTTCGGGACTCGGTCTAGTTATGTACCCTTACCCCAGGTTAAAACCTGGGGCTAAGATGCAGGTCGTCCCTGCGGGACTGCATTCTTCTCATGCGTCGATGAGGTGGATTTTTGCTCAGGATTTCGCCAGGTGTATGACGTCCGATTACCCGAGCGAGACGGATACACTTGGGACGATGACGAGATGCCCAGCGCCACAGCGACCAGACCGAGACGGTCTGGCTACGCACAAGAGACGATCCGATTACAATACCCCATCGTGGGGCGATAGAATGCCATGAATTCTACGTTAATCCCAAACGTCCGGCATAACCCTGTCTCAGCCTTCCTGCCGCAGCTTCAGCTTCCTCAAGAACAGCGCACGGTGCGAACAGCAGGGGCCCAGCTTCGCCAGCGCTTCGCAGTGCTGGGGGGTGGCATAGCCTTTGTGCACGGCGAGTCCGTAGCCTGGGTGTACGTTTTCCATGGCGACCAACAGGGCATCTCTCGTTACCTTGGCAAGATTGGAAGCCATGGCTATGACGAGGGATTTCCCGTCGCCACCCACCAGCCCTTCATGGCGATAGGGAAAGGGCTTCAGGGGTCGGCCATCGACAAGGATGCGCAGATGCTGCCTGGCACTACGCGTCACCTTCTCTTCTACAAGCGAAAACAAATCCGGTTCAGCAGATGCACTCGTTAACGGGAGCTTCGCACTCGCCGCCGCAGTCTCCAGCGCGCGCCGCATGGCCAGGCGAGTCGCACCGAGTATGTTATGAGTGGCTATCTCCTCCACACTCCCCTGCCCTATGCCAATCCAGCAGCCGCCGTTGTACGCCAGTTCGATTATTCGTGTGTAATTCAGTTCGCGTTGTGCTGCCTTTAATTGCTTCGAGTCATTGATGGTTCCTGCATGGAGTCTGCACCACTCACTCGTAAAGAAATCCTTGCGAACTATCACTGCCGCAGCCACCACGGGACCAGCCAGCGCACCGCGACCGGCCTCATCGATGCCCGCCAGATATTCGCAGGTCTCTACCGCCTGCTGATCGTGGGCTAGAAGGGATTGCATAGGGTGCCGCGCGTGCCAGTCTGCCTAGGGCAGATACGCAGGAGCCTCCAGCGCAAAGGCGATGAATGGCACGAGCATACCGGAGCCAAAGGTATTCTGCTCAAAAGACTCCGCGTCGATGATACCAAGCGTTTCGCCAAACTCGTTGAGAATGGGCAGGCAGGCTTCGCTCTGCACGCGGGCATCGCACACATAGAAGGGATTCCCCTCGCAGGTGTGCAGCGACACATCACCAATGATGCAGGCGCGCCCGGTCAAGCCCACGGTACTGTTATTACTCAGGCGGGCGAAGTCCGGATTCAGTGGAAACTCTGCACGACTCGGCGCACCGTAGTAGGCGAGCTTCACCAGGGCTCGTTGGCCTGCTGCAACCCGCCTGGCTTGATAGATACCCATCCATCCCACACCCGTCATTGCCTGCACCTGATTGATTAAGCGATGGAGCCGCACCAGCGATTCGGTGTTTCGTGCTGAGCGTCCGCCCAGCGCCTGCGCCAGATCATAAGGGGCGCGGGCGAGTGTATGCACCAGGCTGCACGAGCCATTCGCGCTCAGCTCAGGCACTGGGTAACTATAGAAAAGATCGAGTGCGTTCGCAGTCACTTCTGCTTCTGCAATGGGCCGGCTTGCGACGGCTTGGAGCGATTCCCGCGCACGATCTATCGCTGCCAGGTTAAAGCCATTTGCATCCAATGCAGATCGCTTGAGATAGTCGCTTATGGTCATGCCTTGGCCCTCCGGATGAATACTTTCTTCTCGGGTACAGGCAGCCCGAGGCATTCATAAGCAGTGCGGAAATGCAATTTGGCGAATTGCCCCAGCGCGGCTGGCCCCTGCTTCGCCACGAGACGTTTCCCCTGCTCGCGCACCTGGGCACTGGCACCGAACAGAATCTCCTCTCCAAGCTTTTCCGAGAGGTTGCGCATTTGCCGGACAAACTCTGCTCGAGCCACAATCGATGCCGCTGCAACTACCGGGTCGGACTCCGCCTTGGTTCGCATACGCAGGTCTATCGTGCAGCCATCCTTCTTTAACTGCCTCTGCACGAGCGGCTGCTCGGTAAACTGGTCCAGCAATCCCCATGGAGCGCTTCGCTCAGCCAGGGCTGCTTGCAGCGCGCGCGAATGCAGCCATGCAAGGAGACGGTTCAAGTTCGCGGCGGGCTTGCCCATCAATTCATTATACTTCTCCATGCCACACCAGGCAGTCTTCGCAACTACGCCGCCAGTGGTGCGGATGACTTTGTCCAGGCGGAGGATGCTGTTGTCATTCAGCGCTTTACTGTCCTTCACTCCAGCCTTCAGCCAGGCGCGTACGGCGTCCCCATCGGCAATCACCGTAGCCGCCACGACTGGGCCGAAGAAGTCTCCCTTCCCCGCCTCGTCGAGACCGGCATGCAGCTCGTACCATTCCGGGTTGTGTACTTCGTCATAACCCAGCTTCGGCATCCCGGTTATCTCGGGCTCCAGGTAGTTTTGGATAAAGTCCTGAGTGCCCTTGCCCGCAATGACGAGTTTGCCCAGGCGCCCGGCTTTCTTCGCCGGGTAGGCGGTGAGTACTACTTTCTTATCCTTGTTCCGGCAGGCGTACGTGGCATAGTCCACATGGAAGAATTCCCACAGATGATGGTCGCAGTAGTCATGTATTTTCTGGAACTGCTCAGTCGTCAGTTCAACGGTGTAAAGAGCCAGTTTTTTTTCCTCGGATTCCTCCGTGGTGTTCTTTCGAGTCGCCATAGCTGTGAAAAATGCTGTCTTGGAAGTCTTTTTGAATCGAATGGCAGCCAGCATGGCAAGCACTCTCCCTCAAGAGGCACCCGAGATACGCGCGAAGCTCCTCAACTGGTTCGCGAATAATGCGCGTGTTCTGCCTTGGCGAACCGGCCGCACACTCTACAGCATTGTAGTTACGGAGTTCATGCTCCAGCAGACCCAGGTGAGTACGGCGCTGCCGTACTACGATAACTGGATGCGCCTCTGGCCAGACTTCGCATCACTCGCTTCTGCAACCGAAGAGGCGGTGCTAAAGGCGTGGGAAGGACTCGGCTACTACAACCGCGCACGCCACCTCCATCAGCTCGCGAAAGAAATCGCTGCACTACCCGCACCTCCCCAGACCGCTGAGGCGTGGCAGCTATTTAAGGGAATCGGAGCCTACACCGCAGCCGCCATAGCCAGCCAGGCCTTCCACGAACCCGTTGCCGTAGTGGATGGCAACGTCATCCGCATACTCACCCGCCTCACGGCAGATGAGACTACGTTCAAGGACAATGCCCAGGCTGTCAAAGCACTCACCCCTCTTGCCCAATCGTTGGTGGACCAGGTACAGCCCGGTGTCTTCAACGAGGCATTGATGGAACTCGGTGCCACGCTCTGCACGAGGCGCAAACCGCACTGCCTCTTCTGTCCCCTGCACCAATGGTGCATTTCCGGTCGCCGTGGCGATGCGGAGAGCTTCCCCGATTTCCTGCGCAAAGAAATCCACGAGATCAGCCTCAACCGCATCGTTGTCATACGAGACGGCGAACTCCTCCTTCACCGTACACCCAGAAAGTCCCGGCGATTAGCCAACCTCAGCGAACTTCCCCGTGCGGAAGAACTCGCCATCGACCTGCCCGACTCTGCCATCCTCTTTCGCAAGAAGCGCTCCATAACGAACTCCCGCATCACCGAGACCGTTTACCGAATCCCACCAAGTCCCGCAATCATGGAGCGGGCGAAGGCCAACACGGACCTCTTCTGGATAGGTATCGACCAGATTGATGCCATCGCCCTATCCGGCCCCCACCGCAAGTGGGTCCGCCAGATTCTCAAGGAGTTGCGCAAGGCCGGGTGAGAGGGGGCGAAGTGAGTAGGTACTAAGGAACAAAGGGTAAAGGCAGAAGGCACGAGAAGAACGTACTCTGCTTCCTTTCAGACAGCCTGAAGTCGTGGGAAATAAGATGAACCCTGAATGCCTAAAAGCGCCAACGGCGCGCAACAGCTATAGCCTGGGCCAACGGCCCAGGTTTAGACCAAAACAATCCCATGAGCGCTGAAGGCGCGACCTAGGGAGATGCCCTACAATCCGCAGGGGTCGCGCTTTCAGCGCTCGCGATCCTATATATATCATACTACCTGGGCTGTTGGCCCAGGCTAATGTGTGGTCGCGCCGTTGGCGCTGCATGGAGCGCATAGCACCTATAGCACAGTCCTGCGTTCTGATGGAACGCCGCATAGCACCGCATGATCGTCCTGCCCCCCGACCTCTCGGCGACGGCCTTCCGACTTCTGCTACCGACTCTGCTTAATGGCTCTGCGTGCTGTTCTTATCCGGAGCTTGCACGACCTGCAAGGGAATGCGGGCGACTATGGTGTCGTCCATCTTCACATCAAGTGAGTATAGACCAGACTTCTGCAATGGCAGACCCTGGAGATTCACGACAATGTTATGGGAAAGAAAATAGGTATTCTCCGGAATAGAGCTGATATTCATATCAAAGCTCGGCCCATTCTCGGGGAATACAGAGCGGCCATCGGAGTCTATCATCGCCAGATGCAGGCGGTGCTTGCCCACGTCATTGTCACGGAACAGGAAACGCATGGCTACTGAGCAATGCGGATGAACACAAGGGAAACGGACGGCCCAGATAGAGTCGAAGGCTCCGGTGATGCAGAGTTTGCCATTATAATCGGCAGCGAAATCGCAAAGTACAGCGGTGAGAACTTCCATGATAATATATAGGTGAGGTGAAGTTGTTTTAAAAGCAGAACGTGGCAATTTCCACGGCTCATTGCAAGCGCAGGTATATCTTGGACAAGCAGTTTAAGTACAAACGTGAATATTGAGGTTAAAATTCGGGCTGTTTGAAGTGGCACGGGCATCTTGCCCGTGTGTCTTTCAGCGATCATCACAGAGCCTGAACATGGGCGAGACTCCCATGCCACCCCAGGCAATCGGCTTTTCATCCTAAGCACAACAATTTCGAGATGCACCGGATTTATAGATTTACAAAAAATAGAGAGGCCGCCCCTCGCCGGGCGGCCTCCACTGTCCTGTCGTACTGTCCTGTCAGAATTACCGTATAACACACATCAATTACACACTCATGAAAAATTTAGCGGCTCTTACCCATGACAACCGTGTGGGTGTCACCTGCTGGAGCGTTCTCGGCGGTGTTGAGGACTCCAAATATCACTCCCTTTATGCTGGCCATGGTCACTACCTGCGGGTCGGCACGGTCATTGTTGATGCCACGGGTGATGAATCCATTTTCCACTGTGGACATAACTTTGTGTCCAACCAGTGTCCCGTCGGTATCTTCATAAACTACGATCATCCCGGTAGTGATGCGGCCATTCACTGCTGTATCAACCAGAAGGATGGAATTGTTACCAAAATAGGGTTCCATGGAGACGCCACTGGCGCGCATTACTGTCCAGCTGCTGTTCATGGAGGCGACTGCATGGGCATCGTTTGCGGCATCGTTGAAACGAATGGTGCTCTTCGGTGCTGCGGTGAGGGAAGTGACACTGAGTGCGAGAGTGGCGATGGCGATTATCGCGGAGGTGACGAGGGTGTTGGACAGGCTCTTTAGCATGCCCACAGTTTACTTCATCTGAGTTGCAAAAACTATTAGCCCTTACTCGCATATTGTGCGGCTATATATAACTAGGTAGCACTGCAATCCGCTTCATTAAAGGCCGGCGGAGTGACTAGGTCCTGATGGGACAGTGTATATCCAGTGGTGTTGAAACTACTTATATCCGCTAAATATACTTACTTAATCAAGCTATGGCACCACCCCACAATCGGCCATAGTAAACACAAAGCTATACACCAGATGACAAGCCCCGTAAGCCTGAGCAAGGGGGATTGCCACTGGGTCCAGATGCGTGAAATCCGTGGGTGATCGATCGCAATAGCCACAAGAGCGAACCAAATAAAATTAGCCACCATGATCTCTACCGTACAAACGAGTTTTACGACGAGCGGGGTCTGCGCTGTTATCACGCTGCTAAACAGGCCAAAGAAGAACAAAATCGCCTTGGGATTGAGCAGATTGCCTATTAATCCGCTCAAGAAAAAGCGCGTAGAAACACCAGACAAGGTATTAATGCTTGTCCTGGTGGGGGTGTCTTGCGTCTCCACGGCGGGCTTTGCATCCGCGTCCGAGTGCCATGCCTGCCAACCCAGCCAGAGAAGGTAGAACCCACAGGCTACTTGCATCCCTTGCATAAGCAATGGCGCACGCTGCAGCAGAATTGTCAGCCCGGTCATGCAAAACAGAAGCTGCAGGGTCACTGCGACCATAATACCAAGCGAGGTTTGCACCCCTGCCCTCTTCCCGCCAAGGAGTGTGTTCCTCAATACAAGAAATAGGTCTGGCCCGGGTGATGCCACCGCCACCGCGTGGATAAGCGCCACCGTACCAATAATTTGAAGGGCATCGTTCATTGCTGCGATTTCTGCGTCCGTTGTCGAAGAGTAGAGGCGCACTGGCAATTGTTAAAACCGGGATACCCCAGCATTTTTTAGTAGCAATAAAGAAGCCCCTATGCAGGATTGGAGGTCATGGATGTCCTCGGAATTGATATAGGCGGCACTGGGATGAAGAGTGCGATAGTGGATACTTTGACCGGTGAATTAAAGACCGAGCGCCTGCGCTATCCCACCCCCGGGAATGGATCCCCGGGTGAAATGGCGGACCTCATAGCCAAAATGGTCAAGGAACTGCAATGGAAAGGCCCCGTCGGTTGCGGATTCCCTGGTGTTATCCGCAACAATGTCATCTTCACCGCCGCCAATCTGGATAAAGCATGGATTGGGGTGAATCTGGCAACCCTCATACGGCAGCGCACTCGATGCACCGCCCAGGCAGTTAATGACGCGGATGCTGCCGGCATGGCCGAGATGGCTCATGGGGCAGGAAAGAATAAGAAGGGCACAGTTTTCCTGATTACAGTCGGTACTGGGATAGGCACCGCCCTGTTTGTCGATGGCAAACTTGTACCCAATACGGAACTCGGGCATATTATGCTCAAAGGACGGGAAGCAGAGTCCATCATCTCTGACATGGCTAGAAGAGAGAAGGGCTTGTCCTGGAAACAGTGGTCCGCCCGCTTCAGTAGCTACCTGAATTATCTCGATACCCTCTTCTGGCCAGACCTCTATATAATTGGTGGTGGCGGTGCGAAGAAGCCCGAGAAGTTCCTTCCATACATGGATTGCCGTGTGAAAATAGTCTCCGCAACCTATAAGAACCGCGCAGGAATCATCGGGGCAGCCATGGCAGGCATAAACAACAAAGCAACCAGCGGATCGTAATCCGTGGTTACTTGTTGACTGAAATACAACCTGTAGGGTAAGTCCTATTCTTTGAGGAACGTTTCGTTCCCCAAAATCCAGGATTCAGGTTACAAACTTCAGGTGCCTACTTGGCGTTTGGAGCCCGGCTCTTGCGTGGTGCCTGGGGAATGGCAGCCAATTCGCTGAGCAGTTTGTCGCGAAATTCTTTCGCGCTCTCCTGAGCCTTCTTCTTGCCACCACTTTTTAGGTCGCTGAAGAGCTTGGAGTAGGTTTTTCCGTTCTTGTATCCGCGTACGAACCAGCCGTGCGTGGAACCGGAATCTATCCTGGATATGCCTTTGTTTTTATTTTCACGTTTTGCCATGGGTATGGGTGGGTTGAGGTTGAATCAAATAACTACGTTAAGACACCTTAAGCATAACCAAGTTGGGTGCAACATTTTCCATGCGATTTTTTAAATTATTTACTGGAATGCGCCCGCAAAGGGGTTAAAGCGTCGTTTTTATGAAGTCATTTATGAACGAAAGTGCCTTTGCTGGAGCTTCCAGGTGGGCTGCATGACCAGCTTCAGGCACCTGTACAAATCGCGATCTTAGGAAATTCCGGGCCATTCGCTGTGCAAGGCCGGAAAACTTGGTATCTTCTGTACCGGTGATGATTAGTACCGGACAAGCTAGTTTTGGCAGGTCATCCCACAACGAGGGCAGTACTCCAGCACCCCAGTATGTAAGTGCGCCAGTGAGCCCCGCCACGCTGTTCTTCTCCCTGCGCTTTAGGAGTGCACTCTTCCAGGGTTCAGGCAGGCGGCTTTGGGTGGCAATCAACGGGCTGCTCATCCATTCGCGCAGAAATTCCTCAACTCCGAAACGCTTAATCCGGGCAGCACGCTTATTATCCAGATCTACGCGTTCTGCTCGTTCCATCGGCGTTTCGATACCTGCGGTCGCACCAATTAACACGAGACCGGCAAGTTTCTGTCCGTGGCGCATGGCCCAATGCAGTGCCAATCGCCCCCCTTGCGAATAGCCAAGAACAAATGTATTCCCCTGCTTCCCGTATTTGGCGAACAGGGCATCCATCATGGCGATGAAGTTTTCCAGCGAATAAGCCGACATAAGCTCCGGTGCATGCGAATCTCCATGCCCCAGGCAATCCGGGCAGACCCAAGTATACGTATTTGTCGGATGCCCGGCAAGAACCTCAAAATCCTGACCGGCGCCAGTGAATCCATGCAACGCGATGATGACGGGTGCATTCGCCTGACCGGTCCAGTGGTGCACGGCATAGTCACGCTTGTTAACGCTGATGCGCTCGGTTGTCCAACTCATGCGCCAGTGTGTGCCGCAGATTCTCGCAGGTCAAGAGAGACTGGGCGGTATGGGAGACCGGGGCATCTCAGTTTTTGGATAGGTAGCTTTAGCCGAGGGGTTGTCGTAATCCGTGTGATGCGTAACGAGGATTTCTAGCCGCAAGAAGGCGCAAAAAATTAAAAATGCTGGGTTAACGATCACTCAAGGCATACTCACGATGCACGATGCAAGCTGGTGTCTTTCATTTTTGTATCTTTTTGCGACTTTTTGCGGCTAATCCATTTAATAGGCCCAGAAAGTGAGATGCGCCCGGAGATCGGAAACCACGGAAGGTTGAGGCATTGTCAAAAAAAAACGAGACGCCCCGGCTGTCTGACCGGGGCGCCTCTTGGAGTCACTAACTACTGAGTCTATACTGTCTGCTTGTCTATGCTGTCTGTCTTGTCATGTCTTACTGTCTGACTAAAAACGAGCGATCAATAGTTCGCGTTGGAAGATGAGTTCCT
This sequence comes from Verrucomicrobiota bacterium, assembly GCA_033762955.1. Classification (GTDB taxonomy): domain Bacteria; phylum Verrucomicrobiota; class Verrucomicrobiia; order Opitutales; family Oceanipulchritudinaceae; genus JANRLC01. The sequence continues at coordinate 43,179 of JANRLC010000021.1, read as the reverse complement.
TGGGGAGATTATCAAAGAGTTTAAGGAATAACTCTTCGTGGCCGAGGGATGCGAGCTTGAGGGATTCGCGGTCAATCTTCGTCAGTGCATCCCACTGTTCTTCGGTAAACTTCATACCGGTCCAGTCCAAGTCGTTGTAGCGGGGAACCCAGCCAATGGGACTTTCGGAGGCGTGGCCTTCGCCGTTCACGCGCTGAACTATCCACTTTAACACACGTGCGTTCTGCCCGTAACCCGGCCAGAGGAACTTGCCGTTGTCATCCTTGCGGAACCAGTTGACGTGGAATATACGGGGGGCATCGGATATCCGGTTGCCGAGCTTTAACCAGTGGCGGAAGTAGTCGCCCATGTGGTAGCCGATGAAGGGTAACATGGCGAATGGATCGCGCCGGAAGGAGCCGACTTTGCCTTCGGCTGCTGCGGTTTGCTCCGATCCCATGGTGGCACCGAGATAGACGCCGTGTTGCCAGTTAAAGGACTGGAAAACGAGGGGGATGTCTGTCATACGACGTCCACCGAAGACCATGGCGCCTACTATCACGCCTTCCGGGTTTTCCCATTCGGAATCGATACAGGGACAGTTCCGTGCTGGAGCCGTGAAGCGGCTATTCGGGTGGCTGGAGGGGCGACCGCAGTTCGGTACCCATTCCTTGCCAGTCCAGTCGATGAGGTGGGCGGGGAGTTCTTTCGTCAGGCCTTCCCACCAGACATCGCCATCATCCGTCAAAGCGACATTTGTGAATATGGTATCCTTGCGGCAGGATTCCAGTGCATTCGGATTGGTCTCAAAGGAGGTGCCGGGAGCCACGCCGAAGAAGCCTGCTTCGGGGTTAATAGCGCGGAGGCGGCCATCTTTATCTGGCTTAATCCAGGCGATATCGTCACCGACTGTAGTGACCTCCCAACCTTGGCTGCGAATCTCCGCAGGGGGGATGAGCATCGCGAAGTTCGTCTTCCCACAGGCACTTGGAAAGGCTGCGGTGACGTAAGTTTTGCGGCCCGAAGGGTCTTTCACACCGAGAATAAGCATGTGCTCGGCGAGCCAGCCTTCATCGCGGGCCATTACCGATGCGATGCGCAGGGCAAAACACTTTTTACCAAGGAGGGCATTGCCTCCGTAACCCGAGCCGAATGACCAGATGGTCCGCTCTTCGGGATAGTGGGTAATGTAGGTGTTGTCGGGATTGCAAGGCCAGGCTACATCCTTGGCGCCTTCAGCAATGGGACAACCGACGGAATGCAGACACTTCACAAAGAAGCCGTTGTTACCAAGGACATCCAGCACCGGCTGGCCGATGCGGGCCATGATCCGCATGTTGGTAACTACGTAGGGAGAGTCCGAGATTTCCACCCCGATCTGTGCTATGGGTGAACCGACAGGCCCCATGCTGAAAGGGATGACATAGAGGGTACGCCCTTGCATGCAACCGCTGTAGAGCTTTTGCATTTTGGCCTTCATCACCTTGGGGTCTTCCCAATTATTGGTGGGGCCGGCATTATCCTTTGATGTGCTGCAAATAAAGGTGCGGGATTCTACGCGCGCCACGTCGCGGGGATCGGAACGTACCAGTATGCAATTCGGGCGCTTAACCGGGTCTAATCGCAGAGCGGACCCACTATCCACCATTAATTGGCGGAGCGCCTGGTCCTCAGCTTCGGAACCGTCACACCAATGAATGGCTTTCGGTTTACAAAGTGCGTTAATTTCTTCGACCCAATTTAGTAGTTCCTTGTTATTCGTGGTAACCATGGTTTTGTTTTTTGGGGTGAGGGGGTGGTAGCTTACAAATGGCTTTCAAGGCCAGTTGAAATAGATTGTGGAAGGTCAATATGCCCTCGCACAAGTGCTAACATTAGATAAACGGCGCTAATTGTAAACAAAATAGTCATCAGCTATTCTAATTTCACAACATATGCTCAGTGGGGTATATCGAAGCTGTGGGAGTTCGTGGCTATGCTTAAATTGTTCACCTCCAGAGTGGCCGAAATGCGCCGGTTTGTAGTCCGTGGAGAGTAACCACGGGCTTTCGCTCCTGCTCAATCCCACCGAGTATGCAGCACAGGAAGTGTAGCTAAGACAACCAGTCTCGGTTCTGGGGCTGTGTGTAGCAAAGCGGTCGTGTGATTCCTGCTTCCGTCTCGGGTGATTGGTGATGAGATAGAGCTCACGCAAAGACACGAAATCGCAAAGAGGGAAATAGGTTGGAATTAGTCCTCTAGTTTGTCTTCAAAACCTTGCGTCTTGGCGTCTTGAGCCAAGCGGGCGTGAGAGAGTTGTTAACCGCTTATAGAATCCAATCGGATTGAGTATTGAAACTGCCATGGCCCCAAACGCTATGTCATAGTGTAACGAAAGCTTGCGAAATATTTACTGAATAAGTTATCAAGTGTCATGCCTTCTTCAAGGACTCACGTTAAAAGCCATACTATAAGTCTTCTCTTCGTCCTATTCCTCGCCCTTGTCTGCCTGCACCCAGCACGGGCCGAAGAGAATGCTCAAGTGGTGGCCAATCCAACTGAGACCACGGTTAATTCTGCGGCTGCAAGCAACAAGCCCAATGAATCCCCTAAAATCTGGACCAAAGAGGAACTCCAGCAATTGCAGAAAAAGGCGGAAAAGGGCGATGCGGATGCGCAGTATGAGCTTGGGGTTTGCCTGAGGGTGGGAAATGGCATGGCGAAGGATCCCGCTGCCGCCATACAGTGGTACCAGAAAGCTGCCAATCAAGGCCATGCCAAGGCACAGAATAGTATTGGAGTCTGTTACATCACGGGTACGGGAATCGAGAAAAATCCGGCCAAGGCAGTTCCTTGGTTTCGAAAATCAGCGGAACTCGGCTACTCCCATGCCCAGTACAATCTGGGTACACTCTATTCGAAAGGATATCAAGTAGATCTGGATAAGACCGAGGCTTTGCGGTGGTTCACCAAGGGGGCCGAGCAAGGATACGCACCGGCCCAATACGAAGTTGGTTGTAGTTATTACTTCGGCAAGGGTGTTGGGCAGGATAAGGTTGAGGCTGTCAGATGGTTTCAGAAAGCAGCCGAGCAAGGCTATGCTAATGCAGAACGCGATCTGGCGATTTGTTATTTTCGGGGTGAAGGAGTTGAGAAAAGCTGTACTGAATCATTCAGATGGGTGCAAAAAGCTGCCGAACAAAACGATGCAGATAGTCAGTATCTTCTGGGTATTTTGTACATGGATGGCTGTGGGTGTGCAAAAGACGCAGAGAAAGCCATTATACTATTCCGGAAAGCGGCAGAGCAGGGCCATACCAATAGTCAACGGATGCTAGGTGTCTGCTATGAAGAAGGCACCGGAGTTGAAGTGGATGAGGAGGAGGCAGTCCGTTGGTATAGAAAGTCAGCCGAACAAGGGAATGCCGATGCTCAGTGTATTCTTGGTGTGTGTTATACAAATTCCATTGGGGTTGAAAAAAATGCTACTTTGGCAGTGCGCTGGTTCCGGAACGCCGCTGATCAAGGTAACGCCAACGCTCAGTTTTATCTCGGTTTAGCTTACCACTATGGCAGGGGTGTAGAGGAAGATCATCAGGAAGCTATTCGCTTGTATAAGTTGTCCGCAGACCAAGGTAATGCCAGCGCACAATGTAATCTCGGATTTATGTATCGAAACGGAATGGGGACTGATCCAGACGAAGATGAAGCCATGAAGTGGTATCACAAAGCCGCAGCCCAGGGAAATACCAAAGCCATCGAAGTGTTAAAAAAGAGTACGGAGAGCAGTAAGTAGAGTTCCATGCGGAGGGAATTAGCCGGGGGGCGAGGCGCGCGTCTGCGCGAGGCGATACCCCCGGTACGCCAGCTAAATAATCGCTACCCCTAAAGTGAAACCATGTGTTTATATATCGTATTAAATTGGCAGTTGGCTATGGCTCTGGCTAGGTCGCATGGTTGGTGCTGATTGGAGCGCTTAGCACCTACAATACGGTCCGCTTTGGTTCATACTACTTCCCGGTGCTCGCATGAATCCCTTTGTTTTCGTGCTGACAGGATGTCTGAACTTTACATTAGCGCATGAGCAGTGCCGATGATTGTAAAAGCAGTTCCGATGAGAGGATGAATAGTAGCGATGAAGACTTCGCCACTTTACATTAGGGCCTGAGCAGGTTGGATGATTGTTTCAGCAGCTCCGATGATGGGATGAATAGTTGCGATGAAGGCTTCGCCGCTTTACATTAGAGGCTGGGCAGGTCGGATGATTGTTTTAGCAGTTCTGATGATTGGAAAAACAGTGCCGATGAGGGTTAAGGCAGTTCGCTTGTTTCTTCGATTAGTTCGCGTGTTTATTAAAACAGCACCCGTGCCGGTTCTAGCAGTTCGCGTGAAGGGATGAGTCCCATACGCAAGGGGTTCAACGGTTGTGTTTTGTAATGAAGGAAATGCTACAAGTGGCGATTGCCTTTGGTTGACGGAGTCTCTAGTGATGGCTACTTCTGTTCGTTAAACTACTCTAATATAATCACTATGGTATCCCCAATTGCTTCCATGCAGTATCGGCGTCTTGGTAAATCTGGTCTTAAAGTAAGCGCGTTGTCGCTCGGATCGTGGGTCACTTTCGGTGGCCAGATCGGGGATGATGTTGCGGAGGCGCTGATGATTAAGGCCTACGAGGGCGGCGTAAACTTTTTCGATAATGCGGAGGGCTACGCTGATGGCCGCTCGGAGATTGTGATGGGGAAGGTGTTAAAGAAGACGGGCTGGGCGCGGGATACTTATGTGGTGTCCAGCAAGGTGTTCTTCGGGGCTGCTCCGTGGGGGCAGAAGCGCCCGAATCAGACGGGGCTATGCCGGAAGCATGTGTTCGAGGCGTGTGACGCGGCGTTGCAGCGCTTTCAATTGGACTATTTGGATTTGTATTACTGTCACCGTCCAGACCCGGAGACTCCGATTGAGGAGACGGTTTTCGCGATGAACCACCTTATCGCGCAGGGCAAGGTGTTCTACTGGGGGACTTCCGAGTGGAGTGTTGCGCAGATTCAGGAGGCGGTGGCGATTGCGAAGGCGAATCACTTGATCGCGCCGACCATGGAGCAGCCGCAGTACCATCTCTTCTGCCGTGGCCGCGTTGAGGAGGAGTATGCGCCGCTCTATGCGAGTGCTAATGGGCTGGGCACGACTATCTGGTCGCCATTGGCAAGTGGTTTGCTAACTGGAAAGTATAATAATGGCATCCCCGCTGATTCGCGGATGAGCATCGAGCACATGGGCTGGCTGCGCGATGGGTTGCAGGCGACGTTGACTGAAAGACTGGGGCAGATTAAGGAGCTCGCTGCTCTGGCGAAGGAGCTGAATGTGTCGCTGCCGTGTCTCGCCATCGCGTGGTGTCTCGCGAATCCGCAGGTAAGCTCGGTAATCCTGGGGGCGTCAAAGGTCAGTCAACTCGAGGAGAACTTGAAAGCCATTGATGTGCTGCCGTTGCTGACTTCCGAGGTGCTGGCTCGCATGGATGCGATTGTTTCCAAGAAAGCTTGAGCGGGCGACTCGTTCACGAGGACAGAGAGAGTTCGGAGCGGTTGAATAACAGCAGTTAATGCAACTACTGAGGCAATTTTATGCATACTTCTTCATACTTCAGCGCACTCGGCATCTTGCTATGTGCCATCCAGACAGTTGGCGCGGATATCCCGTTCTATGAGTACAACGTGCCGCCGACTCGCCCGATGGCTGCGACTGCCCTCGGTACGATTGGTTTTGGGCCGATCAATGAATGCTCTGGAATCGTGCAGAGCAGACAGTTCCCTGGTGTTTTCTGGGTTCACAACGACTCGGGGGACTGGCCGAGAATCTTTGCGATTCGGCAGGACGGGACAATCATCAAACCAACGGATGAGAAGAACTATCGTGGAGTCGTCGTTGAAGGTGCCAGTAACCGGGATTGGGAAGATATTGCGACGGACGCGGAAGGGAATCTGATCATTGCGGATATAGGTAACAATCAGAACAGTCGCCGTGACCTGACTCTGTATACTATCAAGGAGCCGGACCCGACGAAAGTAACCAGCGCGAGCGTGACGCGCAGCATTCGGGTCTATTACCCGGAGCAAAAGGAGTTCCCGCCCAAGAAGAACAACTTCGACTGTGAGGCAATGTTTACTGCAAGGGGTGCGATTTACCTAATCACCAAGCATCGTGCGGATGCGAATGCTGTGCTCTATCGCGTACCGATGACAGTCGCGGAAACCGCTGCTCCAGTTGCGCTGGAACGGCTCAGCGCGTTCGTCTCCAACGAGATGGTGACCGGAGCGGATTGTTCTCCAGATGGGCGAAGACTTATCGTGCTAACTTACGACGGCGTCTGGGGGTTCGAGTGCAAGGGAGAGCAGGGCGAATGGTTCGCTGGGCAGGCGCGCTTCTATCCCGTCAGGAAATTACAAGGAGAGGCAATCTGCTGGGATGGCCCGGAACGCATCATCATGACGAATGAAAAACGTGACATTGTTATGCTGAAATGGAGCGAGATTCCTGTGGTTAGTGTAAAGGGGGTTGATAGAATTCCCTAATTATAAGTATTGCAGAGTTAAGAAAAACTTATATTGCTCAAGGCGTCCAAGAGTAACTATGAGCGCTTACCTCTATCTATCTCTCATACCGGAAGCCTTGGTGGCATCGATGCTACCTCCCGAGGAGTTCGGCAACTACCTAGCCGTTGGCTCGCGCAAGCGTACCCGCGGACAGGCCCTCTTCTTCGAGGTTGATGCAGCCCTGCTGCCGAAGAATTATTTCCCGTTGGATGAGATAAGCAAGCGGTGTGTTCCGCATGAAGACGGCACTCCACGCCGCTCGGTTTATCTGAGCATCTATCGCGCACTGGAGCATGTACCTTTGGCTGCGCTCAAGAAGCTTTACCTCGTTACCGAGGATGGAAAAGTGCTCGGCCTCGATGCACAATCCTACGAAACGGAACCAGCTGATGAGTTACACCTCTATCAAGAGTTCTGCCCGGTCCACCCACGCGTGGTCAGCAAGCTGAATCCCACTGCATTCGTTAAGTTTATTACGGACCAGAGTCAGCCGGTTTCTGTACCGCGCATCGTATTCTGCGAACTCGTCCTGCGAGACCTCCGCACGGACCCGGATAATGCGAACGTGGATGACCTGCCTTATACCAATCTCAATCACCTTCGGGATTGCTTGAAGGAATTGAAGCACAAGTACTCTACGCCAACGAAAACGGTCATCCGCCAGATGACGCACGAAGTGCTGTTCCGCACGATTCGCGGAGGCTTCTTTGTGGGAGATCAGACCGGGCTAAAATATTATCCGCTCCCCTCACGCGATGTGCTGGAAACCACCTGTTATCACTGGTGGCGTAGCGCGCTTATCGCTTACGGCGGATAAGCCTTAATTCAACCCCTGAATCTATTTCATTAACACTATTGCGTGATAACATCTGTTAGCATGCACAAAACCCATACCTTTTTTTACACCATGTTTCGCAAAATCAGACACATTCTTAGCCAGCCGAGGGTAAAAGTCACTTACCTGTTCTGCATGCTGGCCTTCTTCATTGCGGCTTATTATTTTAAGCCTGAGCTGACTGCTGCTGAACCGTCCGCGGGACAGTCAGTGGCAGCGGCGACAACTATCGCCGATGCCACGCCGCAGCCAGCACACGAAGCCTTCAAGGCATTTGCACTTTTCACCGACCCGAAATACACCACCATGGAAAAGGGGTGTCTTTTGGCGATTCTTGGGATAGCCATACTCGGACTGCTCTATGCCTACATGCTCGCGAAGCAAGTGGTTAAAGCTGACCAGGGCACCCCACGGATGCAGGCAGTGGCCAACGCTGTGCGCGAAGGGGCGAATGCCTATATGGCGGCACAGTTCCGCAAGATAGGCATCCTTATTGTGGTTATCACAGTGATCCTATTCTTCACCACGGCGAGCAGCGAACTGGCATTCAAGTTCGGTCGCTCCGGCGCATTCCTCCTAGGTTCCATATTCAGCTGGTTGGTAGGGTTTGTAGGGATGCGTCTGGCAACGACTGGTAATCTTCGTGTGGCCGCCGCAGCACGCAACTCCTATGGGGAAGCGATGCAGCTCGGTTACCGTACTGGTACCGTCACTGGAATGCTCACTGATGGCCTTGGACTGCTCGGCGGTACACTGATCTTCATTGTATATGGCGAGCAAGCCTACGAAGCACTTCTTGGCTTCGGCTTTGGTGGCACGTTGCTGGCTCTGTTCATGCGCGTAGGTGGCGGTATTTATACCAAGGCCGCAGATGTAGGCGCTGACTTGGTGGGTAAGATTGAAAAGAACATCCCCGAGGATGACCCACGGAATGCTGCCACCATCGCTGATAATGTTGGCGATAACGTTGGCGACTGCGCTGGTATGGCTGCAGATATTTTTGAAAGCTACGAAGTGACCATTGTGGCAGCGATGATCTTGGGTATGGCTACCTTTGGCCATAAAGGTGTTATCTTCCCACTCCTCGTGCGCGGTATAGGCGTGCTTGGTTCCATCATCTCTACCTACACCGTCAAGGCTGGTCCGAACGATACGTCCGACACCGCGCTGCACAGTGTGCACCGTGGTTTCTGGATCGGCTCTATTATTTCGGTAGTAGGATTCTTTGCCCTTGGATTAGCCTACCTGAAGTTTGACCCTGCGGTTAACTTCCTGAAGATGACTGGTCTCAGCCCAGATCAACAGGCAAAACTCATCGCCGAGTATCCCTACACGCTTCCTGGAAATCTTCCCTTCTGGGCGAATTTCGGAGTGGTAGGTCTGGACCTCCGTCCGGTGTGGACCTGTCTCATCGGCGTCATTCTAGCCATCGTTCTGAATAAGATCACCAGCTACTTCACGCATACTTCGCATGCTCCCGTAAAGTCGCTCGCCAAGAGCTGCCAGACTGGTCACGCGACAAATATCATTCAGGGGTTTGCGGTCGGTTACGAAAGCACGGTTGCTACAGTCCTCGTAATCGCGGTAGCCATCTTCCTGTCCTACATCTGCTACATCGGCACACCACCGCTCTTCATCGCCTATGGCGTCGCCATGACCGGTATTGGTATGCTTACCCTCACTGGTAACACTATCTCCATGGACGTCTTTGGTCCTGTCGCTGACAACGCTAATGGTATTGGTGAAATGGGCTACGATCCCGAAGAGATGGAGCGCAACAAGCCAGGTTCCTTCAAGCGTGCACGCCAGATTCTGTCCGACCTCGATGCCGTGGGTAATACTACGAAGGCCGAAACGAAGGGCATTGCAATCGGGTCAGCGGTCATAGCAGCCGTCTCGTTGTTCGCCAGCTTTATCGCGGTGATAGCAGTGGGGAGTGAAGACAAGATTCACCTCATGACGACGGCGCAATATATAGCCGAAGCGGGCAAGCTTACCGTTGCCCACCCCATGGTCTTTATTGGGCTGCTCATCGGTGGCTCGGTGCCGTTCCTCTTTAGCTCGATGCTTATTCGCGCTGTGGGTCGTGCAGCGTTCCTCATTGTTAAGGAGTGCCGTATCCAGTTCCGTGATGCCGATATATGGTCTGGTAAGAAGAAGCCCAATTATGCCCGCGTCGTGGACATTTGCACCATCACCGCACAGAAGGAACTCATCGGCCCCGGCTTCCTTGCTATATTCACCCCGCTCATGGTCGGCTTTCTATTGGGGACACAAGCCCTCGGTGGATTCCTCGCCGGTATGATACTGACCGGGCAGCTCCTTGCCGTCTTTATGGCCAATGCAGGCGGTGCCTGGGATAATGCCAAGAAGATGATTGAGGACGGACACTATGGAGGCAAGGGCTCTGAGGCCCACCGCGCCGCTGTAACAGGCGACACTGTAGGTGATCCACTGAAAGATACCGCAGGTCCCGCAATCAATCCGCTCATCAAGGTTATGAACATGGTCAGCCTGATCGCCCTTGGTTTGATCATGAAATACAATCTGGTTGAGCCCAAGGAAGTCGGCGGACGCGCCATCGGAGTCGTAGTTGCCTTTGTCTGTATTGCAGCCATCTGGTGGGCTGTCTGGCAGAGCAAGCGCGAAAGTCCTGAAATGCAGGAAATGGAAAAAGACTTCGGTAATTCCTAGTCTCTCAAATTACCCGCTTTAAAATTCACAGGCCGACAACCCGGGGGTTGTCGGCCTGTTTGTTTAGTGTAATTGGTTACAACAGTTCTGAAATCAGTGTAAACTTGAGGACTATCTGTCCTGAGTCACTGGTTGAATCATCGCTGCGTGGTTCATATCCAAATGAGGGGCTGGTGATTTTTGCCATGTTTGGCGTACTTTGCCGTGGGCGTCGCCCAGGGCGTTAACGCCTACGATAATTTCCATGAGAAACGGTTCACCTGCCAACACATTGAGAACACCGTAAGGGAGGGTGAGTGCCAATGAGTAACCCCCGGCATCTGTATCAATCGATACATAAGCTTCCGCGATGGTTTCCTTCTTGGCATTCATCACAATCGGCGCGTTTGTATCCGGTAGTACAATCACTTGCACAGGATACGGCTGTTGTGGGGTAGGCTTCTTGAAGAAGAACTCAAGCACGCTGGCATCCCAGAACTCCTGCTTAACAAACTTAATGTTTGTATCATTCACGCGCAGCTTGAATGCGATCCCCGTGGGCTCCAGGCGATATTCGCCAGCAACCATGATGTTACCGGACCATCTTACTTCGAGCGGTTGGCTATCTCCACCGATTACGGAGGAGATGAGCAACCGCTTGGGCAGCACAAACTCCTTCGCGAGAACCACCGGAGTTTCAGTCTTGTAGAAGAGGCGGAATCCAGTCCCGTTTCCGGATTTTTGGGTCACGGTGAAGGGTATCTTGCGTACTTCCCCGATAGCGAGGGAGAGACCCAGCTCGGACGGCAGACTGACAGAGTAATCATTCGTGTTGTAGCTGAGCGTGACAGAGCCATTGAATGGCGTTTCTGTCTCGTTGGTGACTACTGCCACAAGGTTCACGAGGTCGGGCTGCCCGTTCCAGCTTGGATCAATTTCGGTATCAATCAGCACACGTTGAAGGCTTGCAAGCGAGCGCCCCGTATTCTTCTGAACGGGCTGGAACTGACCAAGGACGCCATCTTTCTGGTGTTGCTCAATGAGTTCATCGCACATGGCCCAGATTTTATCGAGCGTCAGTACGGTGGCGGTATGTGGGTCGGCCATGACCGCGTGGTAGATGTGCTCGCGCGCTCCAGTCAATGCGGCTTCGACTGTGAGTTCCTGTACATTGATGTTGGAGCGCATGATTGCGGCTAGCTGCGTGGGAATCGCCCCGATGTGTGTCGGCTGGATACCCTGCTTGTCCACGAGACAGGGTACTTCCACGCAGCAAGCATCTGGCAGATTGGTGATGAGATCTGTGTTCCGCACATTCCCATAGATCACTGTGGGCACTCCGGTCTCGCAGGCGTTGATGATTTGCGCACCATACTCCACACTCTTGCGGAAGTGGATGGGCTTCGTATCTGCGAGCATCTCACGCTCCGTCCGTTCCCAAGTGGCTATTATGGATTCACAGCGCCGCAGGTACTCATCGATCGGTATGTCAAAGCTGTCGATTACTTCCTTGCCATGATGGATGAAGTACGGGTTGTACTCGCTCTGGTGCTCACTGGATTCCGTTACAAAGTACCCCAGGCGGCGCATCATTTCGAAGCGTACGCGGTCGCTTCCAAAGGCAGGGCTTTCCAGTGCTTTGAAAATGAGCGGATACGCATCCTGGCCCATGTACTCAAACTTGAGGAAGAAGGCCATGTGGTTGATTCCAGCGCAGAGGTAGCTGACTTTCTCATAGTCTAGCCCCGCATAGCTCGCTATCTGGCGCGAGGTGCCCTGCACACTGTGGCAGAGGCCGACGGATGCTATGCCGGTTGCGCGGTCGATGCCCATCATGTTCATGGCCATTGGGTTCGAGTAGTTCAGCATGAGCGGATTCTGCGCACCCACTTCTTGAAGCGTCCTGGCTACGTTAATCAACGGTGGGATAGTGCGCAATCCGCGGAACACACCGCCAACTCCCAGTGTGTCACCGATGGTTTGTAGAAGTCCGTATTTACGGGGGATTTCGAAATCCACAACCGTGGAGGGCTTGTAGCCACCCACTTGGATGGTGGTGATGGCATACTTTGCCCCTTTAAGCGCAGTCTTTAGGTCGAGGGAGGCTTCCACCTTCGCATTTACCTTCATCTGGCGTACGACACGTTCCGCGAGGATTCGCGCTGTCTCGAGACGGCGTGGGTCGATGTCCATCAGGCTCAAAGTAGAGTCCTGCAGGGCTGGGTTTTGGAGAATGTCGCAGATTAGTGTCTTGGTAAAGACCACGCTACCTGCACCAACGAAGGCGATTTTAGCCATGTGAGTAATCCAATTAGAGTTTTATACGTTTACCTGGCATTGACGCAGTCCTGGAGCCACTATGCTCCTACTGTAAGCTTCGCACAATGCGTACATCTGTGATTCATACAACAAAACAGCCCGCTCTAAAGCTCAATATTGTGACCATCAGATAGCCAATATGTGATAACAGGCTCAAAACCAGGTAATCCGTTCTGTTTTGAACAGCGACACGAGCCCACGAGAGACGTTGCCACGCCGTGGCAGAGCATCTCGGAGCCTCCGAGAGCTGTTACGGCTCCATCGTAGAGCATCTCGGAGCCTACTACCGGCCCACGGGCGGTAACTCATTTAGCATCAACCAGTAAATGCCGAGTTGGGTAACTGCTGTGTTAAAGGCCGTGAAATCAACGGGTTTGCGGATGTAGCTATTGGCACCGAGTTGGTAGGCACGCTTCAGATCATTGTCCTCATTGGAAGTAGTCAGTACGACCACAGGAATCATTTGAAACCGCTTATCTGCCTTTATCTTCTCCAGCACGCTCAACCCATCAATTTTGGGCAGCTTCAGGTCCAGTAAAATGACGCCGGGGAACGCTGTGATATCCCGAGTTGCATAGGGTCCTGTACAAAATAAATAATCTATCGCCTCCTGGCCGTCGCGGACAATGATCAGCGTGTTAACAACATTGCTTTTCTTAAATGCCCTCTGTGTGAGAAGGGCGTCGCTGGGGTTGTCTTCTACCAGAAGTATATCGCGTGTGTTCATAATAGTTTCGGGAAAAACTAGCATGTTAGAAAATTAAGATTGCACAAATATAAGCACCGAGCCGAAGCCTAGCAATAGGATTTCCTTGATTCTTGGAGGCGATCACCCCATCCCCTGAGGCGATCAGGCGATCCCCTGAGGTGATCAGACGATCCCCTGAGGTGATCAGACGATCCCCTGAGGTGATCAGACGATCCCCTGAGGCGATCAGACGATCCCCTGAGGCGATCAGACGATCCCCTGAGGTGATCAGACGATCCCCTGAGGTGATCAGACAATCCCCTGAAGCGATCAGACGATCCCCTGAGGCGATCAGACCATCCCCTTTGGTGATCAGACCATTCTTGGCGCTGATCAACCTATTCCATGAGATGTAATCACCGTGCCAGTGCATCTCGAAGTTGGACTATCCCGGAGTTTGTGTTTAGCGTATACCAAGGCACAAACTACGGACCAATAATGGCCAATCTTATCTGGCCATAACGGGGACAACGTCGATAGCGAAGGGTGAGCCGTGTTGCAGGGCGCAACCCTGGTAATGGGTGAATACACACAATCGCGCCCTGACAGGGCGCACGCGGTTGCCTTTGGTGTGCTGATAAATTCGCTACAATTCGTCATCGCGTCCGCCCCGTGGGGGCGGATTATGAGGCGGTGGCACTAATTTCCAGGGTTTCGCTTCGCTATCAACGTACACGCCGTTGGCGTGTCTTCGCCCCGATGGGGCGACAGTATGCCATGAATTCCACGCTTAACAGATACTACGGGATGACTGGCTTCCCGCTGGAATGCTGAGTCGGATATTCCGGCTTTGCCTCAAACAACTTCGAAATGCAAGCATTCGTGCTACCATTTGAAAAGACACTTGCCGATAGATCTGCGGCGTACTAGGCTTCCCAAAGTTTGTACTCCACTGTCAGGACAAGATACCCTCGCTACGTAAAGGAAGTATTCTCATGCCAGCCCAATTGAACGATTCTACGCTACCTCCCAGTTTCGAAACTGTATTCAATCAGGCATTGAAGTATTCATCCGCGCCGGTCCTGATTGCACAGCTATTCAGTGTGCTAAACAAGCCCGATGGGACAATGGGAGAAATTGTGGATTTGATACGTACCGATGCCACCTTGGCCGTGGAGACGCTGCGCCTTGCAAACTCTCCCCTCTACGGCGGATTACAGGTGGAAACCCTGGAGGATGCGCTCTTTCGCCTCGGGACTCGGGAAATCGTGAAGCTGGCATCACACTTGGTCGCATCAACCTGGATGACGATTAAGATACCCATGGATGAGTGGGACTCGCGCGGGTTTCTTCGTCAATGTGTCTGCCGTGCTGTGGCCGCAGAGTTTATTTGTCGCAAGTTGAACAGCTCCGCCCCCGAACTAGCCTACACCGCAGCATTACTACAGGATGCGGGTCGACTGGCTCTGGTGACAGCGACCCCGGGGTTTATCCCAGTGATTGCGGCTACCGCGCGGTTGGAAAAGATATACTGGGCGGATGCCGAGGCGACACTGCTTGGATTCGATTGCATCACACTCGGTACGGCTTTGCTGAAGGCGTGGCAGTTCCCCGAGGGTTTGCTGATGGCAATCGAGTTCATGCGAGAGCCCGGTAAAGCCCCGGAATCGTTCCAGCCTATCCTTACAGCCATACTCGCTGCACGGTTGGTAGCAGATTCCATCAATCCCCATGTCATTAACACAGGTAATCTTTTCGCTATTGATCTGGCGTGGCTGAAACAGAACCAAGTGACCCAGCGCCTTCTTGAGGACACGATGGTCGATACGATCAGCCGGGTTTCAGAGCAGCTAAACACGAAGCTTCAGCCAGGCGTCATCGAGTTCCAGCGTTGATCTTAAGGCCAAAAACACGTTGGCGTATACAACGGCGCTCTGGGCATGGTCAAACCAGAGGATGCCTACGGGCCGTCCTGGGCAGAGCACAGATTCGTCGCCCACCCTATTCCATTTAGGTTGATCTATTCTCTACGCGGTTAATACCACCTGGCCAGTCCCTACTTGGTCCAGTCCATTGGTAGCCCTACTTCGCCTTCATCTTGTCGCGGTTTTTGCTCATGCGCATCTGTAACAGTTCCACCCCTAGCGCGAAGCCCATCGGCAGGTAGATATATCCCTTCGGGACATGGGCGCCGAAGCTCTCCATGCAGAGCGTAATGCCAATCGTTACGAGGAAGGAGAGGGCAAGTACCTTGATGGCTGGATTGCGGATGATGAACTCTCCCACGGACCGTGCATAGAGCATTACACCAAGGAAGGATAATACGACAGACGCTATGATCACCCAGAGTTGTGTTGTTAACCCTACTGCCGTGATCACGGAATCGAGCGAGAAGACGAGGTCCAGCGCGATTATCTGGGTGATGATTGAGCTAAAGCTGGGTACTGGCCTGCTGATGAGTTGATCGTGTTCATCTTTAAGCTCCACCGTATGGTGGATTTCTTTCACTGCCTTCCAGAGTAGGAAGAGACCGCCCCCCAGAAGTATCAGGTCGCGTACCGAGAAAGAGAACAAAATGGGCTGTGTAAGTTTTGCCAGTTGCAGAACCACGAAGAGCATGAGCAGACGTAGCAGCATCGCCAAGCTAAGCCCTATCAATCGCGCCTTGTTGCGCATTGCTTCTGGCAGGCGGCCAACCAGGATGGCAATCACCAGTACATTATCCACTCCGAGCACCAACTCCAAGCCGATGAGGAGCGCCAGTGTCATGAGTGCTGCGTTCAGCCCGGGAGTGTCTCCAGCGCCTTCAGCCAGCGTTGCGAGGGGCTGCAAGGTGCAGGATAATACACCCGATAAGTCAGCGAGTGGCGTAGCGATTAGGCTTGTGAGAGAAATGACGGCGTCGATCATAAGATCGGAGATTGGGAAAAGTGTGAACGTTCGTCAATGGTATCTAGAGGAGCAAGGACGAGCATCCCATGCACCCCACCGACGACACATGGGTACCGGAAGGAATATTCCGTACCGGTACTTGACCCATATCAAGGACATCTCGTTGCCATCAGTGTATAGTGTTTATTGAACTATCGCATCCAGACTATCTTTCTGACATCCAGATCATTGCATGAATTCTAGTTATAAACACATCCCCAGTCTATTGAACTGCTTTGCGACCCAACCGGAAAGCATCGTCAGCCGTACCCTGCACAGCGACGCACAGAGTAAGGTAGTGCTCTTTGGTTTTGCCACCGGGCAGGAGCTCTCCGAGCATACTGCGGCCGTACCTGCCACCATGCATTTCCTTTCGGGCGAAGCCAAAGTCATACTGGGTGGGGAGATGGTCCATGCTGGTCCCAATACATGGATACGCATGCCGGCGAATCTTCCTCATGCGATCATTGCCCAGTCGAATGTGACCATGCTCCTTACCCTTTTTAAAGCGGCGGGATGCACCCAGCCTGGCGATGGAGCCGATGCGTAGTATTCCTTGTCCCCTGCCCCGTATCCATTCGACTAATGCTAGCAGGGGGTGGACAAGTAGTCTGGAGGCAGAAGTGGCATCAATAATAACTCGGAATGCTCCGCATATTTTTTTTCAAATTTGGTGGTTGAAAAACAGTAACCTATAGGCGAAGGTAAGAGCTTGGCCGGGTCCTATGCAATGCAGGACCGGAAAACCCCGCCAGGGCCGGAAGGCAGCAACGGTATCCAAGTTCTACGTGTGCCGTAGGGTGCCTGGCCATTTTTAATTTAACAGCAATACCTTCAGATGCGCATCTCGCTCGATGCGCATCTGTTGCGTTGTGTGTGAGGATGCAAATAACAGGGGCCATAAGGACAGACCGCGTGAAAAGCACCCGCGATTTGAGGACGTTTGTGTAACGATTGTGGCATAATGCGCTATACCGCGGCGAAATAGACACATTCGCCATAGTATCACTTGGGAATTTGCACAAAAGTAACCCAGCTCCGGTTGCCGGAAAATGCGCATGGAATCAGGCTTTGCCTCTGTACTAAGTCACAACCTCATTCCAATTAATATCATGCGAAAATTCATTCAATCATTATTAGGTACTGGCCTTGCCGCTGGGCTGGTGACCCTGTTCGCGACTACAGTGCAGGCGCAAAGTATGCCTACCGCAGACTTATCTGTGTCCTTTGCCCAGGTACTGGGGCAGTGCAGCCAGATGCTTATCTTCAGCCATCCGTCACCGCTCCTGTGACCTAATTCGTCGCGGCACTTGCGGCGGACCGAATCGGGCCCACCGAGGTGGCTTTGGATGGTCGTCGCGCTTCCGTGCGCAACATGGAAACTAATCTGGGTAATTTGGTGGGGGATTCATATCTGTTTGAGATCATCCGCCATGCTGCGGCCAATGGAGTGCAGGTTCCCAATCGGGTTGCATTCACGAACAGAGGAGGCATCCGCAACAACAACGTAATCGGGGCCGGTCCCCCAGGGTTCGGAGGCGGTTTCGTTTAACAAGAAACTTGTTCTTATACGGCGATGGGCGAGTTTACTGTAGTTTGTGTTTAGCGTATAAGAAGGCGCAACGGACAGACATATTCCGCGCCGAAGGCGCAACCACTCATGAGCCCAGGGCATCGCCCTGGGTATTGATTATATCTTATTTATTGAGCCCTGTAAGGGCGGCAACCCGTCTTCCAACAATCGGTGTTACCGCCCTTACAGGGCTCATTGATAAAGGGGATAACCATTCCCAGGGCGTTGCCCTGGGCTCATGAGTTGATGCACCTTCGGTGCGACAGGATGCCATGAATTCTACGCTAAACACATACTTACTGTAAGTAAAAAGCGATCGCCTGGGAGCCGTTGAGACCAGTCGCGTGCATCTTAATTATTCGACGCCATTGATTCCAGTGTTGCTTGACGGTTATGAAACGAATGGATAGGAAAGAGAAAACGCCATGACTGCACTATTTGATAGCATCCCTCTCGTGTTCATAATTTGTGTACTGATCGGCTTGGGCTGGCTGGGGTTGGGCGCGATAGTCGGGGGGGACCACGGTGGTGATACCGATGGTCACGATCACGGAGTGATTTCAACCCAGGTGATTGCGCTGTTTCTGGCTACATTTGGTGCATTTGGTGGGCTCTTGACAATCTACGAGGCGAAGCCGTTGTGGGCATCCCTCGGTGGTGTGGGCGCGGGCATCCCCATCTGCGCAATCTGGATTCTGATGATGCGTGCCTTTCACAAACAGGAGGCGAATTCCCTTCCAGAGAGCGAAACCCTGATAGGGCTGACAGCCACCACGGTGGGCCAGATTGATTCCGGAGGCGTCGGTGAAATTCGCTACAACCTGCTAGGCAACCTGACTACACGACTGGCCCGCACGGCTGGACCTGCGATTGCCCCGAACACCCCGGTACGCGTGACCGCATTTGATGGTGTGACCGTGACCGTGGAACCCATTTCCCCCTCAAACTAAATACTTATGCAAATACCACTCGCCTTGTTAGAACTCGAGATGTCGCGAGCCATGATCGTCGGTCTGACGGTTGTCCTCCTGTTGGTCGGGTTCACCTTACTAAGGATGCTGGCCAAGCGCTGGATCATTGTGAAGCCCGACGAAATCGCCGTCTTTGCCGGGCGTAAGTATAAATACACCTATCCCGATGCGCATGGTAACGCAGTGGAGGGGGTGCGCGGTTTTCGTGTAGTACAAGGAGGGTCCGGTTTTCAATGGCCGATATTGGAGAAGGTAACTTTCTGCTCTATTGCGGGATTTCAGGTACCCATCGCGGAAGAGGCCATCCCGAACAAGGATAATGTGCCCATTAATATTAGGGGCGTGGCAACCTGTCGCATCTCGACTGCACCCGAGGACTTGAACAACGCGCTCTCGAACTTTCTCGGTAAAACCGAGGATGAGCGCGACAGTTTCATAGCGGAAATCCTGAAGGGGCACATCCGCGCGGTGATTGGGCAGCTCGATATTAATGAGCTTTTGCGCGAGCGACAGGCCTTTAACTCCCGGGTGACCAATGAGTGCTCGGGGGATCTCAAGCGGATCGGTATCAGCCTCGATAATTTGGTGATCCAGGAGGTGCGCGATGCCGAGGGTTACATTGATGCCCTTGGTAAACAAGCCGTTGCCCTGGCCAAGCGCGATGCCGAGATTGCCACTGCCCTGGCCATGCGTGACACTGAGATACAGAAGTCCAATGCGGTCCGCGAAGCCTCT
Source organism: Verrucomicrobiota bacterium (assembly GCA_033762955.1). GTDB lineage: Bacteria > Verrucomicrobiota > Verrucomicrobiia > Opitutales > Oceanipulchritudinaceae > JANRLC01. The sequence goes on along the minus strand of JANRLC010000021.1, from coordinate 23,909 downwards.
GAAACCAAGGCCAAGAACGATGCCAAGATCGCCGAGGCCAATCGTAACAAGGATCTGCAAGTTGCCCAGTTTAAGACCGATACGGAGAAGGCCCGCGCTTCTGCCGAAAGTTCCTATGCAATCGCCAATGCCGATCAGCAGAAGCAAGTAAAGGTCCGTGAAGCAGAGCGCGACGCCGCAGCAGCAGAGGCCAATACCGCTGTGCAGGAGAAGGAAGCCATGCGCAAACAGCGCGAGCTTGAAGCTTCCGTGATTGTGGCCGCCGAAGCGGACCGCCGTGCCGCCGTCATCCGTGCGGAAGCCGACCAGCGCGTAGCCCAGATTCATGCTGAAGAAACCGTGCTCAAGGCAGATGGTGACCGCCGTGCCACCATCACCTCGGCTGAAGCGGAAGCACAAAAGATACGCCAGATTGCAGACGCTCAGGCCTCCGCCACCCGTGCGGTTGGTCTGGCCAAAGCCGACGCCGATCGCGCCGAGTTGGAAGCCCGGGCTGCGGGTGAACGCGCCCAGCTTGAAGCAGTCGCCGCCGGTGAACGCGCAAGCTTGCTGGCCAAGGCCGAGGGCGAACGGCTCCTGCTCCTCGCCAAGGCAGAAGGTGTGGAAAAGATGAACAAGGCACTCGACCAGATGACTGAGAGCGCGCGCTTGATCATTGTTCTTGAAAAGATTTCCCCCGTCATTATGGCCGCTGGGGATGCCGGTGCAAAGATTACCAAGGAAATCTTCACTCCGATTGGCGAAGGGCTTTCCCGCATCGATTCCATCCAGATCACTGATTTCGGTGGTGGGCAGACTGCGCAAACCGGCATCACCGGACTGGCTACTGCGGCACCTACGATTGCCGCCCAGACTCTGGCGAAAGCAAAGATGCTCGGTCTGGATATCTCAGGTTTGCTCAAGAAGGTTGGCCTTGATTTCGATCCCTCGAAACTCTTGTCCGCCAATGCTTCACCCAGCGGATTGGAAAAGCTCGCAAATGACCTCATCGCCCGTGCTCGCTCTGCCGGGGTGAGTGATGAAATCATCAATGGTGTGCTCAAGGAAATCGACCAGAAGCTGACTCCTCCCACTGACAAGGCATAGGCAATCGGATCGGATTGGCTATTTTCTCGAGGACCACTGACTTCAATGTCAGTGGTCCTTCTGTTATCGCATACCTACAGCAGCATAAACTCGGACATCCTGATGTAGCGGGAAATACGATGCCCCCCATTATCCACGACTTCAGAATGGCTGAACTTCAAGCCCTAGGCGTAGCGCCTGCGCATGTGGGTGGGGAGTATTCCCAGCTCTTCGCGATATTTGGCTACGGTGCGGCGGGCGATCTTTATGCCGTCCCGTGACAGTATCCCGACAACTTCCTGGTCACTCATCGGCTCCACGGGGTTCTCCGAACCGATGATACGTGCGATGGCTTCCTTGACTATGGTATTGGAGAGTGCCTCGCCATCCGCAGACTGATAGCCTGGGGTGAAGAAGTACTTGAACTCAAACAGGCCGTGCGGTGTCTGTACGTACTTGTTCGCGATCGCGCGGCTTACGGTTGTCTCGTGTACGCCTACCGCATTGGCCACGGTATTCATGGTAAGCGGGCGAAGCTTTGATGGGCCTTCCTCGAAGAAATCATGCTGCATGAGCAAGATTTCCTTTGTAATGCGCTCTATGGTCTGTTGCCGCTGTTCAATAGAGCTGATTAGGAATTTGCCGGAGCGAAACTTCTCTTGAAGGTATTCCTTCTCCTTTTGCGTGAGATTGCCCCGGGTAATGAGGTCTTTGTAAGTGTTTGAGAGCCGTAAGCGAGGGATGTAATCGGAGTTCAGGCTAATATGAAACTCCCCATCTTCGCCCCGGTCGATAGTCACATCTGCCACAATCACCCGGTTGTTATCTTCACTAAACTTTCGCCCGGGCGCCGGATCGAGGGTGCTTATAACATCAATAGCCTCTTCGACATCCTCCGCTGCCACATCCAGTTTGCGTGCTATATCGGGTATCCTTCGTTTCAGGAGTAAATCATAATGCTGGCGGACTATTGCCGCCGCCATCGATGTCTGTTTACCAGCCTGCTTAAGCTGGATAAGCAGGCACTCCTGTAAATTGCTCGCTCCTATACCGTAGGGTTCGAGAGTCTTCAGAATTGCGGCGGCATCCTGTACTTCGGAGAGGGGAAGCTCCGCCATTAGAGAGATATCCTTTAGGGGTGTGGTAATGAAGCCATTGTCATCCAAACTCCCGATAAGAAACTCCAGTGCTTTCTTCTGCCCAGGGCCAATATCGAGCAGCTCAGCCTGGCGCATGAGGTGTTCCTGGAGTGAGGTCTCCGAGGTTAATGAGTCGAAGAAATGCTTGCGCTTCTCGTCATCGTCGCGCCCATAGGAAGTATTCGAAGACTCCTCGGCGTAGGAATCGCGCCATTCCTGGTCCAACTTGTTAAAGACCTCGAAATTCTCGCCAAAGCGAAGCTCACTCGACGGGTCTGTACGGTTATCTGAAGGGTCCGGCTCGGTATTTGCCTCCGTTGGCTCGATCGCAACACCCTCCATCGGCAGCTCCTCAAGAACGGGGTTGGCCTGAAGCTCTTCGAGAATGACATTGCGCAGCTCCAGAGTGGCCGACTGTAGGATTTTCAGCGATTGCCGCAGTTGCGGTGCGAGTACTTGCGACTGGGCAAGCTTCTGTACTTGTTGGAAACTCTGAGCACTCATCCGTTACCCTTTCGCCTCGGTTGGGTTCCCGCTGGCAGTCGAATCATTTAAGTGCTCCCAGTACGCTTTTCCATTGCCAAAGATCTGGGCCAGGTAGTCAGCCAGCTTCTCATTCGTAGGGCCGTAGCCATCACTATAAAGATAGAGTTCAAGGGCTAACATCATCTCGTCTGCCGTCTGGTAGCGCCGTTCCCGGGCACGCTGAAACGCCTTGTGCATTATGTCGTTCAAGCGGTCATCCATATCCGGTCGCAGTGAGCGGAAATCGGGAATGGGTATGTGCAGGATATTCGAACGCGTCTGTACAGAGTCATCAGTGGCAAATATATTGTACCCCAGCAGCAGCTCGCTCAGCACAATCGCGCAGCAGAAGAGGTCCGCACGCGCATCCGTCACTTCGCGCCGCGCCTGCTCCGGGGATAGATACTCGTCCTTGCCCGCGATGACTTCACCTTCCTCGTTATACATGAGGTTAAGTGCCTTCGCTATGCCGAAGTCCGTAAGCTTCACATCACCTTCGTATGCCAGCATGATATTGCGCGGATTCACATCGCGATGCACAATACCGAGTAGATTATTATTTCGATCCCGCTTGGCATGCGCATAGGCCAGACCACGGCAGATGCGCGACATTATAAAGACCGCGATATCCACCGGCACTGGCTTATCCAGAAACTTATGTTGGTAGAGAAACTCCTCAAGGTTCACCCCTTTGACGTACTCCATCACCATGTAGTACTGCCCATGCACCACACCAAGATGGTAGGTCTGCACAATATTCGTATGGATCAAGTCTGCCACAAGCCGTGCTTCCCCTACGAAATTGTTTCGGAACTCCTCAATCGCAGAGTATTCCTCGCGAATGAGCTTCAAGGCCACTATCTTTCGGAAATTATCCACCCCATGTTGGCACGCCTCATATACAATACCCATTCCCCCCTCGGCGATGGGTCGGAGGAGTTCATAGCCTACTACTGTAGACAGTTCCTTGAGTTGCGTCATCAGAGTTGTAAATCACGAAATAATTGGCTTATGGCAAGATGCTTTTTGTACTTAGCACGGAAATTGCTTCACGTGTACGGAAGGCAGATGACAGATTGCAGATTTAAGATTGCAGATTACAGAAGAAAGGCAGAAGGCAGCAGAAGCGGAAGGCAGATGGCAGAAGCGAACCAGTATTCTGAAGAAGGTAGGCACAAAGGCCCAAACACACTGAGTCGGTAGGCGGCAGAAGCCAGTTTATGGGCTGAAAGCAGGACGCTGAATGCTTATAGCTTACCTTGTCCGGATTTGACAGCATCTATTGTTTAGGTAAGTTGCTGTCATGATTACATTAACCGAACGTGCCGCCCATAAAGTACAGGCATTACAGCAGGATGATGGTCGCCCGGAGGCTTTGTTACGGCTGTTTGTAAGCAATGGCGGTTGCTCTGGATTCGAGTATGGCATGAAGTTCGATGCACCCTTGCATGACGATATCCCCGTGGAAAGCCACGGCGTGAAATTCCTCGTAGCTGGAGACAGTCTTGCCCACCTGAAGGGGGTCGAGATCGATTTCGATGACGGCCTCACAGGTAAGGGCTTCGAAATCCGCAACCCGAACGCCAAATCCACCTGCGGCTGCGGCAAATCGTTTAACTAAGGTACCAGGGCGAAGCTCCTCCGGGACTCTAGGTGATGGGTATCAACCCCATCGGGATTGCCCGGTATCTTCTGCGGTATCGTCCCCAAGGTATTCACTCAACCGGAATGCTTGGATGCGGTAGGAGTCGGGCCCCTTCGGTGGAAGAAGAATTATCAGGGTACGGTTGTTCGGGTAGAAACGCCAGTTGTTATGGAGCACTGTAATGACCCTGTCGCCGTGCTTGAGGGTGAGAACTATTGGAGTCTCTTGCCCACTTGTATCTATCATACTTATCGGGGCACTTGCACCAGCGTTGAGCGAAAGTGGCGTGGAGCCAAGGTTCCCAGCAAGGGGTGATCCGGTAGCGTTGTAGAAGCAGAGGGTATTTCGAGGGAAGGCGGTGATGCTGTCGTAGATTGCAGTGATAGTTAATGGGGCAATACTGCCATCAGCAGCAGGGGCGAGTATAAATAAAACACGCGTGGCTGTCATAGGCAGCGTGCAATGAGCGACCGCAATATACTGGGCTTCCTCGGTGCCTGCACTGTTCGTGCGCATGACTTTGCTATAGAGTGTAAACTCTGGCGCCCCGCTGTAGGTGTAGCTTCGGGAGCGGGCAAACTTGCGGAACGACACTTGTGCGGTAGCGGGAAGGCTGGAATTCGGGCGATAGTACAGAGCGGTGCTTGTGTCTTGCGTAAGCGAATAGACGGTAAAGGCCACGTTGTTAATCGTGGTTGTTTGCGATGGCGTTGGTGTAGCTCCGGCATGGTTGTTGGTCGATACCGCCACCCAGAATAGGACTTGAATGAGTTGAGTAACTAGAGCGACTGTATAGCGACGGGCATGGGAAATAGGGTTTCGACTCGCACGGTAAGTGGACTACGGCGCTGGACCATTTAGCCAGCGGAATTGTAGAACACGGTAACGTCTGCCGTGCTGTTGATTGGCATCTGACGTGAGGTTGGCCACTGCTGTCGATGGTGTATCGACGGGGTCGATGTATTCGATGGTGCGTTGTACAAGTGCCTCACACCACGCACGGCCTTCGCTGCGTTCGGTGACGGGATTGAAGACTTCGCCGTAGGCACGAATGGTAAATGTGTCTGAACGGGTGGAGACGAACGGAAGCAACGGAGTCAGCAAATCGCCTGGTTTGATGAACGCAGGGGAAAGCGGTGGGATGAGGGCATTTATGTGGGCATTCTCAATGGCAGTCTCTAAAACACCAGCGTTCATCCATTGGCCAACGGAGCTCAAGGGATGGCCTTGGAGGATGGCAGCAGTACGATTGGCAGCGACTATCTCGCTGGCCAACTTTTCGACCTGCTCGTCTCCCTGTGAATCCAAACAACGAAGCCCCTGTGTAAGTAACCGGTCCTCGTTGGCAATCATGCCCAGTTCGCTGTCTGGCAAGATGGTATCTGCTGTCTCTCCCGCGCTGAAGGGCAGTGTGAAGACGGGGTTCTTGAGGGCATGGAAGCCGTTGCGGTTCTTCCAGGTCGGGAAGTCTCGACTGAGTACGGCTGTCCACGCGGCAACGGAATCTGAGTTTAAGTTAAATGCGCCGGTGACTTCGAGACTCTGTGCGGCATCGGTGCTTAGGATGTTGCCTGGGGTTGCTCCGGGTACGACTCGCAATCGGGAGTTTGGTAAAGGGGTACTCGCGTAGCCAGAAGCATCCGGAGCCAAGCCGGTGAAGAAGTAGCGGTCTGGCAGGTTTTCAGGAAGGGTAAACGCCGGACGGTCCTCCTGCCGAAGGTGCTGGAGCACGCCAACACTCACCGGCGGCTGATTCGGCAGATCGAAGACACGGATTGCTGCATGCGCGCCGACGTGCGTGTTTACTGAGAGGTCTTGAAACAACTCCGCATCGTCGTGCGGAAACGGATTGGCGTTCGCGACTGCCGCAACGGGGTCGGACTCGATCTCAAAGAGTGCGCGAATCTCCGGAAGGGCGAAGTCAAAGACGGGCAGACGCGGGTCGACTACTGTTCGCAATGCGGTGAGTGTTGCCGGATCATCCTTCAAACGGAGGTGATAGGCGAATCGATAGTCCGCGGCTACGTACTCCAGGCTTTTGGCGCGGGAGTACTGGTCGCCATCGAGTTCTAGCGCGAATGGATCGAAAGGGACGTGGCGTAGCTCGATGACACTACCGACTGATTCTGCGTGTTCGCGCGGAGTCTCATCGTCGGGTATTTCCTCATCGAATCGAGTAATCTTGATAGTCACCGAGGACGGTGACTGGCTCTTGATACTGACTGTGCTCTTCGGGCCAATGGTGTTTGGAGCAGTTGAGGGTTTGGCAGATGCACTCCACTTCCACTTGGTGTTGGTAAGCGTACGTGCCAGTCCCTGGGGCTGCGATGCTGGAGGCTCCAGCAATTGGTAAACTTCACCAGGTTCGAGAAGAGTTTCTTCGAGTGCCACCCAACTGGCAATCTGGCGAAGGTTCGGTGCATTGATTGGGGTGAAATTGGATAAATCGGCGGTGAACGAGCTTCCGCTATCTTCGTTGGTAACTACAACCGACGGCAGGCCGTCAACGGTGATCTGAAGCGCGCGGTCGTGCGATTCGTCTTGGAACTTGAGCGCGTGTGCATAGGGATTCCACAACTCTGCTTCCACATGAAAGCGAATGCGATGCAGACTGTCTGACTGTGTGTGGAAGATACCGATGCGCAACTGGAACTCCGTCAGAATGGGAGCAATCGAGAGACAGGGGATGCCTTGAGTACCCAGCGGAATGGGGCCCTCGCTCTGCGGTGTCAGGAACTTCAGCGCCGTTTCAGTAGCGCTTAACGGGGTGTAGTTCTCCGCACCTTTGAGGAAATCCACGACAGACTGGTTCATCCATGGATCCGATGCCAGTGGAGCTGCGAGCGTGGAGAGGTTATACTTAAGCCCCCCTTCAGCGGGATTCGTAAGGAGCCCACGGGATTCGAGGGTGTACTCGAAGTAATGTTCATTCAGCGATGAGCCATCAACCCCGGGCCAGAAGGCGACTTGTCCCAACGCACGGGTATTCGCGCGAAGGGAATAGATGGACGAGTCCTGCACATTCGGCCAGATGGTGCCTACGTTCGTCTGAGTCAGGAGCTGTTGTCTATCTATCTGTGGTGAACGGGAAACAGCCAACTCACTTACGCCATCGACTCCATCCGCAGGTAATAGACTGGCCTTAATCCCTTCGTCCCCCACCCACCAGGCATAGTAGCCGACGGTCTGCTCGCCTTGAAGTCCATTCACAGCGGTAGCCTTTAACGGGAGTTTATGAACGGCGACTGTTTCGCCAGTTTTACCCGATGTCAAATCGAGCACTACCACTCGCTGGCTATCGGGGATTATCGTATCAGGTGCAACTCCTTTATGGCAACTAGCGAGCCAGACAGGCGGCTTAGCCTGTGTCGTATCCCATACACCGGTCCACCTCGGGTTAGCCGTTGCCGTGTTGAACAGGCGCGCACTGGCTGTCGACCTCTGGTCAGGGCCGGACGCGGATTGAAGCTGTGCCATCGCACTATCCAGGGCGAAGAGCGCATTAATTCTGGCTCGTGCGAGGTTATCGTCCGCACGTGTGGCTGTATTCTCCACTTGAGTGAACGCCGCCATGGCGAGCAGCAGGAGCACCAATAGCGCCATCACCGTTAACGCAAGAATCAGAGCGAACCCGCGCCTGGGGTTTCTTCGTTGATTAGGCTTCAACCATTTGGCCATCGTTCTCGCAGCGTCAGCTCATTTATTGACTAAACAAACAGACCCCGCTTACTAGGAGCGGGGTCTGTCCAACAAACAACCTTCGAGTAACTAAAACCGAGGACAGATTCTAGACCCAGCCCATGGCGTAAGCGTTGCTCCGGTGTTACGATTCTGCAAACGGTAGTGTAATGCGTATGCAAAGGAGCGCGGCCAGCTTGGCCGCTTTTAGTGAAAGATGCGGGCGAGCCGCCCGCGCTCCTGTCGCTTATAGTGAGAGATGCGGGCGAGCCTCCCGCGCTCGTGGACTGCTCGTTCGCAGTCATTTGCTCTCTGGGCCTACGATAAGAGTCACCGCTTTCTCGGGAATGAGGTAGGTTTTGGCGAAGCGGTGCAGGTCATCCAGTGTCAGCGCATCGAGCTTGGCGGGGCGATCGCGCCAGGTGTTTGTGGGAAGCCCATAGCTGGTATCGAGTGCGGCCTGAATCGCGCGGGTGCCCAGAACTTGCGTTTGCGAGAGGTATGCGGCCTTTAGTCGGGTGCGGCAGCGGTCGAGTTCCTCTTGTGTCAATCCGCCGTTGCGGGCACGCTCTGCTTCCTCGGATAGAATTGCGAGAAGCTGCTGCGCCGTGTCGGGATGGGTGCCTCCATAGAAGAAGAACATACCGGTATGCAGCCCAGTCACTCGACTGGCTCCTACGAAGTAGGCAAGGCTGTTCTCCTCACGCACCTTGGTGAAGAGACGTCCCGCCATGTCGCTAAAGAGTTCGTCCAGTAGCTCCCCTGCGGTGAAATCTGCAGCCGTCATTGCGCAGTCTGGGAACGCAAGAAAGACCACGGATTGCTCGCGTGCCATCGTGCGGGTAAAGACTCCATGACCGGGCAATGCCTCTGACTGCGATGGTGTGGGCGCTACAGTACCAGGAAGGGCGTTGAGAAAGCTCTCCAGCTCGGGCAGCAGTGTGGCTTCATCATACACGCCGGTCACCGCCAGCACTGTGTTTGATCCGGTAAGCAGTCGCTGCCAATGCGCACGGACATCCTCCACCCGCATATTTTTTAGGTCCTCAACGCGACCATCCTCGCTTATTGCGAGGGGGTGCTGTGCGAAGAAGATTTCGCGCAGCGCCCGCTTGCCGTAGTTAAAGATTTCATCGTTGTCCTCCTGAATTGAGGCTATGAGCGCGTCTCTTTCGCGCTCAAAGGTATCGGTCTTGAAGGCGGGATGAAGCACTGCGTCCTTCAAGATTTCGAGAGCCAGCGTGGCATCACCCGGAAGCACTTCGATGGACAGGCCAAATGAATTGTTCCCGGCGAACTCCGAGAAGCTTCCCCCCTGGCGCTCAATGGCTTCCGCGACCGCTTCCGCACTGCGCTTTTCCGTATCGCGGGTGAGAATTGCAGAAAGAAGCGGGGTCACTCCGCGCTTATCCGCCGGCTCGAAGATGGGACCGCCCAGGCCAACAAGCCGCATGCAGAGCTTTGGCAGGCGTGTGTCGGGCTGGAGCAGTATTCTGGCTCCATTGGTCAGTGTCCGTACTTCAAAGTCGGGGAGCCGATGCGCACTGGCTATCTTTGCCGTAGCTTTCGCCCCTTGCTTTGAGTTGAGGGAGACACTCGTTAACCGCTCCGGCACCAAATGGGTGCGGATGAGTTCTGGCAGGCTATCGGGAGTTGTCCCATAGAGGCGCTCATAGTAGCGCCGGGTGTAACCGAGGTCGCCTATTACCACTTCTGCCGCGCCGAGGCGTGCGGCCTGGCCGCTCATGGTCTTGCGGGAGTTGATCTCACTGGAAACCGACTGGTTGCGAGCCTTCTCCAGCATGTCCAGCGTAAATCCGTCCCGCGCAGCGCGCTCCAGCTCCTCCATTATAGCAGCGGTCACGGTGGCACGCTTTACCGGTTCGCAGGTATAGGAGATCCAGAAGAGTCCACTATCCCCGGGGTTCCAACACGAGGCGTCTATGCTGTGGACCAGGCGCTTCTTCTCACGCAAACGCTGCCATAGAATGGAGCTGGCGCCTCGTCCCAGAATCGCGGCCAACAGATCGAGACCGGGCGCGTCCTGGTGGCGAAGGCTGGGCACCTTAAAAGCCAGTCCTCCACGGCAGATGGTGACATCGCCCTCCAAATGCTGCTCTCGTGTGGCGAGTTGCAGCGGCTCCTCGAGCACATTCGCCTCAAGCAAGCGCCGCCGGGCAGCTTTCGCCAGTAGGGGTGCCAGTGCCTCATCCAGCGCCTCAGGCGTGACATCGCCAACGACCACCAAAGTCATATTATTCGGCGAGTAGCGTCCCTGGTAGTAGTGAGCAAGGTCATCCCGGGTAACTGCCTGAAACAGTTCGCGATGCCCGATCACCGGCTGCCGGTACGGATGCTGGCGATACGCCGTGGAGAACAGGGCCTGCGAGAGCTGGCGGTCCGGGTCATCCAGGCCCATGTCTATCTCGCGCAGGATTACATCTTTCTCCTTCGTTGTAGCGTCGGGATCGAGCGTGGCATTCAGTGCCATGTCTGCGAGAATATCCACGGCTTTAGCAGCATGCTCGCTGGGTAAGTCTATGTGGTAAACCGTGCGATCAAAAGTGGTGTAAGCGTTGATATACCCGCCAGATTCCTGAGTTTCCCGGGCGATATCGCCCGCACCGCGCCTTGGTGTACCCTTAAACAGCATGTGTTCCAGATAGTGGGACAATCCGGAGCCGAGGGAAGGCCCCTCGTGGATGCTTCCTGTCTTTACCCATACTTGTACTGATGCGAGTGGGCAGGATGCATCGTACTTATGCACCACAGTCATGCCGTTCGGCAGCGTCCATCGGCGAACTTCATCGGCGAAGAGAAGCGCAAGCGCAGGCGGTGGCGTTGATGGAGATGGCGTACCCTTGCGAGTGCGGTGGTTGGAGGTGCGCTGGCTGGCTTTCATGGATTAGTTGGTGGGATCTGAGACCGGGATTTACTCGCTGCAGGTTTGGTCGTCTTGGGTGGGGTGGGCGAAGCGAATCCGCGCGGTTGAAATGGATCGATGAACACCGTTTTAAAGTCATACACGCCCACGAAGTCGGTACGATCATCGCGCTCGGTCTTTCCAAAGATGCCGTAGTCAATCAGGTTAAACACAATCTCGCCGAAATCACCGGATGAGTGCAGGCCCCACTCTTCAAAGAGCGTGTAAGTCATAGGCCCATACTGCTCCAGGGCAAACTCACGTATCCCCTCAAGGAGTTCAGGCCCTGTTACGTGATTACTCGTACGTACCTGCTTTGACTCCTTGATCTTCTTCAAGGTATAGTCCAGTGCCTTGCGCACAAAATGGTACGCTCCACGGTCGAAACGAGGGTCGTTTAGAACGATCAGCTTGATTACTTCGTTGAAATCCTTGCCATTCATCACACTAGTATCGGTCAAAGCTGCTATAGCCCTGATTGTTTACCGACACTATTTACAAATAGGACCATTGAGGATTACGCAAGACTTCCGCGCAAGTTACATTCGCCATATCTGCTGGAGAGAATTCCAAGATTGTTATTGCCGCAACCAGACTGTTAATTACAGGCCCGAAGTGACCACAAAAATTGGTCATTATCGGCATTAGAACCCTGCGGGTGAACCGGATTTGCCACAACGGAACAACGCATACCAGCCCTGGGTGCAGCCCTGGGAACAGGATAGTGGACGAAGATGCGTTCTGAAGGAACGCTGTATAGGACGGTCGCTGGATGTTGATGCGACGCTACGTGGCGTTCCTTCAGAACGCGGGGATGCGTGTTGCGTAGTTTCCCGGGCGTTGCCCGGGGTTGGTATGTGGATGCCCCGTCGGGGAAACAGGATACCTACGCCATCCAAGGAAACAACGATTTGGCAACCGCCATTTTGCTACTTTATAGGCTAATATATATCGCACTACATGGGCCGATGGCCAGGCTGGTATGCGGTCGCGCCGTTGGCGCTGCATAGAGCTCATTACACCACTACTACAGTCCAACATCACGCCGGCGTGTTTCGCGATGGGAGTAACAAGGGAAGCTATCAGCTTTCAGCGTTCAGCCCCGCTGCAAACTGCCAACTGTCTTCTGCCTACCTACCTTCTGCCTTTCCGACTTTGTGCCTATGGTGCCTTTGGACCTCTGTGCCTACCCTCCGAACCTTGTTCTTCAAGAGTCCTCTTGGGTTTATTCTACTTCCCGGTACTCGCTGGAATTCTCTTTATTTACGTGCAGGATGGCTGGCTTAGTGTTCTGACAGTCGCTGAAGGGCTTGCCCCGGGGTTAGAATCTCGACGGGTACACAAATGGCGGGCGGGAAGTGGGCACCATTCCCCGTCACCAAAATCTTGTCTGGTGTAGCCATCGCGGTGGCCAGAAAGACCTCGTCATCGGGATCGGGCAAGGTTGCGGCGGGTACTGGCGTCACTTGGTCGTTTGGACTAAAGACGGCTAATAATGAGGCAACTACCGGAGGAGAAAATTTGAACTTTGGCCGCAACAGAACCTCCCGGTATTCTGACAGCATAGACGCCGACCAAGCCAGGCGGATGCGCCCGTCCACCGCTGCCCGGACAATCTGATCGCAGGTGCCACCGGCGGTCAATGCAGCGGAGACCAGCACGTTCGTATCGATGACCCAAACCGGGACAGACATCGGTTCTATCGGTTGGATGGTTCAGCCCGGCGCTCATTTCGGCAGGTGGCGATCTCCGTATTGATGTCGTCCATCGTGATCGCAGAAGCACCGGAGCGAGCCGCCTCCGCCTGCGCCGCATCCAGCGCACGCCCTGTCAGCAGACGCCGCAACATATCGAGATCGGCTTCAATCCCGCGCCCACTGGTGGGTATGAGGTAGGCCGCAGGAACACCGTTCTGGGTAATGACCTGTGGTCCATCCTCCGTGACTTTTGCCATGACCTTTCCCGGTTGCTTGGAAAGCTCTCGTGTGGAAATAAAGGAAACCATGCCTCTACTGTCGGACAAATGTCCGTCGCTGTCAATGGGCTTTAGAGACTGTTCATAAAACTAGAATTCGACTTGGTAAATGCTGACAAAATGCCCAATCATAATGTCATTATGACTGCGGTCGAAATCATCGAAGAATTCAAGCGATTGCCTCAAACAGAGAAAGGCAAAGTCAATGCGTTCATCCAGTGTTGCCTTCCCAAAAAACGCCAGCTGCGCGCGGGCCCGTCATCCGGCCTGCCGCAGCATGGCCGTATCATCCGTATTGGCGGCGAATACCGTGACTTGCGTCGTATAGAAGCGCATCCGGCTGCGACCGCCGCACCATTGCGACCGCAAAAGCGAATCGCTTATAGTGCGCGGATAGCCCAATTCGGGTCCGCTGCGCTCAGATGACGCGGGCTGTCAGGCCCTGCTCAGAGCACAAACCGCAAATTGCAAATCGCCCGCGCCGCTCCGGGCTTGATCAACCTTGGATGGTGTCGGAGATTCGTTCCACATCTCCGCTATAGCCTTTCTTGTTGGGCTCGTTCATCGGCAGGTGTAAACTCGGCGGCGAACTTGCGTTCCCAATTCGTCATTGAAATGAAGCACTCTTCACTATGATCGTCGAATACTATCCAGCCGCCGCACTTTTGGGAAAGTGTCCGAAGATTCTCGATGGACTCAGTCGTCAAAGTGGCACGACCGTATTTGGCTCTGCCCGAGATCAGCAAATGCCAGAGTGCAAATTCAAGACGTGACTGCCATCCAGAGTAATATGCTTCTTCGGATATCTCGCTCATGGCCTCGGCGAGCTTCCTTTGATCGGGTGTTAGTTCCGAAAGCATGTGTCTTTGCCAAATGTTAACAATGAGCTATAGGTGCAGCGATTTGTTGAACTAAGCCGCTCCGCGGCGCTGCCTTGGGAGGTATTGTCGGCGACTGCATGACGGCGGTGGGGGTGTAGTTTAAAATTGTGGGGTTGGTGGCCGGTTTATGGCTAAAGAAAACCAAACCAACCCCGCACAGATTTAATTCCGTAGCACCGTCTCAGGGCAAGCCCAAAACGCCTGCCGCGCGGAGGGTGTATCTCAGTTTTTGGACAATAAGCAATAGAAGCGGACTGGCGAAGGCACCATCGTTTACATTCCCAACCGGTAACCAGCCACGGATGTCACTGATTCACACGAATATAAGCAATCACATCCGGGCTAATCCATCTAATCTACACCCAATCTGTGGCCAAATGAGCGGTCTGCCGCCGCATGGCCGTATCATCCGCATTGGCGGCGAATACCGTGACTTGCGTCGCATTGAAATAAAGCGACACCGAGAAGGAGAGAAACTCTGCGAATGCTGAAACTGGTCATGACGTGCGATGCGGCCCAACGTTATAGCTGAGGGGCGCTACGAGCGCCAGCGAGTAGCGTCCCTTCCAGCGACTTGTTGGAGCAAGTTTTGTATTTCGGCTTTTATCGCGATACTTCCCAAAATATGGAATTCAAATACAGTGTAGGCGATAGGTACTATTACACAAAACACTTTTATCGGAAGTGGAAGTTCGGTCCAAGCACCGGCAAAAACCAATAGCATAAATACGAGTGGGAATATAGGGCGATACTGGGTGTAAGAAAAAATGAGATTTGTTCCGTTTTTGGTTTCCGTTGTTTTGACACTGCATGAATCAATATGTACAAATGGATTAATTCCAATCCAATTACCCTTTGAATAGAGTCTTCGATCCAAACTTATAAACGGAATATCTATATAGTCAGATACAATTTCTTGATTATTTGCCTTAAGATGAACTCCTTTTTCTTTAAGAGCTGATTTTATTATGTTGAGAGTCAATTCAGGCGTTGAACTGGATTGAAAAATTAGGATGCGGTTCACGGATATTTTATTCTCCAACGTCAAAGCGCAGGTGACGGGCGCGCTAGCGACCGTTCCCTGCCGCTACTTGTTCGAATTTGTTTCTATAAGATGATTCCATGGATCGGTGTCGGCGTAACGCATTAAGGGGTAATCTGGTCTTTCTTCATGACGGCGGTGGGGTTATGGTTTAAATTGCGGGGTTGGTGGCCATGATGGCCGGTCTATGAATGAAAATAAACAAACCAACCCTGTACAGATTCAATCCGGCAGCACCGTCTCAGGGCAAGCCCCAAAAACGCCTGCTGCGCGCGGACCCGTCATCCGGCCTGCCGCCACATGGCTGTATCATCCGCATTGGCGGCGAATACCGTGACTTGCGTCGCATTGAAGCGCATCCGGCTGCGACCGCCGCACCATCGCGACCGCATAGCCTCCCCGCTTATAGTGCGCGGATAGCCCAATTCGGGTCCGTTACGCTCCGATGTCGCGGGCTGTCTGGCCTAGCTCATAACACAAAACGCAAAGGCGAATTGCCCGCGCCGTTCCGGGCTGGTTCAACCATGGATGGTGTCGGAGATTCATTCCTCATCTCCGCTACATCCTTTCTTGTTGGGCATTTGAGTCATACGATGACTCGGCACCGATCGCATTTTCCCGTGCCCCATCGAACGTTTTCGTCCAACACCGTGCGACACGAAGGACAATGCGTAGGGTTCCCGTCATCAGTGTCGTAAAACCACCAATAGTAGGACGGCCACTTCTCAGAAAGCCTCTTCGCCACCTTCATGCCCAAACGATTCACCTGCCCGCTTGGATCAAGCAACTTTGCTTTCGCGAACGTCTCATACTCGCCGGAATCGAGCCAGAGATCGTAGAGTGACCCATAGTCGCTAAAGCAGGCAGCCATCTCGTCAACTTCACTTGTAGTCAAACCGAGGTGCTCAGGATCTACTTCTTTCCGACACGTGGCGCAGTGAATCGGATTCCGTGTGAAAAGATAAACGAGGAGAAGACCGATGACCGACGGGCACTCGCACCGTTCAATTTCGGTAAATGGTCGAAGTTTTCCGTAAACGTCCATTTTTACCTTACGACGAACTCACCTACGCAGGATGCCGCGGAGCTGATGGAGGCGTTAGGTGCTGTGATTTGTTCGACTTCTTGTTTTGGATTTTCGCAGTCAATTCTTCCCTTGATTTATAATAGGAATTCCTACTATGGTCTTTGTTGAGGTAAATGCTTGATGGTGTGTCGACCCACGTAAGTTCAAGGCTCGACTCGACCATACGCCAAGCAGTGGAAATGTCGCCGAACAATTCCCACCATCCATCTACCCACAGAAATCCAACGAGTTCCAAATTCGGATACGAAGAGACCACCTTCTCATATCCAAGTTCATCACCCCGGAGGAACTGAACGATTGTTGGCGCGAGTTCGCTGGATGAAACAAATCCAATGAGACTTGTCCACTCATCCATTTGAAAGTAAGGAGAAGCAAGGTTGAACTTTCCCTTGTCAATAAAGGCATGTCCGGGATAGCAAAATTGCCTAATATATTCGTCTTCATCATCCCGAAGGTTCCCGTCTTCGTCCGTAACAAAGTAGCATGGACCGGAGTAGGCCGTGAACAGCCAGTATCGCCTTAGGACTTCGGGATGGTCTCGAGTGAACAGCTTTCGGATGTCGCAGTCTTCAAGAAGTCTTATCATCGTCGTCGAACGTTCAAGGTGAGCCACGCCGCTCGGGGCCGATGGCTCTGGCGACTGGGTAGGTGGCATGTGTCATTTTTCCAACTTGGGACTGACTCCCGGGCGGAGGTATCCCCAAATACGGACGTACGCTTCGTGCCGCGAGAACGCAACTCCAGCCGCTCGGACCGCCCCTATGAGAAGTGGCGTCTCGTCTTGAATCCGCGGCTCAATCAATGCCCCTCGCGGGATCGCACGCTTGGCTGTGATGTCCAACCACTCAATGCTGATCCAACCGCCGAACATGTGATAAAAGTCGCGGCACCAAGATTCGGACGTCTGCTCAGTCCCGCGAACATCTTTCCTTCGGAAGCTAAGCGAACCCGCAATTGGCTCAAGGGCATTGAAGAGCCGTTGCCACTTGGTGTCGTTCATAATGGAAACCAACTGCTCTCGCGCAATGTAACGAGCCAGTCGGTCAGCATCTATTTTTTGGCCTTCTGTAAGCATGGAATGTGGATCGACCGAATGATGATGCTCAGATACCTCGCCTCTGACGATGGTAAACTTGAACCTTGCCGAATCCGTAACGTACCGAGGTTGTTTGTAGCGCCTGGTTCGGCTGTCTTCTATTCTACTACTTTCAGGCGCATATCCCAGGGACGAGGAAAAGCGCCAGAGCCACCGGTAACTGGTACTTCTAGCGCCTCCGAGTGTATCTTCTTCCGATCACGTTCCTTCCCGTAAACGATCGAAACATGCCTGTCGAACCATCCGTCGAGATCATCATCGATCAGCTCTTCTGCACTACCGCTTCCAATCCAGAAGCGAAGCCGGTCGATACGGCCATCCGCGTCGACGTCGAACGCCGTCTGCTGACTAGAAGGATTGTGCCATGCAAAACCTGTCGGCACCTCTATCGGCTGCCATTCGTCAGGCCACGTGTAGCCCTGACATCCAGCCAGCGAAAGAAGAAGCAAACCGAAGCACCGCGCCGGCAATCTGGTGAATACCCTCCTCGGACGGTCGGACATTGGACGTCGACTGTGATACATTGCTTTACCGAACGTTAAAGCGCTGGCACCCCTCTGGGGGCATCCGAACACGATAGTCATCTCAGATTTCACTGTAGGTAACAAAGGTTGTCTGTAGTGCCTGATTGGCGCTGTTTCAAAACGTATGAATGGAGACTGGAAACGATTTGGGCGTCAGGCCTCGATCTCGGACCTCAGTCAGGCCTTTGTGCTCGGCTGATATCTCGACGAATCGCCAGACCTGTGATGAATCGCCATCTCGGGCAAGTTGCTGCGCGAGTTCGATAGCAGCCTCGAACACAGGTTCATCGACATACAATGACTTCCGGCCTTCTTCGTAGGCAAGGAATCCTGCAAAGAAGTGAGCCGGGAAGGAAAGTCCAGCATTCCGGTAGTGAACGCGGGCAAACGCACTGGGAAGAAACACGACCGCGCGAGACGCCATCTCGTGACTAAATCCTTCCGAAACGAGCCGCTCCGCCACTACATCAGCGTCAAGCTCTTCCACATACAACTGATAGGCCCTAATGCAGATTTCCTGTGGAGAAGACTTCATGAAGAGTGAACGAAATGACGCATTGTTCCCTGCCGCTTCTTGTTGTACCTTATAGTATGTGGTCCAGAGTGACACCGGCCAACAACCCATAAGCAAGATATAGGAAAAGGTAGGAGAATAAATTGGAAATCCAAGAGAACCGTCGAACAACAGCACGATCAGTGTCATGCCATGCTGTATAGTAGACGCCCCGTTCAATGATCACTGAAGCGAGGAAGAAGGGAACCAACAAAATGGCCCCTGCTACAATAATCATGGGTTCTAGGTTTTCTCCGTATGGTGGGACCCAGGGAGCCACTGAAAAATACACCGCAATTGCCTCCAATGGTGATCCTGAGAACAACGTGTGGGCACCAATCTTGTCTAGGCCCATGACGACGAGAAGATACAATCCCCAAGAGATTGGCCATCCAACCACCGTGGAAACGAGATTCGCGATCAATACCGGGCCCCATCTTCCCTTGCCATCTTTCACGGGGATCCTCCGTGCCAAAAGCCCTTCAATGATTACCACCGGGATGAAGAAGTAGATCATCTGTGGCAGCATCACAAAGATCATGGGTACTCCCATATTCGCCAGGGTCACATTCATGAGTCTTTCAAGGGCACAACGTTTCAGATCAGCCACGACCGGCTGCGGTCTTTGGCTGTAGCGTCTGGTTAGCCCGTTTTCAGAATATCGGAATACTCTTTCAACTGCAGATTCGCTTCCTGCTGTGTATGCGACCAGCTCAGAGCGATATCAAACCCGGAACCTTTCAACATAACCATCCACCAAGTACGACCCGGTTTGCCAATGACGAAACGCTTCATTACTCGCAGTTTCACAGAGTTACAAGAGTGCTCATCGCTAAAGCGTCCCTTTAATGGAGAAAACCCGGCCACTCTCACGATTCTCCGTCCGCGTTCGAACGTGAATACCCGCCGATTCAATATTTTCCACAACCCTACAACGACCAATGGTGAAGTAATTTTGCTCCAACCTAGACCAACCGAAAACTCGCTACCACGTTCCGATAAGTACCAGAAAATTATCCCGAATGCCCAAAATATCAAAAACACAGCACCGAAGAGCCAATCATGCTGAACAAATACGCGGCCACCGCTGGCGTCAGTACGCGGAATGGATGACTGAACTGTTGGAGGCGCTATCATTGGCAATCGTCTGAGCGCAGGTGGCGGGCGCACTAGCGACCGATCCCTGCCGCTACTTGTTAGAATTCATTGGCCTCTTTGTATCGGACGGATCGTGCCATTGTATGTGTAAGTGAGCCATGAAGCTAGGATTCGCCTCTTCCAGTCTGCGAGGGCAGAGAACCATTCGACTAAGTCCTCAGGCACAGTATTATCTAGCGGCTCATTGGCTACAATAAGTCGACCTTCCAGCTTCTCCGCCCAAGAAGCTAATTTTCCATATAAATCCGGGACCTGGATGTCTGCGAGGCTTCTCTCCCGTAGTCGGCCCGCGGAGACGTAAAACTTTTTTTCCGGGGCCTGCCAAGCATTGATCTCCTCCCATATATACTGCCTAAGTGATTTGGCATTCACGACCAGCGGGTCGACTATAATATAGGCTAGATGGGTGAATGGTATTTTACTTGATGAACTCGATACTTCGCATGCCGTATAACCCCGATTTAGCCAGTATCTACCTTTGCTTAGTGAATAGACCAAGTCTAGCTCCTCTTCCGTTATTCGATGTGGATTTGCTGAGGTTATTGTGTTTTTAGTAATCACAATGTCCTCCATTGTGGCCCACACATCCTGATTAAATACCAATGTAATCGGGCCGTAGCAGTTGGGCGTAGCAGATTTGTATTTGGCAATGTATTTCCCGAGATCGTTGAGATTCCCGAATGTTCGGTCGAATACCTCGATCTCTCGGTCAGTGTCATCCGAGAAAAATCTTGTGTATTCCGGCTCGATATTACTCAGCTCGGCCCTTGATAGAATCGCTTGCTCTCGCCAGTAGGTCTTAAAGTCGATCAAGTTGACGGCGTGATAAAACAAGGCGGACTTACTGTGTAGTTTTTGGGCTATCATGATTGATTGCTCTGGCGTGCGTCGAGCCTAGGCATCCTGAGAGGCAGCAGCCTCTCCGGATTGCCTACGGCGATTTGTTGGCCTGTTTGTCTTCTTTGTGTCTTTGCGATGATGAGTTCCTTTGATGAGGTCGTCGAAAATGGCTCCTTCTCGTAACCACCGAATTTTTCGGAAACCTCAAAGCCAGTATAACGAAGGAGGGCTTTAAGCTCCTGCGGAAAATAGATTCGCATATTGAGGTGCCCGACGATCTCCGGGGTTCCATCAACCCGTTGAAAGGCAATCGCCCGCGCCGCACCGGACTTGTTCAACCATGGATGTGGTCGGAGATTCGTTCCTCTTCTCCGCTACATCCTTTCTTGTTCGCCTAGATTGATTTCACGGTGCAGTGAAACGATGCGGTCGATGAAAGGAATCGAATCTTCAGTAAAAAACTCGCGGGAAGAATTCAGACGAAACCGAACGAGCATCGAATGGAGCGCTTTCTCGAGCTCGATAAAACCGGATATTCGATAGGTCTTCACAACGCTGAAACGCAACGGGACACCAGTGGTGTGAAGCTGCGAAATCCTCGACTCCAAATCGCCGCTTGTCATCCCGATCTTCACGATCTGCAAGCCCGCCTTCGTATATGTGTCGGTGGCCAAAACATACACGACCCCGACATCCTTCTCGATCGACTCAGCTGACAAATCGTCGTCGGCGAACTCAAAAGTCAACTCGTCTTTCAATGCCAGCCGCAACGGCTTTGAGCTACGATCTACGACAAAATCGTCCCTCTTCACCAGACCGTAAACTTGAGCCATCAACGCGTGGTCAAGATGGTGGTAATGCCACTTCGCGACGTTGGCCTTGTGCGAGTCGGTGCCGTAGAAATCGGGATACGAAACCTTGATACGGTCTCGAATTTCCTGTGGCGTGAGTGCTCCGCCAGCTACCTTGAGAATCTCCGTCACGGCGTCGATGAAGGTCATTATAGGTTAACGTATACGATGAGGTGTGACACGAGCGTCAGCGAGTGGCGCCACCTCCATCGGTTTGTTAGATCTAAGTAATTCTAATTTCAATTTGTTCTAGGGTACGTTTAATGACCTGATCCAGAATATCTTCGGTTACATCGTGATCTGGATACTCATCAATGTGTGCCACACACTTATTTCCCGCAATCATGACCTTCTTTACTTCTTCTTTATCTGGAAATTTCGAAAACTCCAATTCGGTGACAGGTTGAATAGAGAAATCTTCTAGAAAGCTTATCGCAGCACCAAACCGTGGCGGATTCATTAGTGCAACTTGGGCCTCTTGGTTCTTTGAGTACATTGTGACGCCTAATAACTCCCATAAACTTCTGCATGTAACAATAGCTCCATCTTTCATGGCGCGATGACAATCACCATTCTCAGATCCTGTTCTATTTAGGAATCCCCTTAGTACAGACTTTCGATGTTCAAGGTGTCGCTCTCGAAATTCTTCCTTTTTCATAAAGAACAAACGTTAAAGATGAGCCACGACCCTGCTTGGCACCAAAGGCTGCTCCGCAGCCGACGTGCCAGGCAGGGTCGTTGGCTCTAGAGACTGGTTCGGATCATTCTTCATAGATACTGCCGCGTGCGCCAAAGGCTAAAAGATGTACCGTCTGCCGCGCCTCGTCTGGCCGATAGATCAGGCGGTAGTCACCGATGCGATATCGCCAGGCGCCCTCCAGCTCGCCGCGAAGGGGCTTACAGGTGTCGCCGACGGGAGAACAGGGCGCGGAGGCAATGTCGGAAATCGCATCTAAAATTCGCCCCTGCAACTTGCGATCGATCGAACGCACCTGCTTCATGAACTCTTTCGAAAGTGAAATGAGCCAAGATTTCTGTGGGCCTGAGTCCTCAGCCGAAAGTCTAAAAAGAACTGTCGGACGGTTATATCGCAGATCTCCTTCTGAAGTGCCACTCGCACTATTGATCGCGGTGAAATGCTTCTTGCCGAAAAGCTTGCGAATACCCCCAATGAGGTATACGACGGGAAGGAGGAGCAGCATCAGCGGGAGGCTCAGCACCATGCCTATTCCTCCGGCAACACGTCGGATGCGGCTCCGAAACGACTTGTGCCAATGACGCTGAAGTGCCGTACGCGCCTCCGAACTACTGAGCGGAATGGGTGGATTCATTTCTTCTGCCGAACGTGACAGACATGACCGTTGGCTCTGGCGACTGGGTGGGCTTTTTCGGCGGGCATAGTAGGTGGATTAATCGGAGCATTACTGGCGCATCTCACGTTCCGAATACTCGAGCTATGACATAACCGACAATTCCGCCAATAATTCCAGTGACGATCTCACGAAAAACAAACGCCGATTCTTTCACTATGAAATCCCCGACAATCTTTTCCTTTGTCGGCGCGGTGCTATCAATCTTCTCGATCCACTCTTCCTCTCTCATCTCGTTCAGAATAAATGCGGGTAAACCGGACGGATGGGCAACAGGAATGATGTATCCTTCTTTCAGGAGCGTCTGGAATACACTCACGATTTCCGTCCAAGCCATATTGCCGGGAGGCTTTCCGGCCTTGTTCGCCACGGGGTCGAGCACCCACGGAGTAAACCACTTGTGGCTGCAATTGTCGTATAACCAACCGAGCACTTCTTTTTGGCGTGTGGAGTCCATAGATAATTTTCTTTGCCCGAACAGTCTGATATATGAAAAGTTATCCGTTCTATTGCAAGCAGTAGATGGAATATTTTCCATACTATTGGCTATAGATACTAAAATTCAGGAAATGCGAAGCTTGCAGTTTGATTTCCCGTACTATTAGCTAATGGCATGGATAAAGTGGAAAATA
Organism: Verrucomicrobiota bacterium; assembly: GCA_033762955.1. GTDB lineage: Bacteria > Verrucomicrobiota > Verrucomicrobiia > Opitutales > Oceanipulchritudinaceae > JANRLC01. The sequence continues at coordinate 925 of JANRLC010000021.1, read as the reverse complement.
AGGCCAGGCAGGGACGAATGGAGAATGGAAAATGGAGAATGGGGAAGGCAGGAGGCAGAAGGCAGAAGGCAGAAGGCAGAAGGCAGATTTAAGATTACAGATTTCAGATTCCAAATGGCGGAAGGCAGGAGGCAGAAAGCAGATTTAAGATTACAGATTCCAAATTTCAGATTCTGAACGCTGAAGGCTGATGGCTTCCTCTGTTACTCCCAACGCGAAACACGGGGCGTGTTGTTGGGCTCTGAGCCTGCTGCTACGCCGACAAACTGCGGGATGTGTGACTTATGCAAGCTACCGCCCGTGGTCGGGAGAGCGGTTCCGTGGACAACTTCCCGATTGCTGAAGGTGGATAGATACTGTGTTTTCCGGTGACACCGGAGCATGAGACTGCACTCCAGATAGGAAAACCATCATTGGCAAGCGGAAATGACGTAGCGTAGGCACAAAGTAACAAAGGCACAAAGGCACAGAGTCGGATAGGCAGGAGGCAGAAGGCAGATTCCAGATGGCAGATTCCAGATTCCAGATGGCAGATTTCAGATTCCAGATGGCAGATTTCAGATTCCAGATGGCATTATTCCCCATGCTTCCCTTCTTCCCATTGCCTTTCCGCGAGCGGTGGCAACGGTGGTGCGAGTGGCGGCTGACGAATGGAGAATGGTGAATGAAGAATGGAGAATGGGGAGTGTTGGTAGATTCCAGATTCCAGATGGCAGATTCCAGATTTCAGGAGGCAGAAGTGGCCAGAGATTTCAGATTCCAGATTACAGATGGCAGAAGTCGCGGCGGGGGTTCGGGGAGTAGTGCCATCGCCGTGGCGCCGGTGCTGGGCAGCCGCAGTACCGAGCTGCGCGCCGGTTTCGGCGGCCATCGCGGCCGCGCCTTGCGCCCCGGCGACCGCTTACCGTTGGGCGACGCGACGCAG
>JANRLC010000020.1:0-33354 GCA_033762955.1 Verrucomicrobiota bacterium | reverse complement strand
GCGGCTTAACCCGCTGTGTTCAATTTGCTCAAGGACTTCTACCCGTTTCCTTCGTCTCGCAATTGCATTGTGTTTTAACATCACCCCATCTTACCCGTTTTTTGTTCTCCATGTAAGGGGGTCAACTTTGTTGCGCTTACGTTGCTTCGTGCGACTTTCGAGAAGTTCAATGGTCGCTTGAAACGCGGCTTCTAACTCGATTAACAGAGAATCGGCATTGGTTGGATTGGCATCCTGATAGTGGTGTTCAATCTTGCGTAGTATTAGTGCCATACGAATCATACCAGTCTGCGCACAAGAGCCATAAAGCTTATGGGCTCTTTCGGCTATTGTTTTCGCGGTGCCTTGCTTGAGCACCAGCTCAAGCTCTGGAATGTCGTCGTTCAATTGTTTGAGAATAAAGCTAATAAACGCACCCATATCTTCAGGGCGGTACTGGGTGATGTCTCGAAGATAGTTCCAGTCCACCACAGAATTGCCTGATTCGGTATCAATCGACTCACTGCTATCGCCGGGTGTTACTACAGCATTGCTAGTCGTTGTTGGACGGGTCTGGGTCACTCGCAACAACACCGCTGTCAGCTCCGCTTGCCGCACGGGTTTGCTGATATAATCATTCATCCCACTTGCCAGACACCGCTCCTTGTCGCCGACCATGGCATCAGCAGTCATGGCGATAATAGGTATTGGCGCGGCGCGAGCGTATGAGCCCGAGTGCTCGAGTGCACGAATCTGAATGGTGGCTTGATGTCCATCCAGTATTGGCATGTGGCAGTCCATTAAAATGAGGTCGTAATGAACCTGCTTAAAGCGCTCCACGGCAGCCTCTCCATTGGCAACTACATCTGCCGTATGACCCAATTGCTCCAGCATGCCGATGGCCACGCGTTGATTCACCTCATAATCCTCTGCCAGAAGTATTTTCAGCTCTTTTGATTTATTAACAGCTACGGTAGTGGGAAGGGTTGGCACCTCTGGCGACTGGGCCATGCCATTGATGACACACTGCAAGCAGCTCAGAAGTATGGACTGTTTTATCGGTTTGTACAGGGTGCCAGCGTAGCCATGTGAGTGAATCAGCTCGTTATCTAGTTGCCTGCCTTGAGCGAGCATCAGGATCAAATCAGTTCCAGCCAGAGCCGGTTGCTTCTTGATTTGGTCAGCCAGAGTAAGCCCGTCAATATCAGACAGTGTGATTTCTATTATGGCCAAGTTATAGGGAGCATACTCTGCGGCAGCCTCATGCATGAGAGTAAGAGCCTCATGCCCGCTTGATGCCAGCTTCACCTGCATCCCCCAGCCATTGAGTTGCTGCAGCAATAACTCACAATTCGTCTTGTTTTCATCTGCTATTAGCAGGCGCATCCCTTCCAAGGTGAGTTTAGTACGCAGGGTGGGTGCGGGTAAAGCCGTTGCCACCTGTCGCTGAAACGTAGCCGTGAACCAGAATTCCGATCCCTTGCCTGCTTCGCTATTAACGCCAATCTCGCCATGCATCTGTCCGACCAACTGCTTACTAATCGCCAGCCCCAGCCCCGTTCCACCGTACTTACGAGTGATGGAGCCATCGGCCTGACTAAAGACTTGAAATAGTCGCTTCTTTGCTTCGGGTGAGATACCGATGCCTGTATCCGTGATGCTAAAACGCAAGGTGGCCTCGGCATCGGTGATGCGTACAGGCTTTACTCTGACAACTACTTCGCCTTGCTCGGTAAACTTCACGGCATTGCCGAGTAGGTTGGTGATCACCTGGCGCAGTCGCCCGGCATCGCCCTGCAAGCCCGAAGGTACATCGCGATAGAGTATGGCAGCTATCTCCAGTCCCTTGGCATGGGCTTGGCCCGACAGTATTTCCACGCAGCCTTCCACCACTTGTCGGAGATCGAAATCGTGATGTTCGAAGTGCATTTTGCCCGCTTCAATCTTCGAGAGGTCAAGAATATCATTCAGCAGGGAGAGGAGAGCTTCAGCGCTGCTGCGCACAGTCTCCGCCTGGCTGCGCTGCTGGGGTGTAAGCGATGTGTTCAACAGTAAGTTAATCATGCCGATCACACCGTTCATCGGCGTACGGATTTCGTGGCTCATATTGGCCAGAAACTCAGATTTTAACCGGGCTGACGCTAGTGCTGCATCTCGAGCATGCGCCAGCTCCTCCCGCTGCCTGATGCGCTCGGTAATATCCACGCCTATCGTAAGGAACCCACATAATTCCCCTATACTGTCTTTCAATGGTGTGATCGAGAGGAGTACTTGAACCGTACTTCCATCCTTGCGCACATAGGTCCACTCCTGCTCATCGGTGATACCTGTGCGAGCCTTGGCAACGAAGGTTTCAAATCCGGGCGAAACGGTATAGCCCAGCTCGTTCGTTAATACCTTTGCTCGCTGCACCACTTCTTCACGGCAATGAATTAGCTCCGGCGTAGCATTGCCTACCATCTCTAGCGCATTGTATCCGAGTAGTTTCTCAGCGCCTGCATTGTAGCTCTGTATAGTCCCATCCACCGTAGTGGATATTATGGAAAAGTCGGCACTATTGAGAATGGCATTCTGGAGGATGTTAATCTCGCGAAGTTTGGCATCAACACGCTCCCTCTGCGTAATTTCAAGCTGCAGTCGTTGATTCGTCTCCGCGAGTTCCCGTGCCTTGGTTCTCGACTTAAGCGAAAAGTGAACTCCCGCGCCAAGAAGTCCAGTGCTGATCATCCCTGCCAGCAGTGTAGCCAGAGGAAACGGTGACGCATGTTTAGCCAATAATTCCGGAGTTGGCCACGTTTGCACCCGCCATGTTGTCGAGTACATATCCAATACCGTTTCCTGTAATAATTTCGAGTTCGTGGGCTCTGTGAGAGATGACGATGACCGCTCATAGATTTTCTCGTCACCATCATAGATAGCTACTGCATAGCCCGGCGCTATGTTTTCGTACAAAATCGCATCGAGCAGGACTTGGTTGTTAAAGACACCAGCAATAAAACCGTCAAAGTCATCCCCACGCTTAAGCGGGCAGTACACCAAAAAGCCTTTGCCGCCTTGAAGCAGATTTACCGGACGGGTCATAGTTACACAGTTGTTGGCGCGCGCGAGTTCCATGCTGGATCGCCGCCGTGCCTCCTTGGATGGATTGAGATTTAGGAAGTTAGCGTTGCTTTCCAAAGGCTCAGCCCAGCGAATGATGTACGCACTATCGATCCATTCGATAGCCTGTATTCCGGCAAAATCCTTGTAATAAGTCCGCGCATCATCTTCCCATGCATCGCGGGATGGATGGCCGGCGAATGTCCACCGCCGGGCCATGCGCTGCATCGCATCCAATCGCAATTTGATGTTCAGCGAGATAGCATTTATCACGGCATGAGCATTGGCTTCGACCATGCGCTTGGTCTCCAGTTCGTGATTAACTTGGAGCGAATTGGAAATGGCTAATGTAGCGGCCATAGACGCTATTACTACAGGGATTGGCAGCCATTGAGGGATACGCTTTGTACGTAATATCTCCAGCTCCCATGCATGAGTGAATACCGCGAGTCCCACAGTAAACAGCCCAAGACTGGTATTTAGTGCGATATGAGTCAGCTGCCCCCATCCATGGGCACTTGAAAGTCCAGTGATGTAACCGAATATCGCTGTCAAACAGAAGGCCATGGTGACGCAACTGAGCAATGCCATAAACAGTGGAAAGGTGCTTCGGATTCTACGAGAATTGCCTATAAAGAGACCTGCCCCCACGAGTATAAAGCAGAAGCCAGTGATCGGAGACATTCTACCAGGGTGCGAAGTTAGCGTTGCCACAAAGGGGTCTACGAAGACGGTATCCAATCCCGTGTCCCACCCGTAGACATACTGGACGCAGGTCAGCAGGGCCAAGGCTGTCAGGACACTCGAGAATAGCTGGGCCAACCGGGTACGACCGGTTAACTGCGAAAGGAGGGCAACGCCTGCCATGATAAAGCACAATGCCGTATTGTACTGCATCGGTGCCCATTGCGGCTGCAACTGAAGCAACCATTCAATCTTTGCACTCCACCCTACTACAACTGCGAACCCCAAGACCGACGATACCAACCCCGCGAACAAGGCTGTGTTTCGCGGATATGCATTGAGGGCACCTTGCATAATCGGGTTCGCATCGGGTTTTATCATGAATAGTCTATGACTCTGGTAATAGCGTATATCGGATGAAGTAGCCCGTTCATTAAAGCAAATTAACAAATCATGCATGATACGCTCAAGTGTGCAGGTACAGACTGTCCATAAGCCACATACACGAGTCTTTGTGCGCTCGAAGTCCTTGGGCTATAAGAGTAGTGCAAGCATCCTGCTTGGTCGGGTATTTGGTGCGCAAGCTGGAAGCATGAGCTACTTGGAAAGACGATGCATCTCGTACTCGTTGCGCTGTTTAAGTGGCACGGGCATCTTGCCGGCATCTTGCCCGTGTGTCTTCCAGCGATCATCACTGAGCCGAATATGGGCGAGACGCGGACGAGACGCCCATGTCACGCACGAGTCATCGGCTTTCATCGAAGGGACAATGACTTCAAAATGCATCGGTTTCCAACAGTGCATTTCGAAGTTGTGGTACTGTTAGTGCCACGAGTGGACTGCCCTTAAGCACGCACGGACCACCCTTATCAACGCGCGGACTGCCCTTTCCGACGAAACAAACGCCCTTAAGCACGTACAGACCACCCTTAAGCACGCGCGGACCGCCCTTATCAACGTACGGACCGCCCTTATCAACGTACGGACCGCCCTTATCAACGCGGGGACCGTCCTTATCAACGTACGGACCGTCCTTATCAACGTACGGACCGTCCTTATCAACGCGGGGACCGCCCTTATCAACGCACGGACCGTCCTTATCAACGCGCGGACTGCCCTTAGCAACACGGGGAGTGTCCTTAAATTGGGTGAAACAACTTCGAAATGCACCGGGTTTCCAACTTCCCAATGCTTTACGCTCGCAACGGACCTGGTTTTTGACTGTTTTGTGAGTTTTTCCGGCTATAATTCTTTCCATTTCTCTACCATGGCCAAAGCGGACATCGATCTTGTAAAGCACATCCTACAGCGCAACGGGCTGGATAATCGCCAGACGGCGAAAATTATCGAAGAAATTAACTTTGAGTTAAAACAGATGGTGGACCCGGATAAACCACCGGCAGTGAAGAAGCAATTTGTCATCCTTGTGGCCGACCCTGAAGGCAATCTGGAGGGCAAGGACATGGTGGGCTGGGTCGTACAGGTGCCCGAGGAGGATAGTCCCTTGACGGCGGTGGAGCGTATCACCCGCGCGGCGTATGAGTACAATGTCACCCCCAAAGGGAGGCGCATCCCGATAAAGAGTCTGGGTGAGGCGTGCGAAGCGGCGCCCAGTCGCATCCTGAAAGAGCAGAATATCTGGGTTAAGACCAAGGAACCCGTGCAAGTCATCACGACTATTAACGAGCTTCCACTGGAAAGGACAGGCAAACTAAGTCGTGCAGACTTGGGCGAGGAAGAAGCGGAGGAGTAATCGCAGCGAACTCTATGCGGTTGGATCGGTGAATTTGATTGGCATTTGGAATATACGAATTAGTGCTGTGGATGACTATTAAAGTTGCTGCATGTCGCTGCCTAACATCATCACTCTGTCACGACTGGTTTTCATGGCTGCCATTGTCTGGCTGCTCTATCAACAGTGGCCGTGGGCGGCTTCGCTGAACTGTTTTCTGGGGATTGTGGCATCCGTATCCGATTGGGTGGATGGGTATGTGGCCCGCCGCTATAATATGACTACAAATCTGGGCAAATTAATGGATGCCCTGATCGACAAAGTGCTGGTGCTGGTGCTGTACTATTTCCTCGTGGATGCCGGGTTGCTCCCCCAGTGGGCGATTTGGCTGATTGTGGCGACTGCGGTGCGCGATTTGGTGATTACAGGAATGCGCATGATTGCGGCGCGCAAGGGAGTTGTCCTCGGTGCTGACAAGTGGGGGAAGCGAAAGACGATATGGCAGATGACCTGTATCTGTGTGCTGCTCTTTGTCCCCGTGGTGCAGAGGGACTTACCGCTGATCTTTACGTACGATCACGAATTGGCCACGCATTTTGTGGAATGGAATGGCTTGCTGTACTTTCTTATGGCATCCGCGCTCACGGTATTCTCAGGCATACTGTATGTAATTAAGTATGTGCCCGTTCTTCGAGGAAAGCGTGTTGTGCAGCAATCATGAAGCCAGCGCCCCACCCTTTCTGGAAGTATTCCCTATTCTGGACCTGGTTTCTACCAAAGAAGAAGGCTCAGCGCATGGCCACACTCGGCCCGGTGGGCTATCGCCTCCCTGCTCCGGGGACTTGGGGCTCGCTGCTGGGATGCCTCTGGTATCTGGCTCTTTTTCATAACCTGCCGCTCATCGTACAGGGTATCTTATTGGTGATCACCAGCTTTATTGCTGCTGGAATCTGTGACAAGGCCGAGGAAGCCATTGGAAGACGAGATCCGGGTGAAGTAATCCTGGATGAATTTGTCGCCATGCCATTATGCTTTCTCGGGCTACGACCCTATGTGCCAGCAGAATGGTTCTGGGTCGTACTACTGGCAGGGTTCGGCCTCTTCCGGCTGTTCGACATAGCGAAGCCCTTCGGCATCAACCGACTCCAGCATATCCACGGCGGATGGGGTATCCTGCTGGACGATATCGCCGCAGCTCTGGCTACTTTGATTGTCCTTGGGACATGTATCGCCCTCTGGCGTTTGGCACAATGAGAGAGCCTACTGCGGGTAGATGCGTGCGATTATTGGCATGACAAAACCCTGCATGCGATCGAACGCATCTACCCGGTTCTGATAGACAACGACTACGAGTTGGTCATTCACTTGTGCAAAATATTCAGCACGGCGGAAAGACTGCCCCGTGTTTTCATCACTTACCTCATAGACCACATAAAGGGGAAAACTTCCCAGCACAGGGAAATCTGCCTTGGGCGCATCATCCAGTGGACCGTGCAAAATCTTTATGGTCGTTCCCTTCTGAACGCGAATCAGCAATGCTTTCAGATAGCCTAAAATCTCCTCCGCACTGGGTTCTTTAATAAAAGTCCCAGAGTTAAAGACGCTAATCCCCAGAACAAAATCGGGAACTACCCGGTGCGAAAAACTTGCTGAATAGCGCGCCGTCGGCGGTCGCTGAAGCATACCGTCCTCAATTGGCATAATGAGTCGGAGACCGGCACCGCTAAGGACAAAGCTACTCAAGGTATTCTCGCCATCGGAGATTGACTGCGTCTGTACCTTTAGCTCAGGGCGTGCTGCAACTGGCCATGAGCGAAGTTCACCGCGATAGTCTAAATAGTCAGATTGCCCGAGAAGCCTGATCGAAATCGCGAAGAGTAGCGTAAGCAAGAGGATTGCACGAGGGAGAGTACGCATCAGAGGAATGGACAGGGTTAATTGTTAATATGGGAAAGGGCGCTCTGGTATTCGGTCTTGGTCAGCCACTTGAAGTTAACCCGTTTATAGCGGCGAACCATCGGCATGCCGGGAGGATACTCCCCAAGAGCGAAGATGGTATTAAAGCCCCAACGGCGATTTGGAGGCGAGTACACATTGCCCTGCCCCCAGCGTCCTGTGGCAATTTCGCTCTCGAACAAGCACACCATGGAGCCACGGTAGGTAAGTGAACGTCCGCTACCCCAGGTTTCAAGAAACCGGGGAAAGTTCTCAACTCCGCCACTGTAAAAGTTACTGCTACCACCCTTTCCAGAGGGCACAATTCCGGAGATGATGGCTGCCGATATCTCGGTGTCACTAGCCACGCGTGATGCGACCGCGCTGCTACTAGTTGCATCGACCCAGCTATTGCTGAGAACGGTGACCGCGTCTGCAATCAGAGCCGCAGCCGCTTCGGGATATTTACCCTTGGGCTGACCAGTTGTCACTGGATCGCGGAAGGGGTTGAAATTGTCGTTATAGGCTGCGTCTGGATTATATTCATTCCCCGAAGTGTATGTACCATTTGCATTATAGTTGCCTTTAACATACATCGGAACATTCGTCGCCACCGTAGTACCATAGATATCTTTCCTTCGTGCAAAATCCGGGTTGGGTATCTGCGAGCCATTGACTAGCTTTACAGCCCAGTTGGACTTCGCCACTTTAACACCATCCTTGTCCGGTGCGGCGGATGGATTGTTATAAGGAAGCTTTACATAAACCACCCCATTCCACCAATTGGCAGGGAACTTTGGATCGTCCTTCGCAGTGCCATCAGCGATCTTCGATGCTGGTATACCCCAGTCCTGGATAATGGCCTTCGCTTCATTCTTGAGGTTTGTATCGGTTACGTTCGCAGCGTTGTTGTAAACATCCACCGACTCTATCGCACGGCGCAGTCTATGCATATCCACTTCGACCTGATTCATGGATTTAAGCTCGCGGTAGTCATAGAGAGAACTCGGCTTAATTTTGACAATGGAATCCAGTAATACCTGTGGCATGTTAAGTGCGATCTTCTTGGGCGCGCCATTATCGTAGGCAATATCCTTTCCGTCGCGTTCATAGGAATACATGGTTACTGAACTCGTAGCAGTGTCCACCTCAATGGTCAGTCCTGCTTTGTACGCAAACTTTTGCTTTTCGATCTCATAGGCTTGGTCGTCTGTCGGTTTGGTATTCGCTGCAGGCATAATCATCTGATAAGCATAGTTGAGGGCATCATCAACGACCGCGGTGGTGGGATCATCGCGGACATAATCCTGCATAGCCACGGACTTATGGGCACCCATACCATTGGCTCCAGACTGGACCCAATAGTTAAACTTATTGGCACTCCAAGTGACCCAGTCTGAACCAATGGCGTTCTCATCAAAGGCCTGCCCATTCCATTGATTATCCGTCATTACAGGATTACCACTGCTATCCTTGTCCCTCATGAATGAAACCACCTTGGGATTATTGGCCTGACCAGACTGTGGCATGCGCCCAAATCGAATCTTGCCTGCTGCGGAAACCAGGTTCTGAAATTTAAGATCTCCGCCGGCTGACATATACCATAAGTCTCCATTGGTGTGTACTTTACCAATAATATTCATGTTTGGACTGGGTGCTATCTCCAAGTCCATGTTATAGAAAATGGCATGGGAAAACAGCGGTGCATCTCGTACGAGTAGATCGCCAATCGCGAAGGATTCCATCTGCTTTCCTTTATAATCCTGAACCGTTGCTTTTCCCAAAATACTTACCGATGTGGTCAAGACCGTACTGCCTCTTAAATCAGGTTCATCTTCATAAGCAGGATCCTGAGGGTTAATATAAACCGGAGTGGTGGCTGAAATGGATCCACCAACCAACTCTGTCGGGTAGGTACCTGGGGCGGCAGACTTGTTATATGCAGAAGGGAGAACTACATGCGCTATCTGGTCCCCTTTAGTAGTTTTTGCATAATACTCGAAAAAGCGGTCCGTGAGAAAGAGTGGATTGCGATCACTGCGCAGTGTATCCTTGGGGAAGGCCTCAATATTATTAAACCGCTCCACGAGCTCTCCCATCCCCAAATCCACAATTCCCTCCGCGGCACTACGCCCCTGAATCCACATCAGTTGATTGTGGTTTAGTCGTCTTTCAGTCATCGCATACAGCATGAGGGAACCTATAATCATGGATACGACCAAAACGGCTATGATGACCATTACTAAAGCTGAACCGCGTTGTTTTTTCATAAACTAACCTCGTGGTGAAATGGTGAAATTATAAGTGTTCGTCACTTCCTTAACTTTGTTGCCGTGATAAATCTCGGCCTTGACCATGATACATTCTCTGTTGAGTAGGTAGAATAACTTCGCATTGGCGAGACCCTTTGCCAATTGTACAATCTCGCGATACGGACCACTATATGCGTTCACGAGCTCCTCAACAGAGTTGCCCGCTTGGCCAACCAGCTTTGCGGAAGTACCTGGGTATTCTATGGTGAAGGTTTTGACTGGTCCTAGATTACCTGTACCCGATTCCCGGAAATAGACGACCAGTTTATAGATATAAGTAGCGCCTGCGAAATCGGGCAGTCCCGTGGTGGTGTTGCGCGGCTCCTGGAAGATGAGAACAAGGCAATCGCCGCGTCCACCCTCTGTTTGACGCGAGCCCGCAGTCACTCCGCCAGAATAACTTGTATAAACATGATACTCGTTTGATTCTCGGGCAATATCCGACAACTGCATGGTGATTTGGCGCATATCTCCCGCCATCTCCAACTTGGCTGTACTTACAAACATCAGACGACCTGTGTCTATGGTAAAGACGCCTACACCCACCCCTACAACGGTGAAAATAGCCATGGTAAACAGCACCTCGGTCAGGGTGAACCCTGCTCGCATGCTATTTATGCACTTACCTGATGCTCGAGCGAATGGTCTTGATGCTGCGTTCATTTCGTTGACGGTTGCTGGGTTTTGTCCATGCATAAGTAATTCCGACCTCGATGGCATCCACTCCATCGGGGCGCAAATCACGTAAATGTGCCTGTATCTCAAATTTCATGGATACCTTGGCCACCAAGGATCCATCCGCAGCCATTTCAGATACGATCGGTATATCCAATGCAGTAAATTGGCTGGTATAAATATTATCGATCTGGCTTTCTGTACTTTTGGTGGGAATTGCTTTGGTAGGATTCAAAGCTATATCGCGCAGAGTGGAATAGCTCATGCCCATCATCTGCTCGAGATAGCCCGTGGCAATCGTGATGGATGTTGCTTGGTATAGGTTGTCCTCGGCCGTCTCTCGAACTTGCATGACGCAAAGTAACACAGCTCCAGCCATCCCTGTAAGTAGTGTCAATGCTACCATAACTTCCAACAAGGTCATCCCTTTGCGTTTAGGACTAGAATGAATATTCATAGAAAGGAGACAGTTAATCGGCACAAGCCAGATGATGATACGGTGTGAATCATAGCTTCACTACGGGATAATACAAACGGATAAAAGTAAGGATTATACTTTAACCCAGCCTTTACAGAAAACTAAGGCTACAACCCCAACTAGTAACAGCGGTAAGTTAAAAACTATTCAATAACCGGTCTCTGTTTTGCTTTTCTTCGGGCCGCAAAGTCTGCTTTTACACTCCAAAATAGATACAGCCCCACTCCGCAAAATATCGCTGAATCTGCTATATTGAAAGTAGGCCAGCGATAAAAGGATAGGTGGACATCAAGGAAATCCACCACGTATCCGAAACGCAGCCGATCTATCAGGTTTCCTAGAATACCAGCCACCATCAAACCAAATCCCGCCTGCATAAGTGGGCGATCAAGCTCCAAATGCTTGCGGAATCCATAGATGGCGAACAGTGCGACTACAGCAAGTGCTACTAGAAAGATACTAAAGCCCGCAAACAGTCCCCAAGCAGCACCGAGATTGGTGGTAAAGACAATGCTGATAAAACCTGGGATAACTTCTGCGCCACCCTCCGGGGGATAGAGACCATGGGGAAATCCAGAGTGATACTGCACCCATTCCTTGGTGACCAAGTCCAGAGCAAGCACGACGAATAGATATACCCAGAAACGGCTATAACCCAGAAGTCGTGTCATGAGCGATGTACGCTGGTGTGCAGTGGCATGCCTGAGCGGTACAGGGGTCTCGCGGATAGTTTGAGGCGAATAGGGCACTGTTATTTACTCATCCGGAGTTTCTTCTCCGTAAGCACCAGCTTCGTCACCGGTGAGGTCCGCAAAAAACTGGGCGCGGTGGGCTACACGGCGATGGGTTTTCTCATACTCGGCCTGGCCATCCAGTGAATACCGGGTAAATGGGACAGCTTCGAGGCGCTCCTTGGCAATTGATTGCTGAGTGATTTCGCAAACACCATACGTGCCTTCATAAATACGCTCAATCGCGGCTTCGATTTCCGCCAGTGCTTCCTTTTCATTCGAGACCAAGCCAAGGGCGAAGTCGCGGTCAAAGGCATCCGTACCGGCATCGGCAATGTGTTGGGAAACCCCCGCATGGTCTCCAGCGTCTTCGCGAGTGGAGCGGTTAAGGGTTTCTTCCGAATGAATATTAAGGCGCTCGCGCAAGTGGTTGCGAAGGTCCATCAGGAGCCGGTGGTAGTGTGCCCATTTTCTTGGCACCTCTCGCACCAGCCCTTCTGTCGGCTTCTTCGTTACCGGTATAAAGCCGAGGATATCTGCCAGATTGGCAGCGGCGACGACACGGGGACGCGGCGGCGGTAAATCATGTACGATCTTAACTACTGGAGCCGGTGGGACAGGGATAATTGGCACGACTTCAGCGACCAACGGTTGAGCTATCTTTGCCTCAATCGGTTTATCCTGATCATCAGTGCGGGATTTCAGCACCTCGCGCACGTCCTCTAGTGTAAAGACCACAGGGGCCTGTTTCTTAATAGTAACCTTGAAGACTGCCGGCGTATGCTTTGGCTTGTGCAGAAGATTTTTAATGGCTTCCAGCTTCTTCGGGTCTACTTCAGGCTCTTTAATCGCAGTTTTTTTAACCGTGGCTTCTGCTCCCTTGGCAGCGTTCTTTGCGGTCGATGCTGTTTCCTTTTTAGAGACCGGCTTTGATGCTTCTGGTACTTTCTTTACAGGCTTGTCCTGGCTTTTATCGACAGTCTTTTTGGCTTTCTTTGGTTCAGAGACAGGCTTTGGTTCGGAGGCAGGTTTTTTATTCACGGAAGCGTCTTTTGCTAAATCTTTTTGGGCAGGTTTCTTGGAAGAACTCATGGCAGAGAAATTAAGGTGTTGAAAGTAATGCCGCGGAGCAGCGTGCACAGCAAGCACCATGCGGTGTTTCTACTAACACTGGTACCCAGCGCCAACAGCGAGGGCAGTCAACCCCGGCAGCATGCTGTGCTGTGTACTGCACGGATTCCGAATCTGTCGTCTGCAAGTTGACCGCAGACACTACAAATAGTTCAGGCAGATGGTCTTTATATTTTTCAAGTAACCGGAATGTTGCCTGTGAACCGGGTCCAGTGATCTCCAGCGAGGCATCAATGGAGCGCCCAATGGTCTTCGCCTGACGAAGCACTTCCAGCTTTTCATTGACCACGGGTACGAGTGCCAGAATCGCATCCACTTCTGCTGCCACTTCGGGGGCAAAGAAGTTTATCGATGGCGTTGGCCACTTTTCCAAATGCACACTACCACTGGCAAAGTCCGCATCCTCAAGGGCGTACGCCCGCGCTTCATCACTGGTAAATACCAGAATGGGGGCAAGCACCCGGTTAAATAGGGTGAAGATATGAGATATAGCGGTTTGCGCAGAGCGACGCTCAATCGACTTCGCGCCGAGGGTATAAAGCCTGTCCTTCACCAGCGTATGATAGGTGGCGGAGAGGGTCACTGTCACAAATCGAGTGATGGTCTGGTAAACCTTGTGGTACTCGTAGGCATCGTAGTACGAGGTAACCGTATTGACCATCTCCGCAGTCTGGTGGAGCGCCCAGCGGTCGAGGGGATGCAGTTGGTCAAGCGGAATGGCATCTTCAGCCTTGAAGCCTTTTATATTGCCAAGCTGGAACTTCAGCGTGTTGCGGATACCCCGGTAGTTCTCACTGACCTGTTCGATTATCTTGTCAGACAGGGTTATGTCGTCGCGAAAATCCTGCGAGGCAATCCAGAAGCGAATAACATCGGCACCGAACTTGCCCACATAATGCTCCGCCGTCTGTGGCTTATCGTACCCCGCCTGCCCTTGGTTGCTCTTGGAGACCTTCTCGCCGCTGACATCCACAATGAACCCATGGGTAAGTACCGTCTTGTACGGTGCTTTACCACCGCAGGCGATGACGCTGGTCCAGAGGCTGGATTGAAACCAGCCACGATGCTGGTCCGAGCCTTCCAGATAAAGATCCGCAGGCCAGGATACGCCGTCCTTTGTCTGGCGTTTCAATACAGCCACGTGACTGGAGCCGGAGTCTATCCAGACATCGAGAGTATCCTTGCCCTTGATTAAATCCACTGGCGCGGGCCATCCCGCAGGCAATGGGATATCCCTTAATAGTTCTTCGGCGCTGGCTTCGAACCACAGGTTACTCCCCTGCTCTTCAAATTTCGTTGCCAAGGCTCTTGCGACATCGCCATCTAGAAATGCTCCACCTTTGCCATCGTAGAAGGCAGGTATGGGCACTCCCCAGGAGCGTTGCCGGCTGATGCACCAGTCTGGGCGGCTTTCCACAGCACCACGGATGCGTTTCTCCCCGAAGCCCGGCACCCATGTCACCGTACCAATAGCCTCATTGGCTTGTTGCCGTGGGGACTCGCCAGCGGTGTTGGTCCTATCCAACCCTACGAACCACTGATCCACCGCGCGAAATACGATCGGTGACTTTGAGCGCCAGCAGTGCGGGTACTGGTGCACATATTTTTTCACCGCAAGGAGTTTCTGCCCGGCTTTGAGCTTGGTCAGTACCACTGAGTTCGCCGGGCATTTGCCGTCGGTTTCAAGTGTAGTTACACCGACCAAGTCCGCCGGGATTTTGCCGTCATCGAGATACTTTCCATCATCCGCCACGGGACAGTATATCTCCAGGCCATACTTGAGGCCCGTCAGATAGTCATCCTGTCCATGGCCTGGTGCCGTATGCACGCAGCCTGTGCCACTTTCCGTGGTTACATAGTCGGCCAGCACCACGGGTGATGCCCGGTTGATGAACGGATGCTGTGTCTGTAGATGCTCAAGCTTCTCACCTGGCATCGCGGTTACGACGGTTGGCGGCTCAGTCAGCTTTGCCGCTTCAGCGGTCTGTGCGAGCAACGCACGAGCCACGATTATCCGTTCCGCTCCGATGTCTGCCACAACATACTCTACTGCGGAATGTACCGCGATGGCTAGATTCGCAGGCAGCGTCCAAGGGGTGGTCGTCCAGATCACCACACTCAACGGCTTGTCTAGAGGCAGCCCATACTTGGCCGCCTGCTCGGCGTCTACGGAGAACTTCACCCAGATAGAGGGAGAGATGTGCTCCTTGTACTCAATCTCGGCCTCAGCCAGGGCAGTCTCAAAAGGGATGGACCAGTAAACGGGTTTCTTCGAGCGGTACACCAAACCCCTGTCTATGAACGCTGCAAAGGTGCGAATGATTTCTGCCTCATAGGCCGGAGCCTTGGTCTTGTATTCCGCCGCCCAGTCTGCAAGCACTCCCATCCGCTTAAACTGCTCCCGTTGCCGGGCAATCCAAGTCTCGGAAAATGCATCGCACAAGCCACGCAGTTCCGCTGTGCCCACCACCTTGTTCTCTGCCTGGAGGGCACGCGCCACCTTCTGCTCAATCGGCAAACCGTGGCAATCCCAGCCCGGGATATACGGCGTACTATAGCCGCGCATCGACTTATAGCGCAGGGTGATGTCCTTGAGCGTCTTGTTCAGCGCAGTACCGATGTGGACATCTCCATTAGTAAACGGTGGCCCATCATGCAGCACGAAGGATGCACCCCCTGCATTGCTCTTCTGAATAGAGTAGTAAAGACGGTCTTCATCCCACCGCTTAAAGCGACCGGGTTCACGTTTAGCCAAATCCCCACGCATGGGAAACGCAGTTTCTGGCAGATTTAGGGTGTCTTTAAAACTCTGAGCCATGGGGGCCTGTTTGATGTAACGGTCTGTTTCTATTAAAGGCGCAAAAGCATGCCCTCGCACAGCTTCAAGTCAATTCTATACGCAGGAATGCTGTGTGGTTCGTGCGCAGCGCTAAGATTTTGGAATATCTCGGACAGTACCGGGACCGCCATGAAATCGACCGCATAAAAATGGATTGACCTAAAGAGTAGGTCAACTCGCGTGCGATTATCGGGATGGGAATCACATGCGGTGCGTGTTCTTCTTCTGCCTTCTGCCATCTGCCTTTGCCCCTTGTATCTCTAGAGGAAAATGGAGGGTGACCAATCCAGCTCTTTTCCCAGAATGCCGAAGGCATCCCTTAGCCCCAGGTTAAAAACCTGGGGCTGAAGTTTGGCTCCGACTAGATAAAACAATGCACCGTTGATCGCAAATAGGCGGACAAGAATGTCCGCCCTCCGTCCGCCCTCCGTTGGTATAACAGCGGACAAGAATGTCCGCCCTCCGTTGGGTGTTTGAAGCAAACGGAGAGTGGGTTTTCTAACCCGCTCCACAGGTTATAACCCGGGGTGAACGGCGTATTTAATGTCACCAGTCCCGTAGGGACGGCTGATCAGCTTACAAATTCGCCTAAAGGGCTAAGCAAATAAATCGCTTCGATTGGCTGGATGCCCTCTATCCTGTCGTCCATTGCGGGACTCGGTCCGGGTATGTACGCATTTCCCCAGGTGTAGGTTGGGGACTGTCGCCGACCCGAAAATGAGTCACAGGTGTAGGTTGGCGACTATCACCGACCCATAAATGAGTCATGGGTGTGGGTTGGGGACTGTCGCCGAGCCGAAAATGAGTCATGGGTGTGGGTTGGGGACTATCGCCGACACGTAAATGAGTCACAGGTGTAGGTTGGCGACTATCACCGACCCATATATGAGTCATGGGTGTGGGTTGGCGACTATCGCCGACACGAAAAAGAGTCACAGGTGTGGGTTGGCGACTATCGCCGACCCGAAAAAGAGTCATGGGTGTGGGTTGCGGTCCGTCCGTGACCCATAAATGAGTCACAGGTGTGGGTTGCGGTCTCGCCGTGACCCATAAATGAGTCATAGGTGTGGGGTGCGGTCCGTCCGTGACCCGTAAATGAGTCACAGGTGTGGGTTGCGGTCCGTCCGTGACCCGTAAATGAGTCACAGGTGTGGGTTGCGGTCCCGCCGTGACCCATAAATGAGTCATGGGTGTGGGTTGCGGTCCGTCCGTGACCCATAAATGAGTCATGGGTGTGGGTTGCGGTCCGTCCGTGACCCGTAAATGAGTCACAGGTGTGGGTTGCGGTCCGTCCGTGATGCCAGCTTGTCACGCTGACGCTAGTAATGCTGTGTCCTATTGGGTAAGTGGTGGCCCTGAGAAGCATTCCGAACCGGGCGGAGTCGCGGTGATTGGCTTGATTGGGTTTCATGGTGGTAGTTTCGCGGCTAGAATAATTGTCTCTCTACCTATGTGCTCCTAGTGCGACACGCAGTGACGCGTTACATTCGCAATTCTTGTGCATGTTGCTACGTGCCAACGACTTGCGTACAACCTAGAAAATTCGCGATTCATTCGCGAAAGCGCGACATAATGCCATGATTCTACACTAAATAGGTACAGGCTAAAGTGTCCCTTTAGGGCGGAAATAACAGTTGTCGTAAGTGAAACAACTTCGAAATGCACCGCAAACACGGTCCCATGCAGACATCAACTGTACTGTCAATTTGGGTTGTAACCGCGCTACGTTTCTGTGTAGTATAATTGCACCGATGAGGTCGTACACATGAAGTTTCTCAAAGAACAGTCCGTTGCACGAGCGGGTCTGGTGGCTGGCACCTACATGGTACTGTCGGGCTCTTATATCATAGTCTCCTCGATGTATGCGGAGGAACTGGCGAGGAGTGTGGAGAATCTGGCACATATCGAGACGATCAAGGGAATCCTTTTTGTCCTGATCACGGGGATATTTCTTTTCATCTTTACCGAGAACCAGTTCCGCCGTGCAGTCAGGCAGCAGAAGGTCCAGCAGGAACAGCGATTCGCGTTGTTAAAGTCTGAGCAGCGTGCGATTGCGGTTCTGTATGCGAGTGCGCTGGCTCATGATGCGAGTAACATGCTGGCAGCCGTGGGCATGGGGCTGGAACTACTGCGGCAGAAAGGTCCGCTAACCGATGGGCAGGTGCAGTCGCTCGATGCGGTGAAGTCCGCCATTGTGCAACTGGGGGCGATCAATCAACGGTTGATTGGAGGGGATCGCCGTGCAACGAACGCCGTAGCGACCACGGTTGGTATTCATGATCAGATTATGCAGGCGATTGGTTTTGTACGGATGCACGACCACCTGCGAACCAAGCATCTGACAGTGGACTGCCAGAAGGATTTTACGGTCACAATAGATCCGCTCATGCTACAGCAGGCCATGGTGAACCTCATCCTCAATGCTGGTGAGGCTACCTCTGCTTTGGGTAAGATCAAGGTTGTGATTCAAGAGGAGCGTTCGCGCGGGGTTATAGAAGTCCATGATGATGGACCGGGTATCGCAGAGGAGATGCAGGCCGCACTATTTCAGCCGATGCAGTCGTCAAAGCCTGGCGGGCACGGCCTGGGATTAGTCGCGGTCAAGGGATTTGTAGAGCTGTGCAAGGGAGAGATAGCGGTGACTACCTCGCCAATGGGAGGTGCGTGTTTCCGCCTTTCATTGCCTTTGAAATAGCGTGCATAAGGGCGGTGGGTGACCGACGCTGTTGGTTTACATCGCCACTACTTCGCGGATGCCGACGACTATCATCTCGACCGCGATCGCGGCAAGGAGCAGGCCCATGAGTTTCTCAAAGGCGTTCAACCCGCGGTGACCAAAGACACGAAGCATCAACGGTGAGAAGCCCAGAATGATCCCGCTGATTAAGCAGCAGAGAAGCAGAGCGAGGAACCAGACCCAAAGGCGCGATGGCTCCTTCGCGGCGAAGAGCAGCACGGTGGCAACTGCCGAGGGGCCTGCGAAGAGTGGTACGGCAAGGGGGAAGATGAAGGGTTCGCCGTCCGGCATGTCTCCAAAGAGGCCGTGTGGGTCGGGAAATATCATCCGTATGGCAATGAGAAACAGGATAATTCCCCCCGCAAGGCGTAGCGAAGATTCGGAAAGGTGCAGCACCGCCAGCATGTACTTCCCGAAGAACAGGAAGAGGGCTAGAATGACAAATGCTATGAATATCTCGCGGATTATGATGAATACCTGACGGGAACGCTCCACCCCTTTCAGGCAGGTGATAAATAGTGGTACGTTGCCCAGTGGGTCTGTTACTAGCAGGAGCAAAACGGTGGCGGAGAGCAGAGTCATGGTTGCAGGGTAAATGCCCGGTTCTCCCTTTGTATAACTGCACGATGACGGGATGGGAAACAAATTCGAGCCTGTGATAGCGGGGATGAGCGGGATGAGCGCATCTCACCTTCTGAATAGTGGGAAGGTAAGCAGATGATCCACTAAATACACTAAATACACGAAATCGATTCCGGGTACGAATGGTGCAGTAGGTAGAGTGCTATTTCGCTTGGGATTGCGGCAGTAGAAGCACATGGGCGGCAGCAATGAAAACAAGTTGCCAACATGTTGTTCAGGTGCCATCTTATGCAAACCATGATGGATCTCTTCAAAAAAACTGTAATGGCCGGAATCGGCGCAACGGTAGTCACGAAGGAGCTGGTGGAGCGCAAGCTCGGCGAGTTCGTTGAGAAAGGAAAGATTTCCTCTCAGGAAGCGAGGGAGATGGCGGCCAAGATTGCCGAAGAGGGCAAAAAAGAATTCGAGCAGAGCAAGCAGGAGCTGAGCACATGGCTCGATGAGACTGTTAAGAAGGCTGCCCTCGCCCGGCAGAAGGACTTGGACGCACTTACCGCAAGAGTGGCGGCACTGGAGACACAGGCCCAATGCTGCCAGTCACAAGAGCAAGCGACGAAGCCACCGACTGCCTGAGTGAGGAGGAATGACACCTTCTCTCAATGCACCACGCCGACCAAATGGGCGGGCGTGACCAGGCACGCCTGTATGCGCGAATCTATGCGCCATGGGCTCCGATAAAGTATGAAACCCTTAACCTTCTTGCGCGATGCCGTCCGGGCGAAAGAGATTGTAACTACTCTCGTCCGGCATGGGTTTGCCGAGGTCTTGCGCGATACGGAAACCCCGGTAGGGTGGATTACGAAGCTCACCGCCCCGGAGCATGTGGGTCTGACTACCTGGCAGCATATACGGATGATATGCGAAGACCTGGGGCCGACCTTCGTCAAGGTCGGGCAGATTCTCTCGTCCCGTGGCGACTTCCTTCCACAGCCATTGATCGAAGAGCTGAAGTATCTTCGCAATCAAGTGCGACCGGAACCGTATGATGACATTCGAAAAGTGATTGAGCGCGAGTTGGACGGCGCTCCGGAGGAGCTGTTTACCGATATAGAAGTGGAGCCACTCGCCTGCGGCTCCATGGCACAAGTACACCGCGCTCGGTTAAAAACGACCGGCGAGTATGTGGTATTGAAGGTGCAGCGACCGGGGATTGAGAAGAGCATTCAGGCGGACATGGAGATTCTTGGCTGGCTGGCAAAACAGCTAAACAAGCGAATCGAAGGGCTGCGTCCATGGGACTTGCCCGCTGTAGTGGAGGAACTGCGGCAGGGACTGCGTCTGGAGCTGGATTTCACGCAGGAGGCTCGCTACGCGGAGCTGTTCAATGCACGCAACCCCTACCCCAAGGAAGTCTTCGCACCCAAAGTATTTCAAGACCTTTCCACCCGCCGCTTGCTCGTATCGGAGTGGATTGATGGCATAAACATCGATGACCCAAAGCTACCGCCAGAGAGTCGGTGCCTTCTCGCCAAGGCCGGTGCGAAGTCTGTCTTTCACCAGATTATTATTGATGGCTTCTTCCACGGTGACCCGCATGGTGGAAACATACTGGCGGCAAAGGATGGGAGGCTTTGCTTGCTCGATTGGGGACTTACCGGGCAACTTACCCGCCAGAATCGCCATCACCTCGCGGACCTGCTCGATGCCGTTTCGGATTCGGATATTAGCAAGGTTGCCAGAATCGCTCAAAGCATGACGCGAGGGTTTACGTGGGTCGATGAACAGCAGATCGAAAAGGAAGTAGCCGCTGTACTGGCAAAGTATGGAGCGCTCCCGCCAGATGCGAATATCGGGCGGATTATTTTCGACCTCATGTACGTCTTCGGCTCGAACGGTATCCCTGTCGCCAGAGACTA
The DNA here is from genome assembly GCA_033762955.1 of Verrucomicrobiota bacterium. Taxonomy (GTDB): domain Bacteria; phylum Verrucomicrobiota; class Verrucomicrobiia; order Opitutales; family Oceanipulchritudinaceae; genus JANRLC01. Next base: position 12,524 of record JANRLC010000020.1, on the reverse strand, counting down.
TACGTTGCTGGCGAAGGCGATTGTATCGCTGACAGAAAGCGCACATTCCCTCGATCCCACGCTGTCCATTGCCGAGGCGGCATCCCCCTTTCTAAAGCAGCTCGCATGGGAACGTTGGAACCCAGAGGCAGTGCTGAAGCGTACCCTCTGGCAGGTGGGAGACTCACTGCGCCGCCTGCACGAGATGCCCGCGGATATGCAGCGTGTGCTTCGCCGGTTCGAGCGCGAAGATCTCAAGATAAACCTACATCACCAGAACCTCGACAACATTACCGATCAAGCCACATCAGCCATTAATCGGCTGGTGCTGGCTATCATCACCGGGGCGCTCATCATCGGTTCTTCACTGGTGATCCGAGCGAATGTCCCACCGCTCATCTGGGGCTCCTACTCGTTTATCGGTGTTGTGGGCTACACCGGGTCAGTACTGCTGGGAGTGTGGATTATCTTCGATATTCTGCGGCATGGCAGGCACCGATAAACCTAAAGATAGAGGAAATTGGCGGGTGCCAATTCGTAGATTTTCATTGGATGCCGTAGGTGCCCATACTCCGGCGAAATTGGCTCTACTCCCAAGTCACGACGACTTCTATACGCACCGATGGGAGTAACAAGGGAAGTCATCAGCACTCAGCCTTCTGTCCGCTCTCGTCTGCCTCTTGCATTCTGCCTTCTGCCATCCCCATTCACCAACACGAACCGCAGAAATAACTTAACCCACCACCGAGCCAGCCGATTTATGTACTATGCAATGCCGCCATGGCATCCTTTGCCCCATGCAAACTATTATGATGTGTAGATGCGTTCGTGTATTGCGAAATTTCAGGAAAAGACCGCAACAGGGGTATCTTCTGCTCATCGCTCTGCTCTTTGCCATCAATCCGCTGTCGTTGCCTGCGCAAGACCTGGCGTATGGCATACCCCTGATACAGGATGTAACCATCCGCGAGCAGCAAAGTTCGACATCCATATTAATAATGGATCATGACGGGTTCATTATATCCACAGCCGGCAAGGATGTCTGGCGTCATGACGGGAAAGATTGGCAACGTATTCCTGAAGCCAAGCAGTCCTTCCAGATTAATTATCTACTTCTCGATGCAGATGGATCACTGATTCTAAATGCAGGCAGTGAATTACACCGCCTCAAGCGCGAACCCGATGGTCGATATACGCAAAGTCTTCTGCACAAGGTCCCTCTCATCGGGAATCGCACCTTCGGCTATCAGTTGAACCTATTCGGTGGTAACTATCTCTTCAGCTATTCGCGTTCAATTGATCTTTTGGAGAATGGCACAATGCGGAGCTTGTACGATAGCACTGTAATCGACGAGTACATCAATGGTCTCTGCTCCGTAGGAAATACATTGTATGTTGCCAATAGTGCAAAAGGGTTGATGAAGCTGGAACAGGGGGAAACGAGTGTAATTCCCGGTACTGAAGGTTTTGTTGATGTGAATCGCACACCCATCACTGCCATCTGCGCAACACAGTCAGGCCGTATTGTCTTTGCAGTAAAAGCCCGTGGATTATTTGAGTATGTGGATGGGAAAGTGCGGCATGTCCCACTCGCTGCGGAACAAGAGCTGATCGCGAAAGGATGCAATAAACTGGTACCCCTGCCTGATGGTCGGATGGTTATGAGTATACTAAACTTCGGGCTCTGGATTCTCGGCACAGACGGAGAGGTTAATCTCCGTGTCGACCTCAATCAAGGCACTCTAGGGGGAATAATTCAAAGTATGGTAGTCGATCGAGAGATGGGGTTGTGGATCAGCACTAACAAGGGTATGGCCAGAGTGGATATCAGCGGTACTACCTATTATAGTCCACGAAGTGGAATGAAAGAGGATATCGGGACAGCCTATGCCTGGCTCAACAACAAGCTCTACTTCTCGACAAACTCTTTTATCTACACCCCGTCGGAGAATAGAAGTCATGAAATCCTTGAGATGGCTCCAATCAATACGGATGGCGGAATACTTTTCGGAATGGGCGAGTATCTCATGCATGGCACTCCCGATCAAAAATATTACTGGGATGGGCACAACTTCTCTATCGTCCCCATTCCATTGCCTGGGACCACTCGATTTCTATCCCATAATGGGGACGCAGTCCGAGAAAGCATGGTCGCATGCGGGAACAAGTTATTCCGATTTTTTACCAGAAATCAGCAGCCCGCTTCAGAAATTCTAATGGAGAAATTACAAGGCAACAATCTCTTTAGCATCGTATTTGCCAGCCCAACCGAAATCTGGGCGGAGGCGGGCCAAGGCATTATTTTTCGACTACAGATGAATAGCTCGGGGAGGTGGGACCAGGAGACCTTCACCACCAAGGACGGGCTTCCCGATGAATGGATAGCACCCATGCCAGTACCGGACGGTGTGGAGTTTCGCAGTAGTATTACAGGCTTCTTTGTATTCGATCCTGTTTCCAAGCGTTTCTCCCAACAGGGAAAGACGGGGAACCTTATACCCATGGTGCCTGGCGATATTCGAAGAGTTTTCTGGGATGACCAGAATAACATTTGGGTCAATGGGCGCTACATCAACGGTGTTCTCTGGTATCGCGAAGGCGCACTGCAATGGGAGCCGATCTCACTGAGTCGGCTGGAGCCCAATGGATGGAGTTATGTGGTCCGCGATCGCGATTCCTGGTGGATATCCTCTTCCACCGGGTTAATACACTTCAAGCCAACGAACTTGGACCTGGTAAGGAAGAATCCACTGCAAACCACTTTGCTAGATATCCTATTTGAAGGCCAAAGCTATTACAATATGGCCGGCTCACATGCAGGAACACAAGGTGACACACTTAAGATACCCTTCGGTAACAAGAACTATGTTTTTCATTACGGAATACCTTCGTTCTATGACGCTGAGCGCAACCGCTTCCGCTATCGCATGGAAGGAATTGAGCCGGAGTGGTCGGAGTGGACTCGGGATACCTATAAAACATACTCCCGGCTTCCTGAAGGGCGCTACACATTTACAGTAGAGGGCAGAAATGTTCTGGGAGTGGTAGGCAAGCCCGCGCATTTCACATTCACTGTACTTCCACCCTGGTACCGTACCTGGTTGGCCTATCTGCTCTACACGTTTACCCTTGGTGGTGGCATTTATGGAATTGTAAGATGGCGCGGTAAAATACTGGTCGCACGAAATCGCCAACTGGAATCAGTGGTGGCGGAGCGCACGCTGGAGCTGGAGAAAGCCAGTCTGGCGAAAGGGCAGTTCCTGGCAAATATGAGCCATGAAATCCGCACTCCGATGAATGGCGTGATTGGCATGTCCAATCTCTTGATGAAGACCCCTCTTCGAGACGACCAGGTGCGCTACGCAAAGACAATACGAGACAGCGCAGACTCGTTGTTGACGATTATCAATGACATTCTTGACTTCAGCAAGATAGAGGCGGGCAAGATTAATCTGGAGAGCATCGGGTTCAATCTCCATGAACTAGTCGAAGACTGCCTCGCGCTGATGACTGAGCGTGCGGAGTCGAAGGGCATACACCTCCTCGGTATGGTGGATAAAAGTGTTCGCGGTTCCTTTCAGGGCGACCCCACCCGAATCAGGCAGATTTTACTAAACCTCATTGGCAATGCGATCAAGTTTACGCACAAAGGCGAGGTCGTCGTTCGCGTGTCACAGGATGCCAGAATCAAGGATGGCATCGTTTTTGAAATCAATGACACTGGTATAGGAATGAGCGCGGAAGCCACAGCCAAACTCTTTCAACCATTTGTGCAAGCCGACACCTCCACTACACGGCAGTTCGGAGGCACTGGCCTTGGTCTCTCCATCAGTCGCTCATTGGCACAGATCATGGGTGGGGATATTGTTGTTAAGAGTGTAGAGGGGGTTGGGTCCACATTCACAGTTACGGTTATATTGCCACCCAATCAGATCGAGCCTGCATCCGCCGCCGCTGCCACGGACGCCAAACAGCTTCGACAGACGCTCTGGGGGCTGCGAATGCTCTTGGTTGATGACTCCGAGACTGAGCTGGACATCCTTAAAAACCAGTTGTCTGAACTGGAGCTGAGCATACAGACCGCAACATCTGGAGAAGCCGCACTGGAGATCATCAAGAATATGTCCCGGCGTAATATGGCCTTCGACCTAATAATCTCAGACCTGATGATGCCAGGCATTGATGGGCTGGAGTTTGCCAAGCGCCTGAGGATGGACCCTTCCCTGCCGAAGCCGAAGTTTATCCTTATAATGTCATCCACCTCCGAGGCTCCCGCGCAATCCATGCTCTTTGACTCCGGGGTGTCACTGTTTGTACGCAGACCACTGAGGATGCAGCAGCTCTGGAGTACGCTACATAAAGTAATCGCACCCGATGATGTCGTGGTTACCCAAGCAAAGCCACTCGAGGAAACGAAGAAGGCTGCCATGCCACTCAAGTTACTGATTGTTGAGGACATGCCAGTGAATCAGGAAATTACCCGCTTACAGGTGGAGGCACTAGGGCACTCGGCAGATATTGCCTGCGATGGCTCTGAATCCCTTGAGTACCTGAAGGCAAGGGACTACGACGCCGTGTTGATGGATGGGCAGATGCCCGTCATGGACGGGTTTCACGCCACGCTAATGATTCGAGACAAGAGCACCGGCGTACGGGATCCTGAGATATATGTCATCGCCCTGACAGCCAGCGCGCTCGTGGGTGACCGCGATAAGTTCATCGCTGCAAAGATGAACGACTACATCACGAAACCTGTCCGCGAGAAGGAGCTGGAACAAGCACTGGAAAGGGCAACCGCATATGTTAAAGAACATAAACGCGCTCCGGTTACCCAGCGAGTCCTTGACGCCCTCACGCCAAAGCCACCGAGCCCCACGATGACCAAGCTACCCCCGGAGCTGCATGCCCGGGTACTCGCCGATTGCAAGACCAGGCGAACCTCTGCGGAAGACGCTTTGCAAAGCGGAGATGCAGTCAGCCTTCGGGCACTTGCCCATCAATTGGCTGGCCTCTCAGGGCACTTGAATGAATCCATTTCCGAGCAATGGAGAAAAGTAGAGATCGCGGCGAAAAACGCCAAGCTAGACGAAGCTAAAGAAATGATGACGGCGATTCCGCCTTTGGAATAGTGGTGTGCGTGCACTGTTCCTTGTACCAAATACGTAATTGGAATTGCTCAAAGCCGGGATACTAGTAATCTATGTCGGTGTTGGGATAGCTAAGTGTCGGTGGGAACTGGGAACTGTTCGATGATCCAAGACATTATAACAGGCGGTGTAGCAGGGGCGCTGTTAGTTTTTCTGATTGAACGCAGTATTGCCCATCGCAGGTCCAGCTTGGCTAGGGCCAGAGTTTCGACAGAGTCGCTCAAGCCATTGGCTAGCGAAACTAATTCCAGTTCAGCCAATGCAGTTGTCGATGCTGTCACAGTCCCAGCACTAGTTAGCAGGGAGAGCGAACAGCTTGAGCGGATTGCTACGCTACTTAGCCAAATTAACCGGGCTACGCTGCGGATAACTACACGGGAGGCACTGTTTACCACGGTCTGCCAGATGATTGTGGAGTCTGGTATCTGTAAGATAGCCACTGTTGGCTGTGTAGATGAGAAAACCCACCGCCTGCTTCCCGTAGCACAGCATGGGGATGACGCTGGTTATCTGGAAAAGATTGTGGAGTATGGTGATGGGCGCCCTGAAGGCCAGGGTGCTGGCGCAAGTGCATGCCGCGAAGGGACTCCGATTGTAATCAATGACCTAGTCAAAGACGAACGCACCAGCCGCTGGCACCTATTCGTCAAGGATTGCGGAGTTCACTCGGTGGTGGCTTTTCCCATCCGGGTTCATAATAAGTGCGTTGGTGCGCTATCTCTTTACGCCTCAACGGTGGGGTATTTCGAGCAGAGAGCTGTTCGGCTTCTGGATCAGGTCGCCGGCGCGCTTGGTATTGCCCTTGAAAATTATGAACGTGATGCCCTGCGCACGCAGGCATGTCAGCTAGCGGACGCAAACGAGGCCCATTACCGCGCCTTATTCGACCATGCCCCCGAAGCCATCCTGCTGTATGATGTAGAGCACAACAGGATCGTTGAGGCGAACCAGACGGCTACGCAGTTATTTGGTTGCCCACGCGACGCGCTGCTGGAGTCAAAGCTGGAACAGTACACCCCTACTGCCCACGCGGAAAATGTACCGGTAAAGCTTCGTGAGCACGAAGAGCGAGCGTTGCAGGGTATACCGCAGTGTTACGAACAGGTCATCCATAATGCGAAGAATCAAGTCCTTCGCTGCGAAGTTCGGTTGACGGCGTTTCCCGATGCCAAGCGCAAGCTACTGCGCATCAGCTATGTGGATGTAACAGAACGCCATAAAACAGATATCGCTTCAATGCAGAATATGCGCCTACTCAATACGGCGCTTGAGGTCATTGAAACCGGACTTTGCCAGACAAGTTTGAAAGATAACTCGACGCAGCGCACGCCCCGGCATGACAAGATTTTTGGTTATACCAGTCTGCTCCCTGATTGGAGTTATGAGACATTTCTCCATCATGTAATCCCAGATGACCGACTTCGGGTGGACAAGCTGATACAGGATGCCATCAAATCGCAAAGTGTGTGGGATATAGAATGTAAAATCTCGCGTAAGGATAAGACCACACGCTCCATCCGCTACTGTGGCTGCCATCTGCGCAATGAGGAAGGCGTGGCCACACACCTTCTTGCCATTGTGCAGGACATCAGCGAGCGGGCACACCTGAGCAATCCATCGTTTATCAAGCTGGAGGCACTCATTCCTAAGATTCGGAATCTCCCACCGAACCCCCAGATATTGCCGAAGCTCATGTTGTTCTTTCGGAACCCCAATTCCGACTACACCAAGATTATCGAGCTTATTAGCTTCGACAGCAGTCTGGTAGCCGAAGTACTGCGTATGGCTAACAGCGCCTACTACTCCCGACGCGAACGCGTGACGAACCTCCAGAACGCAGTCAACCTGATTGGCTTCCGGGAAATGTACCGCGTAACCTCGTCGGTAATCGGAGCCCAGGCGGTAGGCAGCGCGCTCAGTCTGTATAATCTTAAGAAGAACGCGCTGCTTCAACAGAGTATTTGCTCGGCATGCCTCATGGAGGAGCTGGCAGAAATAACCAACAACGACAAGGCCGGCTACTACACACTGGGTCTACTCCATGTGTGCGGCAAAGTAGTAGTCCAGCACGCATGGGTCCTAAGCCAGATACCCATCCCGACAATTCCCCCCACCCCAGAACAGGAGAAGGAAGCCATCGGCTTTAACTATGCTGAAGCCGGGGCTGCCTTGATGAAGCATTGGAACTTTGCCGAGGAGTTTGGCCTGATAATTAAAGAGCACATCTTCCCTGATGTTAAATCCGAGAAGTTTCATCAAGCCATCCACCTGCATCTAGCCTCGCGCTATGCCCCACTACTCATGGAACCCGACGATAACCAGGAGATACCCATCCCTGCTTTGCTGGAGTCTGCCGAGTTAAACGCCGAACAATGGAAGGGCATCCTGTTGCGAGCGAAGGAAAAGTCTGGTGAAGTCCTGAAGAGTATTAAAGCGTAGGGGATATTCGGATATCGGTGCATCTCGAAGTTGTTTGAGGCAAAGCTGAATATCCGGCTCAGCATCCCAGCGGGATGCCAGTCATCCCGTAGTACCTGTATAGCGTCAAATCGAGTGTTTTCAGAATCAGAAATATCCCGAAGGGATTACGCCCCAAAGCACAGCGGTTGCTCGCGGAGCGGGCTACCCTGGGTAAGCATGTGAAAGATACATCAACCCCAACGGGGTTGCGTCGTCCGTCTTTGCGGGGTATATCCCGATAATCGCACGCGAGTTGACCTACTTTTTAGGATAAACTAATTCTCGCCGCTTGCACTGCCATGGCGAACCGCATAAGTACCTGACATTTACCTAATGCCCAACGAGCACGAACCGGTTCGACATCAGCTCTTTCTCGACATGCCAGTGCAACCGTCGGAGACGACGTGCGGTCAGACTTGTTTGCATGCCCTATACCGCTACTACGGAGACGACATATCCATCGATCAGTTGATCGAGGAGGTGCCAATTGTCGAAGGCGGCGGGACTATTGCGGTGAATCTGGGCATACATGCCTTGATGCGCGGCTACCGGGCTACGCTTTATACTTACAACTTGAAGGCTTTCGACCCGACTTGGTTTAATCCCCGGGTACCAGACTTTCTAGAGCGGCTGGAGCGGCAGCTTGATTGCCGCTCGGAACCGAAGTTACTGGGCGCCATCCGCTCGTATTCTCAGTTTTATCGACTGGGTGGGGGTATTGAGATGGAAGATTTAACCGGGCGCTTGCTTCGGCGGCATCTGACGAGACATCAGCCAATCTTAACCGGGCTTTCCAGTACTTATCTCTACCAGATGTCACGTGAAGACCCTGACAGTAATGGGCTTGACGATGTGCGCGGTCATCCGGGCGGGCATTTCGTGCTTCTTTGTGGCTATGACAAGGAGACCCAGGAAGTTTTGGTCGCCGACTCGTATAAAACGAATCCTTTCAGCAGTAATCAGCGCTATTATCACGTCGCCATGGCACGTTTAGTGAATTCCATCTTGCTTGGCGTATTGACGTACGATGGGAATATGCTGGTTATAACACCTTCGCGATGAGTAATTACCTCTTTGTAGTAGATAATCCCGCCCGCTGGTCCTTTCAAGTACCGAAGGTCGAAGTCGTGGCTGCCCGCAAATACCTGACCGACCCTGCATACTCTGCGCTTCGGAATGTAAAGGTGTTTAATCTTTGCCGCTCATACCGGTACCAGAGCGCAGGCTATTATGTCTCGCTTCTGGCTGAGGCGCGTAGACACAAGCCGCTGCCACGCATCGCCACGATTCAGGACATGAAATCGCTCTCACTCCTGCGCGCGGTGTCCGGGGACCTTGAGGAGATTATGCAGAAATCCCTCTCGCACCTGCAGTCGGACAAGTTTGCGCTCTCCATTTACTTTAGCCGCAATGTCTCTAAGAAGTACGACTTGCTGGCTCGACATCTCTTCAATCTTTTTCCGGCACCGCTACTGAGAGCACACTTTGTTCGCACCGAGGAGGGCTGGACGCTGCAGAACATCTCGCCCATCCCCACGAGCGAGATTCCCGAGGACCACCGCGAGACGGTGGCGGCGATGGCAAAGGAGTACTTTGACAACCGTATCAATCTGCCCACCCGCAAGCAGATGCGGTACGATATGGCCATCCTCGTGGATAAGACAGACCCCACTCCGCCCTCGGATTACAAGGCCATCCAGAAGTTCCAGAAAGCGGCGGAGTCGCTCTCCATTGCCACGGAGATAATCTCGAAGGACGACTACGGAAGCCTCGCCGAGTACGATGCGCTCTTTATCCGCACAACCACTGCTGTAAATGACCATACCTACCGCTTTGCCCGCCGGGCAGAGACGGAGGGACTCGTCGTAATCGATGACCCTGAGAGCATTGTGCGCTGCGCGAACAAGGTCTTTCTCCATGAGCTTATGGAGCGCAACCGCATCGCCACACCGAAGACGATGATTGTGCACAAGGATAATGCCATGGAAGTGCTCCAGAAAATCGGCATGCCTTGTATCCTTAAACAGCCGGACTCCTCCTTCTCGCTTGGTGTGAAGAAGGTGGAAACCGTGGAGCAGTACAAGGAGATGATCGAAGTGATGCTCGACAAGTCGGAGCTTATCATCGCTCAGGAGTATATCCCCACCGAGTTTGACTGGCGCATCGGCATTATCGACCAGAAGCCCCTCTACGCGTGCAAATACTTCATGGCACGCAAGCACTGGCAGATCATCAACTTCCAGAAGGAGGGCGATGAGCGCTGGGGCCGGGCAGACACCATCCCCGTGGAGATGGCTCCGCAGCGCGTGGTAAAGATGGCTTTGCGCGCGGCAAACTTGATAGGCAACGGACTCTACGGCGTGGATATTAAGGTCATCAAGAACAACCCGGTGTTGATTGAGGTGAACGACAACCCCAGCATAGAGGCCGGAATCGAGGACGATATGCTCCGCGATACGCTCTACGAACGCATCATGGAAGTCTTTCTCGAACGCATGGAAAAGAAACGCGAAGGCCGCGCTGACTAATGAGTGACGTACCCTCCCCCACCCCACCGACAAGTTATCCACTCTTCACCCGTTTCGGCGCTGAGCTGGAGTACATGGTGGTGGATGCCACCACGCTGGACGTACAGCCCATCGTGGACAAAATCACAGGCGCTTACAGCGACGATCTGAACGAGTACGAACATGGCGCCATAACCTGGTCGAATGAGTTGACGGCGCACGTCATGGAGCTGAAGACCGCTGAACCGGTAGCCACGCTGCAAGGCGTCGCCGAGCAGTTCCAGGCCGATGTACAGTTCATCAATGCAGAACTCGCCAAGCATGGATGCTGCCTGCTCCCCACAGCGATGCATCCGTGGATGAATCCCGCAACGGAGACAGTGCTCTGGCCCCATGATAACAAGGAAATCTACCAGGCATTTAACCGGATATTCGACTGCCGGGGGCATGGGTGGTCGAACCTTCAGTCCGCGCACCTGAATCTTCCGTTCGCGAATGATGCGGAGTTTGCCATCCTGCATCATGCCATCCGTGTGCTCTTGCCCTTGTTACCCGGCCTGGCTGCGAGTTCGCCCTATGTTGAGGGCTCACCGACCGCCTGTCTGGATAACCGGTTGCGCTTTTACCAGAACAACTGCCGCGCGATACCCGCTGTCACCGGGCAAGTAATACCCGAGCCAGTAAACTCCATTAGCGAGTACCACGAGACTGTCCTGCAAACCATCTATACAGCGATAGCGGATGAGGACCCGGAAAGCATCCTGCAATACGAGTGGCTGAACGCGCGGGGTGCGATTGCGCGATTTGAGCGCAACACAATCGAGATACGCGTGCTCGATGTTCAGGAATGCCCGCGCATGGACCTCGCCATCCATCAAGCCATCGTAGCAGTCTTGAAGTGGATGTGTGGACGCTTCTTCTTACTGAAGGACTGGGAGACTCCGATCAAAACAGAAGTGCTCAAGCAACTCTTCGACCGCACGCTTATCCATGGCGAGGATGCCACTATCGAGGACACCAACCTTCTGGGCTATTACCACATCACCAGCCATGGAGAGCCAGTGAGTGTGAGCGATGCCTGGTGGGAGATGCTCAAGTACGCCTGTTCCGGCGATGAACCCTGGCTCAAGGATATCGAGTTTATCCTCAGGCGCGGGTGCCTGGCACGGCGGATAAAGCGCGCCATCGGCCCCGGTGCGACCAAGGAGCGGATGACTGCGGTGTATGCGGAACTGGCCGCATGCCTCCAAGCGGGCCGACCCTTCGATGTCTAAACCGTGGACGGTTATCATTTCCTGCGAACACGCCAGCCGCGCACTGCCGCCGGAATGGGTAAAGATTGTAGGCACTGAGGTACAAAGGCGTGGAAGTGTAGGCACTGAGGGACAAAGGCGTGGAAGTGTAGGCACTGAGGTACAAAGGCACAAAGGCACAGAGTCGGAAGGGTGGAAGACGGAAGGCAGAGGGCAGAAGGCAGAAGTGGGCGGTGGTGTGGGTACTGAGTCGGACTTGCGCCAAGGGAGCGCGGGCGCCTCGCCCGCATCTTTGCCCCAAATCGGCCAAGCTGGCCACGCTCCTTTCGAACATGGGAGCGCGGGCGACTCGCCCGCATCTTTCCCCCAAATCGGCCAAGCTGGCCACGCTCCGCTCGAAGAACACCGCTGGTGGGACCCCGGCGCGAAGACGATTGCATCAGCCTTGGGCTCACGCCTGCTTTGCCCTATATTCTTCGGCCACTACTCCCGACTATTGATCGACCTCAACCGCTCGCCCGAAAACCCACAACGCTGGTCGGAGTTTACTCAATCTCTTACTGCCGAAGAGAAGAAGCTCATCGAAGACACCTGCTACTGGCCCTACTGGAGCCGCGTCCACCAGACCGTGGCTCACAAGCTCTCCGCAGGTAACCGCGTACTTCACCTCTCCATACACTCGTTTACTCCAGTGCTGAACGGCGCAGTCCGTACCATGGATATGGGGCTGCTATTCGATCCCAGTCGTGAACTGGAAGTCTGCTTCTGCAACGATTGGGGAGCGCAACTCACCGCGGCACTACCCGCAATGACTGTGGCACACAACGAGCCCTATCGCGGCACCGATGACGGCCTCACCACCTACCTACGTCACCGCTTTGCCGACACGGATTATGCCGGCGTGGAGTTCGAGCTGAACTTTAAGCATGTGCACAGTGACACTTGGAATGAGACAGCGGAACGGATCGTGGAAGCTACGGTGAAGGCGGTAGGCAGACAACTGGGCACCGCGGGACATCTGCATCGAGAATAGTAGATGAATAATTCATCAGCCACGGATTTCGCGGATTAAACACGGATAAAGGCTGGTAACTGATGCTTTTCCGAGGATGCCGAAGGCATACCAGCGATTTCAATCCCACGGCCTCAGCAATCCGCGCTGCGACCCCGCTGGGGTC